>JBBIGP010000001.1:0-132986 GCA_037447475.1 Candidatus Aminicenantota bacterium
GCGTTGGACTCCGGATCCAAAGGTCGGAGGTTCGAATCCTCTCAGGCACGCCACGGTTTTCCCCCAAGTGATCAATGATTTATGCCGAATATCGCTATTATTCGAATTGGCACGGTAATGCCGTTTTATTCGGTTGTATAGCGATTTATTCCCAAAAAGTCCCATCAAAGTCCACGGGATATTTCACCAAAACATAGCTACACATTGACTGCGACCATCCCAGAACCTGTCCAGAGAAGTCAGGTCGGGCTCCCCGTATTGCCAAACACAGGATTTCGCTTGCTGCTCAGAATGAATAGAGAACTCGGAAAAGATTATTCTTATTCACTGCTGTCTACAATATCATCCAGTTCGACCGAGATCTTTTCCAATACGTTTGTGTGGACCGATCCGACAAGATCCTTGACCTTCAACAGCAGTTCATGCAGGTCTTCAGCTGCAACATAACGGCAATATTCACTGAGCCCGATCTTCCTGAAAGTCGGCCTTGCAAGTTCCCGGAGCACCTTGTCCTGACGATCCCGTTGGGCCACAATAAAGAGCTTGATATTGAGTGCCGGGATGACCGATATAAGGTCGGACATTCGAAGCAGCCCTGAATAGATGGAAGTTGAAGTCTCGACTTCAAAAGCACAGACGGGAGCATTCTGCTTAATCCAAATAACGTCGATTAATGATATTCGCTTGGCTGCCTCAACGCTGAGTCCAAGATTGGGCAGATTCTTAAGGCAATCGGCCGCAAGCGATTTTCCCTGATACTTCCTTGCTTGGTCATTCGACGCAAGCCATACCGAGCATCCTGTAATCCTGCCCAAATCCACCAGTTCACTCTGCAACCTTGTATGTTCGCAAAGGTCCCGTTTTGATATCGGAATCCCTTCATCCGGTTGTGAGTCTGGGACGAAGGGCGGGATTTTCTGCCCCTTCCTTTTCCTGGGGGGATTTGAAGCAACAGAGATTCTATTGAGCCTCGCCTGTTCCAGAAGGGATTCTATATTCGCCTTGAATTCTTGGAGATTGTTCCGGGTTTCCTTTATCGATCGGACAATTATGTCAGAATTCGGCGACTCAATGAGTTGTTGATTTAGGATGCCCCAACCATAGGTGGTTCCCCATATTTTTATAATTGTATCTCTGATTGGACCAAGAATAGCTGGTCGATTTTCCGGTTCGATTACATGGACGAACCGAAGCGGGATTCTATATGGGAAGAGGCCGTTATCCCAGACTTTTTCCTTTGAAGAGAACTGCTCACCGATAACCTCAGCAAGAGCTGCAATTTTTTTATCGACCAGTATGGCGAAATTGTCCCCGATCTTCCAATCCTTGAATCTTGCTGTCCTGCTTCCCCAAAGACCATACTGAAGACAAGTAAGGAACTGAAATTCGTCGACCTTAGCGAGACGCAGGCGCATAATTACCTCTCCTTCTCGATCGCCACACGCTTGGTTCTCCCCATAAGTAATATCAAGCTGATAGATATGTCAAGGTGCTTCCTGCAATCCCTAATAACAGAATTGGCAGTGAATCATCAAGGGCTGTGTTTGCCGTACGGCTAGCTTCTTGAGGAAGGGCAATAGGGAATGCTACAATTCCGAGTTCTCCCCCGGGCCATTAGAGTCATCTGCCCGGAGCGGCGAAAAAGATTCCGTTTTATCCGCCGATAGGACCTGGCCGGAAGGGATAATAATGAGGGATCCACTGAGCTTTTTTTATGACTTCTGCTAGTTCTTCATCCCCCACAAGGCGTCCCAATCCGGAGTCCCGGGCCTCCCTGGCGACGGCATGAGCTACACGGAAAGAAACCTCGCGAATGTCGTTGAGCTCGGGAAGAAGAAGGCCTTCCTGGCGCTGCCCGTCGGTCACCGAATCGCTCAGAGCACGGCTTGCAGCGAGAAACATCCTGTCCGTTACTTTAGGGGACTTGGAGACAAGAGCACCAAGTCCAATTCCGGGGAAAATGTACATATTATTCACCTGGGAAGTCTTGAACGTTTTCCCCCCTAATGTGACTGGAGGAAACGGGCTGCCCGTTGCCACAAGAACGTTCCTTTTTGTCGCTCTGTAGACATCCAGGGGAGTACACTCAGACTTAGATGTAGGATTGGAGAGGGCCAAAATGACAGGCCGCTCGTTGTTCTCGCTCATCCGGTTGAGGATTTCCTCGTTAAACAGTCCGGCCCTGGCTGTCACTCCAATTAGGACTGATGCCTGGCTATTCCGGACAACATCCATCAAAGTTATTTTGCCAGGAGATGCCAGTTCCCAGCCAGAGATACTCGCCCTCGGCTGGGCAAATGGACGCATTTGAGGCTCAAGTCCCGGCATGTCTTCGACAAGAAGACCCGGGACGTCAACAGCATAGATTCGCCGCTGTATCTCCTCATCCGAAAGGCCTTCCTTTTTCATCTGGGCTTTGATATAGGTGGCAATCCCGGCTCCGGCCTGGCCCATGCCGACAATAACAAACCGTTCGTCTGCCAGAGATGATCTTTTTATCCTTACGGCCGTCATGAGGGCTCCGAGAACAGTCGCTCCCGTTCCCTGGATGTCATCATTGAACGAAAGAATTCGCTCCCTATAGCGTTCCTCGAGCAGGAAGGCCTTCTGTTTGGAAAAATCCTCCCACTGGAGGAGGGCATTGGGGAATACCCTTTTTATACCCATGACGAAGCGCTCGATGAACTCTTCATACTCCTTTCCCGTCAAACGGGGATGCCGGTATCCCAAATAAAGCCTGTCTTCGAGGAGCAACTTGTTATTCGTCCCGACATCCAGCATGACTGGCATGCAGCAGGCGGGATGGAGCCCTCCAGCAGCGATATACAGATTAATTTTCCCGACGGGGATACCCATCCCGTCCGAGCCCAAATCTCCCAGCCCTAGGATCCTCTCTCCGTCTGTCGCGACAAAAAGATGGACCTGGGGGAGGCTGATACTGGCCAATATCTCGTCGATGCGGCCAATGTTCTCCGGAGTAATATAAAGCCCCCGGTATCTCCTGAGAATATGGCTCAACATCTGGCAGGCCTGCCCAACTGTAGGTGTGTAAACGATGGGAACCATTTCCTCCAGGTTGTCGCAGAGAAGCTTGTAAAAAAGAGTCTCGCTGCGGTCGAGGAGTCCCTGGAGAAATATATAGCGCTCTAGGTCGTCCGTTTTTCTTTTGTACATCGCCATGCTGCGCTCGGCCTGGGTCTCCAGCGTTGAAATCCCTGAGCGGAGGAGCCCTTCCAGTTCCAAGCTCAACCTTTCCTCCTGCGTAAAACTGGAAGCCTTGTTGAGAAGAGGATTGTTGAGAATCTGCCGGCCCCGCAGGTAGACTTCAAAATACTCTTCTCCAGTCAAGGGATCCACTTTGATTGAAAAAATCTTCATCCAATAGCTCCTTGGACAATTGCGATTAAATCATTAGACAGGATACTATACCATTTTTTCTCTCTAATCGAGAAGATCATCCATTGCTGGATTTCTCCCCGTTATCTCCACAAGAAGATCGAGGTCCGAGCCACGGCCCGGACGGTTGAGGTCTTCTACAGGGGCGAGAGGATCGCCTCGCATGTCCGGGACGACAGGCCTTATCATTACACGACCCTGGCCGAGCACAGGCCGGAGTCTCATCGGGCCTACTTGGAGTGGACGCCCGAGAGATTCGTCCGCTGGGCGGAAAGCGCGGGGCCGTTTACGGCGGAGATGGTCCGGCGGCTCATGGAAAGCCGTCCCCATCCGGAGCAAGGATACCGGGCCTCGCTCGGGATCATGCGGCTCGGGTCTCGCTACGGGAACGAGCGGATCGAAGCCGCTTGCGAGAGGGCCTTGGCGTTTGATCTCATCTCGTTCCGCGGCGTAAGGAATATCTTGCAGGCGGGATTCGACCGGGTCAAGAAGGAAGAGCCAACGAAGAGGCCGGACAAGCCGCATGCCAATCTTCGCGGCCGCGGCCATTATTCGTGAGGGGGTTGGTATGGACCGACCAAAGAAAATCGATCCTAGGGCCTCCTGGCGCGATGTTTTTGCCGGGAAGTCCGGAATCGGCCATTTTTCCGGCTTTGGTGGGCGGGTGGCTAACAATCCCCTGTCACCAACGCCCGTCCTGGAGCCACTGCGGAGGCGGAGATCCAAGAGCGAGAACAGGTCCAGGATCCGTTTTTCGATCTTGCCCTTGTCCTCGGGGGCTCCGGGCCTGGCCGGGAGCACGATGACGCCCAAAGGCTCGAGATACTTCTGGTATCGCTCGTTGAGAGCCGAAGCCGCCCCGCGCCAGATCCGGACCGCCGAACCCAGACAGTCGGGCCGGATGGCTTCCGGAAGTCCCCCGTACTCCCGGAACGCCGCCTGGTGGCCGGCCAGGAAGCTCGCCAGGTCCTTGCGGAACGAGAACCAGACCACCATCTTGCGGCCGAGCTCACGGGCGACTTCCGTCCAGTCCGGAAGCGGCCGGTCAACCGCCGCCACAAGCGGTGTCGGCGGGAACAGTCGCCGTTCCAGGACGAAGTCGCCGCAGTCGGAAGGCAAGGGCCAGCTGAGCCCGGCCTCCTCGGCCCGCCGGACGTACTCGGCGACGGTCGAGCGGGCCAAACCCAGGCTCGCCGCCACCTGCCGTGCCGTCAGCCCCAGCCCCCGGCTCAGCCTTAGGGCTTCTCGTATCTTCCGCATCGGTAACCTCTTGGCCGGCATCTTCGCCTCCTTCCAATGATGTCAGAAGGCGAACGATACCCGGTTTTCCCGAGATTACCCAGCCTCACCCCGCAATTTTCCGAGCCATTCCGGCCACCTTTCCGACGACTGGCTCAAAAGTGGCCGCCTTCCCATCGGAACCGTGGCCGGCCTCGCTCGGAATGGTGGCCGCCTTCCGTCGGAATACCGGCCGGAATCCCTCGGAATACGCAGCTGAGAGTTAAGATTGGACCGCACGGCCGGAAAGGTGGAGAGACCCACCCTTGCTGGAGGGGCGGCAGATACGTAGACCGCACCGGCTATGTTCGCCTCCGAAAGAGGGGCGATATTATGGCCAATAAGGACGGCATAGTCCCGGAACATCGCTTCATGATGGCGAAGCACTTGGGTCGGCCCCTTCTGCCGACAGAAGTTGTCCATCATATAGACGGCAATCCAAACAACAACGCCATTGAAAATCTATGTCTTTTTCCGTCACAAGCGGCTCATATGGCTTTTCATAAGGCGAATATCGGAAAATGAGCCAGCGCAGTCCTTGCCTGTCTTTCAGCTTGACAGATTTAATATTTTATCGTAGTATGTCGATATTATTAGACATATTATGACAAATTATAGAGATTTCTATCTAGGTTTATTGAGGGCTGTATGTTCATAGATGTTCGGTCCCGCATCCGGCCAGAGATATTTGATTATCAGGTCCTGAATGACGCCCTAAGTGACCTCTCCTCCCCCAGAGATAAGATCACGCGCCTTCTCAGGGAAGGAGTCCTGATCAGAGTCAAGAAGGGGCTTTATGTTTTCGGCGATCGTTATCGGCGGTATCCCTATTCGAAGGAGTTGCTGGCCAACCTTATCTACGGTCCTTCCCATGTCTCGTTGGATTACGCGCTCGCTTACCACGGGCTGATCCCCGAGAGGGTCGAGGCCTTGACGTCGGTCACGCCGAACCGCTCGCGCAGGTTCGCCACCCCCATAGGTATTTTCGTTTACCGGCAGATCCCGGCGCGCGCCTATGAGGTCGGAATGGTCCGTGTGGAAGCAGACCATGAACAGGCATTCCTGATCGCGTCGCCCGAGAAGGCCCTGGCCGACAAGATCGTTTCGGTGCGGGGAACACCTATCGTCTCGGTCGCTGAGATGGGGCACTTGCTCGAGGAGGACTTGCGGATCGATACGGCGGCTTTGCGCTCCCTGTCGGCCGATCAGATCGACGATCTTTCTGGCCGCTATCGGTCCCGCCGCCTGCGGCTTTTGAGCGCGGTGATCAGACGGGCCCGGCGAGCCGGGGAGGGGGCTGCCTGATGAACGAAGCGATTCGCCAGATACTTGCCTCATACGAGATCCATACCGTTGGTGATTCCCTGCGCGCCCTCAGGGAGGTCATGCAGGAGATTGCGCTTCTCGGCCTCTGGAGAAGCAAGTTCTTCGAAAACGCCGCCTTCTACGGCGGCACGGCGCTCCGGGTGCTTTACGGGCTCGACCGTTTCTCTGAGGACTTAGATTTCTCGCTCCTCGAGAAGCGCAAGAACTTCGACCTGGCCGATTACAGCGGAGCCCTGAAGAGAGAGCTTGCGTCCTTCGGGTTCGCCGTCGAAATCGAGAACCGGCCCAAACCGGCCTCGGCGGCCATCCAGTCCGCCTTCCTCAAGGCCGACACGCGGACCCAGATGATCACGGTCGAGTTCGAGCGGGGCCTCGTCCAGCAGGTCCCCCGGAACCAGGTGCTGAAGATCAAGCTCGAGGTCGACACAGACCCGCCTCCGGGGTTTTCGACAGAGATCCGCTATCTCCTGCGGCCGGTCCCGTTCGCGGTCAGGACGTTCAGCCTGCCCGATCTTTTCGCCGGAAAGATGCACGCCGTGCTCTGCCGGGAATGGAAGAGCCGGGTCAAGGGGCGGGACTGGTATGATCTTGTCTGGTTCGCTGCCCACCACCCCGAGCTCCATCTATCGCATCTCGAACAGAGGATGCGTCAGACGGGGCATTGGGAGGGGCCTGCGCCTCTGACGGAAGCGGATCTCCGCGGCCTTTTGGCCAGGAGAATAGACCGCGTCGACATCGGCCAGATCCGGGGAGAAGCAGAGCGTTTCCTGAAGGATCCCAGGCCCTTGGCTCTCTGGTCGAAGGAGTTCTTCCAGGACGTCGCTTCGCGCGTCAGAATCGTCTAAAAAGCCCAAAGGCGGGAGGTTCGGATCTCCAAGGAGTCTCCGCTGATGGATCTGATGATCACGCTATTGGGCGAGGTTCTGACGAAAAGTAATAAAATGCGTATTAACAGCCATCCTAAACCACATCCGGGGCCGATATCAAAACGGATTCGAGCTCGGCGCGCAGCTCCCTGATCCGCGTCTTGACCTGAAGGTACTCGGCCCTGATCCGTGTCAATCGTTCGCGTATCCGGGCCTTTTCTTGCCGGAGCTTGGCTTCGTTCTCCTCGGCCAGCCGACGCGCCCCGGCCCGTACCTGCTCGCGCACTTCGGCGAGGGCCGCCTCGTATTCGCCCCTGAGCGCCTTCAGGGCTTCCTTTCTCCTAGCGACCTCCGCCTTCAGCGCGCTGACGAAGCCGGCCAAGGCGAACTCCCTTTTGAGCCCCGCGATGAGCTGCTTGACCGACACAATGGCGTCGACGCGGAAGGCGTTCGCGCCGCAGAAGACGAACCCGTTCTCGAGATCCCCCTTGCGGGCGCTGTCGAGCGCCTCTGAAATGCAGTAACGGGCCTTCCCGGCCTCGCAGCTCTCGAGACAGCGCGAGGGGCAACGAAAGACCTTCTTGTCCCCGCGGGCGATCGCCTCCAGAAACGGCCCGCGGATCGCGCGGCCGGGCATCCCGACGGGGCTCTGAATGATGAGGATGTCTTCTTCCCGGCAGGAGAGGTAAGCCTGCTTGAAGCGGGGATCGGCGTCGCATTCATGAGTGGCCACGAAACGGGTGGCGAGCTGGACCCCTTTCGCACCGAGCTTCAAGAGCCTGAAAATATCCTCGCCGGTGAATATCCCCCCCGCGGCGATGACGGGTAAAGGACGGTTCCAGCGCGCCCCGAACTCTTCGAGCGCTTCGATCACTTCGGGGACGATGCGCTCCAGCTGAAAGTCGGGGTGGTCGATCTGCTCCGGCCTGAATCCCAGATGCCCGCCCGCTTGCGGGCCCTCGACAACGACGCCGTCGGGGATGTCGCCGTAATGCCTTTCCCAGGCTTTGTAAATGAGCCGGGCCGCCCGGCCCGAGCTGACAATGGGCACGACCAGGACCCCCGCGTCCCGGATGGCGCGGACCGGGATCCCTTTGATCGGCAGGCCGGCCCCCAGGAACAGGATGTCGGCCTTTTCCTCGACCGCAGTGTCGAGCAGTCGGTGAAAGCAGTCGACCGCGACCATGATGTTGACGCCGATGAACCCGCTCGACTTCCGGCGCGCTTCGCGGATCTCGCGACGAAGGGCGCGGACGTTCGCGGCGACGGGGTCGTCGTAATAATCGGCCTCGGTCATGCCGATGGCGTTCGCGGCGATGACGCCGACGCCGCCTTCGCGGGCGACCGCGGCGGCGAGGTTCGAAAGCGAGATCCCGACCCCCATCCCGCCCTGGACGATCGCGAGCGCCGCTTCTTTGGCGCCGATGCGCAGGCCTGGGAGCGGATATCTCGAAGCGAACTGCTCCCTGAGATCCGCCAGCCTCTCTTCGAGAGTTGTCCGCAAATTCATGCGTGTTCCGTGGTCCCGGATCCAGCGCGGCCCAAGGCCGAGCTCAATGATAGGCTTATCCGGCAGGTGTGTCAAACGGGCCCGCTTTGTCCATTGACAGGTCCGGACCCCCCGCATAGAATCCGGGCATGAGAAATCCATTCCGCAGGCTCAGCATCATTCTGGCCTTGGGGTTCGTCGCGGGCTTACTGCCGGCCGCGCCGTCCGCGGCCGGTCCGCTGCCCTTCGACCGCGCCGAATACGCCGCCCGGCGAGCCCGGCTCATGGACAAGATCGCCGACGGTGCGGCGGTCTTCCCCGGCGCCGTCACTCCCGCGACCGACCGGGCCTTCCGCCAGGGACATGATTTCGGCTATTTCACGGGCGTCGAAATCCCGGACGCCTATCTGGTCATCGACGGCCTGAGAAAACAGACCATCCTGTTCTTCACCATCAGCGAGAAAGAGGCCGAGGGCGAAGGCCTCCCCCTGGAGCTCGTCCGCGATCCCGTGGCCGTCACCGGGGTCGACCGGGTCCTCCCGGCCGGGCAGTTCGGGACCTTCCTCTCGGGCCTCGCCCAAAGGACCGGCGTCATCTACACGATGTTCAAGCCCGAGGAGCTCGGCCCTGAGAACTCCAATGAGAAATTCAACGCCCTGCAGAGAACGATGACCATGAACACGTGGGACGGCCGCCTGACGCGCGAGCTCCAGTTCGTCCGTCTCCTTCGCGACCGCTTCCCCCAGGTCGAGGTCCGCGACTGCTCGGCGCTGGTCTGGGACCTGCGCAAGGTCAAGACCCCGGCCGAGCTCGACGTCCTCCGGCGCGCCGGCCGCGTCGGCGTCGAGGCCCACAACGAGGTCATCCGCTCGACCCGCCCCGGCGTCGCCGAAAAGGCCCTGGAAGCGGTCTTCCAGTTCGTCTGCCGCCTGCGGGGCGCCGTCGATATGGCCTATCCGCCCATCATCATGTCCGGCAAGAACCACGCTTTCGGCCACTATCACAAGTACGACCGGACGCTCGCGGCCGGCGACTTCGTCATCCTCGACGCCGGCCCCGCCGTGGACGACTACCACGTCGATATCTCGACGAGCTTCCCGGTCTCGGGCCGGTTCACTCCGCGCCAGAGGGAGCTCTATGAAGCGGCCCTGGCCGTGCGCGACGTCTGCCTCGCGACCTACCGTCCCGGGCTCACTTTCGGGCAGGTGGGGGCCGCGATCGAGGCCATGCTCAAAGCGAAGAAGCTGGAGGCCTACGCCGGGGATTTCCGGGGGGTCATCCGCTACGGCGGCTACAACCACATGATCGGCCTGGCCACCCACGACGTCACCGGGACGTTCGCCGGGCCCGACGAGGTCCTCGTGCCCGGCATGGTCTTCGCCTGCGACATCCAGCTTTTCCGCCTCGGGGAGGAGATCGGCATCCGGATCGAGGACACGGTGGCCGTCACCGCGACGGGCTGCGAGAACCTATCGGCCGGCGTGCCTCGGACGGTCACCGAGATCGAGGCGCTGATGAAAAAGGACGGCCTGCTCCAGCTTTACGGCGGCGCGCGCCCGAAGCGTTGAGGGATGAGGTGAGAGCATGAAAAAAAGGTCCCTATTCATCGTTCTGACAGCTCTCCTTGTTCTCGCCGCCTCCCTGCCCGTTCTCGGCCAGGGCGTCGACTGGTCGGCCAAGCCCTTGCAGTCCGAGCGCAGCCGCTCCTACGACGCGCTCCACTACTTGATCAAGATCCGCCTCGACCTCGACCGCAAAGCCTTCGAGGGCGCGACCACCCTCCTTGCGTCCTCTTTGCGGGAAGGCCTCACAACCTGCGTCCTCGACGCCGAGGAGTTCACCGTGACCTCGGTCCTCGACGCCGACGGCCGGCCGCTCGCCTTCGACCAAACGGCCTCCGAGCTCACGGTCCATCTCTCTCGGCCTTTCCTGTTCGGCGAGGAGTTCGCCTTCACCTGCTTCTATCACGGGCGGGACCCGAGGACCGGCCTGAAATTCGTGGACGAGAGCGCCGACAACCCCCGGGTCGTCTTCTCCGATTCCTGGCCCGCGAACGTCCATCACTGGTTCCCCTGCTACGATTACCCCAACGACAAAGTCACCAACGAGATCGTGGCCACGGTGGAGCGCGGGCTCAAAGTGGCCGCCAACGGCCGGCTCCTCAGCGTCGTCGAGGACCAGGCAGCCGGCACGGTGACCTACCACTGGTCGCAGGACCAGCCCCACTCGACCTACCTCATCTTCCTGGCGGCCGCGCCGTACGTCGTCGTCCGTGATTCCTACAGGACCGTTCCCATCAACTACTGGGTCTATCCGCAGGACGAGGCCAAGGCCGGGCCGACCTACGGCAAGACCCCCAAGATGATGGAGTTCTTCAACCGCATCTTCGGCTACGATTACCCCTGGCGGAAATACGACCAGGTCTCGGTGCCCTCGGGCGGCGGGGCGGAGAGCACCTCGGCCACGGCCATGACCCACCGCATCATGGTCGACGAGCGGAGCGAGCCCGACTTCCCGGCCATCGGCATCGTCTCCCACGAGCTGGCCCACCAGTGGTGGGGCAACCTCGTCACCCTCCGCAGCTGGGCCCATACCTGGATCAACGAGAGCTTCGGGACATATTCCGACTACCTTTACCATCGGTTCGAGATGGGCGAGGACGAGGGGGCGCTCAATCTCCAGAACAAGCTCGACGCCTACCTCCGGGAGGCCCGGACGCGCTACATCCGGCCGATCGTCACCGACCGCTACGAAAAGCCCGGCGACATGTTCGACGCCCACACCTATCCCAAGGGCGCCCGGGTCATCCACATGCTCCGCTCCATCCTGGGCGACGAGCCGTTCTTCGAGACCCTTCGCCGCTTCCTCCACCGCTACGCGTTCGACGCCGTCGACACCGCCGACTTCATCAGATCGGTCAAGACCGTCACCGGGCGGAACCTCGACTGGTTCTTCGACCAGTGGCTGTTCAAGCCCGGCCATCCCGTCTTCGAGGTCAAGTCCGATTGGGACCCGGCCGCCAAGACCGTCCGGCTCCGGGTCGCCCAGGTCCAGGACTTCGCGCGCGGCGTGCCCGTGTTCCGCGCGCCCGTGGCCGTCAAGCTTGTTACGGCCGCCGGGACGGACATCCGAACGATCTGGGTCGAAAAGCGCGAGGAGACCTTCGAGCTGCCGCTCGAGGAGCGCCCGCTTCTCGTGCGGTTCGACGCGGACAATGTCCTCATCAAAGAGATCACCTTCCCGAAGGAGCGGGACGAGCTTCTCTTTCAGCTCAAGAACGACGACGTCATCGGCC
Source organism: Candidatus Aminicenantota bacterium (assembly GCA_037447475.1). Taxonomy (GTDB): domain Bacteria; phylum Acidobacteriota; class Aminicenantia; order Aminicenantales; family Saccharicenantaceae; genus RBG-16-66-30. The sequence continues at coordinate 11,651 of JBBIGP010000001.1, forward strand.
GGATGGGCGCGGCCGCTGCGCTGGCGGAATTCGGCGGCGATCCGCGGACGGAGGCGGTACTCGTCTCCAGCCTCCGAAACGATCCGTTCTGGGCGGTCCGCAAGAGCGCCCTCGAGGCCCTGGCCAAGATCGGGCCAGAAGGAGGCGCCGCCGTCTTCAAGAGGGCCTGTCAGGACGGGGATTCTCGGGTCCGGGCCGCGGCCCTCGTCGCCCTGGGGGATCTCAAGGACCGGAAGAACCTCGCGTTCTACATGGACCTCTTCCGGAAGGACCCGAGCTACCGGGTCCAGGCCGAAGCCGTGACGGCCGTCGGCAAGACGGGCGATCCGTCGGCCGCCCCTTTCTTGAAGCAGGCCGCGACCGTTCCCTCCTACCGGAACATGGTGGCCCGGGCCGCCGAGAAATCGCTGGCGCTCATCGATAAGAAATAGCGGGAGCTGCGGACTTCAGCGGGCGTCGTGGACGACTCGGCCGCCGACCATGGTCAACAGGACCTCGGTCTTGGCGATCTCGCGCGGGTCGATCTCGAAGATGTTCCGCGAGACCATGATCAGGTCCGCGAGCTTGCCGGGCTCGAGGGAGCCTTCATCCTTCTCCCGGTGCATGGCGTAGGCGCCGCCCATGGTATAGGCGTAAACGGCTTCCTCGAGGGTGACCCGGTGCTGGGGCAGCCAGCCGTCCTCGGGATATCCTTCAAGGCTCTGCCGGGTCACGGCCACCTGGAGGCCGGGCCACGGGCTGAGGGTGACGACCGGCCAGTCGCTGCCGAAGGCCAGCCGCCCGCCCGCGTCGAGGACCGCTTTCCAGGCGAAGGCCCGCTGCTCGCGCTCGGGCCCGACGTTGGCGATCCAGGTGCCCATCCACGTGGGATCGGGGTTGGCGTGGAGCGGCTGAAAGCTTCCGATGACGCCCGGCCGGCCGAACCGCGGGATGTCGTCGGCGGCGATGTCCTCGGCGTGCTCGATCTTGTTCCGGACATCGGGGTTCCCGGCCGCCCGGGCGGCCTCCTCATAAGCGTCAAGCGACAGCCGGATGGCCGCGTCCCCGATGGCGTGGGTCGAAACCTGCAAGCCTTTGGCGTTGAAAGCGGCCACCGCTGCCTTGAAAGCCTCCGGCTCCCAGAACAGCTTCCCCCGGTTGCCGCGCTGGTTCTCGTAGGGGTCGAGCATGGCCCCGGTCCCCGAGTCGATGACCCCGTCGAGCATGAGCTTGATCCCTCCGAGCGAAAGCCATTCGTCGTCGTATCGCGCGCGGGCCTCCTCGTAAGCCTGCCAGTCCTTCTCGGTCGGGCCGGGCGGATCGACCCACAAGGACACGGAGAGCCGGACGGTCAGCTCGCCTTCGCGTTTGAGCCGGTCCAGGAGCTCGAGGGCCTCGAATTCTCCGCCCATCCCGTGCGCGCGAACGACCCCCAGCCGGCCCGCCTCGCGCAGGCCCCGGCGCAGGGCCGCGAGCGTCTCCTCGTCGGTCGGCCGGGGGATGTGCTTCGAAACCAAATAGCCGGCCGTCTCCAACAGGGCCCCGGTCGGTTCCCCTTTTTCGTCGCGCACGATGGTCCCGTTCTCCGGGTCCTCCGTGTCGCGGCCGATCCCGGCCAGGGCCAGGGCCTTGCTGTTGACCCAGGTTGTGTGGCCGTCGGCGCAGCTCATGACGGCCGGGCGGTCGGGCACGACCTCGTCGAGATATTTCTTGTGCGGCATATTGCCCGGGAAAGCGGCGTACATCCAGCCGCGCCCTTGGACCCAGTCCGCGTCGGGGTTCTCCCGGGCGAACGCCCGGATCCTGTCCTGGATCTCCTCGACCGTCCTGGTCCCGGCCAGGTCGACCTTGGCCAGGCTCGCCGAACCGCCGACGAAATGGATGTGGCTGTCCATGAATCCGGGAAGGACCAGCCTTCCGCCGGCGTCGATGACAAACGTCCTCGAGGCTTTATGGCGCGAGACGGCCTTCGTCGTTCCCACGGCGAGGACGCGCCCCTCGCGGACGGCGACGGCCTCCGCCCACGGCCGGGCGGCGTTGACCGTGTAAACCCGGGCGTTGACGATGACGGCGTCGGCCGCCGGCCGCCCGCTGGAACAGCCGGCCGGAAGCAGGAGGAGAAGGGCCGAAAGGCAAGCCGCGGAAAGGAAGGATCTCTTGTTCATGCCCCGTATTATAGCCCATTCGAAATCGGCGGGATACAATCCAACGCCGCCGGCCGTCAGGGGCGGGCAACGTTTATGATGAGTCGATTTTGTTGAGTCCCGATCAGGGAGTTCAGGAAGGCGCTAAACCGCGAGCTCCGCGCTCTCCAGGAGACGGCCGACGCGGTCGGCCAGGCCTCTCTGGTAACGGAGGTAGAGGGCCCCGGGGATGCCCGAGCCGGCCAGGGCCTCGACGATCTTCTTGAGAAGCCAACGGGAGATCTTTCTTTTCTCCGGAGCCTCCCGGGCCATCCGCCGGACGAGGCCGTCGAGGAGCGCGTTGCCCGTGTCCATCGTCAGGGACTCCTTGGCGTGGAGCCAGCTCGTCCTGTCGAACAGCTGTCGGATCCTGAGCGAGGCCTCTTCCTTGAGGCGGGGGAGGGTCAGGTCGGCGGGGCACAGATAGGCATCCCGGGCCGCCACGCGGGCGAAGAACTCCCGGAACGAAGCGCCGCCCCGGACGAGCGTGAAGGCCCGGCCGATCTCCCCGATATGGCTGTCGGTCGCGGCCGCGACCCCTTTCCCCAGAGTCTCCGCCAGGCGGAGGGCCTGGGCGTTGATGCGGGCGATGCGGCCCATGTTGTATTCGAGGACCGGGAAGAGACGGGCGACCTCGATGACGGCCCCGAGATCGGGCTTCTCGTCCGGCTCGTGCCAGAAGGGGTGGTTGAAGGTGAAGGGCAGACCCTCGGCCCGAAGGTATTCGGTGAGCTTCACGACGTCGCGGGCCCGGCCGGTGATGTCCCGGATGTCCCGGAACTGACGGCGGTCGAGCGCGTAGATGTTGACGTGGATCGTATAACCCACATTGCGCCGGTCGAGGACCTTGACCTCGACGGCCGGGACGAGGCCTTCGCGCGTCCAGCCGATCTGGTCGTAGGCGGCCATCGTGTCGTGGTCGGTGAAGGCGACGTAGGCCATCCCGGCCCGGCGCGCCTTGAGGTACATGACGAGCGGGTCGACCTGCCGCGTGGGGATGACGTCGTAGGAATGGTGCGTGTGGACGTGGAGGTCGGCCGCCTGCCAGCCGTCGGCAAGAAGGATCCGGGCCTCTTGAGGCTCGATGGTCCTCGGTGCCGTGCTGTCTATCGATAGAGACGTATTCATGGTCTGAGATGCCATGATGCGCCCTGCCTGTTAAGCGCCGATGAAGCCGAGGTCAATTTTCGATGAAGGCCGCCCTGAACCGAAAATTAACCGGCTCTTCATCGGGAATTCACCGGCCGCCCTTATAAAGGAAGTGATGAAAACCACGATTCTCGTCCTCTTGGCCGTTTCGGGAGCGGTCATGTTCCTGTTCTCGGCCTTCACGGTCGCTTTCCGCCGGGGCCGGAAGACCGCGCCGGCCGACGTCCGCCGCTACCCTTTCGTCAGCCTCCTCAAGCCGGTCAAGAACATCGACGACGACCTGGCCGCCAACCTCGAGTCGTTCTACCGGCTCGACTATCCCGCCTACGAGGTCCTGTTCGGGGTCGACGACCTCCAGGACCCGTGCGTTCCCATCCTCCGCGCTCTCCAGGCCCGCCATCCCCGGATCAGGACGCGGATCGTGGCCTCCGGCCGTCCCCCCTTCGAGAACCCCAAGGTCCATAAGCTGGCCCGGCTGGAGTCGAAGGCCCGCGGCGCCCTGCTCTGGGCCACTGACGCCAACGTCCGAGTGGCCCCCGACACCCTGCGCCGGCTGGTCGACGAGTACCTCGCCCACGACGCCAAGGTCGTGTTCTCGCCCATCCGGGGCTCGTTCAGCCGGTCTTTCGGCAGCCTGATGGAGAACATGAGCCTCAGCTTCTTCACCTCGGGCGGGGTCATCGCCTCCTGGTTCCTCGGCCGCCAGCCGATCATCGTCGGCAAGTCCATGCTCGTCGAACGGGCCGCCCTGGAGACGTTCGGCGGCTTCGGGTACTTCAAGGACTACCTGGCCGAGGATTTCCTGATCGGCGAGGCCTTCAGGAAGAGCGGCTTCCGGGTCTCGACCAACTGCACCTGGGTGACCAACGTCAGCCAGACGGCGACCCTCAAGAGCTTCTTCAAGCGCCTGTCGCGCTGGGCCAAGCTCCGCTACCGCCTGCGGCTGCCCGTTTACCTGGCCGAGGTCCTTCTCAATCCGATCGTCATCGCCCTGGCCGGATGGGCGGTTTTGGGCCGGCGCGGGGCGGCCGTACTGGCCTTCACCGCGGCGGCCAAGACGGCCCTCGAGTACGCCAACTTCCTGTCCGTCAATCCCGAGGATGCCCGCCGCCTCCGGAACCACCTCCTGTTCCCGGCCGCCGTGCTGGTCAAGGACCTGGTCTTCTTCGCCGTCTATCTGACCCCGTTCTTCAGCCGCGAGGTCGAGTGGCGGGGCGGACGGATCGCCATCGGCAAGAACACCTTGATCCACGTCCCGGCCAATGTGGATAATCTGGTCTATGAGGGCGCATGACAAGGCCTGGGTCGTCACCGTCCTGATGGGCTTGGGCCATCTGCGGGCGGCCCACCCCCTGCGCGACCTGACCCACGAAGGGGTCGTCATCTACGGCTCGCGCCGGACGACCCCCGATCCCGAATACCGCATCTGGCGGCGGCTGCGCCGCGTCTATTACGCGTCGTCCAAGGCCGGGGCCATCCCGCTCGTGGGCCGGGCCCTGGTCGGTCTCCTGCTGGCCGTCCAGCACATCCGGCCCTACTACCCGACGACCGACCAATCGCGGCCGACCATGGCCGTCAGGTTCCTCAAGCGCCTCATCCGGAAACGCGGTCTCTGCCGCAGCCTTCGGGACAAGCTGGCCTCGGCCCCCCATCCCGTCATCCATACCTTCTACGCCACGGCCATCGCCGTGGACACCCTCGAGCCGCCCGCCTCGACCCCGCCTCAGGACCAATACCTGCTCATCTGCGACGCGGACTTCAACCGGGTCTGGGTCCCCGAGGATCCCAAATCGAGCCGTCTCCGGTATCTCGCGCCCTGTACCCAAGTTCGTCGCCGGCTTTTGGCCTACGGGGTCCCCGAAAAGGACATCTTCATGACGGGTTTCCCCCTGCCGAAGGAGAACATCGGCTCGGAGACCGGACTCGAGATCCTCAAGGCCGACCTCTTCGAGCGTCTGCTTCGCCTCGATCCGGCCGGCAAGTTCTTTTCCTATCATGAGAGGTCCGTCCTGGGCTGGCTCGGGCGGGATCCCGTGCCCCCGGAGCGCGAGCGGCATTTCACCGTAATGTTCGCCATCGGCGGGGCCGGGGCCCAGGCCGAAATGGTCGGGAAGATCCTGGCCGGGCTCAAGGACCGGCTGCGGAGCGGCGAGGTCCGCCTGATTCTGTCCTGCGGGATCCAGAAGAAGGTCTTCGAGCGCGTCCTCGGCACCGTCTGCGGGGCCGGCCTCAGGGACGAGATCGGCCGGGGCCTGGAGATCGTCCACGACCCGGACGTCTACGCCTATCTCGAAAGGTTCAACGCCGCCCTCCGGCGGACCGACGTCCTGTGGACCAAGCCGAGCGAGCTGGCCTTCTATTGCGGCCTGGGCCTGCCCATCCTGATGGCCGACCCGATCGGCGCCCACGAGGAGCTCAACAAGCGGTGGCTCCGGGAGATCCATGCCGGGGTCAGCCCGCCGGGGCCGCTCGAGGCCTGCGGCGAGTGGCTCTTCGACCTCAGGGAAAGCGGCCGGCTGGCCGAGGCGGCCTGGGACGGGTTCCTCAAGGCCCGCAAGCTCGGGGCCTACAAGATCGAGCGCCTGGTGCGGACCGGGGAGTTCAGCGAGGGGGCCTCGCCTCTCGAGCAGTGAGAGCCGCTCCGCGTCGACGCGCCGGTCGACGGGCCAGCCCTCCGGGTCGATGGCCGCCAAGCGGTCCTGGAAGGCCTTGATCCCGCGCTTCTGATCGGCCGTCCCGTTTGACTTCCCGCCGGGGCGGCGTTATGCTTGGGTCAATCATCGGTTTCCTCAGGGCTCTGACAAGGAGGAATCATGGTCGTCAAGAAAATGACCGGGATCTCCGTTCTGTCCTTTCTGCTCCTCCCGCTCGTCCGAAGCGCGTCCCCCTCCGAAAAGGGGAACCGGTCCGAGACGCTGAGCGCTCTCGAATCGAACCCCTCTCTCAAGGAGCCATGGGATTTTCAGAGCACGTATTGGAAGGCCGAGTGCTTGGCCTTGATCGGTGAAAAAGAGATGGCGCTCGACTGCCTGGAGCTGGATGTGAACCTCGGGATGAGCAATTACCCGCTCATGAGCGAGTTGGATCCCTTCCTGGCCAACGTCCGCGGCGAGGAGCGCTTCAAGAGGCTCATGGAGAGGGTGAAATACGAGTGGGAGCATTTAGAGGATTAGGCGCAATGATGAATAATCGGTTGCCATATGCCCAAATACGGCTATAATGGGCGTTATGATTAAAAGAAATCTTGAGCCGGAGATCCTCGAAAGCATCGCACAGCGACGCTCGCTCTTCCTGCTCGGGCCGAGACAAACGGGGAAGACGACCTTGCTCGACCACCTCGCGGGGAAGCGTGATCGAGTCCTGACCTACTCGTTCCTGCAGATCCCCGTTCGGCAGAAGGCCGAGCAACGGCCCGAGTTCCTGCGGCAGGAGATCGAGGCGGCCGGGCCGGACATGGTCGTGCTCGATGAAGTCCAGAAGGTCCCGGAGATCCTCGACGAGGTCCAATACCTGATCGACAAGCACAGGATCATGTTCCTCATCACGGGGTCTTCGGCCAGGAAGCTGAGGCGCAAGAACGTCAATCTCCTGGCTGGCCGGGCGATCACCTACCGCCTGGATCCCTTCGATATCGAGGAACGGCGGTCCTTCGCCAAGCGCTTTGCCTCCGCGGGCTCGCTGAAGAACATCCTGACCTACGGTGATCTGCCCGAGATCGCGCTTCAGACGGAGCGCGGCGAGATCAAGCTCGCCGAGAACCTGCTCCGCTCCTACGTCGAGACGTTCCTGGAAGAAGAGATCCGGATGGAGCTGCTGATCAGGAAGATCGGCGTCTTCGGACAGTTCTTGCGCTTGGCGGCGGAGACGTCCGGAAGGATCCTGAGCTTCAGGGAGCTGTCCCAGGACCTCGGGATCTCCCACCATACGATCTCCTCGTATTATGCGATCCTCCAGGATTGCCTGATCGTCGAGAAGATCCCGCCTCTCCTTCCCGCCTCGACGCGAAGGCGGCTGTCCAAGTCCCATAAGTACCTGTTCTTCGACATCGGCGTCCGCAATGCAGCCGCCAGGACCCTGGCTGCCGAGGGCGTCCCCAAAGAGGAGTGGAGCCGGCGGTTCGAGGAATGGATCGGGCTCTCTCTCATCAGGCACCTCCGCAGCCGGAACCTCGGGGGGACGGTCCATTATTGGCGGGATCATAACGGCCCGGAGATCGACTGGGTCGTAGAGTTCGAGAACCGCTGGATCCCGGTCGAGGTCAAGTTAACGGACGACCCCCTCCCCAAGCATTGGAAACACCTGGAAGCGTTCCTGGATGAGAACGGCGACAGGGCCCGGCAAGGATTCGTCGTCTTCCTCGGTGAACGCCCGCGAAGGCTCACGGACAGGATCACGGCCCTGCCGTGGTTCGATCTCCAGAGGATCTTCCGGACTTAAGGCCAAACCATGGATAAAGCCGTGGCGCATTATCGCATCCTCGGCAAGCTCGGCGAGGGCGGAAATGAGGCGGGCGCTCGAGCTCGACCCCCTGTCTCTCATTATCAACGCTGTTAGCGCCTTATATTTTCTGCAGATCAAGGAGCCCGATCTGGCCATCGAACAGGCCCGCAAAGCGGTCGAGCTCGATCCGCACTTCGTTTGGAGCCATTGGGCGCTCGGCGTGTGTTTCCGCGCCAAGGGGATGTACAAAGAGGCTGTGGCGGAGCTGGAGAAAGCGATGGATTACTTGGAAAGCGGCCCCTCCGGGCTCGGAGACCTCGGCATGGCCTACGGCCTGTCGGGCGAGAAAGCGAAGGCCCTCGAAGTGCTGTCCCTCCTCGAGGAGCACTTGAAGAGCGGATATACCGTGAACGCCGAGATCGCGGCCGTCCATCTCGGCCTCGGCAACAGGGAGAGAGCCTTGGAGTTCCTGGGCAAGGCGGCCGAGGATGAAGATGAACTCGCTTACCTGAGAAACGCCAACACCTTCCTCTACGAGCTCCGGTGGGACAGCCTCCGCCCGGATCCGCGTTTCAAGCGGCTGATGAAAAAGCTGCTTCTGGAATAGAATGCAGGAGCGCCGGCGACGATAGGCCCGGGCGGGGGACTCTGCACAGCGGTCAGAGGCCGAGGATTGAATTGCGCCCGCGCCGGCATTATGGGAATGTTCGCCTCGATTGTGAGACAGTCTGTGATCCTCGCGCCGCCGGTTGCTTGACCTTCGTTCCGGCGGCGTGCTATGGTCGGCCGGAGGAGAACCACCATGAAGACCGCCACACGATCCTTCCTGTTCGCGATAGCCCTGGCCGTGCTCGCCCTATCGTCGGGCTGCCGCAATGATGATGACGCCGAGACCATGGGCGGCGGGGTCCTCGGCAGCTTGGCCGCGCCCCACGAGGGGCGCTCCATGCGGGCGACCTCGACGATGCGGGTCGGCGAGATCCGGCGCGGCCCCGAGGGAGACCGCAACGCGGGCGAGCGCCGATACGACCCGGCGGCCGAACCGCGCGGGGACGGCGACGTCCAAAGCAACTGGGACAACTTCAACGTCCCGGCGGGCGCGACCCACGTCCTGATGGACGCCGAGGGGCCCGGGGTCATCACCCACATTTGGATCACCTTCCTCGGGCCGGAGCCGCACGGCTGGGCGCCCCAAGGGTCTGCCGACCACCAGGAGCTCATGCTCCGGATGTACTGGGACGGCGATCCCCGTCCGGCGGTCGAGGCCCCGGTCGGTGATTTCTTCGCAAACTGCTTCGGGAAGCGCACGGAGGTCTCGAGCGTCCCGGTCATCGTCGAGGGCGGGGATTCCTACAACGCCTTCTGGAGGATGCCCTTCAGGAAGTCGGCCCGTGTCGAGATCGAGAACCAGAGCGACAAGCCGCTCAGCCTCCTCTACTACAACATCGACTGGATCAAGCTCAAGAGCCTGCCGAAGGACACGCCCTACTTCTACGCCCAGTACCGGCAGGAATATCCGGCGCGCAACGGCCAGGACTACCTCATCCTGGAAACGGCGGGCAAAGGCCACTTCGTCGGCGCGGTCCTCGGCGTGCGCATGCGCAGCCCGGCCTGGTTCGGAGAAGGGGACGAGAAGATCTACATCGACGGCGAGCCGACCGCTTCGATCTGGGGCACGGGCACCGAGGATTACTTCCTCTCGGCCTGGGGCCTCGAGCGGACGCTGACGCCGTATTTCGGGGTGCCTTTCTTCGACCAGCGGACGATCGGCGGGCACGTCAGCTCCTACCGCTGGCACCTTCACGACCCGGTCGTCTTCAACACCGGCATCAAGGTCACCATGGAACACATGGGCTGGATGTCGGAGGACGAGAACCCCGAATACAAGGCCACCAGCTGGAACGAACGGGAAGACGATTACGCCAGCGTCGCGTTCTGGTACCAGACCGGCCCGCCGACCTTCGCGGAACGGGCCCCGGGGGCGGGGGGGAGGCGCCTGCCGCCGCTTGACCGGGTCGTTGTCCGGGCGAGCGACTTCGCCGCGGCCCAAAGGCATGCCCGCGGCGAGCTCCGGACATCGGTCAGCGGCTTCTACGACGGGGAGATCCTCGTCTTTCGGCCGTCGCGCGCGGCCGGGACGTGGCTCGAGTTCCCGGTCGAGGTCGAGGTCAAGGAGCCGCTGCGGCTGGCGATCAACGCTGAGCGATCCCCCGACGGAGGTTTGTTCCAGGCCTATCTCGACGGGGTCAAGATCGGCCGCCCTCTGGACTTCTATGCGGATGAATCCGACGGATGGACATTCCATCTTCTCGACTTCTGGCCCGAGCCGGGCCGGTACGTTCTTCGGATCGAGCTCGTGGGCAAGAATCCGAGGAGCTTGGGACATGCCTGCGGCGTCAAGTCCGTCCGGCTTCTTGAGCGCCGCCCGCGGGTCGCCGAGTATGGCCACGACAAGGACAAGGACTGGCGCAAGAAGCCGGTTCTCTATTATTGAGTCAAATCCGGCTTCCATCGGGCTTGGCGCCCAAGAAGGCCCGGGCTGGGGATTTGTGGTGATGATTCCTTGGATCGTCCTTTTTGGAGGACACATGTGGGCCGTGGAGGCGAGGACTCGTTGGCGGGTCCGCCGTCAGACAGCCGGCCTGGGAAGTCATATATTCTATTGAATATAATATACTTATAATCATGTCGCCCTCAACTCACTCTCTCTTGGTATGGTTCTTGCAAAATAGGGTGATGGAATGAGCATCAAGACATGAACCAAGGAGGATAGGCCATGAAAGCACGATGGTCGTCCCTGATGATCCTGGCGGCACTGCTGCTGGGAACTATATCCTGCTATCGACCTTACGGGTACCGCCTCTATCCCGGCGCGCCGCGTTTCGCGCCGACCGATCCCGTCCAGGTCCGCCTCTTGAGGAACGAGCCGCGCCGCGACCATGTCAAGCTGGGAGAGGTCCGGTTCCGGCCGAGCCCGCGGATGAGCCGAGGCTACGTCGAGGGCCTGCTGCGCGAAAGGGCCGCCATTATGGGGGCCGACGCCCTGGTCATCGTCGTCGACCGCTATTACGGAGATCGCGTCGTCTACAGCTACTGGCACGGGCCCGGCGTCGTCACCGAGAGATACATCGTCGGCGTCGCGATCCGCTATCGCCGGTAGCCGGGAGGGGCGCTGCCCGGGACCTACGCGATCACGGTCCAGGGAGCATCAGGGAGCCTGACGGTTTCCGCCCAGGTGACGCTCGTCGCCAGTTGACACGGGTCCAGGCCAGGTGCAGCTCAGCGGCTTGGCGCCCCGCGCTTGACAGGTCCGGCCGCAGCGCCTAATATCTCTGAGAGTTCGGGCCGCTTCTCGACCGGCATCCTCGATGTTCCCGAGCTCGAGTAGAAGCCAATGCCCGGGAGGACGACATGATCAAGAAAGCCAATGGCTCCAGAAAAGGCACCATCGGCATTTTGACCGGAGGGGGCGACGTCCCCGGCCTGAACCCGGCCATCCGGGCGGTGACCCTGCGGGCCATCCACGAGGGCTATGACATCATCGGCATCCGCCGGGGCTGGGCCGGGCTCATCGACATCGACAGGGACGCCGGCATCCGCGGGATCGAATGCTGCGAGACCCTGACCGAGGAGATCGTCAACAAGACCGGCCGGACGGGCGGCACGTTCCTTCACACGTCGCGGACGCGGCCGTCCCACGTCCCCGCGGTCAACGTCCCGGCGCATCTGCGCGACACGTATCAGGACGACAACAACGACCTGACCGATGAGGTCCTCAAGAACATCGAGTTCCTGGGCATCGATTACCTCATCCCGATCGGGGGCGACGACACGCTCAGCTACGCGGTCACCCTCCATGAGAAGGGGGTCAAGGTCATCGCCATCCCCAAGACCATGGACAACGACGTCCCCGGAACGGACTACTGCCTCGGGTTCAGCACCTGCGTCACCCGGACGATCAGCCTGGCCAACTCCCTGCGGACCACGGCCGGATCGCACGAGCGGTTCCTCGTCCTCGAGGTCTTTGGCCGTTACGCCGGGTTCACCGCCCTCCTGCCGACCATGGCCGGGGCCGCCAACCGCTGCCTCATCCCGGAGCACAAATTCGACATGGGGCGCCTCTGCGAGCTGATGACCGAGGACCGGGCCGAGAACCCGAGCCGCTACTCCGTCGTCCTCGTCTCGGAGGGGGCCGTGCCGGCCGGCGGCGAGATGATCTTCGCCGGCGAGGAGAAGGACATGTACGGGCACAAGAAGCTCGGCGGCATCGGCGACCTCATCGCCGACGAGCTCAAGAACCTGTCCCCGAACTACAACGCCGGCCGCCGCATCAACGTCATCAACCAGAAGCTCGGCTATCTCGTGAGGGGCGGCGACCCCGACGCCGTGGACTCCATCGTGCCCATGGCCTACGGCAACCTGGCCCTGGACCTCATCCTCGACAGGAAGTCCGGGCGCATGGTCTGCCTGAGGAGCGGCGAGTACGACGACGTGCCCATCGACATCGTCGTCAGCCGCAAGAAGACCGTCGATGTCGACAAGTACTACGACCGGGACCGGCTCCGCCCGCTCTACAAGAGCTTCCGCCAGAAGCCGCTCTTCATCATGACAAGCGAGTGAAAGGCCGTACGCGGCCTTTGGCTTTATCGCAGACATATAAGGAGGTTCGCGCCCCATGGTCCCAAGTATCGTAAGATTCGCCCGGATCCTCATGACGGCGGCCTTGGCCTTCGCATGGACGTCTTCGGCCGGGGCTCAGGCCGACAAATATGGAAAGATCCCCGGCGTCTGGGACGCCCGGACCGACGACGGGGCCTTCAAATTCGTCTTCGAATTCTCCGTGAAGGACGGACAGCTCGAGGGAAAGTACACCGGCCAGTCCGGCACGGTGCCGATGAAGGACCTGAACTATAAGGACGGCGTCCTGTCGTTCTCGGTCGATCTCAGCGGGATGGCCATCGATTTCTCGGCCGCGGTCGTCGAGGATCACATGACCGGGACCCTGAGCCTGCAGTTCGGGGAAGCCGCGTTCTCCGGGACCAAGAGAAAGGCAAAAGCCGCTTCATAATGAAGCGCTGGGAGGTCTGCCTGGTCGCCGACCGGCCCGCCGCCAGGATCGAGGGCCGGGAGTTCCGGACGCTCGCCGGGGCCCATTTCCATATGAAGCGGCGGCTCAGCGGAGGGCGGGAATTCTACTGCGCCCTGATCACCGACGGGGAAGAGGCCGAGCACTGGACCTATTACTGGAACGGCCGCCGGATCGTCCGTTGGGACAAGCCGTCCGCGCTGTCCTGGCGCCAGGCCAGCGAGATCCCCTGATGCGACGGGGCTTACCCGTTCTTGACGAGGCCGGCCGATGAGGCCCGGCGTCCGGAGTGTCACATTCTGAGGCGGACCTCGGTGGCCCCCCAGCCGCCTCCCCCCATGCCGGCGTCCTTGAAGCTCGCCACGCGCGGGTTCCGGGCGAGGAGGCGATGGACGATCCCCTTGATCGTGCCCGTCCCCTTGCCGTGGATGATGCGGAGATCGAGGATCCCCCGGCGGAGGCACTCCTCGATGTATTCCGGGACCAGGTCCTTGACGTCCTTGGGGCTGAAGGCGTGGAGGTCGAGGACGCCGTCGACGGGGACCTCGATGGGAACGTCGGTGTCCGCCGGAGGCTCGCAGGCCTTTCGGGACCCTGGAGGGCGCTTGTGGTCCTTCACGATGACCTCGCCGGAATGGATTCTAGCTCAAATCGAGGGCTTTGGGAAACGCGGGCCCGGGTCAGGCCGCGGCGTGCCGTCCGATTGACATCGGAAAGACCGAGATGGTAGTGTAGGGGCCTGCGATCTTCGAATCCCGGCAAGGAGGACTTCTTCGCCATGACCATTTTCAAGAACAAGCCCCCGAAGCTCTACGTCCTTTGGGCTGTCGTCGCCCTGGCCGCCGCGTCCATTGCGTTCCACGCCGGATGCGCCCGGCCCGAAACGGCCGGCCTCAAGCCGCCCGTAGCGGATATCGTCCCCAAGGACCTGACCATCCACGGCCACACCCGCGTCGACAACTACTACTGGCTCAACGAGCGCGACAATCCCAAGGTCCTCGAGTACCTCCAGGCCGAGAACGACTATACCAAGGCCGTCATGAAGCCCACGGAAGCCCTCCAGGAGAACCTCTACGGCGAGATCGTCGGCCGCATGAAGCAGACCGACCAGTCGGTCCCGTTCCGTTCCTCCGGCTATTACTATTACACGCGCTTCGAGGAAGGCAAGGACTATCCCGTCTATTGCCGCAAGAAGGGAGGCCTCGAGGCCGAAGAGGAGGTCCTCCTCAACGTCAACGAGATGGCCGCCGGCCACGACTACTACTCCGTCGCCGGCATGAACGTCAGCCCGGACAACATGATGCTGGCCTTCGGCGTCGACACCGTCAGCCGGCGCAAGTACACGCTCCGCTTCAAGGACCTCAGGACGGGCGAGATCCTGCCCGACGCCATCCCCGTCACGACCGGATCGGCCGCCTGGGCCGCCGACAACCGGACGGTCTTCTACACGAGGATCGACGACACGACCCTGCGGGCCCACAAGGTCTACCGCCATGTCCTGGGCACGTCCCCGGCCTCGGACCCGCTCGTCTACGAGGAGACCGACGAGACCTTCAGCGCCACCGCCTACGCGTCGAAGTCCAAGAAATATATCATCATCGCCTCGGGCAGCACCCTGTCGAACGAATACCGCTTCCTCGACGCCGCCAAGCCCGCGGGGCCCTTCCGCGTCTTCCAGCCCCGGGAACGCGGTCTCGAGTACCAGATCGACCACTTCGGGGACAAGTTCTACGTCCTGACCAACATGGACGCCAGGAACTTCCGGCTCATGACCTCCCCCCTGGACAAGACGTCCAAAGAGGATTGGATCGAGCTCATCCCCCACCGGGAGGATGTCCTGCTCGAGGGCTTCGAGCTCTTCCAGGGCGCCCTGTCTGTCCAGGAGCGGGCCAAGGGCCTGCCGCGGATCCGGATCATGCCTTGGGACGGAAGCGGCGAGCACTATCTCGATTTCGGCGAGGAGACCTACAGCGCCCGGATCGCCATGAACCCCGAGTTCGACACGGAGTGGCTCCGGTACGCGTACTCGTCGCTGACGACCCCGCCCTCGACCTTCGACTACAATATGGCGACGAAAGAGAAGAGGCTTCTCAAGCAGGAGGAGGTCCTCGGCGGATTCAACCCCGGCGACTACCACGCGGAGCGCCACTACGCGACGGCCCGCGACGGCATCCAGGTTCCCATCTCGCTCGTCTACCGGAAGGGGCTGGTCAAGAACGGCAAGAACCCGCTCCTCCTCTACGGGTACGGCTCCTACGGGGCGACCACGGACGCGGGCTTCAGCTCGGCCCGCCTCAGCCTCCTCGACCGGGGCTTCGTCTACGCCATCGCCCACATCCGGGGCGGCCAGGAGATGGGCCGCTGGTGGTACGAGGACGGAAAGCTCCTGAAGAAGAAGAACACCTTCACGGATTTCATCGACTGCGCCGACTATCTCGTCGCCCAGAAATTCACCAGCCCGGGGCGGCTCTTCGCCAGCGGCGGCAGCGCCGGCGGGCTGCTCATGGGCGCCGTCGTCAACATGAGGCCCGAGCTTTTCCGGGGCGTCATCTCCGGCGTGCCCTTCGTCGACGTCGTCACGACCATGCTCGACCACAGCATCCCCCTGACGACCAGCGAGTTCGACGAGTGGGGGAACCCGGAGGACAAGGAGTATTACGACTACATGCTCTCCTACTCCCCCTACGACAACGTCGAGGCCAAGAAGTACCCGGCGCTTCTCGTGACGACGGGCCTGCACGACTCGCAGGTCCAGTACTTCGAGCCGGCCAAGTGGGTGGCCAAGCTGCGGACCATGAAGACCGGCAAGAACCTGCTCCTGCTGTGGACGAACATGGAGGCCGGCCACGGCGGGGCCTCGGGGCGCTTCCGGCGGCTCCGGCAGACGGCCATGGAATACGCTTTCCTGCTGGACCTGGCCGGCATCAAGGAGTGATTGCGGCCGGCCCGCCTCTCGGCTATAATCGGGGCGGTTCGGGCATCGCATGGACGGACGCAAGCGCATCACCATCGCCCTCTGGCTGTTCGTCATCGTCTTCTTGATCGGGGCGGCCGGGTTCAAAGCCGTCGGCGGGCCGGAGTGGTCGGTCCTCGACGCCGTCTATATGACCGTCATCACGGTGGCCACGGTCGGCTACGGCGAGACCCACGACTTGGCCGCCAACCCGGCGGCCCGCATCTTCACGACGGCCTACATCATCCTCAGCCTGGGCACGATCGCGTTTGCCGCGACCTCCATCACGGCGTTCGTCGTCGAGGGCGAGCTCAGACAGATCCTCAGGAGGCGCAAGATGGACAAGGACATCGCCCGGCTCGAGGACCACTACATCGTCTGCGGCGCCGACGGGACGGCCATGACGATCGTCCGCGAGCTCCTGGCCACGAAGCGGGGCTTCGTCGTCGTCGAGCCCGCCCAAGAGAGGATCGACAAGCTCCTCGGGTCGGGGAGCTTCCCTTATATCCTCGGCGACCCGGCCGAGGACGCCGTGCTGGTCAAGGCCGGGATCGAACGGGCCCGGGGCATCCTCCTGTCGCTCGAGACCGACGAGAGCAACCTCTACGTCGCGGTCAGCGCCCGGCAGCTCAATGCCGGGATCCGGATCGTGGCCAAGGGCGTCGACGTCAGGTCCCACGAGAAGATGATCCGGGCCGGGGCGGACTACGCCGTCTCCCCGGACTTCATCGGCGGGATGCGGATGGTCTCCCAGATGGTCCGGCCCGCGGCCGTGACCTTCCTCGATATGATGCTCCGCGACAAGGACAAGGGCTTTCGGGTCGAGGATGTCGTCGTCGGGGCCGGTTCTCCGCTCGCCGGCAAGACCCTCGCTGATTCGCGGCTCCGCGAGAAGACCGGGGCGCTGCTCGTGGCCCTCAAGGAGCGCGGCGGCCCGGGATATGTCTTCAATCCCCCCGACGACCGTGTCGTCCGGGAGGGGGACGCCTTGGTCTTCATCGCCACGCCCGACGACCTCAAAGACCTCGAGAAGCTGGCCGGGACAGGCTGAGCCCGGGGCTCACCGTCCGTGCAAGCGGCGTTTGACAAGCGGGGCCCCGTTCACTACACTAGAGGGGATTTTTTCGGCCCGTTAGCTCAACTGGTAGAGCAGCAGACTCTTAATCTGCGGGTTGTAGGTTCGAGTCCTACACGGGTCATTCCCTCCCTTTTCCCGCCGCGGCCTTGATTCTTTCCCCGTTTTTGCGCATAGTGGGGCCTTGAAGACCAGCGAGGAGCGGCCTCCGCAAGGAGAAGAGCCCATGAAGCGCCCCCTCGACCGCATCGCCGGAGGCGTCGCCGCGGCCGTCCTGTGCGGGGCCGCCCTGGCCCTGGGAACGCCGGCCGGGACCGCCGGGGCCAAGTTCGCCCAGCTCGCCCTGTTCCTCGGCGCGGCGGTCGTCCTCGGCCTGACGACCCTCCGCAGGACCGGCGTCGCCAACAAGATCTTTGCCGGCCTCGTCCTCGGCGCGGCGGCCGGCCTGGCCTTCGGGCCCGACGCGGCCCTCGTCAAACCGGTCGGCACGGCCTTCATCCGGCTCATCAAGATGGTCGTCATTCCCCTCATCTTCGCCTCGCTCCTCGTCGGGGCGGCCAGCCTCGGCGACCTGCGCAAGCTGGGCCGCATCGGCGGCAGGACCCTGGCGTTCTATCTCGCCTATTATGTAGCCGCCGTGGCCTTGGGCCTGTTCCTGGCCAACGCCATCCAGCCCGGCCGCAACATCCCCGAAGCCGTCCAGGCCGAGCTCAAGGCCGACTTCGGGGAGACCGCCGGGGCCCAGGCCCTGCGGGCCGGGGACCGGCCCGGCCTCGTCGCCATGCTCGTCGACATCATCCCCGACAATCCGGCCGAGTCCTTCGTCAACGCCAACATGCTCCAGATCATCTTCCTGGCCCTGTTCATGGGCGTCGTCGTCTCGCTCCTCGACAAGGACAGGATGAGTCCGGTCATGGCCTTCTTCGAGGGCGTCAACGACGTCATGATCAAGATCGTCGAGCTGGTCATCAAGACCGCCCCCTACGCCGTCTTCGCCCTCATCGCCTCGGTCGTCGGGACGTTCGGGGCCGACATCCTCATGTCGCTCCTCCGCTACTGCGCCGTCGTCCTCGGCGGCCTGGCCGTCCTGGCCTTCTCCTACCCGGCCGTTGTCTATCTCTTCACTCGCTACCCCTATCTCGAGTTCTGGAAGGGCATCACCAAGGCCCAGCTCATCGCCTTCAGCACGAGCTCCAGCTCGGCGACCCTGCCCGTCAGCATGGAATGCGCGCAGGACAACCTCGGCGTTTCGCGGCAGATCGCGAGCTTCGTCCTGCCGCTCGGAGCGACCATCAACATGAACGGGACCGCCCTCTACCAGGGCGTCACGGCCGTCTTCATCGCCCAGGTCTACGGCATGAACCTCGGGCTCGGCGACCAGCTGACGATCGTCCTGACGGCGACCCTGGCCTCCATCGGCACGGCCGGGGCCCCGGCCATGGGCGTCCTCATGCTGGTCATCGTCCTCAAGCAGGTCGGCATCCCGCTCGAGGGCATCGCCCTCATCCTCGGCGTCGAGCGCATCCTCGACATGGCCCGGACCACGATGAACGTCACGGGCGATCTCGCAGCGGCTGCGGTCATAGCCCACACCGAAGGCGAGCTGAACCCGCCGCAGGGAGACGCGACATGAAGATCCGGGGACTCCTCGTCGTCCTCCTCGCCGCCGTCGTCATCGTCTACGTCCTCTTTTTCGCCAAGGCCGCGGGCGACAAGGGAGGGCTCGAAGTCCATGTCGACAAGTATCTCGAGTCGAAGGTCAAGCTGACCGAGGTCAACCTGGCCGGCCTGGCTCGCGAGGTCCTGGCCTTCGCCGCGGGCTCGGAGGGGCTTCCCGAGCGCCTCGAGGACCTCCGGAGGTCGCACCCGGCCGCCGCCGCCCTTCGGGACGCCTGGGGACGGGCGTTCCGCTACGAGCGGCTCTCCGACTCCTCGTTCCGCTTGGCGTCCGCCGGCCCGGACGGGGATTTCGGGACGGACGACGACATCGTCAAGGACTACTGAGCTTCCGGCGGAGCGGGGCGGGCGGCCTTCCGGCGCGAAAAAAGCCCTTTGATCCGGGCCCAGCGGCCATTCGCCGCCGGGGCGTCCTCGATCTCCAGCTTCCCGACCGACTTCCGGAACTTGGCCTTCGGCGCGTAGTAGGGGGCATGCCGGAGGAGGGCCAGGTCGTAGTCCTTCCGCGCCTTGGGGTCCCGAAGGACCTGGAAGGCTTCCTGGATGCGCTCCAGGATAAGGGTCCGCTCCTCCTCGGTCACCAGGCTGTAGACGGCGAGGGAGCCGGGCTGATAGGTGGCCAGGGCGGATTGATAGGCCTCCCAGATCTCGTCCCGCGAGGCGGTCCTCTCGACGCTCAGGAGCTCGTAGTAGTTCCAGTCCTCGACTCTCTTGATCATCAGGCGTCGGGCAGCCGGATCTCCGCGGGGGTCCGCAGGGTGAATTCGATGGAGTAGGCCAGCTCCTCGGACATCCGGCGGACGGCGCGGGCGGCGGCCGAATCCTTGTGCTCGAGGATGAAGGGGCGGAGATTCTTGAGCGAGCTCCGGACGTTATCGTCGTTGGGGATGCCGCCGAGATACTTCATGTCGAGGAGGAGGTAGCGCCGGGCGACGTCGGCGACGGAACGGCCGAGAAGGACGTCGTGTTCGTCACGGCACCTGTTCATGATCAGGCAGGGCCGGAAATTGCGGAGGGCCCGGTAGAGGATCGTCCCATAGGAGCGGTCGCTGTCGACGAGCGAGCGGAAGAACCCGTAGAGCGACTGGCTGTTCCTCTCGATTTGCTCGAGCATCCGGCGGTGCAGGTCCGGGATCTTGAAGTGGTCCATGTAGAGCTTGAGGACCCTCATGATGCAGGACTTGAGGAACAGATAGGCGTTCTCGATGGCCGTCGGCTCGGGCGTGATGACGATCACCCCGGGGTTGGCGCTGAGGAAGAAGTCGAGGGTGTTGTAGGCGCTCCCGGTCCCCAGGTCGAGGATGACGTTCTGGGTCCGCAGCTGGCGGATCTGCCGGAGGAGCCGCAGCTTCCGGTAGTGGTTCATGTTGGCGACGAAGAGGATGTTCTCGGTCCCCTTGACGATGCGCAGGCCGTTCCAGGGCGTCGCGGCCGCCGCGTCTTCCAGGGAGCCGACCCGGCCGGTCAGGAAGTCGCCGAGGTCGGGGTGGGAGCTCTTGACGCCCAGGAGAGTGTGGAGGTTCGGGGCCCCGAGGTCGAGGTCGACGAGGACGATGTCCCGGTCGAGGGAGGCCAGATGGAGCCCGAGGCCGGCGGCGACGAAGCTCTTGCCCGTGCCGCCTTTTCCTCCTCCGACGGCCCAGATCCTCTTGTCCATGTCCTCAGCGCAAATGACAGAGTAACATAGCCGGGAGGGGAATTCAACGCTCTCCGGACACTCCGGACCCGCCGGCTTGCAAATTCCCGCCGTTTTTGCTATCCTTGTCCATCATCGTGACATTTTTCCCTCGAGGAGTCGACCCAAGTTGAATAATTTCGGGACCATCGACAGCAAATACAGGTTCATCATCCTGGCGTCCAAGCGCGCCAAGCAGCTGCTCAAGGGGGCCAAGCCCAAGATCAGCGCCAAGTCCAAGAACCTCATCCGGATCGCCCAGGCCGAAGTCCGCTCCGGTCTCGTCGAGTACGAGGTCATCCCGGCCGGGATGGAGGAGCTCCCCGAGCGGGACGAGCGCGTCTTCGTCGGCGCCCAGATCCCCGACGAGGGAGGAGACTCCGACATTCTCTCCGGCAAGGACCTGCTGGCGGGGATAGGCGACGACACGGAGGAGGAGATCGAGGACGAAGAGGACCTCGAAGAGGAAGGCGAAGAGGGCGCCTCCGAAGAAGATAAGGACGACTGAAGCCCGGGGCCGAGTCTCAGGCCTCCCGGCACTCTCCCGCGGCTATACCGATGAGCTCGACGTAGTCCGTCTTGATGAAGTCCCCCCGGCCGAACCCCAGCGACTTGGCGAAGCGGACGATCTCGTGCCGCCGGCCCTCTAATTCGAGGAAGGTCCCGGCGGACGTCTCGTCCAGGCAGATCGTCAGGCGGCCTTTCCGGAAGACGGCCCGGCGCTTCTCGTAAGAGAACACGGGACTCAGGCCGAGTCCGCCGAGGATCTTCCGGACCTGGCTCGGGCTGTGGACCTGGGTCTCGGACTCCTCCCGGACCTTGAAGGACCTGGAACCCTGGGGCGGGCCTTTGAGCGTCAAGGTCCCCCGCTTTCCCGCGACCCTGAGCCGCAGGGCCCGGCGCCCTTTCCGCAGGGCCCCGTCGGGATAGTCGTAGAGGACGTTGGACTCGAGGTGCCTTTCCCGGGCGAGCACGGCTCCCAAGCCCAGCAGCTTGGCCCTGACGGCCGCCGGGTCCTGGATCCGGATCTTGACTTCGGTTTCCGTCATGGCCCCTCCCCGGAGACGATCAACGGTCCCTTTCTAGGATGGACATGGTCAGACGTTCGAGCGCCTCGCGGGACGGCGACCCGGGAAAGGACCGGAGGGTCCCGAGCGACCTGTCCGAGTATTCGCGGGCCTTGGCCGTCGCGTAGTCCAGCGAGCCGCAGGCCGAGAGGGACCGCAGCAGGCCCTGCCGCTCCTCCGACGTGATATCCTTGCGGCCGACGAGGCTCTCGATCCGGGCGGGCCCCACGCGGCCGTTGAGGCGCATTGCATGGATGTAGGGCAGGGTGATGCGGCCCTCGACGAGGTCGGAGAGAACGGGCTTGCCGAGGCTCTCCTCCTCGCCGACGATATCGAGGACGTCGTCGACGATCTGGAAGCTCATGCCCAGATCGAGGCCGTACGCGGCCAAGCGCTCCTCCTCGTCCGGCCCGCGCCCTCCGAGGATGGCCCCGGCCCGGCAGCAGAAGGCGAACAGCGCGGCC
Source organism: Candidatus Aminicenantota bacterium (assembly GCA_037447475.1). GTDB lineage: Bacteria > Acidobacteriota > Aminicenantia > Aminicenantales > Saccharicenantaceae > RBG-16-66-30. The sequence continues at coordinate 33,399 of JBBIGP010000001.1, forward strand.
GTCTTGCTTTCGGCGACCCTCAGGTACTCGGCTTCGGTCACCGCCAGGTTGCCGGCCAGGGCGCACTCCTCGAGCTCTCCCTCGATCATCCGGGACGAGACCTCGACGAGCAGGCGTGTGATCCGGTCGTGCCGGGACCGGAGGGAGAGCCCGATGGACTTGATATAGAGGTGATCGCCCAGCAGCACGGTGATGTTGGGGCCCCACCGGGAATGGACCGATTCGAGGCCGCGGCGGAGGCCCGCGTTGTCGACGATGTCGTCGTGGATGAGGCTGGCCGTGTGAAGGAGCTCGACGAGCGCGGCCAGGAAAACGGCCTCCCCGTCCGCGCCGGGGAAGAGCCTGGCCGTGAGCAGGACGAGGGCCGGGCGCAGCCGCTTGCCCTTTCTCCGGAGGACGTAGCGGCTGGCTTCGGCCGTCAGGGGGTTGGCGGCCCGGGACCAGGACGCCAGCTGCTCTTCGACGCGCTCGAGGTCCTCCCGGATCCCGCCGTACTCCGTCATCGATAGTTCGCGAACGACATGTGGATGCCCAGGTCCTGGGCTTTGAGGAACGCGATGACCTCCTGGAGGACGTCGATCTTGGCGGACGACACGCGGACCTCGTCCCCCTGGATGGCGACCTGGGCCTTGAATTTTTCCCGCTTGATGAGCTTGACGATCTCCCGGGCCTTTTCGATGGGGATGCCGGCCTGGAACCAGACCTCCTGCTTGACCGTGCGGTTGGGGCCGTCCTCGATCCTCTGGAAGGTCAGGGCCCGGAGGGGGACTTTCCGCCTTGTCAGCTTCTCCTCGAGGGCCACCCGCAGGGCCTTGATCTTGAAGTCGTCCTCGGCGAGGAGGACCAGGCGTTCTTTTTCCTGGGCGATGTCGGCGCGGCTGTTCTTGAAATCGAAACGGTTGCGGATCTCCTTCATCGTGATCTGGACGGCGTTGGCGACTTCCTGCATGTCGACGCGGGAAACGATGTCGAAGGAGTGGTCCTGGGCCATGACGCCGCTATTTTAGCATCGACGCGCCGGATTATCAAACGGGAAGAGCCGCGCGAAATTGGCCGTCGTCGCCTCGGCCAGCTCGGCGAGGGGCAGGCCCCGGGCGCCCGCCAGGACCTTGGCCGTTTCGACCACGTAGGCGGGTTCGTTGCGCCGTCCCGCTCCCCGGTAGGGGACCGGCGCCAGATAGGGCGAATCCGTCTCGACGAGCAGGCGGTCGAGGGGGACCTTGGCGGCCGTCTCCCTGAGCTCCCAGGCCTTGGGAAAGGTCAGGATGCCCGAAAAGGAGAGGTGGAAGCCCCGGTCGATCATGGCCCGGGCCGTGGCCCAGTCCTCGGTGAAGCAGTGGAGGATGCCGCCGTTCGCGAAGCGCTCTTCGTCGACGGCCGAAACGATGTCCGGTCCCGAGAGGCGGCTGTGGAGGATCACCGGAAGACCGGCCCGTCCGGACCAGGCCAGCTGGCGGCGGAGAGCCTCGGCTTGGGCTTCGCGCGGCGAGAGGTCGTAATGGAAGTCGAGGCCGATCTCCCCGACGGCCCTGATGAGGCCCCGCTCGGCCGCCTGCCGGAGCTTGTCGAGGTGTTCCTCGCGGAACTTCCGGGCCTCGTGAGCGTGGACCCCGGCGGCGGCCAGGACGGCGGGGAACTCGCCGACGAGCTCCAGGATCCTCGGAAGGCTTTCGGCCCGGGTCAGATCGGCCGGGCAGAGGATGGCGACGAGACCGGCCTCGAAGGCCCGGCGGACGGCCTCGCGCCTGTCCGTGTTGAAGTCGTCGGAATCGAGATGGGCGTGCGAATCGACCAGCCTCGGCGGGCCGCCGGAAGCCGTCATGGGACCTCCTCCTCAAAAAAACAGGCCTCCCGGCCGTCCGGGAGGCCTGCCGTCGACGTCCGGCCTGATAAAAAGCCCGCTATTGGGCCAGGTTGACCTTGATGGTCCGGAAGGGGATGGCGCCCTGGCCGAGGATCTTGGCGAGGAAGTCCTTGGCCGTGAACGCGTCCCCCTTGATCCGCCGGTAATCCTTTTCCAGCTCCAGGATCTCCTGATAGCCGATGTAGGCCAGGCATCCCTCTCCGGGATTGAGGACGATCTGGTTCCAGCGGCGTTCGGCTTCGGCCGGGGTCATGAAGCCGCGGCCCGTCATCGTCTCGATGACCCGCTCCTTGGTCCAGTTGCCCTGGTGGACGTTGAGGTCCATCTGGAAGTCGATGACGTTCTTGAGCAGGAGCTTGAGCTGGTTGAGCCTGACCCGAAGGTCGAAGTTCCCGTAGCCGGCGGTGATCAGCATTTCGTGGAGATAGACGGGCCACCCCTTGAGAAGGGCCTGGTTGGCGGCCATCCTCTTGGCGGGGGAAGGGTCCCTGCGGGTGAAGTAGGTGGGGACGTAGGACCCCGGGAAGACTTTCTGGGCGGCCATGAAGTCGATGTAATAGTTGTTGTGCTCGCCGAGGAAAGACTCGGCGGCGTCGGCGGGCCAGTCCGAGGGGACGGGCTTGACGAACAGCGTATAAGGGCCGGCCGCTTCGAACGCCCCGGGGGCCGCGAGGTGCGTCCAGAGGCCCGCGAAGAGGTAGGGCGGCATCGGCTCGATCCGGAGGTTCTCCTCGGGCAGGGCGAGCAGGCCCTTCTGACCGATGAAGGACTTGAGGTCGGCGGCCGCCTTGCCGACCCGGGCGACCAGCTCGTCGCGGCCCGGGTGCTCGGACTGGATCTTGTCGAGAACGCCCTGGATGACGATGTTCCGGGTCTGCTCCTCGCCCTTCGTCCGCCCGAGCTGTTCGATGTCGACCTCGGGGAACATGATCTTGTAGAAGGGGATGCAAACGAGGAACATATCGCGACGGATGTTGTTGAAATCGGCCAGGGACCGGGCCACGACCTCTTCCAGGATCGGCAGGTTGCCCTGGCTCGTCATCCGGAGGATCCTCAGATGGGATTCGCCGGCCCGGAAGTTGCCCGTCGAGCGCGGCAGGAGCTCGCTTTGGAGGAAGCGCTGGTAGTCCTCGAGGGCGGCGACGGCTTTGCCCAGCTCCGCCTGGAGGGCCGGGGCCGACGAGAGCTTGGGGACCCCGGTCCGGTAGAAATCGATGATGGCCGGCATCTGGGCGATGGCCGCCTGGGTGTGGTCCGGGGCCGGAGTCTTGAGGTTGTCCTTGGCCCTCTTGACCAATCCCGGGATGAGCTTGACCCGGGCCGCGGCGGCCGCGGCGCCGGCGTCGGCCATGGCGGGGTTCTTCGCGAGGAGGCTCCAGATGCTGTTGAGCAGGAGGTCATTGTAGAGCAGGGGGCTGTAATCCCAGGGGATGGTGTATTCGAGCTTGAGGTTCTCGAGGTCCAGGAAGTCGACGAGCATCTCGTACTCGACGCGGGCGCCCGCCGTGAGCTTGGACCTGTCGACCTTGGTCACCAGCTCCTTGTTGAAGTTCCCGAGCGCTTCGTGGAACTTGTCCAGGGCGCTCGAGCTCGGGTCCTCGAGCTTGTCGTTGTATTTCGCGTAGCCCTGCATGGTCCCGGCGGTCGGGTAGAACTTGAAGTAGGCGTCCCAGAACGTATCCTGGAACTTCTTGAGCTTGGCGTCCTCGCCCGTCTGGGCCAGGAGCCAGCCCGCGCTGCACACCAGGACGGCCAGAACCGTGAGCGTCATGGCTGTCTTTCTCATTCATGCCTCCTCGAAGTCATTTCGAAAATCCTAGCACAGGTCTCCGTTCCCTGACAATCCCTTTTTCACAACCCTCGCTGTATGTGAAGAATGCCCGATCTTACCACCGGATGAGGGCCGAGGCCCAGGTGAATCCCGAACCGAACGCCGTCAGGGCGACGAGATGGCCCCTGCGGATCCGGCCCTGTTTGACGGCCTCGTCGAGCGCGATGGGAATGGAAGCGGCCGTCGTGTTGCCGTACCGGTCGATGTTGCGGACGACCTTCTCCACGGGGATCTTCAGCCCCTTGGCGACCATGAGGGAGATCCGGTCGTTGGCCTGGTGGGGGATGAGGGCGTCGACGTCGTCGATTGTCAGCCCGTTGTGCTCGAGAGCGGCCTGGACGGCTTCGGGCATCCGGGTGCAGGCGTTGACGAACACGTTCCGGCCGTCCATCTTGGGGAAGAACCGGCCTTCTTCGAAGAACCGGGGCTGGAACGTCGGTCTGTCCATCGGGCTGGGCTTTTCCATCCAGAGTTGGGAGGCGAACCGGCCTTCGGAGAACAGGTGCGTCGACAGGATCCCCCGGCCGTCGTCCGCATCGCCGGGCTCGAGGACGACGGCCCCCGCGCCGTCGCCGAAGAGGACGGACATGTCCCGTCCGGCGGTCGAAAAATCGAGGTTCGTGGACTGGACCTCGGAGGCGACGAGCAGGATCCGTTTGTACGTCCCCGAGCGGATGAACTGGTCGGCCGCGGCCAGGGCGTAGATGAAGCCGCTGCACTGGTTCCGGACATCCAAGGCGCCGATCGTGCCGAGGCCAAGCTTGGCCTGGACGATGACCCCGATGCCGGGGAAATAGTGGTCGGGAGACAAGGTCGCGGCGATGACGAAGTCGATGGACGGAGGGTCGACGCCGGCGTCCGCCATGGCCCGGCGCGCGGCTTCGACGGCCAGGTCCGAGGTCCCGACGCCGTCATCGACGTGATGCCGTTCGATGATGCCGCTTCGCTCCAGGATCCACTCGTCGGACGTGTCCATGAGCTTCTCCAGGTCGTGGTTCGTGACGACCCGGGGGGGGACGTAATGGCCGGTGCCGGTGATGACCGTCCGTATGCTCATCCTGAACCTCATTATAGTGGAATGGGCCCTGAAAATAAAGCCGGCCCGCCGGCTGCCGGGCTCAGAGCCACCCCCGGCTGAGGTACCATTCGAGGGTCTCCTTCAGGCCGTCCTCAAGGGAATAGGCGGTCTCGAATCCCAGAAGATCCCGGGCCTTGCGGACGTCGACGACCCAGCCGTCGGGCTTCATCTCCTTGAATTTCCCTAGATTGACGGCGCCGGGGCTTCCGCTGAGACGGCTGAGGCCCTCCGCGGCGGCCGAGGCCAGGAAAGCGGTCCAGAGGGGAAGGCGGACGCAGACGATCTTGCATTCGAGGACCTGAGCCGCGGCCCGGCCGATCTCCTCCCAGGAGGAGGCCCGGGCGGCGGCGATATTGAAGATCTCCCCGCTCGGGACCCCGGATCCCGCCGTTAGGAGGACGGCCCGGACGGTGTCCTTGACGTAGCAGACGCTCAAGGACTTGAGCCGGTGTCCGACGAGGGGCAGAACACCCCGCTTTATCCATCGGAAATACTCGAGGAAGTCCTCGTCGCGCGGGCCGTAGACCGCGGACAGGCGAAGGATCGCGACCGGGAGCCGGTCCACGGCCTTCAGGGCCTCCTCTTCGGCCTTGAGCTTGCTGACGCCGTAGGGGGACACCGGCCGGGTCGGGTCGCACTCGCGGACCGGTCCAGCCGGCGTGGACGGCCCGCCGGCGGCGACGCTGCTGACATGCACGAAGCGCCGCAGGTCCTTCTGGGCCTCGAGGGCCCGCAGCAGGCTTGCCGTGCCTTTCTGGTTTACGGTATAATAATCCTTCGATCTGAGTGTTTTGGTCAGTCCGGCCAAATGGAAGACGTGAGACAGGCCGGCGGGCAGGGCCGGGACCGTCAGGAGGTCGCCCTCGAGAATGCGGACGCGGTCGATGCCCTCGAGCCATCGGAGCCGGGAAGGGTCGCGAACGAGAGCGAAGACCTCGTTGGCGGGGTCTTCGAGGAGTTCTTCGACGAGATGGCTCCCCAGGAACCCGGTTGCTCCGGTGACCAGGACTTTCATGACCCGGATTGTATGAGATTCGGCCGCGGCGGTCAACGAAGATCCCGGCGGCCGCCGGGATCCCGGGACGCCGAAGGAGGCGCAGATTGGACCTTGGGGACCGTCGGAACATGACCAGGACCTCCCGTTCCCGCCGCGTGCTCTGGCTCGTCTGCAGCCTGTTGGCCGCGGCTTCGACGGCCTCGGCGGCCGCCGCGGTCCTCCCTTTGTCCGAGGTCAAGCCCGGCATGAAGGGCCTCGGGAAGAGCGTTTTCGAGGGCCGGACGATCGAGGAGTTCGAGGTCGAGATCCTGGGCGTCCTGGAGAACGTCCAGCCGAAGAGAAGCATCATCCTGGCCCGCCTGCGTGGGCGCGGGCTGGACGCGACGGGGATCATCAGCGGCATGAGCGGCAGCCCCGTCTACGTCGACGGGAAGATCGTCGGGGCCGTGGCCTACGGGTTCCCGTTCGCCAAGGAGGCCATCGCGGGCATCACCCCGATCGAAGAGATGCTGGCCATCGGCCGGAAGCCCGGGGCGTCCCGGACGGGCCCTTCCCCGGCGCCCCCTTTGCGGGGCGACATCTCTCTCGAAGAGCTGTCGGCGGCCTACCGGGATCTTCGGCCGGGCCTGGCCGCGGCGCCCGATCCCGGAAGGACGATCGCCCCGATCAGCCTGCCCCTTGTTTTCGGGGGCTTCACGCCCCGGGCGTTCGAGAGAGCCCGGTCGTTCTTCGGCCCGCTCGGGTTCGAGGCCGTCCGGGCCGGCTCAGGAGGACAGCTCATCCCGGGCACGCCTCCTCCCCCGGCCACCCTCAAAGAAGGGGACGCCGTAGGGCTCCAGCTTCTCGGCGGAGATCTCGATATCTCGGCCGTCGGGACCGTGACCTACGTGGACGGCCGGAACGTCCTGGCGTTCGGCCACCCTCTCTACAACCTGGGGACCGTCGACTACGCGATGACCCGGGCCGACGTCATCACGGTCATGCCCAGCCTGGAGAGCTCCTTCAAGGTGGCCGCGACGGGGCCGGTCATCGGCCGTTTCAAGCAGGACAGGACCCCCGGGGCGGCCGGCGAGCTCGGCGCCATGCCGAAGCTCGTGCCCCTCAACCTCACCCTCCAGAGCGGCCCTGCGGACCGCAAGGAGTTCAAGCTCAGGCTCGTCAACGACAAGTTCCTGACCCCGGCCCTCGTCAACATCGCCGTCTCGTCGCTCATCACGGCCGAGGAGCGGAGCTACGGCGGAATGACCCTCGATTTCGACGCCGCCGTCTATCTGGACCAGGACGGCCTCAGCGTCCGTCTCGAGGACCTCTTCTCGGGGACCTACGACAGCGCGCCCGTCAGCCTGTCCGGCCTGATGGCCGCCGTCGTTCATTTCCTGACCAACAACGACTTCAAGGAGGTCGGCATCTTCCGGATCGACCTCAACGTCCGGGCCATCGAGGAGGTCCGGCAGGCCGTGCTGGAAAAGGTCCTCCTGGACAAGTACGAGGTCTCGCCCGGCGAGCAGATCCGGATCCAGGTCTATTACCGGGTCCAAGGGCGGGAAAGCCTGTTCGAGGAAGTCACCCTCCGGGCGCCGGCCCTTCCGGCCGGCACCGAGTTCCAGCTCGTCGTCGGTGACGCCGCGGCCATGCAGCAGATCGAGCGCAGCCAGTACAGGGTCCAGGATTTCACTCCCCGCAGCCTCGCCCAGCTCATCCGTCTCCTAGGCAACCTCCGGAAGAACAATAGGATCTATTTCAAGGTCATGGCCCCCAAGCCGGGGCTGTTCCTGAAGGGGGAGGAGATGCCGAACCTCCCCCCGACGCTCAAGGCCATGTTCGCGTCGCCCCGGGCGGCGGCCTCGGCCCCGACCGAGCTGTCCCGGTCGACCCTTGGCGAGTATCAGATCCCCGTCCCCTACGTCTTCCGGGGCGGGGCGGCCATACCCGTCAGGATCCGAAATTAGGAGTCCGGACCGATGAAAAAACCGCTCCTCCTCGGCGTTCTGGGCCTCGCGGCCCTATCCGCCTCCCTCCAGGCGGTCGTCCCGCGCAAGTGGGAGCTGCGGACGAGGCAGGATTTCCTGAAGGGCAAGTTCGACGGCGTTTCCGTCTCCTCCGACGGGGCGCTGGCCCTGGCTCCCGGCGAAGAGAAGATCGAAGCCCCCGTCGAGGAATTCTATCTGTCCGTCCTGGCCGAGGCCGAGGGCGTCTCCTTCCTCGGGACGGGCCACGGCGGCAAGATCTACCGCATCGGGAGGGACGGCCGGGCCGAGCTCTGGTTCCAGGCCCCCGAGATGGACGTCACCGCCATGGCCCGGGACAGAAAGGGCGCTCTCTACGCCGCGACATCGCCGAACGGCAGGATCTACAAGATCGACGCCAAAGGCCGGGGGGAGGAGTTCTTCGACCCGGTCGAAAGGTATATCTGGGACCTCATGTTCATGGACTCGGGCGAGCTCTGGGCGGCCGTCGGCGAGAGCGGGGGGATCTACCGGATCAATCCGCAAGGAGAAGGATCGATGTTCTTCAAGGCGGAGGAGAACCACATCCTCTGCCTGCGGAAGACCGCGCGGGGGGACATCGTCGCGGGGAGCGGGGGCAACGGCCTCGTTTACCGGATATCCGCCGAAGGCCGGGCCTCCGTCCTGTTCGAGACCCCGTACGAGGAGGTCCGAAGCCTGGCCCTGGACGGCGAGGGGCGGATCTGGGCCGCGGCGTCCGGGACCCCGTCCAGGACCCGTCCTGCGGAGCCCTTGCCGGCCGCGTCGGACCCGTCCTCTGCTCCCGTCCGGGCCCAAGCGGAGGTGACCGTCTCGGCGAGCGCCCGTCCGGCCGAGGTCCGTCCGACGGCCGAGGTTCGACCGCAGGCCGCCGCCTCGAAGGATGGCGGCGCCCTGTTCCGGATCTCCGCCGGAGGACAGGCCGCCCGGGTCTGGAGCTCGGACGAGGAGATGGTCTACACGGTCCTCTGGAACGAGAGCGAGGGCCGGATCATCTTCGGCACGGGCGGCAACGGCCGGATCTACGCGGCCGACGGGCAGGACCGGATATCCCTCCTCCTCCAGAAAAGCTCGGAGCAGATCTATCAGCTAGTCCCTCTCGATTCCAAGATCGCCATCCTGGCCAACAACCCGTGCTATTTCGGCCTGCTCCTCACGGAAAAGCGGTTCTCGGGCGAGTATGTGGGCCCCGTCATGGATGCCCGGACGATCGCTTCCTGGGGCCGCGTTTCCTGGGAGGCCGCGGCGGGGGCCGGGGCCACGGTCCATCTCCAGACCCGGAGCGGGAACACCGGCGAGCCGAACTCGACGTGGAGCGACTGGTCGCCTCTCCATCAGAAGAGCGACGAGCCCGTCCTCAGTCCCAAGGCCCGGTTCCTCCAGTTCAAGCTCGTCCTCAGGACGCAGACGGGCAAGGTCTCGCCGGTCGTCGACAGGGTGACGCTGTTCTACCTCCAGTCCAATATCGCCCCGTCCTTCACGCGCCTGGAATTCCTGGGCCCCAACGAGGTCTTCCTCAAGCTTCCCGATCAGGATGATGTCATCCTCGGGGTCGAGAGGAACCTTCCGACGCGGCCGGCCAAGAAGGACGAGCTGAGGATCTCCTTTCCGGCCCGGCGGGCCGAGCGCCAGGGCTTCCGGACGGTCGCCTGGGACGCGTCCGACGAGAACGACGACACCCTCGCCTACACGATCTCCCTGAGAAAGGAAGGGGAGAGCGCCTGGCGCGTGCTCGAGGACGGGTGGGCCGAGACCCTTTACGCCTTCGACACCCTGTCTTTCCCCGACGGGACGTACTTCTTAAAGCTCACGGCCTCCGACTCGCCGTCGAACCCGCCCGGGCTCGAGCTCGCGGCCGAACGGATCGGCCCGCCGCTCGTCATCGACAACTCCTTGCCGGTCGTCAAGGATCTCTCGGCCGTCCGGAGCGGCGCCTCGCTCGACGTCTCCTTCACGGCGGAGGACGCCTATTCGACGATCGAGGAGGTCCGGTTCCTGGTCCGGCCCGGCCCCTGGCGCGTCGTATTCCCGACCGACGGCATCGCCGACTCGCGGAGGGAGACGTTCAAGTTCTCGTTCAAGCTCCCGGCCGGCGCGGACAACCTCATCGCCGTCCGGGTCCGGGACAGCTTCGGGAACGTCGGGGTATACCGGCAGATCTTCTGAGCCGGGCTAGGCCGTCTTGGCCCGCTCGAGGTACTTGTCGTCCCGCGTGTCGACGCGGATGACGTCCCCCTCCTTGATGAACTCGGGGACCTGGACGACCGCCCCGGATTCGAGGACGGCCGGCTTGTAGAGGGCGGTCTGAGTGGCGCCCTTGAGGCGAGGCTCGGTGCTGACGACCTTGAGGTCGATCGAGTTGGGCAGGTCGATGCCGACCGGCCGGCCCTCGAACATCTCGACCTTGATGACCGTATTGGGGATGAGGTATTTGACGCCGTCGCCGATCGTCCCGGCGGTCATCGTGATCTGGTCGAAGGTCGCGAGGTTCATGAAGACGTAATCGTCGTCCTGCTGGTAGAGGAACTCCATCTCGATCTCCTCGAGGAAGGCCTGCTCGATGCGCTCCTCGGAGCGGAAACGGTGCTCGGTCTGCGAGCCGCTTTCGATGTTGCGGAGCTTGGTCTGGACCATGGCCTTCCACCGGCCGGGCGTGATGAGCTGCATCTCCATGACCCGGAACAGGGTCCCGTCCTTGATGATGATCATGCCCTTGCGGAGCTGGGTCGCGTCGATCATGAGGTCCTCCGTGAATGGGGCGCCGTCGGCGTCATTAAGGCGGGATATTCTACCACATGCGGGCTTCGAATGCACCGTCCTGCCTCTTCTTCCCCCGATTGATTTATGCCGGGATTTCTTTTATAACCGGACCTCGAAGGAGCGCGCATGGCCGAGATCGTCTTCCTGGGGACCTCGGGCTACGTCCCGACGCCGGAACGGGACAACGCGGCCTTCCTGCTGAGGACTGGCGGGGCCGCGGTCCTCATCGACTGCCCGGGAAGCCCGCTCCGCAAGCTCGCCGCCGCGGGAGTCGCCCCGCTCGAGGTCTCCGATATCTACATCACCCACGTCCACCCGGACCATGTCTACGGACTGCCGTCCCTCGTCCACGGGCTCATGCTCCGGGAGCACGTCCTGTGCGTCCACGGCTCGGCCGAGACGGTGGACGTCTGCCGGCGCCTGCTCGAGCTTTTCGGGCTCCATGCGCCCCGGCACAAGACGCGGGTGGAGTTCGTGCCGCTCGAAGACGGTGAAAAAGAGACCCTTCGCGACGGGACGGAGGTCACGGCTTGGCGCGTCCCCCACAAGCCGTCCTCGCTGGCCTTCGAGTTCCGGACGTTCCCCGACGGCCAAAGGGCCGTTTTCTCGGGCGACACGCCCGCCGATCCGGCGCTTTTCGACAAGGCCCGGGGCGCCGACGTCCTCGTGCACGACTGCAGCGCGCCGGAGCGCTATTTCGTCCTCTACCCGGTTCTCCGGTCCGTCCACGCGAGCGCTCTCGATCTGGGGCGTCTGAGCGGGAAGGCCGGCATCCGTCTTCTCGCGCCCGTCCATTTCCTCGTCGACCTCGGGTTCGCCGCCGGGGAGATCGAGGAAGAGATCAGGGCCGGCTACAAGGGCCGGCTCTTCATGCCGAACGACATGGACAGGCTGGCGATCGAATGAGCAGGATGGCGGTCCGGCTCTTCGCTGCCGCACGATCGCGGTCCCGGGGTTCGGCCCAGGAGGCCGGCATCGGACGGAGGCGATCATGATCGACCTGGCGCTGATCAGCGGAAGGATCTGGACGGGCGATCCCGCAACGCCCTGGGTTGAGGCCGTGGCCGTTCGGGGAACGAGGATCGTCGCGGTCGGGACGACGTCCGAGGTCCGAGGGCTGGCCGGACCGGGCACAAAGAGCGTGGACCTTGGCGGCCAGCTCGTCCTGCCCGGCTTCACGGACGCCCACACCCATTTCCTGGACGGCGGATTCGCTCTGCGACGGGTCGACCTCCGCGGAGCGCGGGGCCGGGAGGATCTCGCGTCCCGGATCTCGGACGGGGCCCGCGGTCTCGGCGCCGGCCGCTGGGTCCTCGGCGGGGGATGGGACGAGCGGCGATTCGACGCGGCGGGGCCGCCGCGCAAGGAATGGATCGACGGCGTGACCCCCGAGAACCCGGTTTGCGTCAACCGGATCGACCTCCACGCCGTCCTGGCCAACAGTGCGGCCCTGAAGATCGCCGGGATCACGGAGAGAACGCCGGACCCGGACGGCGGCGAGATCGTCAGGGACCCGGCGACCGGAGGGCCCACGGGCCTGCTCAGGGAGGCGGCCGCGGACATGGTCCTCTCCAAGGTCCCCGAGCCGTCGTTCGCCGAAAAGACCGAAGCCGCCGGCGCCGCGCTCCGCCATGCCGCGCGGTTCGGCGTCACATCGGTCCACGAGATGGCCGATGCGTCGAGCCTCGAGGTCTTCGCCGAGCTGGACCGCCGCGGGGGGCTGACCGCTCGAATTCACGTCTACATCCCCATCTCCGAGGTCGGCGTCCTCGCCCGGCTGAAGCTCCGGCCGCCCTTCGGAAGCGCGGCCCTCAAGCTGGCCGGCCTCAAGGGCTTCACGGACGGCTCCCTCGGCTCGGGGACGGCCCTATTTTGCGAGCCGTATGCCGATGATCCGGGGTCCTCGGGCCTCTTCCACGGCCAGATGTTCCCCGAGGGGATCATGGAAGAGCGGATCATGGAAGCGGACCGGGCCGGGCTGCCCCTGGCCATCCACGCCATCGGCGACCGGGCCAACCGCGTCCTTCTCGACCTGTATGAAAAAGCGATAGCCGCCAGCGGCCCGAGGGACAGGCGCTGGCGCGTCGAGCACGCCCAGCACCTCCGGCCCGAGGACATCTCCCGGTTCGGCAGGCTGGGGCTGGCCGCTTCCGTGCAGCCCGCCCACCTCGTCGATGACGGCTGCTGGGCCGAGCGGAAGATCGGGCCAGAGCGGGCCCGAACGACCTACGCGTTCCGGTCGCTGCGCGAAGCGGGCGCGAGACTCGTCTTCGGATCGGACTGGAGCGTCGCCCCCATCGACCCTCTCGTCGGGATCCATGCCGCCGTCACCCGCCGGACGCGGGACGGCAAGAACCCCGGCGGGTGGATCCCCGGGGAGAAGGTCTCCGTCGAGGATGCCGTCATGGCTTATACGATCAACGGAGCCTGGGTCGTGTTCGCAGAGGCCGAGCGGGGATCGATCGAGGCCGGCAAGCGGGCCGACATCGTCGTCCTCGACCGCGACATCTTCGCCGTCCCGCCGGAGGAGATCGCCGAGGCCGAGGTCCGGATGACCGTTTTCGACGGGCGGATCGTGTACCGGAAGGATTGACCGGGGGACAATGAAAGGGGCAAGTCGATGAGGGCACCGGGCCTGTTCCCGCCCGAGCCGGGGCGCATCGGGACCGACGAGTCCGGCAAGGGCGACTTCTTCGGGCCGCTGGTCGTGGCCGCGTTCTTCCTTCCCGAGGGGCAGGACGAGGTCCTTCGCGAGCTTGGGGTCAAGGACTCCAAGCGGACCTCGGACGCCCGCTGTCTCGAGATCGCCGGAACGCTCAAGCGGGCCTACCCCCATCATTCCGTGGTCGCCGTCGGGCCGGAGAAATACAACGATCTGTGGGCGAAGCTGCGGAACCTCAACCGGCTCCTCGCCTGGGGGCACGCCCGGGCCATCGAGAACATCCTCGAGCGGGTCCCGGCCGGAAAGGCCGTGACCGACCAGTTCGGCGACGAGAAGTTCGTCCGCAACGCCCTACTCAAGAAAGGGCGCGACATCGAGCTCGTCCAGATGCCGCGGGCCGAGGAGGACGCGGCGGTGGCGGCGGCGTCCATCCTGGCCCGGGCCGAGTTCCTGTTCAGGCTGAGGGGGCTGTCGAGAGAGTTCGGCGTCGAGCTGCCCAAGGGCGCGTCGGCCGAGGTCGAGGCGGCCGCCGTCCGTCTGGTCAAGGACAAGGGGCCGGACGTGCTGGACAAGGTCGCCAAGACCCACTTCAAGACGACCGTCCGGGTGCTGGCCGCGGCCGGCGCCGCGAGGCTCGTCTGAGATGATCGTCCTGGCCAAGATCGGCCTGGTCGTCGTTCTGCTCCTCGTCCTCATCCGCCTGAAGTGGGACCTGGGGCTGGTCCTGTTCCTCAACACCGTGCTGACCGCCGCGCTGTTCGGCATGCGGCCGCTCCCGTTCGCTCAGTCGGTCCTCGCGGGCGGGACCTCCTGGGAAACGCTCCAGCTGGCCGGCGTCGTCATCCTCGTCCTTTATCTCGGGGAGTTCCTGCAGTCGAGCGGGGCCTTCCGGGTCATGGTCGACGCTCTCAAGAACCTCATCCGCGACGAGCGCTTGATCCTGGCCGTGCCCTCGGCGTTCATCGGGCTCCTGCCGATGATGGCCGGGGCGATGATGGGCGCGCCCATCGTCGACGAGGCCGGCCGCCGCTGGAGCCTGAAGCCGGCTTGGAAGACGTTCTTCAACTACTGGTTCCGGCACATCTGGGAATACTGGTGGCCTCTCTATCTCAACATCATCCTGGCGGCGGCCATCTTCCGCGTCCCTCTCTGGAAAGTCAGCCTTTACCAGGCCCCTTTCACCCTCGTGGCCGTGGCGGCGGGGATGTTCGTCATGCTGAAGAACATCCCGCGCCTGCCGCGCGAGAGCGCGAACGGCGGGACATGGCGCGACGCGGTCCGGGTCGTGGGCAGCATCTGGCCCATCGTCCTGACCATCGTCCTCATCTTCGCCTTCCGGATGAACATGCTCCTGGCGCTGGCCGCCGCTTCGGTGCTGACCCAGGTCACGGCCCGGATGACCCGGACCGAGAGGTGGGCCGTCGTCGTCCGCGGCTTCTCGCCGAAGATCGTCCGGCTCATCGTCGCCCTGATGATCTTCAAGGAGGTCCTCGAGGCCTCGGGGGCCCTGGACGCCGTCGTCCGGGTCATCCCGCCCCAGGGCCTGTCGGCCTATCTCCTTCTCTTCGCGGCCCCCTTCCTCGTCGCCCTCCTGACCGGGGTGAACCAGGCCTTCGTGGCCATCTCGTTCCCCCTCCTCGTGCCCATCGTCGGCACGGGGACGCCCGACATGGTCCTCATGACCTTCGCCTACGTCAGCGGCTTCTGCGGCATCCTTCTCTCGCCGGCCCATCTGTGCCTGGCCCTGACGGCCGATTACTTCAAGGCCGACATGCGGGACGTCTACCGGATCCTCGTCGGCCCGGTGGCCGTGGTCTTCGCCGCGGTCCTCCTCGAGCTCCTGATCTTCCGCGTCTTTTGATAGGGGATGCGTACAGAGAGGACATGTCCCCGTATCTGTCCCCGTTCAGATGCGTTATAATGACGGCGGCGGATCCCCCCGGGGCGACAAAGGAGAGACACGATGGCCGAGACGGATTCCCCGAAGAAAACATCCGAAACGAAGCGGCTGTACTACGAGGACGCCTATCTCACGGAGTTCGAGGCCGAGGTCGTGGAACGGCGGGAGCATGAGGGCCTCCCGGCGGTCGTCCTCGATCGGACGGCGTTCTACCCCGAGTCGGGCGGCCAGCCGTGGGACAAGGGGACGCTCGACGGCGTCGAGGTCGTCAAGGTCGTCGAGGAGGACGGGTCCATCCTCCATGTTCTGGCGAAGGAGATCCCCGGCCCCCGGGTCCGCGGTCTCGTCGATTGGCCGACACGCTTCGACCACATGCAGCAGCACACCGGCCAGCACGTCCTGTCCCAGGCCTTCTGGGAGCTCCTCAAAGGGGAAACGCTTTCTTTCCACCTGGGCCCCGAGGTCTCGACCCTGGAGATCGGACTGCGGGCCATCACCGACGCCGACGCGGACCGGGTCGAGGCCCGGGCCAACGCCATCGTCTGGGAGGGCCGCGAGGTCAAGGCCTATTCCGTGCCCGAAGAGAGGATCGGGGACGTCCCCCTGCGCCGGCCGCCGAAGAAGCACGGCCTCCTGCGGGTCGTCGAGGTCGACGGCTTCGACTGGTCGGCCTGCGGCGGGACCCATTGCCGGCGCACGGGCGAGATCGGGGCCATACGCCTCGGGGCGATCGAGAAGATCCGCGGCAACCTCCGCTTCGAGTTCCTCTGCGGGGGGCGGGCCCTGCGCGACGCCCGGGGCAAGGACCGGACGGTCCGCAAGCTGGCTGCGGCCTTCTCCTGCGCGGCCGCCGATGTCGGCGCCCAGGTCGACAAGCTCTCCGCCGAATACAAGGCGCTCAAAAAGCGGGCCCGCAGGCTCGAAGAGAAGCTGGCGGTTTTCGAGGCCCAAGAGGTCATCCAAGGCGCCACGGGATCGATCATCTCCGGGATCTTCGAGGACAAGACGCCCGACGAAGCCCGTTTCCTGGCCCTGAACATCGCCAAGAGCGGGCCGTTCGCCGTCGTCTACGGGACGCGGGGCGAAACCCAGGGCCACCTGGTCTTGGCCCGGGCCGACGCCCTGGATGTCGACCTCCGAAAAGTCATCCCCGTCGTCAGCGCAGCCGTTCCGGTGAAGGGCGGGGGAGGGCCGTCCCTCGTCGAGCTGGTCACGGCCGAGAAAGGCCGGCTGGCCGAGGCCGTCGGAACGGTTCGCTCCTGGCTCGAGGCCAACATCCCGGCGCCCGGCGCCAGGTCTGCGTCATGAAACGGGTCCTCGTCGTCGGCAGCACGAACGCCGACATGATCATCAGGGTCCCCCGCATCCCCCGTCCGGGGGAGACGGTCCTGGGGGGCGAGTTCGCCATGGCCCCCGGCGGCAAGGGGGCCAACCAAGCCGTGGCCGCGGCCCGGGCCGGCGGCGCGGTGACCTTCGTCACCCGGGTCGGGGACGACCTCTTCGGCCGCCAGGCCGTCCGGAACTTCGAAGACGACGGCATCGATGTCCGCTTCGTCGGGCTCGACGCCGGGGCACGCACCGGCGTGGCCCTGATCAACGTCGATGACCGCGGCGAGAACAGCATCTCCGTGGCCTCGGGGGCCAACGCCCGGCTGTCGCCGGAGGACATCGGCCGGGTCGCCGAGGCCTTCGCGGCCGCGGACGTCGTCCTTCTCCAGCTCGAGTCCCCGCTCGGAACGGTCGCCGCCGCGGTCCGGGAGGCCAGGCAGCGGGGATTGCCCGTCATCTTGAACCCGGCCCCGGCCAGACAGCTGGACGACGACCTTCTCCGGTCGGTCGCGGTCCTGACCCCGAACGAACACGAAGCCGAGACGCTCGCCGGCATCCCGGTTCGCGGCGAGGCGGACGTGAGGCGGGCCGCCGGCATGCTGAGAGAAAGAGGGCCTGAAACGATCGTCCTCACCCTGGGGAGCAAAGGGATCTATGCGCTGGGTGGCGGATTCGAGGGGATGATGCCGGCCTTCAAAGTGACGCCCGTCGACACGACGGCCGCCGGCGACGTTTTCAACGGGGCCCTGGCCGTGGCCCTGGCAGAGAAAATGGAATTGCCGGACGCCCTCCGCTTCGCCCAAGCCGCGGCGGCCATCTCCGTCACCCGTCCCGGCGCCCAGCCGTCGGCCCCGGCCCGGGCCGAGATCGAAGCGTTCCTCGAATAGGAGGGCTTGGCGGTTCTCACTCGTACCGGAGCGACTCGATGGGGTCCATCTTGGCGGCCTTCTGGGCCGGGAAGATGCCGAAGAACAGCCCGATGCTCATGGCCACCCCGAGCCCCAGGAAGACCGACCAGGGAGAGACCGCCGCCGGAAGAGGCGTCGCGGCCCGGACGAGGAGGGCGACCCCGAAGCCGATGAGGACGCCGATGAGCCCGCCGCTCCCGGTCAGGAACACGGCCTCGATGAGGAACTGCTTGAGGATGTCGCCGGCGCGGGCCCCGATGGCTTTGCGGATGCCGATCTCCCGGGTCCGCTCCTTGACCGAGACGAGCATGATGTTCATGACCCCGATGCCGCCGACGAGAAGGCCGATCGAGGAGATGACGATCATGACCAGGTAGGCCGCCCCTGTCAGCTGGTTGTAAAGGTCGACGAGCGTGTCCTGGGTCATGATCGCGAAATCGTCGGGCTTGCCGAAGGGGACCTTGCGGCGCTGCCGGAGGACGTTGCGGATCTCCTGGACCGCCTCGTCGATCCGGGCGGATTCGCGGGGAACGGCGATGATCTCGAGGCGGTCCTTCTCGTAGCTGAAGTGCTTCATCAGCGTCGTGATGGGGAGGCCGGCGAAATTGTCGCGGCTCTGGCCGAACATCTGCCCGCGCTTCTCCAGGACGCCGACGACGGTGAAGGCCTCGGGGCCGATGCGGATCTCCTTGCCCAGGGGATCGATGTGGGGGAACAGGGCGTCGGCCAGCTCCGAGCCGAGCACGCAGACCCGGGCGCTGCGGGCCACTTCGGACTCGGTCACGAAACGGCCCAGGCGCGGCAAGTAGAGAGACATGACCACCGGCCACTTCTCGTTCATGCCGATGACCATGGCCGTGTCGCTCTTCTGGCTCTGGTACTTGATCTCGACCGGGGTGAAGACGCTGACGAAGGCGCTGACGGCCACGGCCTTGACGAGCGGCGCTTCCCGCTCGACGGCCGCGGCGTCCTCCAGGGTCAGGTCCTTGCGGGTCCGCTCCTCCTCCGACATCTGGCCCATCTGGACGGCCTCGTACTTCTGGACATGGATCATGTCCGAGCCGGCCGCCTGGAGCTCGGACATGAACGACCGGTTGAGGCCCTGGATGACCGAGACCATGCCGATGACGGTCATGACCCCGATGACGATGCCCAGCATGGTCAGGAACGAGCGCAGCTTGTGGGCCCGCAGGGAATCCACGGCCATGCGGACGACCTCGCCGACGATCTGGGTCCTCACAGCTCCGCCCTCAGGGCCTCGACCGGGTCGAGCTTGGCCGCCCGGTTGGCGGGATAAATCCCGAAGAACAGGCCGATCGTCCAGGACATGACGACGGCCAGGACGATCGAGACGGGCTCGACGCTCGAGGGCATGCCTGTGGCCGCGGAGACGATCCGGGCCGCGCCATAGCCGAGGACGATGCCGATGAGGCCGCCGACCGCCGAGATGACCGAGGACTCGATGAGGAACTGGTAGAGGATGTCCCGTCGCCGGGCCCCGACGGCCATGCGGATGCCGATCTCCTTGGTCCGCTCGGAGACCGAGACGAACATGATGTTCATGATGACGATGCCGCCGACGACCAAGGCGATCGAGGAGATGGCGATCATGGCGAAATAGATGCCCGAGGTGGCGCTCTTGTAGAAATCGATGAAGGTCTCGGAGGTGGCGAACGAGAAGTCGTCGGGGTCCCGGTAGGCCCGCTTCCTCCAGGAGCGGAGGATGGTCCGGACCTCCTCCTGGGCCAGGGCCATCTGCTCCTGGGACTTGGTGTGGACGTTGATGCTGATCGAGCGCCGCGAGCCGTGGATCTTCATGAAGGTCGTGATCGGGATGCGGACGTAGTTGTCCTGGCTGAAGCCGAGGATCTTGCCCTTTTTCTCGCCGACGCCGACGACCAGGAAGTCGCGGCCGCCGACCTTGAGCCGGCGCCCGAGGGGATCGACCGTCGGGAAGAGCTTCTCGGCGACCTCGGCCCCGATGATGCAGACGGCCCGGGAGTTGGTCTCGTCCTGGCGCTGGAGGTGCCGGCCGCTCTGGAGCTGGAGGACCGAGCCGATCTCGTGATCGACGTGGGTGACGCCCCGGACCTCAGTGTCCCGCAGCGATAGGCTGCCGTGCTTCACGGTCCTGTTCGTCGACGTGCTGGCGCCGATGATCTCGCACGACCGGCAGCTGTCCCTCAGGAGCTGGAGCTCGACGAGGGTCAGGTCCTTGCGCTTCATCTGTTCCTGGAAGTCCTTGAGCGAGGTGCCGATCATCGAGAACTTCTGGACCGAGAAGTCGTTGGCCCCGTAGAAGGACATCTTCGTGTAGACGTAGTTGTTGAGTCCCTGGATGACCGAGACGACGGCGATGATGGTCAGGACCCCGAT
Source organism: Candidatus Aminicenantota bacterium (assembly GCA_037447475.1). Classification (GTDB taxonomy): domain Bacteria; phylum Acidobacteriota; class Aminicenantia; order Aminicenantales; family Saccharicenantaceae; genus RBG-16-66-30. The sequence goes on from JBBIGP010000001.1 coordinate 53,089, forward strand.
GATGATCCCGAGCAGGGTCAGAAAGGTCCGCAGCTTGTTGGCCCGCAGGGAGTCCCAGGCCATCAACAAGGACTCCTTGACGGGCAGATGGGGCATTGTTGTCGCTCTCTCGGGGCCTCTATTCTACATGGATCATACGGATTCCCCCGAAAAAGGTTGAGGAGGGCCCGCTTCGGGCGGCGGCCGGGGCGAGCTTGACAGGGCCCGCGCGATGTTCCCATAATGGGCAGGAACCCGGAACGCCGAATGAAGCGAGGAGAGCCATGGCCGGAACGCAGAAATCTACGCCGTCCAAGGATATCGTCGTCGGCTGCCTGTCCTTTGGGAAACCGGGCCCGGCGAACACGGAGCGGACCCTCGAGGCGGCCGCCCGGCGGGCCGTGGAGCTCGGCGTCCGGAACGTCCTGGTGGCCACGACGACGGGGGAGACCGCCGTCCGGGCCCTCCGGCACATCGACCCCGCCCGATTGGTCGCCGTGACCCACTCCACGGGCTTTTCGGCCCCCAACGTCCAGGAGCTCAAGCCGGCGCTCCGCCAGCGGCTCGAGAAGGCCGGGGTCCGCATCCTGACGGCCCAGCATGCCTTCGGCGGCGTCGGCCGGGCCGTCCGCAAGAAGCTCGCAACGTACGAGCTCGAGGAGATCATGGCCTACACCCTGCGGGTCTTCGGCCAGGGGACGAAGGTGGCAGTCGAGATCGCCCTGATGGCCGCCGACGCCGGGCAGGTCCCCGTCGGGAAGCCCTGCGTCGCCGTCGGGGGGACCGGGAGCGGTGCCGACACGGCCCTCGTCCTCATCCCGGCCAACGCCCAGACGTTCTTCGATCTGAAGGTTCTGGAGGTCATCGCCAAGCCGCGGTGAGCCCTGGGATATGGAGACGCGGCTGAACAAGTTCCTGGCCCACGCCGGGGTCTGTTCGCGGCGCGAAGCCGACCGGATGATCGTCGAGGGCCGGGTCCGGGTCAACGGCCGCGTCGTCCAGGAGCTGGGAACCAAGGTCGACCCCTCGCGCGACCGGATCGTCGCCGACGGCCGGGCCGTCCGGCCCGAGGCCGAAGGCCCGGTCTTCGTCCTTCTCAACAAGCCGGCCGGGCCCGTCGTCTCCGTCAAGGACCCCTTCGGCCGGGAGACGGTCATGGACCTCCTGCCGCGGCTCGAGGCCCGGGTCTATCCCGTCGGACGCCTGGACGCGGAGACCGAAGGGGCCCTGCTCCTGACCAACGACGGCGAAACGGCCCACCGGCTCACCCATCCGAGGTACGAGGTCCCCAAAGCCTATGAAGCGCTCGTCGAGGGTCAAACGGCCGAAGGGGACTTGGACAAGGTCCGGCGGGGGCTGTTCCTCGAGGGCCGGCGGACGGCCCCGGCCAAGGTCCGGGTCCTGCGCCGCGGCTCGAACTGGACCCTGGTCGGTCTCGAGATCCACGAGGGCCGGAAAAGGGAGATCCGCAAGCTTCTCGAGGCCGTGGGGCACCGGGTGAAGAAGCTGAGGCGCGTCGCCTTCGCCGGGCTGACGCTCGAGGGGCTCAAAGCGGGCCAGTGGCGCATGCTCAAGAAAGCGGAGATCGACCGCCTCCGCAAGCTCGTCGCCCGCCGCCCCCGCCCCCCCGCCTGAGGCTAGCCCGCGGACTCGTTGCCCTTCTCGGCGGCGGCAAACGACTTCCAGCTCTTGGCCAGGCGCTGAAGCTCGCGGTCGACGAGGAAGTGGACGGTGCCCTCCTCGTAGGCGCCTTTCCCGTCCGGGGCGCCGGCTTCGACGCCGGTCAGGATCTCGATGCCCTCGTCGATCGTCCGGACGGGATAGACGTGGAACTTGCCGGCCCGCACGGCCTCGACGACGTCGTCGCGCAGCATCAGGTTCTGGACGTTCTGGCGCGGGATGATGACGCCCTGGGTCCCGGTCAGGCCCTTGGCCCGGCAGACGTCGAAGAAGCCCTCGATCTTCTCGTTGACCCCGCCGATGGGCTGGATCTCGCCCTTCTGGTTGAGGGAGCCCGTGACGGCGATGTCCTGGCGGAGGGGCAGTCCCGACAGGCTCGAGAGGATGGCGTAGACCTCGGTCGAGGAGGCGCTGTCGCCGTCGACCCCGCCGTAGGACTGCTCGAAGGCGATGGAGGCCGCGAGCGAGAACGGCTTGTCCGCCGCGTATTTCCCGCGCAGGTATCCCGACAGGATGAGGACGCCCTTGTTGTGGGTCCGGCCGCTGAGGTCGGCCTCCCGCTCGATGTTGATGACCCCGGCCCGGCCCATGGCCGTCCGGGCCGTGATCCGGGTCGGCTTGCCGAACATGAACTGGCCCATGTCGTAGACCGAGAGGCCGTTGACCTGGCCGACGACGGCGCCCTCGGTGTCGATGAGGATCGTCCCCTCCTCGATCATCTCCTGGATCTTGTCCTCGATGAGGCTGACCCGCTCGAAGCGCTCCCGGACGGCCTTCTCGACGTCCTCCCGGCCGACCGCCTTCCGGCCGGCCTTGCGGGCCCAGTAGCACGACTCGCGGACGACGTCGGCGATGACGTGGAAGCGGGTCGAGATCTTCCTCTGCCGGCCCGCGATCCGCGTCGCGTACTCGACGAGGGCGGCGAGGCCGGTCTTGTCCATGGGCATCAGGCCGTCGTCGTCGCAGATCTTGCGGACGAACCGGACGTACTCCCCGATGGCCTTCTCCCCCTTGTCCATCTCTGAGTCGAACTCGGCCTTGATCTTGAAGATCTTCTTGAAGTCCTCGTCGAGGAAATAGAGGAGATTGTAGATCGAGGCGTCGCCGATCATGACGACCTTGACGTCGGACTTGATGGGCTCCGGCTTGAGGCGGCCGCTCGCGAACAGGTACATCTGGAGGTAGTTCTGGATCTCGAAGATCTGGTTGCGCAGAGTCCTCTTGAGGGTCGCCCAGACGCCGGGCTCGACGAGGGCGTCGAGGGCGTTGATCACGAGATAGCCGCCGTGGGCCTTGAGGAACGACCCGGCCTTGATCATCGTGAAATCGGTCTGGCCCATGCCCATCCGCGGGTAGGCGACCTCAATGGACCCGAACAGGTTGACGTAGTTCGGGTTCGTCTCCATGACGACGGGAGCGCCCTTCTGGTCCGAGTTGTCGACGAGGAGGTTGACCTGGTATTCCCGGAAATCTTCGGCGCCGTCCTTGTCCTCCTTTTTCTGGCCCTTGAAGGCGTCGATCGTCTTGATGAGGTTGCGCTCGACCTCGTCGAGGTAGGCCTCGATCTTGGGCGCCTGGAAGCGGGACCGGATCTCGCCGATGCCGCCCTTGATGATCGGGGTGATGGCCTCCTCGTCCCAGGCACGGAGCCGGGTCCGGGTCTCCTCGTCGATCTCCTTGAGCTTTTCGAAGACGGCCTCCAGCTTGGCCGTCAGCTCCTCGTACTTGGCCCGCAGACGGTCCACCGTCTCCTTGGGGATCTTCTTTTCCTTGACCATGCCGTCGAGCTTGTTGAACGGGATGGGCTGGCCTTCGATGACCGGGATGAGATCGGGCCGGGTGAACAGGCCCATCTGGACCTGGATGACCGAAAAGCCCTCGGCGGCGACCTCCTCCTCGAAGCTCTGGAGGAGCTCCTTCTGCTTCTTCTGCTGGGCTTCGACGACGGCGTCCCGCTTCTCCGTGTAATAAGGGCTCTTGAGGAGGTTGGGGATGCTCGTGCGGAGCATGCCGATGAGCTGGTCCATGGCCTCGCCGAAGCGCTTGCCCCGCCCGGCGGGCAGCATGATGAGGACCGGTTCGTCGGGGTACTTGAAATTGTTGACGTAGAGGATGTCGTCGGGCGTCCCGTCGGCCTTCTCGAGCTTCTCGAGCAGCTGCTTGATGGTCGTCGTCCGGCCCGTCCCGACCATGCCCGTGATGAAGATGTTGTAGCCCAGGCTCTTGATGTCCAGCCCCGTCTGGATGGCTTTGAGGGCCCGTTCCTGGCCTATGATCTCGTCGCAGGGCTTGGCCTCGGCGCTCGAATCGACGGGGACGAGATCCTCTCCGCAGGTCCAGCGCAGGCTCTCGGGAGAAAGTTCCTCGAATCGGTCCTTGGATTTCATGGCCGGCCTCCTCTCGCGGGACCCCAACCTATCATATTCCCGCCCTTTCCTCAAGGCCAAGGGGAGGCGAAGGCGAGAGGGTGGGCCCGGCCGCCGGGATTGATGCAAAAAAAGCGGACATCTGTTAAAATGGGGCCGCTTTCGAACCGGACAGGAGGCCGCGTGGACGCAGTGAAGGTCAAGAAGATCGAGGCCAGCCGCGAGCTCAGGGAGTTCATCCGCGTTCCGTGGGCGATCTATGCCGGCGACCCGAACTGGGTCCCGCCGCTCATCGCCGACATGAAGCGGAAGCTCGACCGGCGGCGGCACCCCTTCTTCGAGCACGGCGAGGCGGACTATTTCTTGGCCTTTCGCGGCCGTGAGCCCGTCGGCCGCGTGGCGGCGATCGTCGACCGGGCCCACAACGAGAGGCACCGCGACCGTACGGGCTTTTTCGGGCTTTTCGAGTGCCGGAACGATCCGGAGGCGGCCCGGGCCCTCGTCGACGCCGCCGCCGCCTGGGCCCGGGACAAGGGGATGGAGACCCTGCGGGGGCCGATGAACCTGTCCATGAACGACGAGTGCGCGTTCCTCCTCGAAGGGTTCGATTCTCCCCCCGTCGTGATGATGCCCTACAACCCTCCCTATTACCTCGAGCTGATGGACGCGTGCGGGATGTCCAAGGCCAAGGACCTCTATGCCTTCCGCATGGACCGAGGGCACGAGACGTCCCGGAAGGTCCAGGCGATCCTGGCCAGGATCCCCGATCAAGGGCGGTGCCGCATCAGGCCCTTCGACAAGTCCCGGCTCAATGAAGAAGCGGCGGCCATCGCCGGCATCTACAACAGCGGCTGGCGGAACAACTGGGGCTTCGTCCCCTGGACGGACGCGGAGATCAAGCACATGGCCAAGAGCCTGGTCCGCTTCGCCGATCCGGACATCGTTCTGTTCGCCGAGATGGACGGCCGGCCGGTCGGGTTCGCTTTCGGGCTCCCTAATCTCAACGAGGCCCTGGCCAAGGTCAACGGCCGACTGTTCCCGTTCGGCTTCCTCAAGATCCTGGCCGCCCGCAAGACGATCAAGGGCGTCCGGGCGCCCGTCTTCGGGGTCGTTCCCGAGGTCATGGGCACCGGCCTGGCGTATCTCCTCTACGACCGTTTCGAGAAAGCCCTCCTGGCCAAGGGCTTCGAGTGGGGCGAGCTCTCCTGGCAGCTCGAGGACAACGAGGCCATCAACCGTTTTGCGGCCTCGATCGGCGCCGGTATCTACAAGAAATACCGGATCTACGAGAAAAAGATCGGAACCGGAGGCGCGTGACATCCATGAAAATCCATCAGGGAAAGCTGCAGGCCAAGGGCTTCAAGATGGCCATCGTCGTCAGCCGCTTCAACAGCTTCATCGCGGACCGGCTGCTCGAGGGGGCCCTGGAGGCCTTCCAGAAGACGGGGGCCCAGGAGGCCGATCTCACGGTCTTCAAGGTCCCGGGATCGTTCGAGATTCCCCTTGTCGTCCGGAAGATCGCCCGGTCCAAGAAGGCCGACGGCATCCTCTGCGTCGGGGCCCTGGTCCGCGGGGAGACCCCCCACTTCGACTTCCTGGGGGCCGAAGTGACCAAGGGACTGGCCCAAGTGGCCATCGAGGACGGGGTCCCCGTCTCGTACGGGATCCTGACCGTGGACACCGTCGAGCAGGGCATCGACCGGGCCGGGACCAAGGCGGGCAACAAGGGCTACGACGCCGCCTTGGCCCTCGTCGAGACGCTGAGCCTGATCAAGGAGTCGGGGCTCCCCTGAGCGGGTGACCGGGGCCGACCATGGGAAACCGCCGAAAGGCGCGGGAGTGCGCCCTGCAGATCCTATTCCAGCTGGAATTCAACGCGGCGGACCCGGGCGCTCTGGCCAAGGACTATTGGCGGCATCAACGGGTGACGCCCGAGATCAGGGATTACGGCACCTGGCTCGTCGAACGCATCCTGGCCCATCGCGGCGAGATCGACGAGGCCGTCCAGTCGGCCTCCCGGAACTGGCGGCTGGACCGCATGGCCGTCGTCGACCGGAACATCCTGAGGATCGCCGTCTGCGAGCTCCTCTACGAACCGAGCCTCGTCCCGGCCATCGTCATCAACGAGGCCATCGAGATCGCCAAGAGATACAGCGGGCAGGAATCGTCCGTCTTCGTCAACGGGGTCCTGGACGCCGTCGGCAAGCGCCTGGCGGGCCCGGCCGGGAAGCCGGGCGGGCGGGCTGAGGGACGGAGAGGGGCATCATGAGCAACAAGGACGGGGCGAAAAAAGGCGGGCCCGCGCCGGCCGAGAGGGAAAGCGACCAGGACATCGCCCGCCGGGACAAGCTCCGCCGGCTGGGCGAGGCGGGCGTCGAGCTCTTCCCGTACAGGGCGGAAAGAACCCACGCGGTCCGCGACATCGTCCGCCTATTCGGGGATCAGGCGGCTTCCGAGCTCGAGGCCAAGGCCGAGATCGTCGAGGTCCCGGGACGCATCATGACCGTGCGCAAGATGGGGCGGGCCACCTTCTTTCACATCTCGGACGGGCGTTGCCGGCTCCAGGTCTATATCCGGGAGGACGTCGTCGGGGCGGAGGCCTACGAGCGGTTCGGCCTGTACGATATCGGCGACGTCCTGTCGGTCCGCGGCAAGCTGTTCAAGACGAGAACGGGGGAGCTGACCGTCCTCCTCGACGCCTGCACCTTCCTGGCCAAGGCCCTCCACCCCCTTCCCGAGAAGTGGCACGGGCTCCAGGACGTCGAGATCCGCTACCGGCAGCGGTACCTCGACCTCATCATGAACCCCGACGTCGGCGAGGTCTTCCGCCTCCGGAGCGCCGTCATCGCCCGCATCCGCCGGTTCTTCGACGACCGGGGCTTCATTGAGGTCGAGACCCCGATGATGCAGACCGTCCCCGGCGGCGCCCTCGCCCGGCCGTTCAAGACTTACCACAACGCGCTGGGCATGGACCTCTACCTCCGCGTCGCCCCGGAGCTGTTCCTGAAACGGCTCGTCGTCGGCGGCTTCGACAAGGTCTACGAGATCAACCGGAACTTCCGCAACGAGGGCCTGGACGCCCAGCACAACCCGGAATTCACGATGCTCGAGTTCTACGAGGCCTACAAGGACTACCACGACATGATGGACCTCACCGAGGAGCTGCTGACCGGACTGGCCGTCGCCCTCAAGGGCGGGGAAGAGGTCCCCTTCGACGGCCGCGTCCTGTCCTTCAAGAGGCCCTACAAGAGAATGAAGTTCATGGACGCCCTCGTCCGCCACAGCGGGCTGGCCCCGTCCCGGTTCGCCGACCGCCGGGGGATCATCGAGTTCGCCTCGGGCCTGGCCGCCGACAAGAAGCCGTTGACATACGGCAAAGCCCTCGACGTCATCTTCGACAAGTTCGTCAAGGACCATATCGTCCAGCCGACCTTCATCACGAACCCTCCCCGGGAGATCTCGCCGCTGGCCAAGGCGGCCCGGGACGCTCCGGAGGAGGCCGAGAGGTTCGAGCTCCTCGTTGCGGGGATGGAGATCGCCAACGCCTTTTCCGAGCTGACCGACCCCGCCGAGCAGAGGGCCCGGTTCGAGGAACAGGCCGAGGAGAAGCGGAAAGGGGACGAGGAGACCCATCCCGTCGACCTGGACTACGCGGAGGCCCTCGAGTACGGCCTGCCGCCGACGGGCGGGGAGGGCATCGGCATCGACCGCCTGACGATGATCCTCGCCGACCGCAGGTCCATCCGGGAGGTCATCCTCTTCCCTCTCCTGAAGCCGAAGTGAGGACATGGGATTCGAGCTGTTCGTCGCCCGACGCTACCTCACGGCCCGGAGGAAGCAGGCCTTCATCTCCGTCATCACCTCCATCTCCGCCATGGGGATCATGATCGGGGTCGCGGCCCTGGTCATCGCCATCGCCCTCATCACCGGCTTCCAGGAGGACGTCCAGGACAAGATCCTGGGCGCGACGTCCCATATCATGGTCTCCGACCTGTCGGGGGAGGGCTTGGGCGATTACGAGGGGATCTCCGGGCGGATCCGTTCCGTGCCGGGGGTCGTCTCCGTGACGCCCGTCGTGTACAGCACGGTCCTCCTCACCGGCCTGTCCGAGAGCTCGGGGGCCCTGCTCAAGGGCCTCGATCTCGAAAGCGAGCGGGAGAGCGCGGCCTGGCTCCGCGACCTCGAGGCCGGGCGGATGCCGGAGCCCGCCGGGGCCCGGGAGGGGATCCTCCTCGGCCGCGAGCTGGCCTTCCGGATCGGCGCCCAGGTGGGCGACTGGATCGCCGTCGTGTCGGCCTCCTCGACCCTCTCGCCGATGGGGCTCATGCCCAGGAGGAAACGGTTCCAGGTGACGGGGATCTTCCATACGGGGCTCTACGAGTTCGACAACTCGACGGCCCTCGTGCCCCTCGAAACGGCCCAGAAGATGCTCGGGCTCGAGGACCGCGTCAGCTACATCCAGGTCAGGCTCCGGGACATCTTCAAGGCCCCCGCCGTCGGCGAGAGGATCAGGGCGGACATGCCCCCTCTCGTCTATGTCACGACCTGGATGGAGCTCAACAAGTCCCTGTTCTCGGCCCTCAAGCTCGAGAAGAACATCATGTTCCTGACCATCACCCTCATCGTCATCGTCGCCGCCCTGAACATCATCGCCACGCTCATCCTGATGGTCATGGAGAAGACCCGTGACATCGGCATCCTCATGGCCATCGGGGCCACTCCCCGGGCGATCAAGAAGATATTCTTCTATCAAGGGGCAATGATCGGCGTCATCGGGACGGTCTTGGGCGTCCTCCTGGGCCTCGCGTGGTGCTGGCTGGCCAATACGTTCGAGCTCATCCGCATCCCCGTGGACATCTACCAGATCTCCCACGTCCCCTTCCGTCTCCGGCCTCTCGACCTGGCCCTCATCGTCGGCGTGACGCTGACGATCAGCTTCGTCTCCACCCTGTTCCCGGCCCGCCGGGCTTCCCGGGTGGATCCCGTGGTGGCGTTGAAATATGAGTGACCTCGTCCTGTCCGCCGAGAACCTGGGGAAGGCTTACCCGCTGCCCGGCAAGGGCGCGTTCCAGGTCTTCGAAGGGCTCCGCTTCGAGCTCGCCAGGGGGGACCTCGTGGCCGTCATGGGCGCGTCGGGCGTGGGCAAGACGACCCTTCTCAACCTGCTCGGGGCCCTCGACCGCCCTTCGTCGGGGCGCGTGCTCGTCGACGGCGAGGACCTCTCGGGCCGGACCGACGCCGAGATCGCCGCCATCCGGAACAAGAAGATCGGCTTCGTCTTCCAGTTCTTCCACCTCCTGCCCGAATTCACGGCCCTGGAGAACGTCGTCTTCCCCTTGCTGATCCGGGGGACGGGGAAAAAGGAGGCCATGGACAAAGGGCGGGCCATCCTGCGGGACGTCGCCCTGGAGGACAAGGTCCATTCGCGGCCCGGGCAGCTATCGGGGGGGGAACAGCAGCGGGTGGCCATCGCCCGGGCCCTGGTCAACGAGCCCCGGGTCCTGCTGGCCGACGAGCCCACGGGGAACCTCGATTGGAGGACGGGGGAGAGGGTCCTCCGCCTCATCCTCGACCTTCACGAGAGCAAGGGCCTGTCGTCGGTCCTCGTCACCCACAACGACAGGATCGCCGGGCACTGCCGGAAGACCTACGTCATGGAGGCCGGGGAGTTGAAACGTCTGACCCCCGGCCGGAGTTGATGGTATCGATGGAGGGCGCCGTTTGGCATCATGTGGGATAATATGGTATAGGATACGAGGTTGTCGCCCATGAAGAGAACGACGCTGGCTCTCCTGCTCATGCTCCTGCCCATGATCGTGCCGGGGCTTGTGGCCGCCCAGGAGATCCTGGAGAGGATCGAGATCGTCGGCAACGAACGGGTGACCCCTGAAACGATCATCTACTATCTCTCCGTGAGGGAGGGCGAATACTTCAACGACAGCCAGCTCCGGCGCGATTTCCGCGTCCTTTGGTCCACGGGGTTCTTCTCCGACATCAGGATCGAGAGCCTGCCGGGGACGCGGGGCCGGGTCATCCGGATCGCCGTCGAGGAGAACCCCATCGTCAGGACGGTGACGTACAAGACGGGCAAGAAGGTCAAGGAATCCGACATCGTCAGCAAGCTCAAGGAAAAGGACCAGCAGATCCTGCCCTACTCTTATTACAGCCCCGCCAAGGTCCAGAAGATCGAGGGGACGGTCACCGATCTGCTCTTCGAGAAGGGGCTCCTGGCCTCGTCGATCGAGACCGACGTCCGGAGGGTCGGGAAGAACGAGGTCGAGGTCCTCATCCGGATCGACGAAGGCCCTAAGGTCCGGGTCGGGGACATCGTTTTCGAGGGCGATACGAAGATCGCCCCGAGCGATCTCGTGTGGTCGATGAAGGACAACCGGCCCCACACCTTCTTCAATTGGATCGCGGGAAAGGACGTCTTCAAGCAGAACACGGTCGATGACGAGGTCGGCCGCATCAAGAAGAAATTCCAGGAGCGGGGCTACATGGAGGCGGCCGTCGGCGATCCGCGGACCGAGGAGATCGAGAAGCGGAAGCTCCTCGGCCGGACGCAGAAGATGATGCGCCTCGTCATCCCCGTCGAGCCCGGCTATATCTACCGGGTCGGGGACATCAAGATCGAGGGCGCCAAGGCCTTCAGGGCCGAGGGCCTCAGGTCGATGGTCAAGCTCCGCCCGGGCACGGTCTACAGCACCAAGGTCCGGGAGAAGGGCGTCGACGACATCAGCGAGCTCTACCGGGATTTCGGGTACCTGTACATCCAGGTCATCCCCGTCGAGAACCTGGACCCCCGGAGGAAGGTCGTCGACGTGACCTTCAACATCACGGAGAACGAGGTCGCCGCCCTCCGCCGGCTCGAATTCAGCGGCAACACGTATACCAAGGATAAGGTCATCCGCCGGGAGATGATCATGCGGGAAGGGGACCGCTTCAGCCTGAACAGGTTCAAGAACAGCATCCTGCGGATCAAGCAGCTGGGGCTCGTCGACCTCGAGAAGGACCCCGACATCAAGCCCGATCCCCAGGACCCGACCAAGATCGACGTCCAGGTCAACGTCAAGGAGCTCCAGCGGAACAACATCCAGTTCACCGCCGGCTACAGCGGCTACGAGGGGACGTTCATCGCCTTCAGCTATTCGACAGTCAACTTCCTCGGGGCCGGCGAGAACCTGGAGCTCATGCTCCAGACGGGGAAGCTGGTCAAGAACTACTCCTTCGGGTTCTCGGAACCCTATCTCTTCGATAAGCCCATCACGGCCGGGTTCAATGTCTATTGGAGGAAGGCCGACTACAGCACGTACGGCATCTACAAGCAGAACACCCAGGGCATCGACCTCAGCACAGGGGCCAGGATCTTCGGCATGTGGCGGGTGAACGCCGTCTACACGTTCCAGAAGATCGAGATGGATTACCCCGAGGGGTCCTACTACGCGCTCCTGTACGGGGCCTCGGGCAAGTACAACATGAGCTCCATCACCCCCATGATCTACTACTCGACGATCGACAGCCCGCTGACCCCGAGCCGGGGGACGATGTATTCGCTATCCATGAAATACGCGGGGACGTTCCTCGGCGGAGAGATCGACCTCATCAAGCCCTCCATCCAGTTCACCCGCTATCAGCCGTTCATCGGCCGGCACGTCATCGGAGTCCATGCCGAATACCAGTTCGTCAGGCCCATCGGGGACTCGCAGGTCCCCTACTGGGAGAGGTTCTTCCTCGGCGGCGAGCGGTCGATTCGGGGCTACGAGGTCTACACGATCGGCCCCCGGGACGATAGAGGCTACAATATCGGAGGCCTCAAGGCGTTCGTCTTCAACGCCGAGTACATCATCCCCGTCGGGGGGCCGGTCTACGCCATCTTCTTCTACGACATGGGGAATGCCCTCCCCGCAGGGCGGGACTTCTCCCTGAAGAGCATGTACATCTCGGCGGGGATCGAGGCCCGGATCTTCGTCCCGGCCCTGCGGGTCCCGTTCCGCCTCATCTTCGCCTACAACAACAAGAAGATCTTCCCGAACGATCCGGATTTCGCCTTCCGGTTCGCCATCGGCACGACGTTCTGAGGACGAGAGGAGGTCGGCGCCATGATCTCGATCGAAAAGATCGCCCGGTTCCTTCCGCACCGGTTCCCGTTCCTGCTCGTGGACCGCGTCCTGGACATGACGCCCGGCAAGAACATCTCGGCCCTGAAGAACGTGACCTGCAACGAGCAGTTCTTCCAAGGGCACTTCCCGGAGTGGAAGATCATGCCCGGCGTCCTCATCATCGAGGCCATCGCCCAGGCGGGAGGGGTCCTGCTCTTCAATTCCATCCCCGATCCGGAGACCAAGTTCGTCGTCCTCAGCAAGGTCGACAAGTTCAAGTTCAAGAAAGTCGTGGTTCCCGGCGATCAGCTCCGCCTCGAGGTCGAGTTCGTCCGGTTGAAGGGACGCGTCTGGCACATGAGGGGACGGGCGGTCGTCGACGGCGCCGCGGCCGCCGAAGGCGACCTCTTCGCCTCCGTCCTCGACCGCAAGGACCTGGAAGACCGGTCCTAGCCTGACCTATTCATGAAAATGCCGATGTGTTCTCTAGGTCCTGCGATATCTGAAGGATTTCCGGCTTTCCGATTTTTGCCAGGGCTTTTTCAGGCTCCTCTCAGAAAGACCGGCATTTTCACCCTCCGGGCGAGCCGATCCGGCCGCATCTGCTGTGTTGCGAAGGGTTCGCAGTACTAGGAGTACAGCTTCACCCTCCACGCCTTGCATCTGCAGCCGCCTCGACTCGTGAATAGATCAGGCTAGCTGGCGCTCCCCGGTCCGGGGGGCTATCTCATGGCGAACAGGGAGTCGTCGAGGTTCGAATTCACGACGACCTTGGAGATGGTCAGCCTCATGGCCTCGACCCCGTCCTGCAGGTTCCGGATCGAGTGGGCGGCCACGATGCTCCCGACCTTCCGGTAGTCCGAGAGAAAGGTCTCGCTGTCGACCTCGACGCCGGCCTGGCCGATGGCCCTTGTCCTTGTCCTGGCGGGCAGGTAGGTCACAGGATCGATGAAGGAAGTGATCGTGTGTCCGTCGGCCCACGTTTGTTCCAGGGCCAGGTGCTCCCGGCCGTCGAGCTCGATCCTCGGTTTCAGGGCCACAGAGATGCCGAACTTCCCGGGATCGAGCAGGGCCGCGTTGCCCAGGGCCTGGCGGGCGAGCTCCCGGCTCTGGGCCTCGGGCATCTCCTGCGTCGACCCGGCCTGCGGGTCCGTGAACCAGCCCTTGGTCCCGTCGAAGCCCTGGCTGATGATCATGCCCATGACGTCGATGTCCATGCGCAGCTTGTCCGGTCCTTTCTGGTACATGGTGAGGGAAGCCGTAAGTCCGTACCGGGCGACTTCGATCGAGCCGCTGATGGTCGTGTCCTTGACGGCTTGGAGGGCTTTTCGTCCGCCCATGGCGTCGATCATCTTCGAGAGGACCTCTTGAGCGTTCTGCCCGGAACAAGGCGCGGCAGCCAGCGCCGCCAGCGTCACGGCCCACAGGGCGTTCACGATAGCTCGTTTCATCGATCTCCTCCTGACCAATACCTGTTTTCCATCGATGCCGGATGTGATCATATTACTCGACAGTCCGGCGGATTGCCACCGATCGATATGGTCGGTTCAGATTCGCGATGGATGATATGTAATTATACCGGACATTATAAAAAGTGCAATATTAATAAATCACTTGATTTATGGCAAAAAAGCGTGATATAATCAATGTGTCCAAATAGTGGACATATTATCTCTATGGGCTTTCGCTTGTGATGGGCGATGCGCCCGTGGGGCGAGGCGGGATGTCCGGACGATGGTTCGAGACCTTTGTCTGATTTTGTGCTCCCACTTCGACCGGGAGACCCGGGCCGTTTCCGCTCTCCCGGAGTTCCGCGATATCCATTTCGCCAACCTTCCCGTCGACTGCGACCTGGTCGAGGCCCGTTGGGAGGGGCTGGGAGCGTCCGTCGAATCGTGCCTCCAAAAGGGGCGTTCCGCTTGCCTCATCGGGAGCTATTGCCTGACCCGCGCGGCCCAGGAGATGGGCGGTCGGGACGTTTGCCAGGTCTCCCAGAGGAGCCAGTGCGTCGAATGGATCGCCGACAAGGACGTCCTCGTCCAATTCCTCCGCGAGGAGGCGCTCCTCCTGCTTCCCGGATGGCTGAAGGATTGGCGAACGCACATCGAGAGGCGCTGGCCCGGTGACGATAAAGGGGCCCGGGAGTTCTTCCGCGGCTCGCGGAAAAAACTGGTCCTTCTCGATACGGGCCTCCATCCTCGCATCGATAGGGACCTCAAGGATCTCGCCCGCTTCCTGCGGCTGCCCAGCGAGATCCATCCTTCCGGCCTCGGTTTCTTCCAGTTGAGCCTCGGCCAGATCGCTCTTTCCTGGCGGCTGGAAAGGACCAGGAACGGGCTCGAAGAGAGGCTGTCAGGTTTGAGAGGGCAGATCACCGAATATGGCCGCATCGGCCATCTCCTAGGCTCCGTAACCAAAGCCCGGGGCGAGGACGAAGCCCGGGCGGGCATCCTCGAGATATTCCAGACCATGCTGTCCCCCCAGAGCGTGGCCTTTCACCCGGCCGAAGCCCTGTCCGAAAACGAGGCGCTCGATGGGACTCTGCGGGACCGGATGCTGAACCTGGCCGCGGAATACGCCTGGGCCCAGGACCGCAACGGCCTTTTCCTGCGGATCGCTCAAGGGCGCGAGCTCTTTGGCGTGGTCGAGATCTCGGGGATGCCATTCTCCGACCATAGAGAGCATGATCTCGGCCTGGCCCTGGCTCTGGCCAAGATCTCCGGGCTGGCCCTGGCCAATTCCCGGATGGTCCGGACCTTGGCCGAGGAACGGGCCCGGACCCGATTCGCCGAAGCCGCCCTCGAGGCCAGCGAGGAAAAGGTCCGGTCGGTCTTCATGGGAGTCCCGGTGGGCATCTACAGGGCGACCCCCCAAGGGGAGATCGTGGACGCCAACCCGGCGCTGGCCCGCATGCTGGGATACCCCAATGTCGCCTCGCTCAAGGCCGTCAATTCCTGGGATCTGCACCTCAATCCGGCCGACCGGGAAAGCTGGCAGACCCTGCTCGAGGGCGACCGCTTCATCGAGTCCTTCGAGACCCAGCTCCGCCGCCGCGATGGGACGGTCATCTGGGTCAGGGACACGGCCCGGACCGTGAAGGACCGCCACGGCCGCGTCCTGTACTATGACGGGACCATCGAGGACATCACCAAGAAGAAGCAGACCGACGCGATCCTCTCGTGGAACCTCCGGGTCAAGACCTCCGAGGCCGCCGTTTCCGAACGGCTCCTGACGCCGACGCCGATCGAGGAGATGTCGGCCGTGGTCCTCGAGCACGCCCGCCGGCTGACCTCCAGCGCGACATCGCTCGTCGGGTACGTCGATCAGAAGGCGGCCAAGCTGGTGGCCGCGGCGATGACCGCGGACGCCGGGGCCATGGCGGCCGGGCACCCCGAACGGCTCGAGAGGGCCCATGACCTGTCGGCCATGTGGCAGTGGGCGCTCCAGAAGGGGAAATCCATCCTGGCCAATGTCCCCAGCCTGGATCCCCGGTTCTCGGGGTTGCCCGACTGGCACCTCCCCGTAGGCCAATTCCTGGCCGTCCCCGCGATCATGTCCGGAAGCATCGTCGGGCTCATCGTCGTGGCCAACGCCGACCACCCCTATGAGGAAAGGGACCTCGAGGCGGTCGAGAGACTGGCCACCCTGTACGCGATCGCCGTTCACCGGACCCGCACGGAAGACGCACTCCGGGACCTCTCGCTCGTTGACGAATTGACGGGGCTCTACAACCGGCGGGGGTTCATGGCCCTGTCCGAACAGCAGGTCAAGATCGCCAACCGGACGAGAAAGGACCTGTCCCTGCTCTTCGCCGACCTCGACGACCTGAAGAAGATCAACGACTCGTTCGGCCATAAGGAGGGGGACCGGGCCCTGGCCGACGCGGCCGGGGTCCTCCGGGATGCCTTCCGGGAGTCCGACATCATCGCCCGCATCGGCGGCGACGAGTTCGCCGTCCTGGCCATCGACGCCTCGGACTGGAAGCCAGCGGGCCTCGTCCGGAGGGTCCGGGACAGGCTCTCGGCCCTCAACGCCGGGCCGGGAAGGGGCTATCCTCTCTCGGTGAGCTTGGGGACCGCCCGCTACGATCCGGACAAGCCCTGTTCCGTCCAGGAGCTTCTCGCCCTGGCGGACAGGAAGATGTACGAGGACAAGACCTCGAAGAAGAACGGGCGGCCCCTGCCCGCTTGACCGGCCCCGGCCCCCGCCTCAGCCTTCGATCTTGTACTTGAGGAGCTTGTTGTAGAGCGTCGTTCTCGAGACGCCGAGGATCTTGGCCGTCTGCCGGATGTTCCTTTTCGTGACCTTTAAAAGATAGGTGATGTAGTCCTTCTCCAGGTCGTCGAGCGTCGAGAGATGGTCCCTCCCGGCGAAGGCCAGGGCCCCCTCGGGGGGGATGAAATCCCGAAGGTACTTCGGCAGGTTGCCGACGTCGATGAAGTCCTTCTTGCAGAGCATGGCCGCGCTCTCCAGGACGTTGGCGAGCTCCCGGACGTTGCCCGGCCAGTTGTACTTGAGGAACAGCTTCTGGACCTCCCGGGAGACGCCCCTCACGTTCTTTCCGAACCGCTTGTTGGCCGCCTGCAGGAAATGCCGGACGAGAAGAGGGATGTCCTCGAGCCGCTCGCGGAGGGGGGAGAGCTCGATGGTCACCTTGTTCAAACGATGGAGAAGATCCTCTCGGAAGGCTCCCGCCCGGACCCGGCCGGGGAGGTCCTGGTTGGTGGCCGCCACGACCCGGACCTCGACATGCGTGCTCTCGCCCGCCCCTAGCGGCCGGAACTCATGGTTCTCGAGGACCCGCAGGAGCTTGGCCTGGACGGCGACGGGGACCTCGGCGATCTCGTCCAGGAAGATGACCCCGCCGTCGGCCTCCTCAAACAGACCCCGCTTGTCCTTCTCGGCCCCCGTGAAGGCCCCTTTCTTGTAGCCGAAGAGCTCGGATTCGAAAAGATTCTCCGGGATCGCCGCGCAGTCGCAGACGACGAACGGGCGGTCCTTGAAGGGGCTCAGGGCGTGGATGGCCCGGGCCGCGACCTCCTTGCCCGTCCCGGTCTCCCCGGTGACGAGGACGCTCGTGAAGTACTTGGCGATGTTCTCGATCAGGCCGAAGACCTCGAGCATGTAGGGGTTCCGGCTGATCAGGCCCTGAAAGACGTATTTGCGCTCGAGCTTGCGCTCGAGCTCGTACGTCTCGCGGCGGAGGGTCCGCTTGCGGGAGATCCGGCCAAGGATGTTCTGGAGGATGTCCCCCTGATAGGGCCGGGCGATGAAGTCCGTGGCTCCCGCCCGGATGATGTCCTGCACGGCTTCGGGGCCCGGGGCTTCGCCGCCGACGAGGACGTCGATGAGCGGGTCGAACTTCTTGAGCTTCTTGAGGACAACGAGGGCTTCGGCCGTGGAGCCCCCCGAATCGACGAGGACCACGCGGATCCGGTGGTCACGGACGACGGCCAGGTAGTCGTCGCCGGCCTGGGAGAAATAGACGTTGACGTCGACCCCTACAGGCGCCTTCTTGATCGTCTCGAAGAGCGAGAAATCTTCGGAGATGATGAGGAGATCCGTCTGTGTGTCCATCGCGTCCCGGCCCCGTTCCTCGCCGGCGCCCCTCATCTTATCAATTTCCCGCCGCCTTGACAACCGCCCGTCCCGCGAGCCGTCAGGGGACCCCGGCCGAGTCCCCGGGCCGGCCTCTGACGAACGTCAGCCGGACCCGGCCGCGGACCTCCTCTTCGATCCGGACGGTCTCGACCTTCGCCCGCCCGAGATACTTGACGTGGGCCCGGAGATAGGCCAAGCCCTGTTCGCAGAGGAATTCCAGCCAGTCGCCCGTGGCCGTCCCGTCCATGACCTCGGGGGTCTGCTCGACAAACGTGGCCTGGGTCCTAGCTGTAAGGCGGTTCTCCACGGGGCCCCGCCGCCGGGCATAGATGTTGACCCCGCCGGCCATCTCCAAAGCGTTCATGTGGGGCGCCCAACGGCCGGCCCAGCGCTCGTAGCGGTCGTAGAACTTCCGGTTGGAGGCGGCGAAGCGCTCATCGGCCTGGATCTCCCCGATGATCAGGCCTATCAGGGCGTCCGCTTCCCTCCGCTGCTTCTCGTAGATCGGCAGGGCGGGCGAGCGGAAGTACGTGAACCAGCCCCGGGGGATCCAATAATCCCGGAAAAGGTACGGCGTGTAGTTCGAGAACGGCTGGACCCATTCGTGGGAGGGGTAGCCGTGAAGGTTGAGGAAGATGTCCGGGAGCCACCTCTCGTAGAGACGGGTCCGGACCATGGCCTCCGGAAGGAGCGGCTTGGAGCCTGTCTGGTAGCCGATGTCCACGCCGAGAGAACCGTAGCGCCCGGCATGGAGGCTGTGGAAGGGGGAGATCTTCTGGAGCTCGGTCGCCAGCTCGGCGCCGTCCGGGTTCTCCAGCGGCTGGAAGACGAAGCTCATCTTCCGGAGGGCTTCCCCGTAGACGGGATCGCGGGCCGTGAGCTCGGCGAAGCGGAGCAGGTAGTTCGTCGCCGAGACCTCGTTGGCGTGCTGGCGCGCCGTGACCTGGAGCGTCGGCTTGAAGGCGATGAGCCGGGGCCTCGAGACGTAGGTCGCCAGAGGCAGGAACATCTCGATGACCGGCACGTCCCGGCCCTCGTAGGACCGGCCTCCGACGTAGCTCCGGACGGCGTCGTATCCGGACAGGCGCTCGACGATGCCGGCGCACATGGCGGGCGAGATGATCTCGCGGGTCGTCACGATGGGCTCCCCGGGCGCGGCGGGAGGGACCGGCCGGCCGGCGGGCTTTTTCCCCGGCGGGACGGGAGCGACCATCAGCCTCTCCTCCTTTTCCCGGTCGCCGTGACGAAGGCGGACGGCGATCGTCCCGAGGCCCGGGAAACGGAACGCGTCCTCCAACACCCCGGTCGAGGACAGCTCCCGCCAGGCGCCGATGATCTCGACAAGAGCCAGATAGTCGGCCTCTTTGTCCCACTCCGTCTCGAACGTCAGGGACTCGACGCGGCTCCGCCCGCCGAGGACGAGCTCTGTGAGGCGCGTCGCCTTCGGGGCCAGCTTGGGGAAAACGGACTGACGCACGACCTCCTCGCGTCCGGCGGCCTTCCAGCGGACGGTCAACTGGGGCGACGGGGCGGGCGCGTCCTCGAGGACGGCCTTGACCCGGGCGGGGCCGCCTTCGAGCGACGGGTGCATGACGGGCAGGACGTTGCCCGGCGCCGAGGACCGGGAGGCGTCCTCCGGGAGCTCCTTGTCCTCCGGGTCGAAAAGGGTGATCCCTCTCAAGAGGTCGAGGGTATCGAAGTAGATCTCGTCGTGGAGGGCCTCGAGGGAGCTGACGATCTCCTCGTCCAACCCGAGCTTGAAGTCCGGCTCGCTGGCCCGGACGTCGATGAGCAGCCTCCTGAAGTAGGGTTGTTTGGAGAAGGTCGGCTGTCCCCCCGTCTTCTTCCGGACATGGGCCACGACGGTCTTCAGGACCTCCTCCTGATAGAAGCCCCATATCTTCTCCAGATCGGTCCGCAGGAGGGTCTCATGAATGACCTCCCGGCCCGAAACGATCCGCAGCCAGCCGCTGGTCACCTTGGCCGTGCCCCACTCGGGGAGGACGTCGAGGAGAGGGATCTCGCGGACCGCAGGAGAGAAACGGTCCTCCAGGAGGACGGCCCCTCCGGCATCGAAGGCCAGGACCTCGTAGATGGGACCGCCGGCGTCCTTGACCTCGAATTCGATCCTCTCCAGAGGCAAGCCCAGGTCCCGGGCGAGGATCTCGTCGACGGGATAGAGCTCCTGGAGCCAGCGGGACGGTTCGGCGTAGGTCCGCTTGGGGCGGGTGACGTCCTCGTCCTCCCGGGAGAAGCGGACGACAAGGCGATGGACGTTTCGTTCCCTGAGCCCGGGGAGGACCTTTTCGATCATCCAGAAGAAGCCCGGCTTATAGGCCGACAGGACCTCCACGTCCGGTTCGACCCGCCCGGCCTCGCGAACGAGCCTCAGGACCTCCCGGCGGATCCTTTCCCGGACCGCGGGAGATTCGCTGAGCCCCAGGCTGATCTTGAGAGGGCTGTCCGAGCCCTCCGCCCCGGCAAGCCCGCGGAGCTTCTCCTCGATCGAGGACAGGGCGTCGTCGCCTTCCCAGGTGAACGTCATTTCCTTCTCGAAGACCTTCGGGCCGGTCCTGAGATCGGCGGACTCGACCCTGATGTCGCGCGCCCGGACGGCGCCGGCCAGCCGCTCGCGGACGGCGTCCTCGAACTGTGGGTTCGGCATGGGCAGCAGGAGCCGGGCCTCGAAGAGATCCAGGTCCAGACCCTTGACCTCGGCCGCGGCGCCGTCGAGCGCGTGCCACAGCCAGGCCTCCGCCGCTCCTTTTTCGCCCTTGAAGAATTTCTCCAGGTCGGCTGCGGCGTCCCCGAGCTGAGGGTGCCCGTCCCCGAACTCCTCGAAATGAGGGAACTTCCGGCTGAGGTAGGCCAGGACGCCCTCCAAGCCCGCCTCGTCCGGAGCGTGCACGACCAAGGCCGAGGATTTCCCGAAAGCCGCGGGAACGATCTTCAAGAGCCCTTCGGCCGGGCCTAGCCGCGGGAGATTGAGCTTGCCTGTCTTGACGAGATCCGCGGTCAAGGCATTGGGGCCGACGAGAATGGGCGCGGCCAGGGATCTCCGGTGCTCGATCTCGGCGTCGAGCCGGACGATAGGGAACGAGGCCCCGGCCGTGTCCAGGACCAGCCTGGTTGACAAAAGGGAGGTCCCCAGGGCCGGACCGTCCGCCGGGATGACGACCGTCGTATCCACGCCGTCCGGGATCCCGTCGCGGTCCTGGTCGGAATAAACGGCCTTCGTCGAGAACACGCCGAGGAGGTCGAACTCCTTGCCCGCCGGCTCGGCCCCCGGACGGTCCTTGAAGGCCGGGGTCAGAAGCCGTTTCGTCGAACCGACCCTCGGCAGTTCGGCCCTCGAGCTCGCCCCGCGTCCGCGAAGCACGAGGCTCAGGCCGGCGCATCCGGGATAGGACAGGACGTCCGTCCGGATCCCCTTGCTCTGTTGAGCGCGCAGCGCCTTCAGGGCGTCGAGAGCCCGGTCCTTCCGTCCGTCGTCCGCGAAATGGAGCTCTACCGTCAGGCCCCGGACCTGCCCTTGGTCGAACGCGAGGGCCTGAAGGGAATCGGCGGCGGCCGGAGGGACGGTGAATTCGTAGAGGGCCTCCTTGACGGCCGTTCGGGAGGGCCGGGCGTCCGCCTCGGCGAAGAACTTGTCCAGGTCCTCTTCGAGGGCCTCGTAGGTCGCCCGGGCCTCGCGCCCCCAGATCTCCCAGAAATAGGGCCAACGGAGGAAAAAGGCCCTTCCCGTCCTGAGCAGGGTCTCGTCCGAGCCGGCGATGCAGGCGATGCCGTTCTGGCCTTTGAGCTCGAAGGCAAAGACCAGGCCTTGATGGGCGGCCAGGGCACCGGCTCCGCGCCCCGCTCCCTCCTTGAGGGCTTCACGGGCGAGGGCCAGCCGTCCGCCGACGAGGATGAGGCCGGGCAGATCGCGCCGCCCCCGGACCTCAGACTCGCGGCGGACAAGGCCGAAGTCCAGGGCCAGGCTCTCGAAATTGACCCGAGCGGCGATGTCGGCGGCCAGGGCGAGCTCCCGGGCCGTGGGCCGGTCAGGGATGACGATGGTCACGGACGGCTTTTCCGGGAAGCCGTCCCCGTCGGCATCCAGAACGGCCCTCCCGGGAAGGAAGATCCGGGCCAGATCGGCTTCGCGGGCGTACCCGGCGGGCCCGAGAAACAGGGTCGTCAGGGCGATGATGAGCGCTCGTTTCATGGTCCGGCCTCCGCAGCGGTCGTTTGCCCGGATTCTATCACAACTCGGGAACGGGCAGAACAAGCCCGGGCTGGAGGGAGGAGGCTAATCAAAAGGACCGTAGGCACAACAGGTTGTGGCCGCAGCCCGGGTCTATAGCACATCTTGATTTTTCACTTGACAGGAGGTCCCCCGCCCGCTATAATGAAACCATCAATTAGTCAGCCAGGTAACCCATGAGTTTGCATAGGATCAAATACATCTTCATCTTGTTCCTCGGGTTCTTCTTTTTCGGGGGCATCCCCGTCGAGTTCGGGACCGAGGGGGACTTCTTCCACGGCTTCTTGATCCCCAAGCCGGTGATCACCATCGGCCTCGGGCAGAACCTCAAGGACATCCGGATCGGCTCCTCTTCGGGCATGAAGATCTACGAGGTCGGCGCGAGCTACAAGCTCATCTCCGACGACGCCTCCGAGGCCCTGGTCAAGGGCGGCGGCGAGAAGCTCACGGAGAAGTACGTGCTCCTGCTGGCCTATGCCAAGGACCGCAGGGAAGCCGATCAAGCCGCCGCCGGGTTCCGGAGGAGGATCGCCGGGAACGTCTACGTCGAGGAGAACCTCGAGAACGGGGCCGGGGGGGTCTTCGAGGTCAAGCTCGGCGATTTCCTGACCCGCGGCGACGCCCTGGCCAAGATCCAGGAGCTCGACGCGCTCGGGCTCAAGGACGTCTGGATCCGGCGGGAAGACATCACCGAACCGGACTCCAAGCCACTCTGGATGGTCGTCGAGGCCGCGCTCAAGCCGCTCGGGCGCGACTCCGTCATCTATTTCATCCCGGCCAGCGGCCAAAGCTTCCTGACCTTCAACGGCCGGAGCTACCGCGGCTT
The DNA here is from genome assembly GCA_037447475.1 of Candidatus Aminicenantota bacterium. Lineage (GTDB taxonomy): Bacteria > Acidobacteriota > Aminicenantia > Aminicenantales > Saccharicenantaceae > RBG-16-66-30. Next base: position 75,886 of record JBBIGP010000001.1, read on the forward strand.
TTTCATCCTCCGGGGGACGCGCAAAGGGGTCGTCCTGACGAACACCCTCAGCCTCGAGGATTATCTGATGAGCGTCGTTCCCGGCGAGCTGTCGCCCGGGCAGTTCAACAGTCTGGATGCCCTCAAAGCCCAGGCCGTGGCCGCCCGGACCTACGCCGTCAAGAACCTGGGGCAGTTCAAGGACCTCGGCTACGACCTGGTCCACACCCCCCGTTCCCAGCTTTATATGGGCATGTCCGCCGAGCACGCCTTGAGCAACAGGGCCGTCGCGGAGACGCGCGGCGAGGTCCTGCGGTACAAGGGCGAACTCATCAACGCCCTCTACCACAGCACGTGCGGCGGGAAGACCGAGAACGCCGAGAACGTGTTCGGCGGCCGGGCCGTCCCGTACTTGAAGAGCGTCGAATGCAGCACGGACAAGCAGCCGGAGTGGCTGCTCGAGTCCCAAAGGCCGGTCACGCCCATCTATATCGACGGCCGCAACGCGAGCCTCGACGCCGCCGTCCTCGTCGGCCTGGGCGTCATCCCGGTGGGCGCCGCCCCCTTGGACTTCCGTCAGGACGCGTCCTTCGAGGAAGCCGTCGAATGGGTCCGGGACAGCCTCAAAGTGATGGGGCTGCGGGCGGACGGCTTCGATCCCTCGCCCTCAGGCCTCACTTTCGGCGCCTTGGCCGGGCTCCTCGTCGACGCCTTCGGCTGGAAAGACCGGACCGAACGCCTGCTTCTCCAGACCGAGGTCGATTTCCTCCTCAAGGACCTCCCGGCGGCCCAGGGCCAGAACCGGCGGGCGCTGGCCTACTGCCTCCAGTCGGGCCTTTTCCCGGGCTCGCTCGAGGCCGAGGATCTCGGCCGGGCCGTCAGCCGCGCGGAACTGGCTATGGCCCTGGCCAGGGCCGTCACTTCCGAAAAGGACCTGTTCCAGATCGGGGACTTCCTGTCCGCGACGAAAGGCAGGATCGAGGTCGGGCAGCCGGAGGGACCGAGGACGCTCAATGTCTCCAACCACATCCACCTCATCCGCAAGCTCGACGGGGCCGCCATCTTCGCCTCGAAGCTGACCTTGCTCGGCGGGGAGAGGGTCCGCTGGATCGAGCGGGGAGGGGAGGTCACGTTCCTCGAGGTCATCTATCCGCCGAGCTCCAACGTCCTCGACCGCTCTTCCCGATACAACCGCTGGCAGGTCCGCAAGACGCGGGACGAGCTCGAGGCCCTGCTCGGCCGGTCCTATGCGATCGGCAGCCTGGTCGACGTCTCGGTCAAGTCGCGGGGCTCATCCGGACGGGCCCTCGACCTCTTGGTCAAGGGCACGGCCAAGAGCGTGACGGTCAGCGGATTCCCCATCCGCGCCGCACTCGGCCTGCGCGACACGCTGTTCGTCATCGACCGGACCTACGACGAGGCCGGCCGCGTGGATTCCTTCCTTTTCACCGGGCGGGGCTGGGGCCACGGCGTCGGCCTCTGCCAGGTCGGAGCCTACGGGATGGCCCTGACCGGCGCGCGCTATCAGGACATCCTCAAGAAGTACTACCAGGGCGTCAAGCTCGACAAGCTCTACTGACGGGTCCCCGAGGAGAACGGAGCATGAAGACGGCCAGAGCCCTCAACGCGAAAAAGACGGAAGCCAGGGAATACCAGACGGCCGCTTCGGGCAACTTCTTCACCGTCAAGGACGTCCTCTACGAGGGGCGCTCGAAATACCAGCGCATCGAGATCATCCGCAACAAGGATTACGGCCGGGTCCTGTTCCTCGACGGCCTCGTCCAGACGACCGAGCGCGACGAGTTCACCTACCACGAAATGCTGGCCCATCCGGCCATGTGCTCGCATCCCCGGCCGGCCAACATCCTGATCATCGGCGGCGGGGACGGAGGGGCCCTGCGCGAGGTCCTCAAGCACCCGGTGAGGAAGGCCCGGCTCGTGGAGATCGACGGCCGGGTCATCGAGGCCTGCCGCGAGCATTTTCCCTGGCTGAGAGCGGCGCTCCGAGACCGCCGCGCCGAGCTCGTCGTCGAGGACGGCAACGTCTTCATCGACGAGGTCCGGGAGACGTTCGACGTCATCCTCGTCGATTCCTCCGATCCCGTCGGGCCGTCGACCGTCCTCCACCAGGAGGCCTTCTACCGGAAGCTCAAGTCGAAGCTCCGTCCAGGCGGGATCATCGCCGCCCAGGCCGGCTCGCTCATGCTCCACCTGGATTCCCATGCGCGAAAGAGCGCCTTCCTGAAGCGGATCTTCCGCCGCGCCCGGCTCTACCTCGGCCCGGTCCCGACCTACCCGATGGGCATGTGGTGCTACGACTTCCTCTCGGACAAGGTCGATCCGGACAAGGTCCGGACGCTCTACATCCCGGGCGGCCTGAGGTATTTCAACGCCGAGATCTATAAGGCGGCCTTCGCCCTGCCCAATTTCCTGGCCGAGCGGCTGAAGTCGGGCAGGTAGAGGAGGCGAAGGCGGGACCGGGCTTCACAAACTCTTGACATCTTCTTGACGCCTCCCTGACAACTTCGCTCCCCCTCTCTCCCATATTGGATGGCGGAGGGTCGGATGTCGGACCTAGTTTCGGACCGGCGGGCCGGCGGTGATCTCCCCCGTTTCGCCTCCATTCGGACGCTGGGATTCTGGAAGAGCTACCTCGTCACGATGCGCCCCTATCTCGTTTTCGTTTCGGGAGCCGCCGGGCTCGTCGGAATGGCTTTCGGCGAGAACATCGGGACGGCTCGTCTCGCTCTCGGTTTTCTCCCCCTCTTCCTCTCCTACGGCTTCGGGCAGGCCCTGACCGATTGCTTCCAAACCGATACGGACTCGTTGTCCGCTCCCTACAGGCCCCTGGTAAGGGGGGCGATCTCCCGGGGCCAGGTCCTGGCCGTCAGTCTCGCCGGGCTCGTTTCGGGGCTTGCCCTTCTGACCTGGCTCAATCCGGCGAACCTCGTCCTGGGGGCGTTGGCCGTCGTCGGGCTCCTGACCTATACCCCTCTCAAGAGACGGTGGTGGGGAGGCCCGTTCTGGAATTCCTGGATCGTCGCCCTACTTCCCCTGATGGGCCGGCTGGTCGAAAAAGGCGCGGCGCCTCTCGATGTCCTCCCGCCGGGCGGCCCGGCCGGGGCGTCTTTTCTCGTCTCCGTCCTGGCGGTCTTTTTCGGCTACGCCAACTTCGTCGTCATGGGTTATTTCAAGGACATCGGCGCCGACCGGGCCACGGGATACAAAACCCTGCCTGTCGTCTTCGGCTGGCGCGCCGCGGCGTTTTGGAGCGACGCCCTGGCCGTCCTGTTCCTGGCCTCCGTGGCCCTCGCGGTGTCCTTGTCCGGCCGGCTCACCGCCCCTGTGGCCGTGGCGCTCGCCGCGGCGGCGGGTCTCGGCCTTGCGGCCCAGGTCGGGATCCACGGGACACGGAGCGAAGCCGAAGCCCACGGCCCGATCTCCCACGTCGTCCGGTCTTTCATTTTGGGCTGCGCCGCCGTCATCCTCAGCCGCAAGCCGGAGTGGCTCGCGCCGTTCGGCGTCTTCTATCTGCTCTTCGAGTCGGCGCTCATGGTCAGGCCGGAGAGGAGGCAGGTGTGACGACCATCGTCCTGCTGAACGCCCGGGCCCGTAACGGGGGAGGCCTTCGCAGTTGGGAGAGCGTCCGGGCGGCCCTCGAGAGCTCCCGTCTCGGAGGGGGATCCCGGATCGTTCTCGATCCCGGCGATCTCGCCCGCGCCCTCCGCAACGGATCGGCGGGAGGCGACGCTCTGGTCGTCGCGGCGGGCGGGGACGGGACCGTGAACCTGGTCATGAACGAGATCATGAGCCTGGACGCGGACAGGCGGCGCCGGGTGATCCTCGGAGCGGTCGGCCTCGGCTCGAGCAACGACTTTCACAAGCCGCGCGATCTGGCCCGGGCGCTCGACGGGTCCATCCCCGTCCGCTTGGACGCGGCCGGGTCCTATCTCCACAACGTCGGGGAGGTCGAATTCGAGGACGAGAAGGGCGGGACGAAACGCCGCTATTTCGTTCTCAACTGCAGCCTGGGGATCATCGCTCAGGCCAATGCCTTCTTCAACCATGGCGACCGGGTCCTCGACGGCCTCAAACGGCGCTTCGTCCCGGGGGCCATCTATTACGCGGCCTTGAAGACGATCCTGGCCGCTCCGGACGTCCCGGCGGAATTCGCTGTCGAGGGCGAATCGCTGACCGCGGCGGTCACGAACTTGAGCGTCGTCATCAACCCCCATTTCAGCGGCAATCTCCGCTACGACCTCGCCGTCGACGGCCGGAGCACGACCTTCGGCGTCGCTCTCTGCGAGGGGATGGGGATCCCGCGCCGGTTGAGGACGCTGGCGTCCTTGGCGAACGGCCGGTTCCGCGGCCTGCCCGGGACGAGGACCTGGCTGGCGGCGGACGTCCGGGTTTCGACGGCTCTGCCGACGGCGCTCGAGATGGACGGCGAGGTCTTTCCGGCCCGGAGCCTGCGCATCCGGCTCCTCCGGGAGACAGTGAGGGTCTGCCCATGATGAACGAGATCCTGGAAAACGTCCGCATCGGCCGCATCGCCGGCCGGCTCCTCAGTCCGCCGCACCGGGTCAACGGGATCCACGAGGCGGACGCCGAGATCGTCAGGATGGAGAGATCCGGGGCGTTCGACCTGGCGATCACCGCCGACGCCGTTTCCGAGGAGGTCGAGAGTGGCCTCTACGCCGATCCCCGGTTCGCCGGCTGGATGCTGGCCATGTCGAACTTTTCCGACCTCGCCGCCGTCGGCGCGGACCCCCTCGGCCTAATGATGATCGTCGGCTGCCCCGAAACGGACGAGGAACGCCTTCTCGGCGGTCTGGCCGAGGGCGTGGAGGCGGCCTGCCGCTCTCTCGGGACCTACGTCCTCGGCGGCGACACCAATCGAAGCGCAGGGCTCCTGCTCGCCGGCTGCGCCGTCGGCCTCGTTCCCCGCTCGGACCGGCTGATGCGCGTCGGCGCCGCGCCGGGGGACAGGATCTACCTGAGCGGTCCCGCGGGGCTCGGCAACGTCTTCGCGTTCCTGGCCCTCGAAAAGCCGCCGGGGGTGCAGCTGGGGCAGCCCTTCCGCCCGGTCGCCAGGATCGCGGAGGGCGGCCTTCTCCGGGGCTGGGCGACAGCGGTGATGGATACGAGCGACGGGCTCGTCCACACTCTCGACACCCTGATGCGGCTCAACGGCTGCCGGATGATCGTCGAGGCCGGCGGGACGGAGATCCTGCATCCCGAGGCGCTGAGGATCGCCCGGCTCTGCGGCTTTCCGGCCTGGCTGGCCCTCGCCGCCGTCCATGGCGAGTTCGAGCTCTGCTTTACGGTCCCGAAGGACCGGGAACGCCGTTTCCTGGTGCACGCGGAGGCGGCGGGCTGGTCGCCGCTCCCGATCGGCGAGGTCGCCGGGGGAGGGGGCGTCCATTTCAGAACGGCGGCCGGACTCGTTCCCCTCGACACGGCCCGGATCAGGAACGCCTCCGAGACCGCGGGCACGGACCCAAGGGGCTATCTCCGGCGCCTGTTCGAGATCGCCGAGGAGGCGGGAATATGAGAGTCTCGGGAAGCGTCGTGGTCCTGACCGGGGCGGCGGGCGGCATAGGCCGGGCGGCCGCGGCCGCGTTCGCCCGGCAGGGCGCAAGCCTCGTCCTCACCGACATCAGGGAGGACGCCCTGGCCGAGACGGCGGCCGCACTCAGGGAGAAAGCCCCCTGTCTGTCCACTTTTGTCCACGACGTCACCCGGCCCGGATCGTGGGACTCCCTCCTTGCCGGAACTCTCGCGGGCCAAGGCCGGATCGACATCCTGGTCAATATCGCCGGCGTCGTCGAACCGGGGGCCGCGGGAGAGGCTTCGGTCGAGATGATCGAACGGCAGGTCTCGGTCAACCTTCTGGGCACGATCTTCGGCTGCCGGGCGGTCCTCCCTCTCATGATGCGGCAGAAAAGCGGAAAGATCGTCAACGTCGCGAGCCTCGGGGCGATCGTGCCCATGCCGGGCGAGGCCGTCTACAGCGCGACGAAATTCGGGATCAGGGGCTACTCCCTGTCCCTGGCGGCCGAGCTCCAGGGGACTCCCGTCGGCGTGACCGTGGTCTGCCCGGATTCCGTCGATACGCCCCAGCTCGCCTACGAGCAGCTCCATGACGCCGCCGTCATGTCCTTCGTCAACGGCCCCCTCCCGCCGGAGGCCGTGGCCCGGGGCATCGTCAGGGCGGCGCGAACGGGCCGGCGCGAAGTGATCGTCCCGGGATTCGCGGGGACAGCCTGCCGGGCCGCCATGGCCTTTCCCGGACTCTTTTTTCTGGCCCTCCCGCGGCTCAGAAGGAAGGGCCTCCGAAGCATCGCCCGGCGGCGGGAAAATACGCCGCAATCCGCGGAGCAAAACCGGCCTCTCTTCGAGTTGGAGGATGGGTCATGAACACAGCGCGTCCGTCCCGCACGATCGCGGTCGCCGTCTGGGAGCTCGCCCTCGCGGCGGGGATCGGCCTGTTCTGGGCGTCGTTCTTCGCGCTCGGGCCCGCCGGGACCGGCGATCCCGGGCTCGACGCGACCTCCCTCGCTTTCGAGACGGCTTTTCCCGTCGCCGATCTCGCCCTCGCCGGCGTTCTCTGTCTCGGGGCGGCGGGGCTTCTCAAAGGCCGGGACTGGGGGCGAAGCTTCACTCTCGTGGGCGGGGGGATGCTCGTTTTTCTCGGGATCCTGGACGTGACCTTCAACAGCCTCCAGGGGATCTATCGCGCGGGGCTCTTCGGGGCCGTCATGAACGGCACTATCAACGTCGCCTGCCTCGGCTCGGGGATCTTCCTTTCCGTATGGGCGGGAAGGAGATCCGGGAGGGGACCCGATCCGCAAGGCCGCCGGAAGGGCTCGCCAGCCCCAGAACCGGACGAGGGAGCGGCGCCTCTCTGCTCCTGGGACGGGAGCCGGCCGTGACCGGGCTGCGGGGCCAAAGGATCCTGATCACCGGCGCCTCGTCCGGGATCGGGAGGGCCCTGGCGCTCGAGCTCGACAGGCGGGGGGCGATCCTGGCCCTCGCGGCCAGGAGCCGGGCGCGCCTGCGGGCCACGGCCGGCCTCATCGCCGCCGCCGGAGGGCCGCATCGGGCCCCGATCGTTGTTCCGTGCGACGTCACGTCCGACGAGGAGGTCCGGCGGATGGTCCGGACCTCGGTCGAGGCCCTGGGCGGGATCGACGTCCTCGTCAACAACGCCGGAACGGGCGTTTACGGGGAGATCCTCAAGACCTCCGTCGAGGATTTCCGGTCGGTGATGGAGGTCAACGCCTTCGGCGCCCTGCGCTGCATCCTCGAGGCCGTCCCGGTCATGAGGCGGCAGGGGAGAGGGCTCGTCGTCAACATCCTGTCCGTGGCCGCGATCCACGGCGTTCCCTATCTCGCCGCCTATTCGGCGAGCAAGGCGGCCCTCGCCGCCGCGTGCCAGAGCCTGCGGGGCGAGCTGGCGGCGTCAGGGATCGCCATCCTCGACGTCCTGCCGAACTACACGGAGACGGATTTCTTCCGGAACGAGAAAAAGGCCGGAGGGGCCCGCAGGCCCCGCGGCCCGTACGCCGCCCCCGAGGCCGTGGCTCGGGCGGTCGCGGACGCGATCGGATCGGGAAAGAGGACCGTCGTCCTGTCCGCCCAAGGGAAGGCCCTCAGGGTCCTGGCGGGCATCTTTCCCGGCCTCGTCGAGGCCGCCATGGCCCGAGTCGCCCGCCGCCTGCGCGAGGCCCAGGAGGTGAATTCATGAGCCGTCCGAAGCTTCAGATCATCGTCCTTTTCCAGAACCTGGGGGAGGGCCGGCCCTACTACGCCCATTCCCCGTCCCCGCCCCTCTCGGGGGCCCTCGTCGCCGGGCTGACCCCGCCTCTCGTCGAGATCGACCTTCTCCACGAGATGGTCCGTCCGATCGATTACGCGACGGACGCGGACTTCATCGCTCTGAGCTTCATGGACTTCTGCTTCCCCCACGCGTGCGAGGTGGCCCGCAAATTCCGGAAGCTCGGGAAAACGGTCATCGCCGGGGGACGCTATCCCTCGACGTTCCCGAGGGAGGTCATCCCCCACATGGACGTCACGGTCGTCGGCGAGGCCGAGAAGGTCTGGCCCCGCGTCGTCGAGGACCTCGTCCGGGGGAAAGCCGAAAAGGTCTACGAGGCGCCGTTCGGCGCGCCGCTCGACGGCATCCCGCCGCCGCGCTACGACCTCGTTGAGCCCGGGTTCGCGGTCCCCGTCGTCACCGAGGCCACCCGGGGCTGCAAGTATCGCTGCAGCTTCTGCCAGCTGACCGTCCAGAACGCCCCCTACCGGATGCGCCCGATCCCCGACGTCGTCCGCGACCTGACGGCGACTGCGGGCCTGCCGCTCCCCAAAAGGAAGATGGCCATGCTCCTCGACAACAACCTCGGGGGCGACATGGATTACGCCAAGGCGCTCCTCAGGGAGATCGCCAAGCTCAAGCTCTGGGGTCTGGGAGCGCAGTTCAGCTTCGACTGTCTCCATGACGACGAGTTCGTCGATCTCCTCGTCAGGGCCCGGTGCGGGATGGCTTTCCTCGGCCTCGAATCGCTCAATGAGCCGAGCCTGGCCTCGGTCCACAAGAGGCAGAACAAGGTCCACGAATACAAGGAGCTTTTCGACAAGCTCAAGCGGAAGGGGATCCTGACCTTCACCGGAATGATGCTCGGCCTCGACGAGGACACCCCCGAATATCTGGAGAGCATCCCCCGCAAGCTCGACGAGATCGACCCGAGCTCGGTCCTCCTGTCGATCTCCATCCCCATCCCCGGGACGCCGTTTCATCAGACGGTCGAGGGAGAGGGCCGGATCGTCGACCGGGACCTCTCCCGCTACGAGGGCGACCATCTCGTCTTCCGGCCGAGGATCGTCACGGCGGCCCAGGTGTTCGACGCTTTCCGGAAGATCAACCGCCATTTCTATTCCGTCAAGAGCATCCTCAAGAGGTGGTGGCGGCTTGTCGCCGCCCAGAAGTGGAGGGGGAACCTGCCCTCGCGGCTCTTCCACACCGTGATGATCTCCGCCGTCTTCCTCAAGCTCTCGATCTTTCAGCGGGACCATGCCGAAAAAAGGGTTTACGCCCCAGCGGCTGCGGGGGCTGAAGGCGCCGAGGCGAATCGAGCGCCTGTTCTGCCCTGATGACCTGGTCCGCTCACAGGGAACAGGTCATGAAGGGAAGATGCTTCCGGATCGAGCCCGCCTTTTGCGTCGAGCACGGGCCGGCGAAGCCGAAGGATGGACCTCAGGCGCCGAGCTCGCCGGCGGCGCGACGCTCGCCCAGGACGGTCAGCATGTCCTCGGTCATCGCGGCCAGGTCGTAGGCCGGCTCCCAGCCCCACTCCTCGCGGGCCGCGCTGTCGTCGATCGTGGCCGGCCAGGAGTCGGCGATCTCCTGGCGGAAGTCCGGGGCGTACTCGCAGACGAACGCGGGGATGTGCTTGCGGATCTCGGCCGCCAGCTCGCCGGCCGTGAAGCTCATGGCCGTGACGTTGAAATTGGAATGGTGCTCGAGGCGGGCGAAGTCGGCCTCCATGAGGTCGAGGGTGCATTTGAGGCAGTCCGGCATGTACATCATGGGCAGGCGCGTGTCCTCCCGCAGGAAGCACGTGTAGCGGCGGTGCTTGACGGCCTCGTAGAAGATGGCCACGGCGTAGTCGGTCGTCCCGCCGCCGGGCAGCGTCTGGTGGCTGACGATCCCCGGATAACGGACGCCGCGGACGTCGAGCCCGTACTTGCGGACGTAGTAGTCGCAGAGCATCTCGCCGGCGACCTTGGTCACCCCGTAGATCGTCCGCGGGTCGAGGACCGTGTCCTGAGGGGTCCGCTCGCGCGGCGTCAGCGGTCCGAACACGGCGATGGAGCTCGGCGAGAAGACCCTGGCTGCGCCGAACTCCCGGCAGGCCTCGAGGACGACATGGAGGCCCGTCATGTTGACTTCCCAGGCCTTCCGGGGGTTCTTTTCGCCCGAAGCGGACAAGAGGGCGGCCATGTGATAGACCGTGTCGATGCGGTGCTTGCGGAGGAGGGCCGCAACGGCCGGGCCGTCGGTGACGTCCAGGAGCTCGAAAGGCCCGGCGGCCGCGAGGTCGCCGGACGGCCGGACGATGTCCGTGGCCACGACGTTGTCGCCCCCGTACGTGTTTCTCAGGGCCGGGACGAGCTCCGAGCCGATCTGGCCGGCCGCGCCGGTCATCAGGATCCTCTTGGTCTCTTCGGGCATGGGCCGTTCTCCGCCGGGGGATGAGCGCAAAATGAGCCTTCACTTATAACATAGTGCCCGAAGCGGGTCAAACTCCCGGGCCGGGACGGCGGGCCTGGGCCTCTTGCCTTCGCCGGCGTCTTCCGATAAAGTGATAGACCGCGACCGCGGAGGAACGAACTCGACCCGATTGGAGACGCCGCCATGCCCATCGCCCTCGACGGAAAGAACCTGACCATCGAGAAGGTCGTCCAGGTGGCCCGGGGCCGCGAGCCCGTGGCCTTGGCCCCCGAAGCGAAGAAGCGCATCGAGAAGTGCCGGGCCCTGCTCGAGGACAAGATCGGCAAACGCGAGATCATGTACGGCGTCAACACCGGCATCGGCGAGCTGGCCAACGTCGTCCTGACCCAGGAGCAGGTCGAGCGGTACCAACGCTACATCATCTACAGCCACGCCGCCGGCTACGGAAAGCCCCTGCCCGAGGACGCCGTCCGGGCGGCCATGCTCAGCCGCGTCAGCTGCCACTGCCACGGCCATTCGGGCCTCCGCCCGGTGGTCACCGAGACCCTCGTGGCCATGCTCAACAAGGGCGTCACGCCCGTCATGTGCGAGAAGGGCTCGGTCGGGGCCTGCGGCGACCTGTCGCCCATGTCCCAGATGGCTCTCGCGGCGATGGGCGAGGGCGAGGCCTTCTACCAGGGGGAGCGCCTGCCGGGCCTTGAGGCCCTCAAGCGGGCCGGCATCGAGCCGCTCGTCCTCCACGCCCGGGACGGCCTGGCCATGATCAACGGCTCGAACGTCATCGCCGGCATGGGGGCCCTCGAGATCCACGACTCCCACCGCTGGCTCAAGATGTCGGAGATCGCCGCGGCCATGACCCTCGAGGTCCTCAACGCCAACATGAAGGCCTACGACGAGCGCCTCCACACGACCCGCGGCTACCCCGGGGCCGTCGAGTCGGCGGCCAACGTCCGGCGGATCACGGAAGGCAGCGAGCTGCTGGGCCAGTCCGGAAAGAAGGTCCAGGACGCCTACAGCCTCCGGAGCACACCCCAGGTCGTCGGCGCGGCCCGCGACGCCCTCAAGTGGGCCCGGAGCATGATCGAGACCGAGCTCCGCGGGGCGGCCGATAACCCCGTCTTCTTCCCCGACGAGCAGCTGGTCCTGACCGGGGCCAATTTCCAGGGCGTGCCGATGGCCTTCGCCCTCGAGCTCCTGGGCACGGCCGTGACCACGGTCGCCGTCCTCTCCGAACGGCGGCACAACCGGCTCATGAATCCCCATCTCAGCGTCGGCCTGCCGGCCTTCCTGACCAAGGGCGCGGGGATGTTCTCCGGCCTGATGCTGTCCCAGTACACGGCCGGGGCCCTGATCTGTGAGAACCGCGTCCTCTCCCATCCGGCGGCCACGGGCTCCATCCCGGCCGCCGCCGACCAGGAGGACTTCGTCAGCATGGGCATGACGACGGCCCTCAAGACCCGCCAGATCATCGACAACGCCCAGGCCGTCATCGCCATCGAGCTCATCGCCGGGGCCCAAGCCGTCGATTTCCGCAAGCCCCTCAAGCCGAGCAAGGGGGTCCAGGCCGCCTACGACGTCATCCGGCGGTATGTCGCCCATCTCGAGGAGGACAGGCCGCTCTACGACGACATCAACCGGCTCAAGGAGGTCGTCGAGTCCGGAGAGATCCTGGAGGCCGTTGAGAGCGCCGTCGGGCCGCTCATCTGACGGAATAGACCGCACGGAGGCCGCCCCATGAGCCTTCGCATCGCCCTCGTGACCGGCGCCGGCCGGGGCATCGGGCGGGCCGTCGCCTTGAGGCTCGCCGACGACGTTTCGGGCGTCGCCGTTCACTATCTCACCCGCCGGGAAGAGGCCCAGGAGCTGGCCGCCGGGATCCGCGGGAAAGGCAAGCTCAGCGCCTGCTTCCGGGCCGACCTGACCAGGAAGGCCCAGGCGGCCGGCCTGATCCGGAAAGTCGAGGAGCGCTTCGGCCGCATCGACGTCCTGGTCAACAATGTCGGCCCCTTCCTGGTCAAGCCCTGGGATCATCTCGAGGTCGCCGACTGGGAGCGCGTCCTGCGCGGCAATCTCCTCGGCTCCTACTTCTGCATGAAGGCCGTCCTGGCCGGGATGCGGCGGCGGAGGTGGGGGAGGGTCGTCAACATCGGCTACGGCCGGGTCGAACAGCTGGCCTCCTTCCCGACCATCGCTCCCTACGCGGCGGCCAAAACGGGACTCCTCATTCTGACCCGCACGGCCGCCGTCGCCGAGGCCGAGAATGGGATCACGGTCAATATGGTCTCCCCGGGACTCATCAAGGGCGGAGCCCTGCCCCAAGTCCGGGACCTGCCCGAGGCCCGGCAGGGGACGGCCGAGGACGTCGCCGAGGCCGTGGCCTTCCTGACCTCTGACAGAGCGGGCTCGGTCACGGGCTCGAACCTCGTCGTGGCCGGCACCTGGAAAATGTGACGGCCCCCGGCTCCCGAGGCGGTCGCTGCGGTGTGGTATAATAGAATATCATCGGCACAGGAAGGATGACCATGAGAAAATTCCGAATCGTTCTCTTGGCCGTTCTCGTCCTCTCGGCGGGAACTCTCGCTGCCCAGACCATTCAGCACGAGACGAGGGCCGTCAACATCGAGATCCCCGTCCGCGTCTTTAAGGGCGCGGATTTCATCGACACGCTGAAGCTCGAGGATTTCGAGGTCTTTGACAACGGCCGGCCCCAAAAGCTCGAGGCGGCCTATCTCGTCAAAAAGGCGGCCATCGAGCGCCGCGAGGAGACCCGGCCCTTCATGCCCTGGACGGCCCGCCATTTCACCCTGCTCTTCGAGATGTCCGATTACGATCCCCGGCTCTATGAGGGATTGCGCTTCTTCGTGGACAACGTCCTCATCCCCGGCGACAGTCTGGTCCTCATCACGCCCATGAAGACCTACCGGATGCGGATGGAAATCTCCATCGAGTCGGACCGCAAGCTGATCCTCGACCGCATCCTCGACCTCCTCCGCCGGGACATCCTCATCGCCAACGCGGAGTACAGGGGCGTCGTCGACGATCTCAAGAAGCTCAGCGGGGTCCTTGCCTCGTCGGCCCGGGGGAGCACGGGGGGGGGCAGCGAGACGCCGGTAACCATCATCGGCGGGATGGAGGTCGATCCCGCGTCCTACGCCGCGTCCTTCGAGGAGAACCTCCAGATCTATTCGGCGGTCCTCCAGAGGCTGGAGCGCATGCGGGCGGTCGACGAGAGCAAGTTCGTCAATTTCGCCCGCTATCTCAAGGGCCTCGACGGGCAGAAGGACGTCTTCCTGTTCTATCAGAGGGAATTCATCCCCAAGATCCACCCCAAGGTCCTGACCAACCTCATGAGCCTCTACAACGAGCGGGCCGACATCGTCTTCAATCTCATGACCCTCTTCGATCATTCCTACCGGGAGTCGATGATCGACACGGATTCCATCATAAAGGCCTTTTCCAACGCCTCGACATCGATCCACTTCCTGTTCCTGAGCACCACGCCGCCGTCCGCGCCGGGCGTGGTCATGGAGGAGCGGACCGAGGACATCTTCCTGCCGTTCAGGGAGATGGCCCGGGCCACGGGCGGGTTCACCGAGACGTCGGGGAATTTCGGGGCCATCATGCGCGCGGCCGTTTCCGCGCTCGAGAACTACTACCTCCTCTATTACACGCCCGACGATTACAGGACCGACGGCGGGTTCCGCACGATCGAGGTCAGGGTCAAGGGCGGGGGCTACCGGGTCACCCACCGGGCCGGCTACATCGCCGATTAGCGGCCTCGTTTGACTTTCGCCGGGCGGCAAGCGTATCCTTCGGGCTGAGCATCTCGTCCGTCGCGGGAGGTCAACTATGATCGCTTGGCTTTGGATCGGCATCGCCGTCGTCGCCATCTTCCTGGCCGGCATCCGCATCGTCCGGCCCACCCACCGGGGGCTCATCGAGCGCCTGGGCAAGTACAACCGGTTCGCGTCGCCTGGGTTCAACTGGATCATCCCGGTCATCGAGTCCCTCCACCAGGTCAACGTCACCGAGCAGATGGTCGACGCCGCGCCCCAGGAGATCATCACCAACGACAACCTCAACGCCCGGGTCGACGCCCAGGTCTACTTCCGGGTCAAAGAGGACGAGACGAGCGTCAAGGCCTCCCAGTACAACGTCAACAAGTTCCAGTGGCAGATCGTCAACCTGGCCCGGACGACCCTCCGCAACATCATCGGCACGCTGACCCTCAAGTCGGCCAACAGCGAGCGGGGCAAGATTAACGAAGAGCTGCTCAAGACGCTGTCCTCGGAGACGGCCCGCTGGGGCATCGACATCGTCCGGACCGAGCTCAAGGAGATCGATCCGCCCAAGGACGTCCAGGAGACCATGAACAAGGTCGTCAAGGCCGAGAACGAGAAGATCGCGGCCATCGACTTCGCCACGGCCCGGGAGACCGCCGCCGACGGCGATAGGCGGGCGGAGATCAAGCGGGCCGAGGGCGTGAGGCAGGCCAAGATCCTCGAGGCCCAGGGCGAGGCCGAGGCCATCCGCCTGGTCAACGAGGCGGCCGAGAGATATTTCGTCGGCAACGCACAGATCCTGCGGCGACTGCAGGCCTTGGAGACCGCCCTTCAGGGGAACGCCAAGATCATCGTCCCATCCGACAAGGACCTGGTCAACGTCATCGGAGAGATGGCCGGCCTCGTACCCCTCAAGAAATGATGAGCGGGGGCTCTCTTCCCGGAAGGAGATCGTCCGGGACGGCCCTCAGTCGATGCGGACCAGGGTGACCTGGACCATGCGCGTTTTTCCGTCCCTGTCCACGGTCAGCGTCACCGTGTCCCCGATCTGATACGCGTCCGGCGGTGTCATCATGACATCCCTTGGTCTACCGTGATCCATTCATATCAATGCCGGATCGTTGCGAATAAATCCAGCTAGCCTGATCTATTCACGAGTCGAGGCGGTTGCAGATGCCATCCCTTCACAACACAGCAGATGCGACCGGATCGGCTCGCCCGGAGGGTGAAAATGCCGGTCTTTCTGAGAGGAGCCTGTAAAAAGCCCTGGCAAAAATCGGAAAGCCGGAGATCCTTCAGATATCGCAGGACTTAGAGAACACATCGGCATTTTCATGAATAGGTCAGGCTAGATGTCCCCGCGGACAAGCTTGCCGGGCGTCCGCAGCAGGCGCCCGAGATAGACGATGAGGACCAGGCCCATGGCCGCGAAGGCCGGGAGCATCTCCCGGAAGGGGAGAAGACCGGCTTCACCGGCGGCGACACGGACCGTGCCGCGGAGGATGGCGTAGAACAGGAGGTTCATGGCGGCTACGAGGCCGGCGAAGAACTCGCGGAGAAGGCCCCAGTAGATCTCCTGCTTCTCCTCCGGCAGCTTGAGGAACTCCTCCTTGTGGGGGATGTTGAGATGCCGCGGATTGCGGGCCATCCGGGGCAGGAAGCGGGCCAGGAGATAGAAGACCAGGGTCAGGACGAACGGAACGGCGGCCAGAGCAAAAAACCCCTCGCGCCCGCTCCATCGGTCCGGATTGCCGGCGAAATCGAAGTGGGAGGGGATGCGCTCCGGCAGCCGCGGGTGCCGGGAATAGACGAAGCTCCCGATGAGGAAGAGCAGGATCAGGTTGGCGGCATCGTAGATCCGTTTCATTTCTTCTTCATGGGCCGGGTTTCCAGGGGCTTTTCCGATTCTTCGTAGAACCGGCGCTGAAGCTCCAAGGTGACGGCATCGGCCTTGACGGAGCGGATCATCTCGACGAGGAGGCCGGTCTGGATGTCAAGGATGGCTTCTCCCAGCTCCGTGCTCCAGGCCGTTCCGTCGCCGCGGTAATGATTGGGCTGGCTGGCGTACCACCAGATCCCCGTGTAGGCGTGCTTGAGCCCGGAGAGCCGCCCCAGGTCCTCGCCGCTTTCGAGCGAAGCCAGCTCGGGCCTGGCCAGATCGGGGCGATGGGCCAAGATAGTGGACGTTTCCTGCTCTCCGGCATGACCGTCGAGGGCTGTCTTGCGGAGGCGCCTCAGCCGTTCAGAGGCGGCCGCGTCGTAGGCGGGGGCGAACAGATAGACGGCATAGCTGCGGGGGCTCTCGAGCTGGGCCTGACAGAAGTACTTGAGGAAGTGCTCGTTCCCGCCGTGGCCGTTGACGAGGATGATCTTCCGGATGCCGTTGCGGGCCAGCTCGTCGCAGGTCTCTTGGAGCAGGTCGAGGATGGTCCGGCTGCCGTGGGCGATCGTGCCCGGCTGATGTTTGGCCTCGAAGATCTGCCCGAAGTAGTAGGGCGGGAAGACAATGGCATACTCCCTGGCCGCCGCTCGGAGGGAGATCTCCCGGCAGTCGAGAAGATCGGTCCCTAGCGGCAGGTGAGGGCCGTGCTTCTCGAGGATGCCCAGGGGAATGACGCAAACCCCCCCCGCGCGGTCCACGGCCCGGACGAAGTCCGGAGCGGTCAGTTCCTCGAAGCGCACGGGCAGGGGAGGTCCGGTGCGGCCGCTCGCGTCTTGATCGGCGACGGCCGCGGCGGCGAGGAGGACGGCCGCCGGAAAGAGGGGAATGATAAGCTTGAGATAACGGTTCATGTCGGATCCCTCCTGGAGAGATGGAGGGCCGGTCCCCGCCGCGGCGCCGAGATCCGCGCCGACGGCCGGGCCGACCATCCCGAAATATACCCTCCGGCCCGCCGATCAGTCAATAAACCAGGTCCGTCCCAGGGGTTTGGCGAAATCGGCGGGACATGGTATATTCCTTGTTTAATGGAGAGGTCGTCATGAACATTCAAATGACCAAAGAACAGCTCGAGACGCTGGTCAAGCTCGTCTACCTGGGGAACAGAATGGCCAACGACTGGCGGACCGACGACATCCTCGAGGAGTATGACGAGGTCGAAAGCCTCGTTCTGGCGGCCGCCCAGAAGAACGGTTGGGGGGACTATGTCGATTTCGAGGAGGACAGCGGCAAGGCCGTCCCCTCCGGGGAGCTCGAGGAGAAGATGGCCGAGATCGCCGATTTCTACAACGACAACACCTTCTGGGACCAGCTGATATACCGGATGGCCGACAGGGACTTCGTCCGGAAATACGGCGAGGATTCCCTCGATGATCTCTACACCGAGCAGGGCATGGAGCGGGAACGGCCGCTCGTCGAAAAGTACGAGAAGGAGTTCAACGAGCACGGCCTCGACCGGCTCGAGGTCCGCCGCGACAACTGAGAGATGAGCGCCTTGGGGCAGTGACCGAACGCCGCTGGGACGCCGAGAGCCGCGGTGGTTGGTGCGGCGCCCGCAACGCATTGATTACAAAGGCCTTGGAATCCTTGACACTCCCGGCTATTTGGGTTAAGTTATGAAATCCCCCGAGTGCTGGGTCCGGTCGAAGTTCGCACGGTCCGGAGGCCGGCCGCAGGCCCACGCGGGGATTTTCATCATTCATCGAGGTCCGAGGAGGATTTATGACCGCCCATAAGATCTACTGGACGGAGACCGACGAGGCCCCGTACCTGGCCACGTTCTCCTTTTTCCCGATCATCAAGGGGTTCACAAAGGGAACCGGCGTGGACGTCGTGCTGAGCGACATCTCGCTCGCCAGCCGGATCATCGCCAACTTCCCCGACTACCTGACCGAGGCCCAGCGCATCCCCGACAATCTCGCCTTTCTGGGCGAGCTGGCCCTGACGCCCGAGGCCAACATCATCAAGCTGCCGAACATCAGCGCCTCGATCCCCCAGCTCCAGGAGGCCATCGCCGAGCTGCAGTCCCAGGGTTATAAGCTGCCCGACTATCCCGAGAGCCCCAAGACCGAGGCCGGGAAGGAGATCCAGGCCCGCTACGCGAAGGTCCTGGGCAGCGCCGTCAATCCCGTCCTGCGCCAGGGGAACTCCGACCGCCGGGCACCCGTCTCCGTTAAGAAATACGCCCAGAAGCACCCCAAGAAGCTGCCTTTGAAGGAATGGAAGCCGGATTCCCAATCACACGTGGCCCACATGACCGGCGGCGACTTCTACGGCAACGAGAAGTCGGTGACCATGGACCAAAGCGGTGACGTACGGATCGAGTTCCAGGGCGCCGACGGCCAAGTCAAGGTCCTCAAGGACAAGCTGGCCGTCCTGCGGGGCGAGGTCCTGTCCGGGACCTTCATGAGCGTCGAGGCCCTGCGGGCCTTCTACGCCGGGCAGATCGAGGACGCCAAGGCCAAGGGCCTGCTCCTGTCGCTCCACCTCAAGGCGACCATGATGAAGGTCTCCGACCCCATCCTGTTCGGGCACGCCGTCTCGGTCTACTACGAGGAGGCCCTGACCAAGCACGCCGCGATCCTCAAGGAGGTCGGATTCAATCCCAACAACGGCCTCGGCGACCTGTACGCCAAGATCAAAGCCCTGCCGGAGGCCAAGCGGGCCGAGATCGAGGCCGACATCCAGGCCGTCTACGCCAAGCGACCCCCGCTGGCCATGGTCGACTCCGATCACGGGATCACCAACCTCCACGTCCCGAGCGATATCATCATCGACGCCTCCATGCCGGTCGTCGTCCGCGAATCGGGTCAGATGTGGGGGCCGGACGGCCAGCTCCACGACACCAAGGCCATGATCCCCGACCGCTGCTACTCGAGAGTGTACAAGGCCATCATCGAGGACTGCCAGAAGCACGGCGCCTTCGACCGGGCGACCATGGGCAGCGTCCCCAACGTCGGACTGATGGCCCAGCAGGCCGAGGAATATGGCTCCCACCCGACGACGTTCGAGCCGCCGTCGAACGGGCAGGTCCGGGTCGTCGCGGCCGACGGCCGGGTCCTCATGGAGCACAAGGTCGAGGCCGGCGACGTCTGGCGGCTGTCCCGGGTCAAGGACATCCCCATCCAGGATTGGGTCAAGCTGGCCGTCAAGAGGACCCGGGCCACGGGCGCCCACGCCGTGTTCTGGCTCGACAAGGACCGGGCCCACGACGCCCAGGTCATCGCCAAGGTCGAGCGCTACCTCAAGGACCACGACACGTCGGGGCTGACGATCAAGATCATGCCCCCCGTCGAGGCCATGAAATACTCCCTGGAGCGGATCCGCAAGGGGCTGGACACGATCTCGGTGACTGGCAACGTCCTTCGTGACTACCTGACGGACCTGTTCCCGATCCTGGAGATCGGCACAAGCGCCTACATGCTGTCCGTCGTCCCGCTGCTCGCCGGCGGCGGGCTGTTCGAAACGGGTGCGGGCGGCTCGGCCCCCAAGCACGTCCAGCAGTTCGAGAAGGAGAACTACCTGCGCTGGGATTCGCTGGGCGAGTTCTCGGCCTTCGGCGCTTCGCTCGAGCACCTGGCCGCGGCCTTCAAGAACGTCAAGGCCCAGGTCCTCGCCGAGACCCTCAATGCGGCCATCGGCAAGTTCCTGGACAACGCCAAGTCGCCGGCCCGCAAGGTCGGTCAGATCGACGTCCGCGGCAGCCATTTCTACCTGGCCCTCTATTGGGCCGAGGCCCTGGCCGCCCAGGACAAGGACCCAGAGCTCAAAGCCCGCTTCGCCCCGATCGCCAAGGCCCTCGGCGAGAACGCGGCCAAGATCGACGCCGATCTGATCGCGGTCCAAGGGCGGCCGGTGGACATGGGCGGCTACTATCACCCGGACAAGAAGAAGGTCGACGCGGCCATGCGGCCGTGCGCGGGGTTGAACGCGATCATCGACGCGCTGTAGGGCGCCGCGGAGCCGTTCGCCGCGAGCTCTCGGAGCCTGAGGGGCGCTTGACATCGGACGGGGTTTTCCCCTAACCTTGAGGGCGGGAAGGAGGCCGGCGGCCATCCGGCCGAGAGGATCCGTGACAAAAGGCGAGCCCCGCCCGGTCATCGATTTCGACGATCCGCCATGGCCGTATGTCCTTGAGGACAAGCTCAAGCGGCTCGTCGGGGTCGCCCTCGTTTACGGGCCTTATGTCAGGAGCCTCAAGCTTCCCGCCGGCGCGAAGGTCCTCGATCTCGGCTGCGGCGGGGGCTCCGAATCCCTGTCTCTTCTTCGCGCCGTCGGTCCCGCGGGGCGGGTCACGTGCGTCGACACCTCGAAATACTGGGTCGACCAGGCCCGGGAGCGGCTGGCCGGCTTCCCCAACGCCGAGTGCCTGCATGGGGACCTCCGCCTGCTCGATATCGAGGACGAATCGTTCGACGCCGCCGTCGCCATCCATGTCATCCATGACATCATTCCCGAATTGAGGGCGGAGACCATGGCCGCGGTGGCCGCCAAGCTCAGGCCGCGGGGCCTGTTCTTCGTCCGGGAGCCGTCGCGCCCCGGCCGCGGGATGACCATCGAGGAGGTCCGCCGCCTGACGGCCGGGGCCGGTCTTCGGGAGGTCTCCTCGAAGATCGGCCGGCGGTCGTTCAAGGCCAAATTCGAGAAAAGGAAGACCTGAGGCTGTCGCGGCGGTTCTTGCCGCAGGTTTCGATCCCCTCTTGACAAACGCCTCCGGCCGCACTATTCTTTAATAGGTGAACAAAATGGTAAACACGCTGAGACGGGAACTGACCCGCAGGCAGGCCAAGGTCCTCGAGGCCGTCGAGGAATTCGTCCTGGGGCACGGGTACGGGCCGACCATCCGCCAGCTCGGGGCGGCGCTGAAGATCCCCAGCCCCTCGGCCGTCCTCAAGCACCTCCGGAGCCTCGAGCGCAAGGGCTACCTCCGCCGCGAGGGCGGCGAGATGCGGACGGCGGGCCTCCCGGCCCTCCTCGAGAGCCAGGTCCGGGTGCCGGTGGCCGGCCTCGTCCCGGCCGGCGGTCCGCGGGAGGCCTTCGACGTCTCGGGCGAGGCCATGGACGTGCCGAGCTGGATGGTCGGCCGCCGGCGGGGCAACGTCTTCTGCATCCGGGCCGACGGCAAGAGCATGATCGACGCCTACATCGACGACGGCGACCACGTCCTCATGGAGCGGACCAACACGGCCAACTCCGGCGAGATGGTCGTGGCCATGCTCGAGGACGGGTCGGTGACCCTGAAACGGCTGAGGCGCGAGAGCGGGCAGGTGTTCTTGGTCCCGGAGAACCCGGCCTACCGGCCGATCGAGGCCCCGGGGGCCCGGATCCTGGGCCGGGTCATCGGCGTCCTGCGCAAGTACTGAGCGGGGCGGAGACGACGCCTTCCGGCGCAGGCGCGCGGCCGAAGCCAGGCATTGCGGGGGAGGCCGTGTTCCGAGCCGGTTCGAAACGGAGTCCGATATGAATCGTCGCTATGTCGTCCACGTCGACATCGACGCATTCTTCGCCGCCGTCGAGGTCCTGCTCGACCCGTCCCTGCGGGGCAAGCCGGTCATCGTCGGCGGCCTGGCCCACGAGCGCGGCGTGGCCTCGACCTGCTCCTACGAGGCCCGCGCGTTCGGCGTCCACTCGGGCATGCCCCTGCGCCGATGCTATCAGCTCTGCCCCCAGGGCGTCTTCGTCCGCGGCAACTACCAGGTCTATCAGGCCTTCTCCGAGCGCTTCTTCCGCGTCCTCCGCGCCGCGACCCCCGACGTCGAGGAGGCCTCTCTCGACGAGGCCTACCTGGAGCTGACCCATTGCGGTCATCTCTACCCGTCGTTCACGGAAGCGGCCCGCGAGCTCAAGCGGCGGGTCGAGGGCGAGATCGGCGTCTCGGTCTCGGTCGGGGCGGCCCCCAACAAGATCCTGGCCAAGCTGGCGACCTCGAAGGCCAAGCCGGCCGGGTTCTTCGAGGTCCGCGAGGGGGAGGAGCGGGAGTTCCTCCGCGGCCTGGCGATCGAGAAGCTGCCCGGCATCGGGCCCAAGGCCCAGGTCGTCCTGCGGCTGATGAACATCCACCGGATCGGCGAGCTGTGGGAGCTGCCGCGGACGACCCTGCGCACGCTCTTCGGCCAGGCCGGCGACGACATCTACCTCCAGTCGCGGGGCCTCGACAGCCGGCCGCTCGTCGCCAGGACGGTCCCCAAGTCGGTCTCGCGCGAGACGACCTTCCTCGAGGACCTCTGGGACAAGCGCCTGCTCCTGGCCCACCTGGCCTATCTCTGCGACCGGCTGACCCGGGCCCTGCGCGAGGAGGGCCTCTACGCCCACGTCATCGAGGTCAAGGCCCGCTACGCGGACTTCCGGACCGAGATCAGGCGCCGCCTCGTCCTGACCCCGCTCCAGGAGATGGGCCGGATCTACAAGATCGCCGAGGAGCTCTTCCTTGAGCTTTTCTCCGGCTCGCGGCTGGCCCTGCGCCTGGTCGGGGTCAAGGCCTCGGACCTGGCCCGCGTCCGGCCCCTGGCGCTCTTCGAGCCCTACTCGGAGCGGCCGGAGCGGCTGGGCCGGGCCCTCGACGAGGTCCGCGAGAGGTACGGATTCGGGGCCGTCCTGACGGCCCGGGAGAAGATGCTCGACTCCGTCTACCCCTTCGAGCGCCGGCGCGGCTACGTCCTCAAGACGGCGTCCCTGACGAAGTGAGGGAGGAGAGCGCGCGCATGTTCGTCCCGCTCCGCATCCATTCGGTCTTCAGCCGGGGCAAGGGGAGCGTGACGCTCGAGGAGGCGGCCGACTGGACGGCGCGGCGGCGGCTGCCGGCCGCGGCCCTGGCCGACACGGGGAACCTCTACGGCTGGGGGAAGTGGAAGAGGGTCGCCGCGTCCGCGGGTTTCAAGCCGGTCTTCGGCTGCGAGCTCGAGCGCGGCGGCCGGCGATTCGTGTTCCTGGTGAAGACCCGCGAGGGCTACGGGAACATGATGGAGATCTTCAACGGCAGCGAGGTCCGTGAAACGGCCGGACTGCTCGTCATCTACGTCCCCGACAAGAACGGGGATAAAAATGGGGACAAGGACCAAAGGTCCGTGTCCCCGATCGACAGGGGCCGGGACGGAGCGAACGAGGGGCGGCGGGAAAACGGGGGCCGGCCGGACGAGACCGCGATGCTGCGGGACTTGCGGGAGAGGGTCGCCCCGGGGGACCTCTATGTGGGGGCCGACTTCGCCAACTTCAGCCGGCTGCAGGGATCTGGGGGACACGGTCCAATTTCCGCGAAATTGGACCGTGTCCCCGATCCCTTTGTCGGCCTGCCGGTCGTCTGGGCCAATCCTCTCAAGTACCTGACCAGTCCCGAGCGCCTCGTCCTCGTCCACGCCATCGACAAGAAGCTCCCTTATCCGCCCGAGCGCGACCGGCTCCTCGGCCGGGCCGGACTTTTCGGCCCCGGCCAGGAAACCGTCGCCCTGCGCCGCTTCGGCGACGCGGCCGGGGCCGCCCTCGCCCGGACCTTCGAGGTCGCCGGGAAGTGCGGGTTCGCCTTCGACGAAATTGTCCCCAACCTGCCAGCCGACGTCTTCCCGCGAACCCTGCGCGACGTCGTCACGGAACGCCTGGCCGCCGCCGGCGGCCTGAGCTGGAAGGAGCGCCAGCGGGCCCGCCGCGAGCTGGCCGCCGTCGAGGGCGCCGGCTTCGGCCCCTATTTCCTCATCGTCCACGACATCGTCGAGTTCGCCCGCCGCCGGGGCATCCTCCACAACCTGCGGGGATCGGGGGCGTCGTCGTTCCTGGCCTGGCTCCTCGGCGTCTCCCATGTCAACCCGCTCGAGTTCGACCTCTACTTCGAGCGCTTCCTCAACCGCGGCCGGCCCGACCCGCCCGACATCGACCTCGACTTCGACTCGCGCCGCCGCGACGAGGTCCTGGCCTACGTCCTCGAAAGATACGGCGCCGGGAAGACCGGGGCGGCCTTCGTCTGCAGTCTCAAGAGCTTCGGGGCCCGGTCGGCGCTCTACGAGACCCTGCGGGCCTTCGGCGTCCCGCCGGAGGAGGCCCGCGGCCTCTCGAAGCGCGTGCCGTATTTCGCGGAACCGTCGTGGCTACGGCGGGCCGCCCCCGCGCCCGGCTGTCTCGAGGCCTGGAAGCTGGCCGCCGGGCTCCAGGACGTCCACCGGGAGATATCGCTCCACGTCGGCGGGGTCATCCTGACCCCCGCCCCCGTCGGGCGCCGCCTGCCGCTCGAGACCTCGGCCAAGGGCCTGCGCATGACCCACTTCGACAAGGACGCGGTCGAGGACCTGCGCCTGATCAAGCTCGACCTCCTCTCCGTGCGCGGCCTGGCGGCCGTCTCGGGGACCCGGGAGAAGCTCAAGCTGCGGGCGCTGCCGGCGGGCGACGCCGGGGCCTACGCGGCGCTGCGGAGCGCCCGGACGGTCGGCTGCTTCCAGGTCGAGAGCCCGGCCATGATGAACCTCCTGCGCCGGATGAAGCCGGCGGACATCCACGACCTGACCCAGGCCTTGGCCCTGGTCCGGCCCGGCCCGACCGAGAGCGGGATGAAGGAGGCGCTCCTGCGGCGGCGCAACGGCGGGCCAGGGGTGGCCAAATCCCGTCCCCCGGCCGGCCCGCCTCCCGGCGCGGACGCCTTCCTGGCCCGCATCCTGCCCGAGACCGGCGGCATCCTCCTCTACGAGGAGCAGGTCATGCAGGTCGCCGGGCGCGTGGCCGGCATGCCGGCCGAGGAAGGGGACCTCCTGCGGCGGAGCCTGCGGAAAGGGAGGGGCGGCGACCCGGCCCTCCGGGAGAAGTTCTTCCGCGAGGCGGGGGAGCGGGGTTACGCCCCGGCCGAGGTCGAGCGGCTGTGGAGGACCATGGAGAAGTTCTCCTCCTACTCCTTCAACAAGGCCCACAGCGCCTCCTACGCCCACATGGCCTATCAGGCCGTCTATCTCAAGGTCCACCACCCGGCGGCCTACTTCGCGGCCGTGCTCAACGCCGGCGGGGGCTACTACGACCTCCCCGAGTACGTCGCCGAGGCCAAGAGGAACGGCCTCCGCCTCCTGGGCCCGGACGCCAATCGCTCGGCGTCGGGGTTCGAGGTCGAGAGCGGAGGCGGCCGGGGACCGGAAGCCATCCGTGTCGGGCTGACATCGATCAAGGGGCTGGGGACGAGGACGGTCGAGCGGGTCCTCGAGGAGAGAAAGGCGGGAGGCGAATACGCGTCGGTCGCCGATTTCCTGGCCCGGGTCAAGCCGGCCAAGGCCGAGCTCCTCGCCCTCATCCGGGCCGGGGTCTTCGATTCCCTCGAGCCGCGGCGGACCCGCCAGGTCCTCCGTTACTTCCAGGGTCTCGAGCACATGGAGGAGGTCGCCGACATCGCCCCGGACGAGAAGCGCCGCATGCTCTACGAGTCGCTGGGCTTCCTGCCGGAGGGCGACGAGCTCGATCTCTACGAGGGGAAGCGCCCGGCGCTGCGGGTCAAGGACCTCAAGGGCTGCGCCGGGACCCTGGTCGAGCTCGTCGTCCGGGTCGTCGACGCCCGCCAGCGCCTGACGTACGGGATGATGCGGGGCGCCGCCGGGAACGGAGGCGACGGGGGATCCGGGCGGAGCGGGCGAGGGGCGGCGAAATATTTCTATCTGTTCGAGGACGAGACGGGCCTGCTCGAGGGCGTCGGCGAGACCCGCTGCGTCACGCACGGGACCCCGCCCGTCTGTTTCCTGCGGGGCGAGGTCCGCAAGGACGGCCAGGGGGTGCCTAAGGTCCACAACTGCGCTTTTTTGAAAGCGTTTTGAGGCGGGGACATATACGGAGGGACGTGTCCCCTTGAGAGGAGATACGGCATGAATACCTACCGGTTCTCGGCATACGTCATTCGCGACAGCGAGGGCTGGGCGGCCGTCTGCCCGGAGTTCCCCGATTGCCGGGCCCGGGGCGCGACCTATGACGCGGCCCTGGCCAACCTTCGGGAGCTCATACAGATCTTTGTCGAGGACGGCCTTGGCGACGACGAGCCCCCGCCCCAGCTCAGGGACCCGTGCTCCAGGGCCCCCATAAAACTAGCGTATTGAATGAGTAATCTCTAACCTGATCTATTCACGAGTCGAGGCGGCTGCTGTTCTCTTCTCGTTCGGTCCGCGGCAGGGGATCTCTAAGTGATCAGGAAGGTTGTCAATCGCGGCGGGCTGAGTTAGAATAGGAAAGTCCCCGTTCCTCCGACCGTGGCCGATCATCATATATCCCTCAGCGAGGACGTTCGCGCCCGGATCGCAGAGCTCGGCAACGTCGACATCCTCGTCGGCATACCGAGCTTCAACAGCGCCCGGACCATCGGCCATGTCGTCCGGGCCGTCGAGGCCGGGCTCTCCAAGTACTTCCCGGGCTCGCGGTCCCTGCTCGTCAATTCGGACGGGGGGTCGACCGACGGGACGACGGACGTCGTCCGGCAGGCCGGGGTCGACTTCGGATCGGTCCTCATCGCCCCCCAGGACGGCCGGTTCCACAAGCTCGTCACCCCCTACCACGGCATCCCGGGCAAGGGCAGCGCCTTCCGGGCTGTCTTCGAGATCGCCCGGGGGCTCGGCGTCAAGGCCTGCGCCGTCGTCGACTCGGACCTGCGAAGCATCACCCCGGAATGGATGGAGCTGTTGATCAAGCCGGTCCTCGAGGAGGGCTATGATTACGTCTCCCCGTACTACCTGAGACACAAGTATGACGGGACGATCACCAATTCCATCGTCTACCCCCTGACCCGCGCCCTCTACGGCAAGCGCATCCGCCAGCCGATCGGCGGCGACTTCGGCTTCTCGGGCCGCCTGGCCTCGTTCTATCTCGGCAAGGACGTCTGGGAGACGGACGTGGCCCGCTTCGGCATCGACATCTGGATGACGACCACGGCCGTGGCCAACGGCTTCAAGGTCTGCCAGGCTTTCCTGGGCGCCAAGATCCACGACGCCAAGGACCCCGGGGCCGACCTCAGCGCCATGCTCCACCAGGTCGTCAGCGCGGTCGTCGATCTCATGGAGGAGTATCCCGACGTCTGGCGGAAGGTCGCGGGCTCCGAGCCCGTGCCGACCTTCGGGTTCGCCTACTCGGTCGGGCTGGAGCCCATTCACGTCAACCTCGACAGGATGCTCGAGAAGTTCAGGCTGGGCGTCGCAGATCTCGCCGTGCTCTACCGGTCGTTCCTGCCGCCGGCCCTGCTGGCGTTCCTGACGTCCCTGGCCGAAGAACCCCGGGACCGGTTCGTCTTCCCGGACAAGGAGTGGGCCTGGACGATCTTCCGCTTCGCCCTGGCCTGCCGGCGCAAGGTCATGAGCCGGGAGCACATCATCAAGTCCCTGACGCCCCTCTACCTCGGCAAGGTCGCCTCCTTCGTCATCGAGACCTGGGACAGCGCGGCCGAGGACGTCGAGAACAGGCTGGAAGAGCTGTGCCGGACGTTCGAGGAGGAGAAGCCCTATCTCGTCGAGCGCTGGGATCGGCAGCCGCGGAGGTCCGGTTCATCGAGGAGGTCGCCATGAAAAGCTTCATCGCCAAAGTCCTCACGGAGCCGCTGCGGAGCCTGGTCGAGAAGGCCGCCGAATACCTGCCGACCGTCCTCGCCGGGCTGGTCGTCTTCCTGCTCGGCCTGCTCCTGGCCTGGCTCGTCAAGCTCCTCGTCGTGCGGATCATCAAGCTCCTGAAGATCGAAGGGGCCTTCCTCCGCTCCGGCGTCACGGAGGCCCTCCAGAGAATGGCCGTCAAGGACACCCCGGCCAAGCTCATCGGCCGGATGTTCTACTGGCTGGTCGTCGTCATCTTCTTCATCCTGTCGCTTTCGGTGATGAGGATCCCGGTCATCGACGAGCTCCTGGGGAGGTTCCTCCTCTACCTGCCCAACATCTTCGTGGCCCTGGTCATCATGGCCATCGGCATTTTCCTGGGCAACTTCCTGGGCCGGGCCGTCCTCATCGCCTCGGTCAACGCCGGCCTCCGGCTCTCGGGGCTCCTGAGCAAGGGCGTCCGGACCGTCATCCTTCTGTTCGCCGCCGTCATGGCCCTCGAGCAGCTGGGCATAGCCCGGAGCACGGTCGTCGTCACCTTCACGATCCTGTTCGGCGGCGTCGTCCTGGCCCTGGCCCTGGCCTTCGGCCTCGGAGGGAAGGAGCTGGCCGCGTCCTGGCTGGAGAAACGCCTCAAGAAGGAAGGCGGCGGGGAGGATGGGGACCGCGAGGACGAATTGCACCATCTGTGAGCTGAAGAAGGGGCTTGGGATTCAGGCCCGCTTGGCAAACCGGGCGAGCTCGGCCAGGCGGCCGGCCAGGGCGCCGTCGAGCGCACCCGGTTCGAGCCGCCATTCCCAGTTGCCGCCGATCGTCGCCGGCTTGTTCATCCGGGCCTCCGCACCCAGCCCGAGCAGGTCCTGGGCCGGGACAACCGCCAGGTCCGCCCTGGACATGACGGCCAGGCGGACGAGTTCGGCGGCGACCGAAGAGGCCTCGACGGCGTGCCCGAGGTATCGCGCCAGCCGGCCTTTCTCCTCCGGCCGGGCCTCGACCTCGAACCATCCGCGGGCCGTGTTGTTGTCGTGTGTCCCCGTGTAGACGACGCAGTTGCGTTCGTATGTGTGGGGCCGATAAGGATGGTCCGGATCGTCGTCGCCGAAGGCGAACAGGAGGACCTTCATCCCCGGGAGCCCGAAATGGGCCATGACCTCCCGAACGTCCGGGGTGATCGTGCCCAGGTCCTCGGCGATGATCGGCAGGGGGCGGAAGGCCTGGCGCAGCTGCTCGAAGAGGTCGCGGGCGGGCGCTTCGACCCACCGGCCGTTGGCCGCCGTCTTGTCGCCCGCCGGAATCTCCCAGTATCCGACGAGGCCCCGGAAATGGTCGACCCGGACGAGGTCGAAAAGGCGGAGATTGTGCTCCACCCGCCGGACCCACCAGTCGAACCGGCGGGCCTTGAGGACGTCCCACCGGTAGAGGGGATTGCCCCACAGCTGGCCGGTCTCGCTGAAATAGTCGGGGGGGACCCCGGCCACGGCGGCCGGAGCTTTCCGGTCGTCCAGCTGGAAAAGGTCCGGCCAGGCCCACACGTCCGCGCTGTCGTAGTCGACGTAGATGGGCATGTCCCCGATGATCCGGACGCCGTGTTCCCGGCAGCTGTTCCTGAGCGTTGTCCACTGCCGGTATAGGAGATATTGCCTGGCCTTCTCCTTCTCGATCGCCCGCGCCAGAGCGGAGGCCAGTGCGGCCATGGCGGCCGGCTCCCTGTCCCGGATCGCCGGCGCCCAGGCCGTCCACGGCCGGCCCCCGAAGTGGGCCTTGAAGGCCGTGAACGCGGCGAAGTCATCGAGCCAGCCGGCATGGTCCGTGCAGAAAGCCCGGAAGCCCGGCTCCTCCGGCCGTCCGAGAAGGGTTTCGCCGGCCTTCTCGACGAGCGGCATCTTCCAGGCCGTCACGCGCGCGTAATCGACCCGGCCGGCCCTCCCGGCGGGAGCGAAGGCCAGGTCGCCGGCCTCGAGGAGCCCGTCCCGCACGAGCGCTTCGGGACTTGCGAGGAGGGGCGAAAAGGCGAACGCGGAAGGGCTGTGATACGGGGAGCTGCCGAAGGCCGTGTCGGTGGGCGTCAGAGGGAGGACCTGCCAGCACTTCTGGCCGGCCCGGGCCAGGAATTCGACGAACCGGAAGGCCTCCGGCCCCAGGTCCCCGATGCCGAACGGAGAGGGCAGAGAGGTCACGTGGAGCAGGACGCCGCTTTCCCTTCCCATCATCTGCGTCAATCCGCGGCGAAGGACAGCTGGGCCCCGATCCTCTTGAGCGCGGCCCGCGCGTCGGGGTCTCCCTGCCCGGCCCGCTCGAGGTCCCGTTTGATGGAAAAATAGATGTTCTGGCTCTTCCAGAGATTGGGTTCGAGGCCCAGGACCCTGACGACCCGGAAGGCCTTCTCGACGGCCTCCAGGCGGGCCGGATCCTCCGGGGCCGCGGACAGGGCCTCGAGGAGGCCGTTCATCCGGCGCTCGGCCTCGAAGTTCAGGAGGGCCTTGTCCATCGCCAGGCCCCAGCGGTCGAGCTCCGAAGCCAGCTTCCGGGCCTTTTCGGGGTCCGGGTCCTCCTCGGCCAGCAGGCGCCGCAGATCGGCGCTGAGCGAGAATTCGGCCGCCGCGGCCAGGGTCCGGGGGACCGGCATCTGCATGTCGCGCAGGACCTGCATGAGAGGATAGTGGTCTTCGTGGACGCGGCGCAGGCTGGTTTCGACGTCCTTCAGGGCCGAGGCCAGCACGGTCTCGAGGACCTTCCGCCGGACGTCACGGAAGAGGTGCCGCAGGGAGAACCGCTCCGGCCCGAAATGCTTCTCCATGATCTGGATGACGCCCGGGATGTCGCTCCGGGCGAAGGCCTCCTTGATCTCGGCCCGGGTCTTCGAGAACCCGTCGCCGCCGTGCGGCCGGGCCGCGGCGATGAGATCGTGGCCGCCGAGATGGAGGACTGCGAAGCGGACCTTCTCCTCTTCGCCGAGGACCTCCGAACGGACGAGACATCGTCCGACGAGAAGGCTCTGCCGGCCGGCCGAGGACCGGTCGGAGCCCCGGCCGGTGACCGTGTACGCCCCGATGGCGACCTGTCTCGGGTGGCGCTCGAAGAGCGACGAGATGGCGAAGTGGACGCCGACCCGGAGCAGATCGACGACGGCCGGCTTAACGTGCTCCTCGTACACGGCGGCCCCGTGGGGGGAGCGGGGGAGATTGCCCCGGGCCTTCTCCAGCGTCCGGAGGAAGCCCGGCTCGAGGTCGGCCCCCCCGCACTCCCGGGCCAGCTGCATGGCCCGGGCGGCGTACTGCAGGACCTGGACCGTTTCGATGCCCGTGACATCGTCGAAGAACCAGCCGCAGCTCGTGAACATCAATTGGGCATGGCGCTGCATCTCCAGGAGCCTGAGCGTCCGCACCCGTTCATCGGGAGCGGGCTCCCGCCCTGCGTTCCGGGAGAAGAATCCCGCGACGCTTCGCGGAGAGCGGTCCAGGACGATGCGGATGTAGTCGTCCCGGGCCCTCCAGGGGTCCGCGAGAACGGCCGAGGCCTCCTTTTCGAACAGGGCCGCCAATCCGCCCCGGAGCCCGTCCATGGCTTCCCGCAGAGGGGCCCGCCAGGCCTGATGCCATCCGGGATGAGAACCGGTATGGCAGCCGCAGTCGCTCCGCCAGCGCTCGACCCCGTGAGCGCAGCTCCAGGACGAGTTCTCGACGATCTCGACCTCGTGTGCCGGGGGATGTTTCTCCAGGAACTCGCCGTAGACCGTCAGGCGGGTCCGGCGGTCCCGCTCGATGGTCCGCAGGGCATAGGCCAGGGCCATGTCCCCGAAGCGGCGGTGATGGCCATAGGTCTCGCCGTCGGTCGCGATGGGAACGAGCTCGGGCCCCTCCCCGCGGCCGGAGAACGCCCCCGCGATCCTGGCGCTGAAGCCTTCGCCGCTTTCGAGCAGCCGGCCGAACGCGACGTCCCGCGAGATCGGCCCGTCGTAGAAGAAGACGGCGATCTCCGCGCCCGAGGGCAGGCGGCAGAGGTAGGGGCGCTTCGGGTCGATCCGCCCTCCCGTGACGTCCGTCCAGTCGCCTCCGCCGAACGGTCTCGTCCGCACGGCCTGGCCCGGGGAGAGAATGGTGAAGCGGAGGCCTTTCTCGGCCAGGGCCTCCAGGGTTTCCGTATCCACGGCCGTCTCGGGCAGCCACATCCCTTCGGGCTCGCGGCCGAAGCGGTGTTCGAAGTCGGCCAGGCCCCAGACGATCTGGGTCCGCTTGTCCCGGGCGTCGGCCAGGGGCAGGATGATGTGGTTATAGGCCTGGGCCAGGGCCGCGCCGTGGCCGGAGAACCGCTCCCGGCTCTTCCGGTCGGCCTCGAGGATCGCGGCGTAGATCGCCGGCTCGTGCCTCTCGAGCCACGCGAGAAGGGTCGGCCCGAAGTTGAAGCTCATCTTCTCGTAGTTGTCGACGATGTCGACGATCCGCTTCCCGGCGTCGAGGATGCGCGACGCGGCGTTGGGTCCGTAGCACTCGGCCGCGATCCGCCGGTTCCAGTCGTGGTAAGGGAACGCCGAGTCCTGGACCTCGACCTCCTCCAGCCAGGGGTTCTCCCGGGGGGGCTGGTAGAAATGCCCGTGGATGCAGACGTACCTGTTGGCGACGCTCATGATCTCTTCAGGAAGAGGACGGCGAGCGGAGGCAGGTTCAGGGCCACGGAGTGGCCCCGGCCGTGACAGGGCAAGGGGCGGGCCTCGACGCTGCCCAGATTCCCCTGGCCCGAGCCTCCGTAGGCGCTGGCATCGCTGTTGAGGAGCTCTTGCCAGAAGCCCCCAGCCGGCACGCCCACCAGGTAACCATGCCGGGGGACAGGGGTCATGTTGCAGACGACGAGCAGGGTGTTCTCGGGGGAGAGTCCTTTCCTCAAGAAGCTGATGACGCTGTTGTCCCTGTCCCCGAAATCGACCCATTCGAAACCGGACGGCGAGAAGTCGAGCTCGTGGAGGGCGGGCTCGTCCCGGTGGAGCCGGTTGAGGTCCTTGACCCAGCGCTGGATGCCGGCGTGGGGCTCGTATCGAAGCAGGTGCCACTCCAGGCTCCCGTCGTGCGACCATTCCCCCCGCTGGCCGAGCTCCGAGCCCATGAACAGAAGCTGTTTCCCGGGGTTGGCGAACTGGAGGCCGAAGAGGAGGCGGAGGTTGGCGAACTTCTGCCAGTCGTCGCCGGGCATCCTCCCGAGGAGCGAGCCCTTGCCGTGGACGACCTCGTCGTGGGACAGGGGCAGGATGAAGTTCTCGGTGAAGGCGTACCAGAGGTTGAAGGTCAGCCTGTCCTGGTGGAACTTCCGGTGGACGGGGTCCTTGGCGAAGTACTCCAGCGTGTCGTGCATCCAGCCCATGTTCCATTTCCTGCCGAACCCGAGGCCGCCGAGATAGACGGGCCGGGTGACCATCGGCCACGCCGTGGACTCCTCGGCGATCGTCTGGATGTCGGGGAACGCGCCGTAGACGGCCTCGTTGAGGCGCTTGAGAAAGGAGATGGCCTCCAGGTTCTCGCGCCCGCCAAAGGCGTTCGGGATCCACTCGCCCTCCTTGCGGGAATAGTCGAGGTAGAGCATGGAGGCCACGGCGTCGACGCGCAGCCCGTCGAAATGGAATTTCTCGAGCCAGAACAGAGCGCTGCTGATGAGGAAGCTGCGGACCTCGTTCCGCCCGTAGTTGAAGATGGCGCTTTTCCAGTCCGGGTGGAAGCCCTTCCGCGTGTCCTCGTGCTCGTAGAGGTGGGTCCCGTCGAAGTAGCCCGGGCCGTGCTCGTCGTACGGGAAATGGGACGGCACCCAGTCGAGGATGACGCCGATGCCGGCCCGGTGGAGGCTGTCGATGAGGAACATGAGGTCCTGCGGGGTCCCGAAGCGGCTGGTCGGGGCGAAGTAGCCGATCGTCTGGTATCCCCAGGAGCCGGCGAACGGGTGCTCGAGGACGGGCAGGAGCTCCACGTGGGTGAAGCCCATCTCCCGGACATAAGCGGGGAGGATATCGGCCATTTCCCTGTAGCTCAGGGACCGGTTCCCCTCTTCGGGGACCCTCCGCCAGGATCCGAGGTGGACCTCGTAAACGGACATAGGGGCGTCGTCCGCCCCCGACCGGCCCCTCCAGGCCATCCAATCGCCATCCTCCCATCGATATCCGAGGTCCCAGACGACCGAAGCCGTCCTCGGCGGGCCCTCCCAGAGAAAGGCCATCGGATCGCCTTTGTCCGCTTTGTAGCGCCTGACGTTCGATTCGATACGGTATTTATAAAGCTCCCCTTCGGTAGGTCCGGGAACGAAGCCCTCCCAGATCCCGGAGCCGTCCCAGCGGACGGCCAGGGGATGGGCCTTAGGGTCCCAGCCGTTGAAGTTGCCGACGACCGAGACGCGCTTGGCGTTGGGCGCCCAGACGGAAAAAAGCGTGCCCCGGCGCCCTTCGACCTCGTGGATGTGAGCGCCGAGCTTGTCGAAGAGCCGGAACTGGTTCCCCTCCTTGAAGAGATAGATGTCTTGCTCGGTGAACAGGGAGGGTCCGTGGACGACCTGTCCCGCGCCGGAGTGTCCGGACGGCGCCTGCGCGGGCTTGCTCCTGGGGGAGGCGCTCATGTCCTCCCTTTTATAGCAAAAACCCCGTCGTTTTCAAAGGAAGGGCCTCGGGGGCCCGGCCGGCAGGGATGGACCCCGGCTTCCTTTCGTGGTAAAAAAAGACTGACCGGCGCGACCGCCGACGGATGGGACCGGTCGCTTCCGGAGGAGAGTGCGTCATGAACAAGATCTCCTTGCGGATGGCCGCGACCCTGGCCGCCGTGACCATGGTCCTGATCAACTTCACATGCCACGTCCGCTCCCCGACGGCCGGGGATCTCATGAAGGGCGTGGCCTTCACGGGCTATTCCCGGGACGCCTATGCGGGCGCGGGGCCGCTGAGGTCCATGGACGCTCTGAAGGCGACCCACGCGAATTGGGCGAGCGTCCTGGTCACGGCCTACCAGGAGACCATCCACTCGACGTCCATCGACTTCAACGGGCCGGGGACCCCTTCCGACGCGTCGGTGGAGGCCCTTATCGCCTACGCCCGCTCGACCGGGCTCAAAGTGATGCTCAAGCCGCACGTCGACCTCTGGAACGACGACCGGCATTACCGGGGCGAGATCGGCCCGAATTTCACCGCCGAGGACTGGTCGGCATGGTTCGCCTCCTACAGGACGTTCATCCTCCATTACGCCGCGATGGCCGCCCGGACGAACTGCGAGATGTTCTGCGTCGGCTGCGAGCTCGGCTCGTCGGCCTTCCGCGAAGCCGACTGGCGGGCGATCATCGCCGAGGTCCGGAGCGTTTACGGCGGCCCCCTGGTCTATGCGGACAATCTCGTCGAATGGGACCCGGATGCCGTCCGCTGGTGGGACGCCCTGGACTACATCGGGGAGGACGTCTACCCGACCCTGAGCCGCAAGAGCGAGCCCTCCGTGGCCGACCTTCTCGAAGGGTGGGGCCCCTTCCTGGCCAAGCTCGAATCCTTGTCCAAGAAATGGAGCAAACCGCTGATCCTCACCGAGATCGGGTACCGGAGCATTCAGGGCGGGACCATCAATCCCTGGGACTGGCAGCGCCAGGGGCCCGTCGACCTCAAGGTCCAGGAGACCGCCTACGAGGCCGCCTTCCGGGCCATCTCGGGGAAGAGCTGGATCGCGGGCATCTTCTGGTGGCAGTGGATGCCGGTCCCGGACCATGGAGGGCCCGCGGACACGGGGTACTCTCCGCATGGCAAGCCCGCCGAGGCCGTCCTCCGCGCCTGGTTCGGCCGAACCCTTCGAACGCCCTGAGGGAGGGCGCCCTCAGGAGACGGCTTTCCGGGCCGTTCCGAACCGCTCGTATTCCCGCCCCTCGATGATCCCGCGCAGGTGCCGGACCAGGCGCCAGAGCTCGGTGAACGTGTTATAAAGCGCGACGGGAGCGACGCGGACGATGTCGGGGGGCCGGAAATCGGGGATGACGCTCCGGCCCCGGAGGGCCTCGGCGATGCGCATTCCTTCAGGATGGACGAGGGCCACGTGTCCGCCGCGGCGGGCGTCCTCGCGCGGCGTGCCGATAGAGAAGCCGTAGGGCTCGCCCGCCAGCAGACCGTCGGCCATGTCCATCAGGAAGCGGGTCATCTTCAACGATTTTTCGCGGACCGCGGTTATACCGGCTTCCCCGAACATGGCTAGCGAGCCGATAAGGGGGGCGGCGTTGAGGATGGAAGGAGAGGAGATCTGCCAGCGGCCGGCGTCCAGCCGACGACGATCGACGTCTGGCCGGCGAACGTCCGGCGGACGGGAAGGCCTCCGGCTAAGGGCATCGTGTAGACCTCGGTCGGGCCCTCGTACTGGGCGGAGAAGGCGATGGTCGAGCCGTCGGGGGAGACGGCGGGGTGCGTCTCCTGAGCGTGGTGGGTGGTCAGGCGCCGGGCCGCCCCGCCGCCGATATCGACGGACCAAAGGTCCCCTTCCGAGACGAAGACGACCGTGTCCTTGTGGACGGCCGGGTACCGGTAATAGCCATGGCGTCCGGCGGCTTCTCCAGCTTGAAGGAGGAGAGCGAGGCCGAAGACGGCGAGGGCGACGAGGCCGAGGGCTTTTTTCATGTCCTTCTCCTTGTCTTGAACGAAGATCTATTGTATGGAGAGCCGCAAGGGGAATTCAAGGATTTTTGCCGGCTTTTCAAGGCTAAATGAAAACTTCCGGTTCCCGGCATCGATCGAGCTTCCGGTCTCATGAAAGCCGTTCGGTCCCGAAAAGCCGAGGCCTCTCAGGGGTATCTGGAAGTCGGGGCGGCGGCCAAGTGGAGAGCGGGGCTCAGTAGAGACACTCGCGGGCGGCCGCGGCGTAGGCCCGGAGGTTCGCGGGCGGCGTCTCGAAGAAGTGGTCGCAGCAAGAGAGGACGTAGCCGCCGTCCGGCCCGACCTTCGCGAACAGCTCGAAGACCTTGGCCCGGATGTCGTCCGCCGTGCCCCTCGTCAGGACATTGAACTGGTCGAGGCCGCCGACGAGCGCCAGCCGGCCGGCGATCCTGGCCTTGAACTCCCAAGGCTCCTGGTTGCCGCCGATCGACGGCGGGGTCAAGGTCTCCGAGGCGTCACAGCCGTTGGCCACGATCATCTCTTCGATGCCCTTGGTGCCCCCGCAGGTGTGGTAGACGACGGGAAAGCCTGCGTCGTGAAGGGCGTCGTGGATCTTCCGGTCGTACGGCAGGCAGAACTCCTCGTGAATGGCCGGCGAGATGAGGGTCGAGGAGGCCGCTCCGCCGCCGGTCTCGACGATGTCGAAGCGGGCCCCCTTCAGGGACTCGATGAACCGCAGCTTCTTCTCGAGGAGGATGCGGAGCAGCTCGTGGACCCAGGCCGGATCGTCGAAGGTCTTGAGGATGAGGGTCTGAGCATCCAACAGGCAGGCGGCGTGCTGCCAGCAGCCCCCTTGATCGCCCCAGACGAAGCCGCGCAGGATGCCCCTGTCGCCGACCGCGTCGTAAGCCCTCTCCGCGCGGCCCCGGTCGAGCGGCGGGACGGGCATGTATCGCTCGATGAGCCGGATGTCGTCGTCGTGTTTGATGAGGGTGTCCGAGATCCAGGTCGTCATCCGGTTGCCCTCGGTCGCGTAGGTCAACGCGCCGCCCGGTGTCGTGATGGTATGGCGTACGATCCGATGGTCCGGGTCGGCGTTCACGATCTCGGATTCGTCCCGCCATTCGGGTGTCGCGTGCTTCCGGAATTCGCCGGGGGCCAGCCAGTATTGGCCCATGTCCTGGCTGTGAGTGACGGCCGCGTCGAGGCCGAACATCTCGAACGCCGCCAACTCGCTCGCCCCGGTAAGGAACGTGTCGAGGTGGTATCTCTGCCACTGGTGGACGGTGACCGGGAGGCGGTCGGGCTTTTCTTTTGCCAAAGCCCTGAGCATCCGCTCTTTGGAGGTCATAGCCGGGCGGCCCACGCTACATGTTCCCGAATCGCGGATTGACGACATTGCTGTAGATCGACCCGAACCGGTAGCTGAAGCCGACCTGGAAGCTCAGGTTATAGCCCGTAGCCAAGCGCTTGAGCTCGAGGAGGATCTCCTCGGGCGTCGCCCCTGCCAAGGGCAGCGACAGCTGGTCGCGGATGCGCTGGTACTCCCCGCCGATGTTGAACGACAGGCCCTTGAGAACGTTGATCCATAGCCCGGCCTCGGCCCGCAGGCGGTTCTTGCTGAGGTCGTGAAGGAACGTGCTTCCCGAGAGCTCGAGTCCGACCGACCCCCACGGCTCCTTGACCTCGAAGATGACCTGGAGGTTCTGGCTGAGGAGCGTTTCCCGCTCCTTCTCGTAGATGGTGATCTCGTAGTAGTCGCGGACGACCACCCCGACGCGGTACTGGATGCGCAGCTCGCGCCGGGTCGATTGCGAATAGGGGAAGAGGTTGTACTCGATGCCCGGCCCCAAGGAAGTGAACAGCCGGGCGTTGTCGAACGTCGATGAATAGAGGCTCCCGGCGACCGCCCAGGACCAATGATCATTGATGCTCTTGACGAAAGAGGGCGAGAGACTCTTGCGGTTGCTGTGGCTGACGATGGGCTCTTCGTCGGGGACTTCGTAACGTCGGTGATTATAGTTCGCCGTCGCGTACATACGGAACTTGGAGGCTTCGGTCGTCCGGTTGGCCGAGAGATTGATCTGGTAGGAGTAACGCTGGATTTTGTCCTCGAACTCGCCGTTGCCCCGCAGCCCGACGCTGAAAACCCAGTAGTTCCATGTGTCGTGGGCGGGAGTCGGACGGAATTCCCTTTGTCGATCGTAGCTGATGGAGATGAACTCGGCCAGAGGCGTGTCGTAGACGTAGGGGATGAGCCCCTGCTTGAGGGCGTTGACGAATCCCCGGCGGACCTGGTCCTCCGTGTCCGTGGGCTTGGAGTAGTAGCGAAGGACGTCGTCCTTGCCCTTGTGACGGCGGAGGCCAAGGAAGCTCAGGGTGTATTCCCGGCCGCCGCTGCCCGTCGTCTGCCGGGTGACGATCACGTGGACATCGGCGTCCTGCCGGTCGAGGACGTAATTGACGAACGTGATCTCGGTCTTGATGAAATTGAGATCGCAGGTCCTCTGGTCGCAGTCGAGGTAGACATTGGGGGCCACGCTCCGGCCCGCGTCCTGAGGAATGACCTGGGCCGGGCCTTGGGCGCTCAGGAGGAGCGTCGCCGCGGCCAGGAGGAACACGGTCAAGGATTCGCTGGGGATCGCTTGTTTCATGAGGACCTTCCTGGGAGCCGCTCTTATCGTGTCCGGACGAAGACCTGGCTCCAGGGGATGACGTTGACCTCGGAGCCGCGGACGAGCCCTTTTTCCCGGAGGAAGCGCTTGTAGAGCCAGGACTGCATGGCGATGATCCGGAGGGTCGTCTCCGCGGGGACGACGTTGGCGGGGACGACGAGCTCCGTTCCGGGGGCGTGTTCACGGCTGAAGAACTCCCCGCCCCGCCGGAAATCGTAGGCGGACACGTCGACGGGAGCGGCGAACCGGCTGAACCTCCATTGAATGGCCAAGTCCCCGCCTCGATCGAGGATCGCGGGCCGCGGCTCCTGGAGGATGAGCCAGGCGGGGATGGCGATCTTTTCCCGGAACACGATCCTGCCTCCGGCGGCGAGCTCGAAGTCGACCTCTTCAGGCAGGGCGTCCCTGTCGACGACGATCCTTTTTTCGAAATGATCGATGCGGAAGTCGAGCCTCCGGCCGAGGACCGTGACCTGAACGTCGGGAACGACCTGGCCGACCGGCGACGCGAGCCGGACGTCGGCGTAGGCCCGGACCTCGTAGAGATCGATGTCGTTGTTATAGTCGTAGCGTGACAGGCTGGCCGTCGGATACAGGGTCAGCCGGACGTAAAGGGGCTCGGCGGCCGGGGGCTGCTCCCGGACCGGAGGGCCCTGCTCCTGCCCCGCGGAAAGGCCGCCGAACGCCAGGACAAGCAGGCCCGCGATCATCCAGCGCTGTTTGCTCATGGGCGCCTCCTCGTTCCCCGGCATTATACAGGAAGGGCGGCTTCGACACGAGCGGCCGGCCGCTCCCCACCCCCGCTTTTCTGGACGCGCTTGCGGATCCGGCCCGTCCGTGCCATAATAGCGGCGATAGGGGGCGCGTGTGGAGCCGCCCCTGGGGAGGAGGAACGATGGGAAACACGAGGACTATTTGGGAAGGGGATATCGCCCCCGACTTCACTCTGAGGGACCATCACAACCGGGAGTTCAAGCTGTCCGAATACGCAGGCCGGAAAGTCCTGCTGTCGTTCCATCCGCTGGCGTGGACCTCCGTCTGCGCCGAACAAATGAAGGCCCTCGAGAGCCAAAAGGGTGTGTTCGACGAGCTCGGGACGGTCGCGGTCGGTGTCAGCGTCGATTCCTTCCCGTCCAAACATGCCTGGGCCAGGGAGATCGGGGTCAAGGAGACGCGCCTTCTCTGCGATTTCTGGCCGCACGGCGCCGTGGCCCACGCCCTAGGCCTGTTCCGCGAGGAGGAGGGATTCTCCGAGCGGGCCAATCTCATCGTCGACGAACGGGGACGGGTGGCTTTCATCCGTATCTACGACATCCCGCAGCTCCCCGGCATGGAGGAGATCATCGCCTTCCTTAAAAAATAAGGGACTTCTCCCAAGGGCCGGGTCAGAGGAGGATCTCGCGGGGGATATCCCGGAGATTGAAGTTCGAGGCCATGCTCCGGCAGTAGGCGCCGGCGCACAGGACGGCCAGGATGTCGCCGTGGCGAGGCATGGGCATCGGGCGCTCCCGACCGAAGACGTCGCCCGTCTCGCAGAGGTTCCCGGCCACGGTGATCCGGGCCTTCGCGGGGCCGTCGACCCGCGAGGCGTTGACGATCTCGTGGCGGGCCTGGAGGTAGATGGCCGGCCGGGGGACCGTGTTGTAGGTCCCGCCGTCGACGCAGGCGAACAGGTTGCCGTAGCTTTCCTTGACGTATTCGACCCGCAGGAGCAGGACCCCGGCGTCGCCGACCAGGTACTTCCCCGGCTCGATGGCCAGGGCCTCGAGGGACAGGCCGGCCCGGTCGACCGCCCGGGCGATGTACGAAATGTAGTCCTCCACGGGGAAGAGACCTCGCGACCTCAGAAACCGGGGTCCGAAGCCGCCTCCGAAGTCCAGGAACTCGAGCGGGAACCCCGCCCGCTCGATCTCCCGGGCCTTGCGGACCATGCGGTCGACGGCCGCCGCGACCATCCCGAAGTCCTGCCGGACCCATCCCGAACCGAGGTGCTGGTGGAGGCCGACGGGCCGGAAGCCCAGGCGGCGGGCCCGGGAGAAGACGTCCAGGACCCGCCCGTCCTCGACGCCGAACTTGACCGGGGTTCCGTCCGGCGCGCGCCGGCCGGCCGTGACGACACGGGAGTTGAAGCCCCGGCCGATGCCGGGATTCCAGCGGACGAAGACGCGGATGGGACGCGACGGGAAAGACGCCCGTTTGACCGCGCCCATGATCTCGACCTGCTCGGCGGCGTCGATGTTCACGGTCAGGCCCTCGACGGCGAACACGCGCTCGAGGTCGCCGCGGCCGACGCTCGTGCCAGTGAACAGGATGCGTTCGGCCGGGAAGCCGGCCCTGAGGGCCGTGGCGACCTCGCCGGGGGAGACGGCGTCGATCCAGGCTCCCTGGCGCCGGAGAAGGCGGAGGATCCCCAGGTGGGGGTTGGCTTTCATGGCATAGCAGATCCTGGCCGGCAGGGGGGATACGCGGGCGAAGGCGGCCTCGAGGCGCGCGTACCGTTCAACGATGCGGTCCCGGCCGTAGATGTAGAGAGGCGTTCCGTGCCGGTCGGCCAGCTCGACGGCGCTCCGGCCGCCGACGACCAAGGTGTTCCGCTCGACCCTGACATAATCCGTCTGCCACCAATTCACGGCGCGTCCTCCTTTTCGAAGAGGTCCATCTGGCCTTCCCGGATCCGGCGGACGATGTCCCTGAGCATGGGGTACTTTTCGAGCAGGAGCTCGGGGACGTCGACCTTGTCCCCGGTGATCATGTTGCGGATCTGGAGGGCGTTGGCCACGGCCTGGCCCCGGTAGTGGTTGTTGGTGATGACGTAGACCTTGCCGCTCCTCGAGCCCAGGTCCTTGATCCGTCGGACCCAGTCCCCGAGCTCGTCGCGGCTGTAGAGGTAATCGTAACGGTCGTCCCGCCCGGCGTCCTTGCGGAACCAGTTCCCCTGGTTGCGGCCGTGGAGTCGGACGTAGCCGAGATCGGGGTTCGTGCTGACCGCCGAAGGGCCGATGGAGTCCTTGAACAGGGGCTGGTCGATGTTGCAGAAGGCGACCCGGTTCCCGCTGAGCGAAGCATAGAAGCCCGGCTCATCCCAGCTCGCGTGGCGGACCTCGAGCGCCAGCGGGTACCCCGAGAAGGCCCCGAACAGCCTGAGCAGGTAGGCGGCGTTCTCGGGTGTGTTCCGGAAGGACCAGGGGAACTGGATGAGCAGGGCGGCCAGCCGATCGTGCAGGAGGAGAAGGTCGACGGCCCTCTTGAATCCCTCCACGTCCTTGGCCGTGAACTCCCGGGCGCCGTGGGTGAAGAGCTGATGGAGCTTGACCGCGAACCGGAACTCGGGCCGGTCCCCGACCCTCTTCAGCCAGGAGAGGGCCATGGCCGGGGCCGCCGGACGATAGAACGTGCTGTTGATCTCGACGATATCGAGGTACGACGATAGATAGGCCAGGGGATGGAAGCCGCGCTCCTTGGGAACGGGATAGACGACGCCCTCCCAATCCTCGTAGCTCCAGCCGGCCGTGCCGATGCGATAGATGGCCATGGCCCATCCATTCTACCCTCATGGACCGAGTTTCTCAACGAGGCCGGGGCGCGTGGAAAAGCCGGGCCGGGATGTGGTAGCCTAGGGACGG
The DNA here is from genome assembly GCA_037447475.1 of Candidatus Aminicenantota bacterium. Classification (GTDB taxonomy): domain Bacteria; phylum Acidobacteriota; class Aminicenantia; order Aminicenantales; family Saccharicenantaceae; genus RBG-16-66-30. The sequence goes on from JBBIGP010000001.1 coordinate 118,221, forward strand.
GAGAACGGACATGACCGCCGATGCCGGGGACCTCTCGGCCGGGATCCGGGCCGCTTACGCACGGATCGCGGCGGACATCCGGAGAACGCCCGTCGGGCTTTCGGCGCCCTTGAGCCGGGAGGCCGGGGCCCGCGTTCTCGTCAAGTGGGAGTGTGATCAGGTCACGGGATCGTTCAAGCTCAGGGGAGCCCTCCACAAGCTCCGCTCCCTGTCCGCCGAGGACAGGGCCCGGGGCGTCGTCTCCGCGTCGACCGGGAACCACGGCCTGGCCATCGGTCACGCCGCGCGGCTCGAAGGCGTGGCCTTGAAGCTCTTCTTGCCGGAGACCGCCGCGCCGGCGAAAATGGCGAAGCTCGAGGCCATGGGCGTCGAAGTCGAGATCCGGGGGGCGAGCTGCGAGAGGACGGAAGCCTTCGCCCGCGAGGCCGCCGACCGGACTGGGCGGATCTTCGTCTCGCCCTACAACGATTTCGACATCGTCCGTGGCGCTGGAACGGCCGGCCTCGAGATCGTGGAGGACGCCGGCGGGTTCGATGACGTCCTCGTCCCGGTCGGCGGAGGGGGGCTCGTCGCCGGGATCGCCGGGGCCGTCAAGGAAGCCCGCCCCGGGGCGAGGATCATCGGGGTGGAGCCCGAGACCTCGGACTTCATGGCCGCGTCTGTCCGCGCCGGCCGGCTCGTGGACGTCGACGAGCGCCCGACCGTGGCCGACGCGGTGGCCGGCGGGATAGAACCCGCCTCGGTCACCTTTCCTCTCTGCCGCGAGCTCGTCGACCTTTTCGTCTCCGTCCCGGAAGGCCTGATCGCCCTGGCGATGGCCCGGATCTTCGAGCATCACGGGAAGCTGGTCGAGGGGGCCGGAGCCCTGCCCTTGGCCGCCATGCTCCACTCCCCGGGGCTTTGGCGGGGCCGGACGGTCGTCCTCGTCGTCAGCGGAGGGAACGTCTCCCCCGAGCGGTTCGCGGAGATCGTCGCCGGCGTCTGAAGTCGCCGAGGCCCTGGCCTCCACCCCCCGCGGGTTGCCAGGAAAAGGTCTCTTGGCATATGATAGGCTCGAGATCCGATGTTCCCGCGCTCCATTTCCGCAGGCTTCCTGGCGCTCGCCCTGCTCGTGTCCGCGTGCCGGGCCCCGGGGAGCGGCGACGACCGGCAGGATACTCAACGATCCCCCCGACCCTATGTCGTCGGGATCTTCCAATCGGTCGATTCCCCGACGGCCAACGAGGTCCGCCGCGGCATCCTCCAGGCCTTCGCCGAAGCCGGGCTGCGCGACGGCCTCGAGATCGTCGTCCGCATCCGGATCGCCAACAACGACATCGCCGAAGTCCAGCGGATCGCCCGCGAGCTCGCCGCCGGGGACGTCGACATGATCATGCCCCTTTCGACGCAGAGCCTTCAGGCCGCCATCCTGAGCGTCCGGCGGACGCCGATCGTCTTCAGCGCCGTGGCCGTTCCCTTCCTCGTCGGCGCGGGGCGGTCGGAGAACGACCACCTCGGGTACGTCACGGGCGTCGCGTCCACCGGGCCCGTCGCCAAGACCATGGCCCTCATCCGGGAGGTCCTGCCGGCCGCGCGGCGGGTCGGCTCGCTCTGGACCTCCTCCGAGATCAACTCCGAGTTCTACCTCGACCTGGCCAGGGAGAGCGCCGCGGAACTGGGTCTCGAGCTCCTGGCTGTGCCCGTGGCCAGTCCCCACGAGATCCCCCGCGCCCTCCAGGTCTTGCTCAACGAGAAAGTGGACGTCCTTTTCCCGATGTCCGACAACACGATCAACGCGTCGTTCGACCTGGTCGGGCGGGCCGCCGAGGAGAACGGACTGCCGCTCTTCGCCGGCTTCCTCCGGTCCGTCGATTTCGGGGCCTGCGCCGCCCTCGGCTACGATTTCCACGAGATGGGCCTGAAGACCGGCAGGATCGCCGTCCGGGTCATGAACGGGGAGAGCCCGGGCCGGATCCCCATCCAGGCCATGGACGAAGTCAGGCTCCATCTCAACACGGCCGCGGCGGGGGCCCAGGGCGTCGCCTTCCCCAAGTCCGTCCTCGACCGCGCCGACAGGATCATCGGTTCCCGGGCCGGCGCCTCTCTATCTTCCGGACCCGGGTCCGATCGGGCGCCATGACCGGCCGCCTCTCCGGCGAGGGGACCGCCGCCCGAATGGCCCGCGTCGTCCGTTCGATGCCGCGGGCGCAGGCGTCCTCGAGCGGGCGCCCCCGGACGAGGAAAACCAGGATCGAGGACGACAGGAAGCAGCCCGTCCCGTGAGCGTCCCGCCCGGAGCGGGGATGTTCGAAAGCCCGGAAGCGGCGGCCGTCGAAGAGGATATCGACCGGCCGGCCCGCCAGGTGCCCGCCCTTGACGAGGCAGGGAACGCGGCTCGTACGATGGATCCGGCGGGCGGCTTCCCGCATGTCCTCGACGGTCCGGACCTCGAAGCCCGCCAGCGCCGCCGCTTCGTCCAGGTTGGGGGTGAGGAGGGAGGCCCGCTCGCGCAGCAGAGGCAGGATGAGGGGCCAGGCTTTCTTCTCGAGTAGGAGAGCCCCCGAGCTCGACCGGAGCACGGGATCGACGATGCGAGGGACGGCCGGATTCCCGGACAGGATGCGGGCCGCCGCGGCCAGGTTCGCCGCAGTGCCGAGCATGCCGACCTTGATGCCGGCGATGTCGAAGGCCCCGGCCAGCGTCTCGTACTGGCCGGTCAGGACCCGCGCGGGCAGATGGTGAACGGCCGCGACCCTGGCCGGGCTCTGGGCCGTGACAGACGTCAGGACCCCGAGTCCTCGGAAGCCGAAACTCTCGAAGACGGCCAGGTCGAGCAGGGCCCCGGCCCCGCCGGAGGGGTCGTATCCGGCGATCGTCAGCAGGTTCTCGGTCATGTCCGGTCCCGGAGGGATTCTATCACAGCCGGGGGCTTCCGTTCATGCCCTGGTATCCGGTATGATGAGGGGACGAGGAGAAGCGATGGACCGTTCCGGAGGAGGCCGGCGCGCGCGGGTTCGCGCGCTCGTCTCGGGCCGCGTCCACGGGGTCGCTTTCCGCTACTTCGTCCGGGAATGGGCGTCGGACCTGGGCGTCACGGGCTGGGTCAGGAATTTAGCCGACGGCCGGGTCGAGGTCCTCGCCGAAGGCGACGAGGAGAAGGTCGATGCGCTCCTCGGCCGTCTCTCCGAGGGCCCGAGGCTGGCCCGCGTGGAAAAGCTCGACGTCCGCCGGGAAGAGTTCAGGGGCGAGTTCGCGGATTTCCGGATCGTCTTCTGAAGCCGTCAGGATCTCAGGAACCTCTTCCGGCACTCCTCCGAGCAGAAGAAGTGCTCGCGGCCGTCGCGGACCTCGCGCAGGGCCTCATCCCGGGGGACGTAGGTATGGCAGACCTCGTCCTTGACCATCACGCCTCGGACCCTCCGGGGAGCGGTCAGCGCTCCGGCCCGTTTCAGGCCTCTCCAGATCCGGACGAAGAGATAGACGATATAGGCCAGGATCATGAAAAGGAGGAAACGGAGCAGTCCGGTCACCATTCGACCAGCATGGAGGCCCAGGTCAGGCCGCCTCCGAAGCTCATCAGCATAATAAGGTCGCCTTTCTTAATCCGACCCTCCTCGACCGCCTCGTCCAGGGCCATGAGGACGGAGGCCGAGGAGCAGTTGCCGCGCCGGTCGACGTTGACGTAGAACTTGTCGAGCGGCACTCCGAGCTTTTTCGCCGGGAACTCGAAGATCCGGGAGTTGGCCTGGTGGCAGACGAAGAGGTCCACATCGGCGAGTTTGATCTCCCGTGTCCTGCCCGGGTCCTCATTGGCCTTGGCCAGCGTTCTCGCGACGAGCTCGGGAATGATCTTGAGGACGAACTTCTGGACCTCGTGGCCCTTGATGAAGATATTGGGGCGGACAGGCTCTTCGTGAACTCGCAGGTCCTTGCCCACGCTATGCGTCGTTTCGGCGGACCATGGGTCGGTGCCCAGGAGGGAACAGAGAATGCCCGAAGGGCCTTCATCCCTCTTCAGGACGACGGCCCCCGCGCCGTCCCCCCAGAGGTCGGCGTTGGTGTCGGAGAAATCCAGGACCCGGCTGAGGACCTCGGCGCCGACAGCGATTCCATACTCCCACCGCGTCTCGCCGAACATGAGGTGATTGCGGATGAGATCGACCGCATAAAGACCGCTCGTGCAGGCCGCCAGAAGGTCGAAGGCCGGGATCCGCAACTTGGTCTTGCCCTCGGATTCCGTCCATTCTCCGGCGGCGATCTTTCCGAGGATGACCTTGTTGAGGACGAGGCAGGCCGTGGAGGGCCAGAGGGCTTCGGGCGTCGAGCTCCCGACGGCCAGGATGCCGATATCCTCCCAGCCGATGCCGGCCTGGGCCAGGGCCTTCTCGGCCGCGACGAGGGCCAGGTCGGATGTGTTCGGCTCATTGGTCACCCAGCGGCGCTCCCGGATGCCGACCAGGTCGATGATCTTCTGGGAGGTCAGCTCCCCCGGCTGCCAGGGCTCGTCCGTCCCGGGCTTGACGGCCCCGTGGGCCAGGAGGATCTCGATGATGTCGTCGTTGGTGACGACCCTTCCGGGGACATCGATGCCCGGAAGGCACTTGCCCACGCCAGCGATCTTCACTCGCATGTCCGAACGATCTCCTTCGTCTCGGGATTCACCGGAACGGGCCGCGCCATCGGGGCCGTCCAAGAGTCCTACCATTATTGTCGGACGTCCGGAGATTGTCAAATCCCGTCCGGGCCCCGTCCGGCGTTTGACGGTACTCCGGCTTTCTGATAAATATCGGTTCCGGCGGTCCTTGGGAGGCTTTGACATGAGCGACGAATCGTTGCGCGGCGTCCGCGTCCTCGACCTGTCCCGGCTCCTGCCGGGTCCCTATTGCGCCCTCCTGCTGGCCGACATGGGAGCCGAAGTCATCAAGATCGAGGACGTCGGCGTAGGGGACACGATCCGCGTGATGGGGCCGTTCATCGGCCCGCAGAGCGCCTATTTCCTGGCCCTCAACGCGGGCAAGAAGAGCTTCGCCGTCGATCTGAAATCGCCGAAGGGGCGGGAGGCGTTCTTGAAGCTGGCGGCCACGGCCTCGGTCATCGTCGAAGGCTTCCGGCCCGGGACCGCGGACCGGCTGGGAGTAAGCTACGAGGCCGTCAAGGCCGTCCGGCCGGATATCGTCTACTGCTCGATCTCCGGCTTCGGCCAGGACGGTCCGGAGAGGGCCCGAGCCGGCCACGATCTCATCTACCTTGCCCGGGCCGGGATCCTGGACCTGATGGGCAGGCCGGGCGGGCTCCCGACTATCCCGCCCGTCCAGATCGCCGACCTGGCATCGGCCATGTATGCGGCCGTCGGCATCCTGGCCGCCCTGCGCCAGAGCGAAAGAACGGGCCGGGGGCGTTTCCTCGATATCGGGATGATGGACAGCGCCATGGCCTGGCTGGTCATGGCCCTCGCCGAGCACGCCGCTGGCGAGCGGGGCGGCCGGGGGGACAGGCCCTTGACCGGCAAGCACCCGTGCTACAACGTGTACCGGACGCGCGACGGGGGCGACATCGCCCTGACCGCGCTCGAACCCAAGTTCTGGGAGGCGTTCTGCGCGACGATGGGCCGGCCCGATCTCCTCGATCGGCAATTCTCCGAGACGCCCGAGGACCGGGCCGAGCTCGAGGCCCTCTTCGCCGCCCGGACCCGCGAGGAATGGCGGGCATTCCTCGCAGGGAAGGATTTCTGTTGTGAGGTCGTGCCGACCTTGGAAGAGGCCCTGTCCGATCCCCAGGTCCGGCACCGGGCCATCATTCAGCATATCCCGACGGACAGGGGCCTCCGCCTCAGGGTCAACCACCCGCTCCAGACCGCGAGAGAGCTCGATCCGGCGCCGTGCCCGGAGCACGGAGAACACACCTTCGCCCTGCTCAGGGAGCTCGGGTACGGCGACGAGAGCCTGGCCGAGCTCGAAGCGTCCAAGGCGATCCGCGGTCCCCGGCGTCCGTCCGAAAGGAACCGATCATGAACCTCGAGACCTTCTATCGCCGGGCCGTCGGCGTCGGCATGGACCGCGATCCCCGGGGGCCGGACGAGCTTCGCCGCCTCCTCGAGGAGGAAGCGGAGAAGTCCAGGAAGCTCGAAAAAGATGAGGCCGATGCCTACGACCGGGACCGGCTGTTCAATCCCTACGCGGACACCCGGGTCCTCTTCGGGGACCCCGGGATCGAGATCCGGAAGATCGCCGTCGGCATCGACATGGAGGTCGGGGAGATCCTCCTGGCCCACACGCTCAACAGGGACCGCGGGGAGGGGATCGATCTCGTCGTCGCCCACCACCCCGAGGGCTTCGCCCTGGCCCAGCTCCACGAGGTCATGAAGCTGCAATCCGACCTCCTGGCCGCCTACGGCGTCAACGTCTCCGTGGCCGAGCAGCTGATGGACAAGAGGATCGGCGAGATCGAGCGCCGCCTCCTGCCGGTCAATCACAACCGGGCCGTCGACGCCGCCCGCCTTCTGGGACTGCCGATGATGTGCGTCCACACCCCGGCCGACAACTGCGTGTCCTCCCACCTCACGGCCCTGTTCGAGAACGAGAAGCCGTCCAGGCTCAAGGACCTCGTCGAGCTCCTCAAGAGGATCCCCGAGTACAGGCGCGCGGCCCGGCGGATGGCCGGGCCGAAGATCGTGTCCGGCTCCGACGGCGCGCGCTGCGGCCGGGTCTTCGTCGACATGACGGGCGGGACCGAGGGCTCGAAGAACATCTACGAGAAGCACGCCGTCTCGGGCGTCAGCACGATCGTCGGCATGCACCTCAGCGAAGAGGCCCTGGAGAACGCCAAGAAGGCCCATCTCAACGTCGTCATCGCCGGCCACGTCTCGAGCGACACGCTGGGCTTGAACCTTCTTCTCGACGAGCTCGAAAAAGAGGAGGGCCTGGAGTTCATCGGCGTTTCGGGCTTCGAGCGGATCCGGGCCTCCGAACGCTGAGGCCGCGGCTCAGGCCGCCCGCGATGACCCGTGGGCGCTGAGGGACATGATCCGCCCGGCGAACGCTTTGGCGTCTTCCAGATCGCGGGCGTTGGGGTGGGTCGCCGCCGAGGCCGCCATGTCGGCCCAGGCCACGTGTTCGGGCGACCTCATGAGGACCTCGAGGGCCTGCATCGACACCTTGCCCCGGCAGGAGAACGTTCCCAGAAGCCTGGCCCGGGAGACCAGGACGGACGCGTATTCCAGGGCCTCGACCGACAGACGGCTGCCCATGACGGAACCATGGGTGGAGAAGAGCGCGATCTTTTTTCCGGGGGGGACCCGCTTGAGGAAGATCTCCGCGTGATAGGGGGCGCTGTGGGCGTGGACGGGAAAGCCGACGAAGAGGAGACCGTAGGAGGCCAGGTCGCCGGCCTCGGCCATGGGCTTGATCTCCTTCTCGCCTCCGAGGGCTTCGAAGACGGCCTCGGCGACGAGCTTCGTGTTGCCCGTCCGGCTGAAATAGGTCACCAGCGTCTTGGCCATAGCGGTCGTCCTTTCTCTCCGGCGTCCTCCATTATCCGGGAAATCGCCGGGATATGCCAGCCGCTCCGGAACGTCAAGGACCGTCGAGGGGAAGCTCGATGATGACGGTCGTCCCTCTCCCGGGCTCGCTCGTCACGCGGATGGACCCGCCGTGCTCCTCGACGATCTTCTTGGCGATCGGCAGGCCCAACCCGGTTCCGGAATCCTTGGTCGAGAAGTAGAGGTCGAAGATCCTCTCGGCCGTCTCCCGGCTCATCCCGGCGCCGCTGTCGCGGACCGAGACGATGGCCCTCCGTTCCCGCTCGACGGCTGCGACCGCGACCTCGCCGGTCCCGCTGATGGCCTCGACGGCGTTGGCGACGACGTTCCGGAAGGCCGTCTTGAGCTTGCCCGCATCGCCGACGGCCCGGAAATCGTCCCCCTCGATGACGACCCTGAAGCGGATGCGCTCGGAGAGCAACTTGCGGTAGGGTTGGAGCGTCTCCTCGAGCAGGGCCCGCAGATCGATCGGGTCCCGTCGGACGGTCGTGTCCCTCGAGATCTCCATGAACTCCTGGGCGATGCGGCGCAGGTTCTCGACCTCGCTGATGATGTAGGACATGGATTCCTTGAGGGCCTTGTCCAGGTCGCCGCGCTTGTCCTCGTAGACCTTGAGGACGTGCTCGGCCGACAGCTGGATGGGCGTCAGCGGGTTCTTGATCTCGTGGGCGACCTTGCGGGCCATCTCGGTCCAGGCGACCTTCTTGCTCATCTCGGCGAGCCCCTGCTCGTGGGCCTTGAGGTTCCGGATCATCGTGTTGAAGCCGTCGATGAGGGTCATCATCTCGTCGCGCGAGCGGTGGTCGATGGTCACCTCGAGATTGCCGAGGCCGACCTCCCTCGTTCCCGCCAGGAGCTTGCGGACGGGGACGATGATCATCGACCGGATGCCCCGGGCGAAGACGATGACCATGGCGAAGAAGAAAGCCGACAGGAGGACCAGGAACTCGACGATCTCCCGCGTCGCCTCCGTCAGCTCCTCCTTCTCGAGGGGGAACGGGAGGGAGATGAAGAGGATGCTCTGCTTGAAGGGATAGGGGACGGTCAACGTCTGGAACGAGTATTCGCCGAGCCGTGTCCTCCGGGTGAAGAAGGGTTTCCTCCCGTAGACCAGGGCGTAGTAGGCCTCCCCGTCGAGCAGGTCCGGGAGAAGGCCGCCGTCGAAGAACTCCCGGCGGCTCGAGGCCAGCAGGACCGCGTCCCCGTAGAGGATGACGTCGTTCGACAGCGTCGAGCTGATCCAGAGGGCCAGGTCCTCGGAGGGCGCGAGATAGGGGGAGACCTCGACGCCCTGGATGATGAGGAAGGCCTCCATCAGGCCCTTGGCGTAGCTCGCATGGACGGCGGAGTCCCGGAGGAAGCGCTCGGTGAACAGGCTGTCGAACAGGTTCCGGGTGAAGACCGTATAGAGCAGGAGCGGGACGAGGGCCAGGGCCAGAAAGGCCGCGTAGACGCGGTTGGAGAAGGACCAGAAAGGCCTGCCGAGGGCGGCCTTCCGGGAGACCAGAGCGACCACCCCGAGGACGAGAAGGGCCGCGGCCAGGTCGAAGAAGAACAGCCTCAGGAAGCCGACGGCCCGGGTCTTGATCGTGATCCGCGGGGCGAACAGGCTGTAGCAGCGGTCCTTGGACCTGAAGAGATAGGCGTCGAAGACCGTCCCCCGATCCCGGAAAACGGTCCAGAAGGCGGGTTCGGCGCCGCGCAGCCTGTCGAGGTCTCCCGGGGGGATCCCGGACGTCAACCTCCGGGGATTGAACAGCGAATTCCCTTCGAGGTCATAGATGGCGCACCCGAAATCGAACTGGCTCAGGGAGGGCAGAGGATCGGTCCGGAGGGCCTCGAAGTACGGGTTCGCGGAGTAGAGGAAGGGCAGCATCTCCGGATCGAGGGCCACGTACAGGATGAGCCGGCCGAGATAGAGGCCGGCGTCGTAATAATCCTTGTAGCCGATCAGGAACTCCTTCTCCTTGCCGATGAAGAACAGAGAATGGGGGACGATGGTCCAATCTTCGGAAGGCTCGAGGTCGGGAGGGCCGCCGAGGATCTTGGGGACGTTGAGAGAGAACCGGCTGAGGGTGTTGCCCTCGGCGTCGCGGAGCTCGAGGCTGGAATACCAGTTGAACTTGGCGACCGGGCTCCTTTCCCACAGGGAATGGGCGAAGTCCGGGTCCTCGGGATCCCGTAGGAAGGCGAGGATGAACCGGCGGTTGCGATCGAGGTCGGGCAAAGACTGCTCGATGAGGAAATTCCCCCATGTCGGCTGATAGACGATGGTGTGCTTGAGGGTCGTTTCGAGGAGCCGGTGTGTCCTCCGGACGGTCATGTCGTCCAGGGACCGGGACATCCACAGGGCGGCCAGCGCCAGCCCGGCGAACCAGATCTCCCGCCGCCGCGCCAAGGCCGGGAAGGCGACGACGGCGAAGATCCAGGCTAAAAGGGCCGCATGCAGCACGGCGGCGGCCGGGGACCGGCCCGGGTCGGCCAGCAGGATGACGGCCAGGGCGGCGGCCAGGACCACGAGACCGGACAGGGCCCTGCGGCGGGAGCCTAAGACGGCGAGACGGAAGGCCAGCGCGACCGGGACGAGGGCCGCCGCGAGGAAGAGCAGAAGGCTCACGTGAAGGGCGAGGCGCGGAGGATCGAAGGACCACCGAAGAAGGGACAGATTGGAATTGAAGACGATTTGGCGAACGAGGCCCAGCAGCCCGAGAACAGCCCCGGCCGCGACCGCCGCGGCCAGGACATGCACGGCCGGCGAGAGCGTGCGGCCCGGCCGGGACCCCTCGGCACGAAAGAGGCGGAAGCCGGCGGCGGCCAGGCACGCGGCCACCGTCAGGGCCAGGACGGCGGTCAGGAGAATATCGGCGGGCGATCCGGTCAAGCTCCCCTGGGACACGAAACCGGTCGACGTCGGAGAGAACACGGACAGGGATTGAAGCCGCCCCAGCCGGCCCAGGGGCAGAGCGACCGCCCTCGATCCGACCGCCAAGGCCGCGATGAGGGCCACGGGCCCGAGCTCCCGGTCCCTCCACAGGCGGGGGGATGTCCAGAGGAAGGCCATGGCCAGCCAGCCGGCCAAGACGAGGAGCAGGAGAGCGGCCAGCCAGAGGTCCTCACGGACGCCGGTCAGCTTCGCGGTCAGCGAGGGCGATGACAGGGTGACCGTGGCCATGATCTGACCCGCCCCGCCGCGGAGCGGGAAGAAGAGCGTTTGGATCTCGTTCTTCTGCCGCGGCTGGCCGGTGAACTCGTCGTCGTGGCGGGCGAAGAATTTCTCGAAACCGTCGACGTCCTCGCGGAAATCCCAGTAATCGATATCGAACGCCGTCCGGAAGGAGCGGCGGAGAGCGTGGGACTCCCGGATGGAAGCGGATCGGAACCGGGGGATGAAGGCCAGCCGTTCGAAATGGGCCAGCCAGGGCCGGTCCTCGCCGAGGCTCTGGAGAGAGACGAGATAAACGGACGATCTGCTCCGGACGAGGACCGCCGACGGACTTTGTCTCATGGCCTCGATGTCCTCCCTGTCGGCGTGGTCGGAAAGGCTCAGGACGTTCCCATACCAGACCTCGAGGAAGCCGTCCCCGTTCATGAGGGCGATGCCCTCCCGTTCGGGATCCAGGCCGGCCTTCTGGAAACGCGGGAAAAGATCCTCGGGGCCGGCGGGCAGCGGCTCCGAGAACCGGGTCTTCCGGGCTTCGAGCAGGGCCAGGTGGGAATCGAAGTCCCGCTTGACCCGGCGGGCCTGTTTTTTCAGGGAATCGAGGCTCTTCCGGTCGTAGTCCCGCGATATCAGGCCCGGGAGGGCGAGGGACAAAATGCCGAGGGCCAGGGCCGCGGCGACGGCCGCCGCCGCCGCTTTGAGCAGGGTCTCCCTCTTGAGAAGCCGGCTCTCCGGCATCAGAGCTTCTCCGCCCGGATCTCGATGATCCTGAGCCGGACGCCGCGTCCCGTCATCCCCCCGCTGTCCTCAGGGGCCAGGAGGAAGAAGATGCGGAAAGGGTAATGGTTCCCGGTCCTGTCGTTCCGGAACGACCATCGGGCCCTCAGGATGCCTCCCGGGCTCCCTGGAAAGCGCGAGAGGCGCGGATCCGTCGTGAATTCCGTCGTCCGGAAATGGGAGAAGATGCGCTGGAACAGGAGATAGGCCTGGTCGGGAGAGACCTGGTCGGCGACCGACAGGGGGTCCGGGAGAAAGATGGGAATGGGGCCTTCGGAGGCCAGGACCTCCCTCAGGCCGTCCGGCGAGTTCTGGAGAAAAGCGCTTTCTATCGGCCTTGCCGCAGGCGAAGGGAGGAGCAGGAGGAAGAAGAGGGAGAAGACATGAAGGACGGCCACGTTCCTTCTCCCATGCTAGCACAAGCCGCCGGGAACCGGCAAGCGCGGGCGGACAGCCGCCGGACCGCCGGCCGGACGCTCAGGCCGCCTGCTCTTTTTTCGCTTCGGTCTCCTGTTCCAGCTTCTTGGTCCGCTTGGCATCCTTGATGCTGCTGATGCCGGCGATGAGGCCGATGAGCCCGCCGAAGAATAGAACGGGGGGGATGAAGCCCAGGACGACCTGGACAAAGGCGTCACGGAAGCTGGGCACGAGCAGGACCAGGACAAGGCCTCCGGCCATGGCGATGAGGCCTGCGAGAACGGCTATGTACTTCCCCATGTTGGAACCTCCTTTGAATTCGGCGGGATTATAACAGAACCGCCTGGCGCGGGTCAACGCCCGGGCTCCTCTTGATTTCGCGGCCGGTATGGAACACAATGGACGGGAATTTCGCGCCGGAGGACGAAGATGGCCGACGACAAATTGCTGCTCATCCCCGGGCCGAGCCCGGTCCTGCCCCGCATCCTCGAGGCCTTGGCCAGGCCGACGGTCTCCCATGTCGGTCCGGAGACGGTCCGCGACCTCCGCGAGGCCTGCGACAACCTCAGGAGGATCGTCTTCTCGGAGGAAGGGGAGCCGTTCATCGTTGCCGGCGCCGGGACCCTGGCCATGGAGATGGCCCTGTTGAACACGTCCGGTCCCTCCGACCGGGTCCTCGTCCTGTCCCAGGGCTATTTCGGCCGGCGGATGGCCGATATCTGCGAGTCGTTCGGCGTCGAGCACGACCTCATGGAATGCGAGTGGGGGAAGGCCGTCGTCCCGGAGGACCTCGAGCGACGCCTGTCCGAGAAGAGCTACAACGTCGTCGTCTGCACCCACGTCGACACCGCGACGGGCGCCTGCGCCCCGGTCGAGGACTACGCCGCCGTCCTCGACCGGACTGGCTCGCTGTTCATCGTCGACGGCGTCTGCGCCACGGGCGGCATCCCCGAGCGGATGGACGCCTGGGGGATCGGCGTCGTCCTGACGGCCGCCCAGAAATGCCTGGGGACGCCGCCGGGGCTGGCCGTCCTTGTCCTGTCCCCGATGGCCATGGAGAAGCGCCGGAGCCTCGGCCGGATCCCCGCTTATTATGCCGACCTGCTCCGGTGGCTGCCCGTCATGCAGGACCCGGCCAAGTACTTCTCGACGCCGTGCGTCAACGAGATCAGGGCTTTCGCCGAGGGCACCCGGGTCGTCCTCGAAGAGGGCCTCGACGAGCGCTTCGAGCGCCACGAGCTCTTCGCGGCCGCGCTGAGGGCCGGGTTGGCCGCCCTCGGGTTCACGTTCTTCACCGACCCCCGGTTCCTGGCCCCGACGCTCTCGGTGGTCCGCTATCCGGACGGCGTCGAGGACAAGGCGTTCCGGGCGGCCCTCGACGCCAACGGTGTCGTCGTCGCCGGAGGGCTGGCCGGGACGGCGGGCCGGGTCTTCCGCATGGGCCACATGGGCAACCTGACATCGGTCCAGGTGAGAGCGGCGATCGAAGCCGTGGAGCGGACGCTCGGCACGCTCGGATATCGTTTCGAGGCGGGCGCCGGCCGGGCCGCCGTCGATGAGACCCTGGCCGCGTAGGCCGAGGAAAGGGGCCTTCATGACCAGCAAAGTCTTTTTCGTCCCGGCCGCCGGCGCGGACCCCGCCGAAGCGCTCGCCGAGAAAGCCCGGCGCGTCTATCTGGCCATGGGGCTCAACGAGCGCATCGACGAAGGCGATTTCGCGGCCTTGAAGGTCCATTTTGGGGAATCCGGGAACAAGGGGCACCTCAAGCCGCGGTGGCTCACGGGGCTCATCGGGGAGGTCCGCCGGAGGACGAAGCACGCGTTCCTGACGGACACCAATACGCTCTACGTCGGCAACCGCTCGAATTCCATCGACCACATCCGTCTCGCCTGGTCCCACGGCTTCACGCCGGAGACGACGGGCGTGCCGGTCATCATCGCCGACGGGCTCATCGGCCGCGACAAGCACGTGACCGGGAGCGCTCAAGCCCGGACCGCTTCCTCCAAGATCGCCGGCGCCATCCTCGATTCCGACGTCCTGATCTGCCTGACCCACGTCACGGGGCATGTGCAGACCGGGATCGGGGCGGCCCTGAAGAACATGGGCATGGGCTGCGCCTCCCGGACGGGGAAGCTCGACCAGCATTCCGTGACCCACCCTCGGGTCAATCCCAAGACCTGCCGTAACTGCGGCGTTTGCATGTCATTCTGTCCGGAGGAGGCCATCGTCCAGGCCGAGGGCCATGTCGTCATCGAGCCGGCCCGCTGCATCGGCTGCGGCGAGTGCCTGGTCGCCTGCAAGCACGGGGCCATCCGAATGAAGTGGGACGAGGATTCCCGCCGCATCCAGGAAAAGATGGCCGAGTACGCGCTGCGGGTCTACGAGCGCTTCGAGGGCAAGGCGGGCTTCGTCAATTTCCTGATCAAGGTCACCAAGGACTGCGACTGCATGGCCAAGGACCAGGAGCCTATCGTCGATGATATCGGCATCCTTGCCGCGCTCGATCCGGTGGCCGTCGACCAGGCCACGGCCGACCTCGTCCTCGAACGCGCAGGCCGGGACGTCTTCCGGTCCGGCTACGACATCGACTGGTCCGCGCAGCTTCTCTACGGCCAGACGATCGGCTTGGGTTCGACGAGGTACAAGCTGGTCAAGCTGGGCTGACGGGCCGTCCCGTCACAGCCCGTCTTCCAAGCCGCCGCCGCTTGTTCGGCCGGGGACCTGCAGGTCGCCCCCCGGACGAGCCGGGTCTTCGTTGTCAAGGGGGATCGGATCCCGCGACTCGGCGTTCCCGACCCGTCGGACGAAGCCGGGCTTTCGGACGAAATGGGGGGGGAGTGGATCGGGGAGGTGGGATTTGAACCCACGACCCCAGCGTCCCGAACGCTGTGCGCT
>JBBIGP010000001.1:133086-139008 GCA_037447475.1 Candidatus Aminicenantota bacterium
GATCGGGGAGGTGGGATTTGAACCCACGACCCCAGCGTCCCGAACGCTGTGCGCTAGCCAGGCTGCGCTACTCCCCGACCGTGAGCGCCCCATTATACACATTTCGGCGCCTTTTAGGAAGAGGGGCCGCGAATGTGTTGACGCCGAAGAGGGGCCTGTTATATGTTGGGGTTCCTTGTATTTCCCGGACTAGGAGGGCGGCATGCGCCAACGACTCCCGATCATTCTCGCGGTCCTGATGGGGATCCTCCCGGCCACGGCATCGGCGGCCGTCGATGTCACAGGGGTATGGGAGATGACCATCCAGATCCCTCAAGGTGAGCAGACCGTCGAAGCGACCTTCACCCAGGAAGGCGATAAGCTCAAGGTCTCCATGGAAGGGCCCCAGGGCTACCCGCTGGAAGGAGAGGGCACGATCAAGGAGAACGCCGTGGAGTGGGTCTTGGTCATCAGTTCGCCCATGGGCGAGTTCTCGCTGTTCTTCACGGGCAAGGCCGAAGGCGAGAAGATGACCGGCGAGGTCCAGATGGGCGAGTTCGGCGCCGCGGCCTGGTCGGCCAAGAAGAAAAAATAGCCGTCAGTCCCCGTCCAGAACCAAACGGGCGACATCGGGGGACGGCAGGAAATCCCATCGGCCGCTGAGGCCCATGGCCCGGGCCCCGAGCTCGAAGTGAAGCATGGCGATGCCGCATTCCAGCCGCTTCGAGACCGTACGGTCCCGGCCGCCGCTCGCGGCGATGGCCAGGGCCGGGACGTACGGCCGGATCGTCAGCGCTCCATCAGCGTCGATATCCTGAACGTTCTTTATGTCACCGAGAAGTTCTCCGGGGCGACCCATATTTTGAGGGAGATGGGACTTAAAGGGGTCCTCGGGGGGGCGGGGAATCACCGCCGGAATCACCCCCGGAGGCGATGGACGAAGACCGGCTCACCTCCGATACTGGCCCCGTGGGCATGGTCAAATCCTTGGGCAGGAGCCCGGCATGATCGAAAGACGCACGAGAAAACGCTTCGTCGGCCGGCACGAGGTCCTTATCCGTGCGGCCATGGACATGAGCGAGGCATCGGGGATCCCGGCCTACACCTACGATCTTTCGACCGGCGGGGCCAGGCTCGTCTGTTCCAGGGAGTTCCCTCCGGGGACCGTCATCCGGGTCCGCATGAAGCTGGCCAAGACCGGACACGACATCGCCCTCGACGGCAAGGTCAAGTGGCTCAAGCACAGGGCGGAGGAGGGCTACGAATTCGGGGTCGAGTTCATGAGCCTGACCTCCCCGGCCGTCCTGGCCCTGATCCGCGAGCTCTACGGCGCCGACGAGGGCATCCCCGTCACCGTCTCCTGACCTGGACCGCCCCCTCCCGTTCGGGTAAAATAAGGGGTCATGATCGTCGTCGATGATCTCTCGAAGAGCTACGGCCGGCAGTCGCTCTTCGACTCGATCAGCTTCAAGATCAACCGCCGCGAGCGTGTCGGCGTCGTCGGCCGCAACGGTCACGGCAAAACGACCTTGTTCCGGATGATCATGGGGAAGGAGGAGCCGGACTCGGGGACGATCTCAAGGCCCCGGAACTATCGCGTCGGCTACGTCGAACAAAAATTGGCGTTCACGGAGGCGACCGTCCTGGCCGAAGGGGCCCGGGCCCTGCCGCCCGATTCTCACAACGAGGCCTGGCGGATCGAGAAGGTCCTTTTCGGGCTCGGATTCGAGGCGGACGACCTCGAGAAGCGCCCGGCGGAGCTGTCGGGCGGCTATCAAGTCCGGCTCAACCTGGCCAAGGCCCTCGTCGGCGACTACCAGATGCTCCTCCTCGACGAGCCCAGCAACTACCTCGACATCACGTCGATCCGGTGGCTGGAGAGGTTCCTCGCCGCCTGGCCCGGCGAGCTGATGATCATCACCCACGACCGGAGCTTCATGGACAACGTGGCGACCCACATCCTCGGGATCCACCGGCGCAAGGTGCGCAAGATCCGGGGCGACACCGGGAAGTACTACGAACAGATCGCGGCCGAGGAGGAGATCTACGAGAAGACCCGGATCAACGATGAGCGGAAGATGAAGGAAATGGACCTGTTCATCACCCGGTTCCGGGCCAAGGCCCGCTTGGGCGGCCTCGTTCAGTCCCGGGTCAAGTCCTTGGAAAAGATGGAGAAGAAGGAGAAGCTTGAGACCCTGAAGACCCTGGAGTTCTCGTTCTCCGAGAAGCCGGCCTATCACAAGTACGCCCTGGACGCCCGGGATGTCTCGTTCTCCTACACGCCCGACCGGCCTCTCCTTCGTCGCTTCTCGATCAGCATCGGGGCCAAGGACCGGGTCTTCGTCGTCGGCCGGAACGGACGGGGAAAAACGACCCTGCTCAAGCTCCTGGCCGGGGAGCTCGAGCCGCGGTCCGGCGAGATCGCCTCGCCCCAGTCCGCGGCCCCGGGCTATTTCGAGCAGACCCACATCTCGACCCTCTGCGATTCGAACACGGTCCTCGAGGAGATCGCCTCGGCCGACCCGGAGGGGGACCCCAAGCGCGCCCGGTTCATCGCCGGGGGCATGATGTTCGAGGGCGACGACGCCCTCAAGCGCATCCGCGTCCTGTCGGGCGGGGAGAAGAGCCGGGTCCTCCTGGGCAAGCTCATCGCGACGCCCCTCAACCTCCTGCTCCTCGACGAGCCGACCAACCATCTCGACCTCGAGTCGAACGACGCCCTGCTCGCGGCCATCGACAACTTCGACGGCGCCGTGGTCATGGTCACCCACAACGAGATGTTCCTCCATGGCCTGGCCGACCGCCTGGTCGTCTTCGACAACGATGACGTCGTCGTCTACGAGGGCGGGTACGGACGGTTCCTCGAAAAGGTCGGCTGGCGGGACGAGGTCATGCAGGGGACGGCGGGCGGTCCGAAACCTCCCGCCGGAAGCGACGGAACGACCAAGGGGACGCCCAAGGAGCTCCGGCGGCGGCGGTCCGAGATCATCGCCGAAAGGTCCCGCGTCCTGCGCCCCATCGAAGCGAAAATGGAGGAAGCCGAAAGGGAAGTTGAGGCCCGCGACGCCTCGCTGCGGGAGTTGAACAGGGAGCTCATCGAGGCCTCCCGGATGAAGCAGGGGAGCCGGGTCGTCGAGCTGTCCCGGTCCATGCATCACGTCAAGAAGGAGGTCGACGGGCTTCTCGACGAGCTCGAGGCCCTGACCCGCGATCACGAGACGAAAAGCGCCGATTTCGACGGCCGGCTCCGGGCCCTCGATGAAGAATGAAGAAGGGTTCAAACCAGAAGTATGACCCCTTCTTCGATGGCTTGCCTTTAGGCCGCATTCCGGTATAATCTGCCTTGCCTTTCATTCGAAAGCCATGACTGCGATCAAGAAGCTGTTCGTCCTGACGACCGCCTTGGCCTTCGCTATCGCGTCCGCCGGCTGCCGGGGAGGGCGGTCGGGGGCCGACCTGACCGTCGCCGGCTCGACGAGCATCCAGCCGTTCGCCGACAAATGGGCCGAGGTCTTTATGGAGAAGCGCCCAGGCATGGGCGTCAACGTCCAGGGCGGCGGCTCGAGCGCCGGCATCCAGGCCTGCAAGAGCGGCGCCTGCCAGATCGGGATGTCCTCCCGCGAGCTCAAGCCCGACGAAAAGGACCTTCACGAGATCGTTGTGGCCCATGACGGGCTGGCCGTCATCGTTCACCCCTCCAATCCCGTGAGGGCGGCGACGCTCTTCCAGGTCAAGGAGATCTTCTCGGGAGAGGTGCGAAGCTGGCGCCAGCTCGGCGGTCCTGGCCGGACGATCACGGTCGTCACCCGCGAGGAAGGCTCCGGGACCCGGGGGGCCTTCCAAGAGCTGGTCATGGGGCGGACCCGGATCTTCAAGGGGGCCATAACCCAGGACTCCAACGGCACGGTCCGGGAGATCGTGGCCCACGACCCCAACGCCATCGGCTTCATATCTCTGGGTCTCGTCAACGAACAAGTCGCGGCCCTCGCCTTGGACGGCGCCGAGGCCACCGAGGAGAACATCGAGAACGGCCGCTACGCGCTCGTCCGGCCGTTCCTTTTCGTCAGCCGGGGCGAGCCGACGGGCCAGGCCAGGGAATTCGTCGACCTCGTCCTCTCGGAGGAGGGGCAGGAGATGATCCGGAAAGAAGGCCTCATCCCCGTCAGGCGGAGCGGACGGGATTGAAGGAAAGCATGGCATGAACGGGCCGAAGAACAAGCTGGAGCGTACCGACCGGCTGATCCGGCTGGCGTTGCTCGCCGCCGCCTTCTCGGCGGTCTCCATCCTTGCGGTCATCACGGTCTTCATGTTCGAACAGGGCACGCCCATCATGTTCAAGTACGGGTTCCGCAGCTTCCTGGCCGGTGCGGACTGGTACCCCGCGGAGAGGGTCTTCGGGCTCTGGCCGATGATCGTCGGCTCGATCTACGTGACCCTCGGGGCCATGGTCATCGGCGTCCCCTTCGGGCTCGCCTGCGCCGTCGTCCTGACCGAGTTCTCCTCATGGCGGGTGCGCAGGATCATCAAGCCGGTCATCGAGCTCCTGGCCGGGATCCCGTCGGTCGTCTACGGCTTCATCGGAGTCGTCATCCTCGTGCCCTTCATCCGGGAGACGCTGGGCGGTCCCGGGCTCTCGGTCCTGGCCGCCTCCATCATCCTCGGCATCATGATCCTGCCGACGATCATCAGCATCTCGGTCGATTCCATCCAGGCAATCCCTCTGAGCTACCGGGAGGGTTCCGTCGCCCTGGGGGCCACGAAGTGGCAGACGGTCAAGATGGTCCTCCTGCCGGCGGCCCGCTCGGGGATCATCGCCAGCATCATCCTGGGCATGGGCCGGGCCATCGGCGAGACCATGGCCGTCATCATGATCGCCGGCAACGCGGCCAGCGTCCCCCGCTCCGTCCTCGATCCCGTCCGGACCCTGACCTCGAACATCGCCTTGGAAATGGGCTACGCCTCCGGGGAGCACCGGCAGGCCCTGTTCGCGACGGGCGTCATCCTGTTCGTCATCATCATGATCCTCAACACGGTCGCCAACGTGACCTCCTCGAGGATGAAAGGCTCGAAGGGATGAAGGTCCCTCCGCGGATCGAACAGCGCGTCGTCGGCGTCCTCCTGTGGGCCATGACCGTCGTCACCGTCGCGGTCCTGGTCTTCATCATCGCTTACGTCCTCAAGAAGGGGCTGCCGGCCGTGGACTGGGGCTTCCTCGTCCGCAATCCCGCGGACATGGGCAAAGAAGGCGGCATCTTCTCGACGATCGTCGGGACCGTCGTTCTGACGGCGGGGGCCATCCTCATCGCCACGCCCCTCGGCGTGGGCACGGCCATCTTCCTCACCGAGTACACCTGGGAGGGCCCGGTGACCCGGGTCATCCGCTTCGGGGCCGAATGCCTGGCCGGGATCCCGTCCATCATCTTCGGGCTGTTCGGATTCATCCTGTTCGTCACCAAGCTCAAGTTCGGCTGGTCCATCCTCAGCGGCAGCCTGACCCTGGCCTTCATGATCCTGCCGACCATCATCCGGACGAGCGAGGAGGCCATCAAGAGCGTGCCGCCCGGCTACCGGACGGTCAGCTTCTCCCTGGGCAGTACCAGGTGGCAGACGATCACCCGGGTCGTCCTGCCCTCGGCGCTGCCCGGGATCGTCACCGGCATCGTCCTGAGCGTCGGCCGGGGCATCAGCGAGACGGCGGTCGTCATCTTCACCGCCGGCAGCGCCCTGCGGATCCCGACGTCGATCTTCTCCTCCTCCCGGACGATGTCCGTCCATTTCTACATCCTGGCCCGCGAGGGCATCTCCATGACCAACGCCTACGGCACGGCGGCCGTCCTGGTCATCGCCATCCTCGGCGTCAACGTCCTGACCTATTACCTCATGCACCGCTTCATCCGGAAGTATTCATGACCGCCGCCATCGAGGTCCGCGGATTCAGCCATT
>JBBIGP010000001.1:139108-142323 GCA_037447475.1 Candidatus Aminicenantota bacterium
TCCTGGTGACGAACAACACCAAGCAGGCGGCCCGGGTCGCCGACCGGACGGCCTTCTTTCTCAACGGGGATCTCATCGAGATCGGCCCCACGGAGCGGATCTTCACGGCCCCCGGCGACCAGCGGACCGACGACTACCTCCGGGGGAAGTTCGGGTAGGCCGCCATGAGCGTCATCGAAGTCAGCGACCTCTGCTTCTACTACGGGAGCTTCCAGGCCCTCGACGGCATCAGCCTGGACATCGAGAGAAACCGGATCACGGCCCTCATCGGACCCTCGGGATGCGGCAAGACGACCTTCCTGAGGTCCCTCAACCGGATGACGGACATGATCGAGAACGTGCGCGTCACGGGCCGGGTCCTCATCGACGGCGAGGACATTTACCGGCCGGGCGCCGACCTCCTGGCGCTGCGCAAGAAGGTCGGCATGGTCTTCCAGCGGCCCAATCCCTTCCCCCTCAGCGTCTACGACAACGTCGTCTACGGCCTCCGGGTCCACGGCCTGAGGGACAAGCGGCTTCTCGAGGAGAAGCTCGCCCGGAGCCTCGAATCCGTCCACCTCTGGGAAGAGCTCAAGGACCGTTTGACCGTGAACGCCCTGACCCTTTCCGGAGAGCAGCAGCAGCGTCTCTGCATCGCCCGGCTCGTCGCCGTCGAGCCGGAGATCGTCCTCATGGACGAGCCCTGCTCGGCCCTCGACCTGGCCGCGACGGCCAACATCGAGGACCTGATGGTCGAGCTGAAGAAGCGATACACCATCGTCATCGTGACCCACAACATGCAGCAGGCGGCCCGGGTCTCGGACTTCACGGGATACTTCCTGCTCGGCGAGCTCGTCGAGATCGGCGAGACCCACCGGGTCTTCACGACCCCCCGCGACCCGCGGACGGAGGACTACATCACCGGGCGCTTCGGCTAGGTCGGGTTCCGCCGCCATCCCGCCCCCCGGCGATCGGCGCTGGCCCTCGCCCGCGGACGTCGTGTATAATACGACGAGACGAGGATGGGAGGGAACATGGCAAAACCGGTCCTGATCGGGCTGTCGGCGGGGTGCCTCATCCTGGCCGCATCGTGCGTCATGGTCATGGATCCCGACCGGCCGATGAGCCGGCCGCCGCAGGGGGAATACCGGAAGGCCGTCGAATTCGCCCCCGGCAGCGTTCTGTTCCTGGAGAACGGCTCGGGAGACGTCGAGATCACCGGGGGAGCCGATGAGATCCTGCAGGTCACCGCCCGGGGCCCGGCCGGGTTCCCGGAGCAGGGCCGGGGCATCAGGATCCACGGGGCCTGGAGCCACAGGCCGGATCTGGCGGTCCAGAGGATCGCGAACGGATACCGGGTCAGGCTCAGGGGCCTCGACGGGCCCTCCCGGCCGCCCCGCACGGACATCCAGGTGCGCGTCCCCCGCCACGTCCTTATCGAGGAGCTTCGGGCCGAGGACGGGAACGTCTCGATCTCGGACGCGTACGGCCGTCTGGTCATCTCGCTGGGCAGAGGCGATGTGACCGTCAGGAATTTTTCGGGTCCGGTCGATATCTCGGCGGGATCGGGAACGGTCGACGTGGAAGCTCTGGACATCCGCGACGGGGACTCGCTCGTCATCTCGACCGGGGCGGGGGACATCGTCCTCCGCCTGGAGCGCGAGGCGGGGGCCCGGATCGAGGCCCGGGCCCCGAACGGCGTCGTCAGGAGCGAGCTCGATCTGGGCGCCGACCTGCCGGCCCCCGAGGTCTCCGGGCGGACGGGCTCGGGGGGAGCGAGCATCGTCCTCGAAACACGGGAGGGGAATATCGATATTCTCCTCGTCAAGGAGGTCGTGAAGAACCATGGATGAACTCGATCGCGAAGAACATCCGAGATCCGACGAGCCCAAGAAGATCCGCACGCTGGCGGCCGGCATCCTGCTGGTCATCGCCGCCGCCGTCGCGCTGTACTATTTCCTGGTGATCAGGAAGCCGGGCCCCGGCGATGCCCCCACGGAGGTGGCCCTCGAGACCGTGGCGCCGACCGGGGAGGAGATCGTCTCAGGGGAGGCCGGGCCGGCCCCCCTGGATTTCCCGGCCGTGCCGCTCGACGAGAGCGACCCCGCGGTCCGGGAGGCCGCGCTGGCCCTTTCGTCACATCCGTCGTTCGCCAAGTGGCTCCAGTCGAAGGAGCTCGTCCGCAGGTTCGTGGCCGCCGTGGACAACGTCGCCAACGGCGTCAGCCCCAAACCGCACATCGATTTCTTCACGCCGGCGGGCGAGTTCAAGGTCGAGCGGACGATCGAAGGGACGTTCATCGACGCCGCCGGCTATGACCGTTACGAGCCGGCCGCCGCTGCCTTCCGGTCGCTCGACGCCGAGGCCCTCGTCCGGCTTCTCCGGGCTCTCAAACCCCTTTTCCATGACGCGTACGCGGATCTCGGGTATCCGGGTGCGGATTTCGAGGAGACCATGGTCCGGGCGGCGGTCGAGCTGTTGAGGACGCCCGTCGTCGAAGGCCCGATCAGGCTCGAGATGAAGGTCTTGAGCTACGCCATGGCCGACGAGACCCTGGAGAACCTCAGCGCGGCCCAGAAGCACTTCCTGCGGATGGGGCCCCGGAACATGGGCCTCGTCCAGGCCAAGCTCAGGGAGCTGGCCGCGGCCATGGGCGTACCGGCGTCCCGTCTGCCGAAGGCGAGGTTCTACCGGCCGCGAAGCGACAAGCCCTGAAAAGGCGGAGAGCTTTCCGGCCCTTTCCGGAGGTCATTTCCATCGAAAGGGCGCCTTTTCCCTGAAATCCGGGACCAGGTGCTCGTCCGGGCGAAAAGGCTCCGGCTGAAGATAAAGCCGCTCGAAGCCGAGTTCCATCGCCAATCCGGCGGCCTTCCCGTATTCCTCCGGGATCAGCGACCGCCGAAGCTCGGGCGGGGCTTCGTGGCAGGGATGGTACTGGCTCATCAGGCTCAGCCCGATGAAAGGGGAGAGGTTCGCGCGGAGCCACCGGAGAACGGTCAGCGAGTCATCGACCCGGCCGGGAAGGACGAGGTGCCGGACGATGAGGCCCCGCCGGGCCGTGCCCCCGGCGCCGAGCTCGAGGACGGGCGCTTGGAGGGACATCTCGCGGATGGCCTCCGATGCGTGCTCGAAATAGTCGGCGGCCCCCGAATACCGGTCCGAGATCGCCGGCGAATGATACTTGAGGTCGGGGAGGTAGATGTCGACGATCCCCTCCAGGGCCCGGATGACGCCGG
>JBBIGP010000001.1:142423-144006 GCA_037447475.1 Candidatus Aminicenantota bacterium
TTCTGCACCTGGACAAGCATCTCGGGAGCATCATCCAGCAGTTCGGGGTCTGGACCTACCTCATCCTTTTCGTCGTCGTTTTCCTGGAGACCGGGTGCGTCGTCACCCCCTTCCTTCCGGGCGACTCGCTGCTCTTCGCCGCCGGGGCCTTCGACGTGAAATGGCTCACGCTGATCCTCATCGCCGCGTCCGTCCTCGGGGACATGGCCAACTACTGGATCGGCCACTACGTCGGGCCCAAGGTCTTCCAGAAGGAGAAATCGCGCTTCTTCAAGAAGGAGTGCCTCGACAGGACCCATGCCTTCTACGAGAAGCACGGGGGAAAGGCCATCATCCTCATCTCGGTCGTGCCGATCGGCGTCGAGCACGTCCGGCACTGCCGGAGATCCCGGATGCCAGCCGCCTGAAGAACACCCCCCGGACCGCCTGATGGTCGGTCATGTCCTTGTGCAGCGGAGTGATGGAGAGGAAGCCCGCGGCCACCGCCCTGATGTCGCTCGTCATCCCGCCCGACGGCTGGGGCCGCCCCGTCCCGATCCAGTAGTAGGAGTTCTCCCGGGGGTCCTTCTTCTCGACGATCTCCGGGCTGTAGCGCTTCTGGCCCAGATCGGTGACGCGGACCCCCGCGCAGGGCGGCGGCGGGACGTTGACGTTGAGGGTCGTGCCGGCCGGCAGGCGATGCGTCAGCAGGTAGCAGGCCAGCGGACGGACGAGTCGGGCGGCGTGGTCGAAGGGATATCGCCCGTCGCGGTCGGGCGAGAGAGACACGGCCGCGGAGGGGATGCCGAGAAAGGTCCCCTGGACGGCCGCGGCCACGGTCCCGGAATACGCGATATCCTGCTGCCCGAGGTTGGGGCCGCGGTTGATCCCGGAGAGGAGCAGGGCGGGCGGGCGCGGCAGGAGCTTCCTCACGGCCAGGTACACGCAGTCGGCAGGGGTGCCGTCGACGGCGAACCCCCTCGGGCCGCTCAACTGGACGCGCAGGGGGCGATGGAGCGTGAGGGACAGGGAACAGGCGCTCTTCTCCCGGTCGGGGGCGACGATCCAGATCTCGCCGAGGCCCCGGACGGCCCGGCGGAGGGCTTGGAGCCCGTCGGCGACGAAGCCGTCGTCGTTGGTCAGGAGAATGACGGGACGGCTTCTCGCGACGGGACGGGAAGTCTTGGGGCTCATGGGCTATTTCTTGATCATGACCAGAAGCATCTTGAAGCGCGTCGCGGCCTCGAGGGCGTGGGGAATGCCGGCCGGCATGATGACCATCTGACCGGGCTTGATCCGGTGCCGCACCCCGCCGATCGTGACGTCGGCCTCGCCGTCGAGGCCGATGACCATGGCGTCGAACGGGGCGGTGTGCTCGCTGAGCTGTTCCCCTTCGTCGAAGGCGAAGGCGGTCACCGTTCCCGAGGGCCGGCTGACGATCTCGCGGCTGACGATCGATCCGGCCTGGATGTCGACGAGGCCGGCCAGATCGACGGCCCGGCCCTTCAGATCCTTCGCGCTCTTGTCTTTCTTGATCGGGGTCATGTCCAGGCTCCCTCCGGGATAGAGCCGCGTTCCTTCAATGGGGTTGAAAGGAATGGTCG
>JBBIGP010000002.1:0-41362 GCA_037447475.1 Candidatus Aminicenantota bacterium
AGGGTCTTTTCGTTCATCCCCGGATTCTATACTATCCACTCAAAACGTCGAAGAGCCGAGAATTTCGCGGAAGGAGCCCTTGCGGCGGGTGACGCCCATCTCGTCGAGAAGCTCGAGGAGGGGAATGGCGTATTTCCTCGACAATCCCGTCAGGGCCTTGAACTCCGCGACGCTCAGCTGACGCTTCCCGGACCCGCGGACCCGCTTGACGAGGTCCTCCAGCCACTTCGCGTGGACGATGAAGCCGTCCCGGCCTTCGACGATGCTCTTCCTCTCCGCCAGGACGGCCAGCAGGGTCTGGAGCTTCTGGGGGGCGAGCCGGAACGTCGATCCGATCTCGTCCATCGTCGCCGTCGAGAACCGGCCGTCGAGGAACATCCGCTCGAGCTCGCCGAGGACGCGCTCGTCGTCGTCCGTGAGGGAGATCCGGAAATCCGTCAGCCAGACGAGGTCCCCCTCCGAGACGACCCGGCCCGCTTTGCCCAGGCTCCGGACGGCCAGGAGCAGAACGGAGCGCGGGGCCGCGAACCTCTTTTCGATCTTGTCGAGCGGGGCTCCTCTTCGTCCCGGGTGCTTGTCGTGGAACCGGGAAATGTAGGAGGCGATCCGGGCCGCCAGGTGATCCAGGGCCTCCTGGGCGACCAGGAACAGGGGCGAAAAAGCCAGGATCCGGACCCGGCCCTCCTCCTCGAGCGTCCGGGCGAGGCTTTCGATGCGGCCCGTCTCGAGCCGGCAGAATCCGGCCACCCTGTCCTCCCGCAGCCCCCCGAGGCCGCCCTCTTCCGTGAGGGCCAGGAGCATGTCTTTCTCTCCCCGGGCGAGCTTCTCCAGGAGGATCTTCCTCTTGGCCGTCTTGAGCTCTTCGAGCGACGGCGCCCCGGGATAGAGGCAGGTCCCGCGGCCAAGGGGCCCGCCGTCCTCGCCGAGGACGATGAACTCGTCCCTCCACCGGACATCGACGGGGCGGGAGAGGCGGACCCGGACGAAAGGGGCGGAGGCCCGGCCGGCCATCCCGTAATCGGTGAACGAGGCGGGGGCCCGGCCGCCGGGAAGGTCGGCCTCGGCCCGGAGAACTCCGCACTCCCCCGCGGCGGGGAAATCGAGGACGGCGTCGAGATCGGACGATGTCATGGCGGTCAAGCCTCCGGCTCCGGCGCCGGGATGAAGCCCATGCGCTGGAGGACGGGATCGCAGGACACAAGGATTACACGAACCCTGTCTCCCAAGTCAAACCGCCGGGCGGCCCTGCGGACCGCCCGCTTGCGGCCGGGCCCCCTCCGGGCGGGGCCTTCGTGAAGGGCGGGAAAGGAGAGAAGCCCGTCGACGAAGTACCCGTCGAGCTCGACAACCAGTCCCGCTTTGGTGACGTCGACGACGACGCCGGTGAATTCCTCGCCCAGCTTCTCCTTGAGCAGGCGGAAGATCCGCCATTCGAGAAGGGCCTGCTCGGCCTCGGCCGCGGTCCGCTCCCGCTCGGACGAATGACGGGCGATCGCGTCGAGGGGCGGAGCGCCTTCCTCCCCCTCCGCCAGCAGCTGCTTGAGGAGCCGGTGGACGACCAGGTCGGGGTACCGCCGGATGGGCGATGTGAAATGGGTGTAGTCGGACTGTCCCAGGCCGTAGTGGCCGACGTTCTCGGCTGCATAGACGGCCAGCTTCATGGCCCGCAGGACCTGGATGCCGACGAACTTCTCCTCCGGCCGGCCGCGGGCCTTCTCCAGGACCGCCTGCAGATCCCTCGAACGGATCCGGGCGGCTTCGGGGAGGGAGAAGCCGAACCGGAAGAGGATGTCCCGCAGCTTCTCGAGGTCGGCGGCCGCGGGCACGGCGTGGACCCGGTAGAGACCGGGGGCCTTGCGGCGGGTGAAGAAGGAGGCCACGGCGACGTTGGCGGCGACCATGAATTCCTCGATGAGGCGGTGGGCATCGTTCCGCTCGGCGGCGGCCACGGCCCGGAGCCGGCCTTCCTCGTAGACGAGCTCGGGCTCGACGAGGTCGAAATCGAGGCTGCCGCCCGCGAGCCGCCCGGCCCTCAGGGCCTCCGCGATGTCCTTCATGGCCAGCAGGTCGGGGGTGATGTCGGCGTATCTCGTCCTCTCCCGGCCGTCGCCCTCGAGGATCTTGAAGACCGAGGCGTACGTCATCCGGTGGGCCGTCCGGATGACGGAGGGGGTGAATTCGCTCGAACGGACCCGGCCGTCCGCGCCGACCTCCATCAGGACCGAGAACGCCAGCCTCGTTTGCCGGGGGCGCAGGCTGCAGATGCCGTTCGAGAGCTTTTCGGGGAGCATCGGAAGCGTGAGGTCCGGGAAATAGACGCTCGTCCCCCGCTCGAGAGCGTCCCGGTCGATGGCGCTCCCCGGGGCCACGTAGTGCGAGACGTCCGCGATGTGGACGCCGAGCAGCCAGCCGCCTCCCGGCAGGGGGCGGGCCGAGACGGCGTCGTCGAAATCCTGGGCGTTCTCCCCGTCGATCGTCACCGTCGTCCAGCGCCGGAGATCGCGCCGGCCCTCCCCGCCCGTGCGAGGGACGCGGTCGGGGACCGCGGCGGCCTCGCGCTCCGCGGCCTCCGAGAAGCTCGAGGGGAGCCCGAATCTCCGGATGACGGCCTCGGTATCGACGCCGTCCTCCTCCGGGAACCCGAAGACGCGCGAAACGGCCAGGGTCGCCCGGTCGGCCTCGACGATCATCCCCGGACGGGGCGCGAGCCGGCCCCGCGACCTGAGAGGCAGTTCCTCCGGCGAAGGGGAATCGAAGGCCAGCAGGAAAGGCGCGCCGCTTCTCTCCCGATAGACGCCGAGAACGGTCCCCCTTCCCTTTTCGAGAACGCGGACGATCCTGCCTTCGGGCTTGCCGAACTTCCCCCGGGGCTCGACGGCGACCTCGACCTCGTCGCCCTGCAGGGCCCCGCCGGAGAAGCGGGCCGGGATGAAAATGTCCGGGCCGCTTCCTTCCGGCGTCACGAACCCGAAGCCCCGCCGCGAGGTCACGAAGCGCCCCCGGACGGTCCCCGCTCCGGAAGGGGGCGGGACGCGGCCGCCTCTTCGGTCTTTGAGGGAGGAGCGGATCCTGGGGGACGGCATGGGGCTCACGGCTCAATAATAGAATAGGGAGACATACGGGACCCTGTGCTTCTTTCTCATCGCCTTGACGACCCGCGTGCGGGACGCGGCCTCGATGTCCTCGGCGCTCTGCCCCCGGTGGTCCCGGCCGGCCTCCCGGAGAGAGCGGGCTTTGTCCTCGGGCGCCGCCCGGTCGTAGAGGAGGTCCTCGATGGAGGCCTCGATCCGTTCCAAGGCCTCCTCGTCGGGCGCCTCCGCGGACAGGCCTGTCAAGGCCTCGCCCAAGAGGCGTGACAGGGCGGGGTCGCCGGGGGACGCGGCCAGGAAGGCCCGTTCGACCTCCCGCCGGGCTTTGTCCCGCTTGCCGGCCCCGGGCGCGCCGCCCGCCCTTCCCCCGGCCGACCGGTCCCGGTGCTGGTCCAGGGCTCGTCCGACCTCCCGCTCGCAGAGGGCGAGGGACAGGGTCCGCGCCCCGCGCCCCTGCTGCTTGGACTTCTCGAAGGTCCGCTCGATGCCTTCGAGGACGACGCGGAGGGGGATCCCGCGGTCTTCCCACCCGGCGATCACGCCGAGGTCCCGGGGGGAGAGGAAGAAGCCGTGTCCCTTGCGCTCGAGAAATTCCCGGGCGATCGTCCGGTAATACGCGCTCTGGCCCCGGTCGTCCGTGCTCATCGCCTGCGGTCCCGGCAAGGCCCGGGCTCAGCCCTCCCGGTTGCGGTCGAAGATGATCCTCAGCCCGTCGAGGACGAGGTCCGGCTCGAAGGCTTCGATCCCGTCCAGATCGGGGACGATCAGGCCGCCGAAGCCGCCCGTGGCGACGACGCGGGCCCCGGCGCCGACCTCCTTGTGGATCTCCTCGATGGTGTTCTTGACCAGGCCGACGTAGCCGAAGTAGAGCCCCGACTGCATGCTGGAGACCGTCGTCCGGCCGATGGCTCTCTTGGGCTTGCGGATCTCGATCCTCGGCAGCCTGGCCGTTTTGAGGTAGAGGGCCTCCGCCGAGATTTGGATGCCGGGCGCGATGGCCCCGCCGAGGTATTCCCCCTTGGCCGAAACGGCGTCGAAGGTCGTGGCCGTCCCGAAGTCCACGACGATCGCCGGCCCTCCGTACCTCTCGAAGGCCGCGACCGCGGCCGCGATGCGGTCCGCGCCGACCTCGAGGGGGTTCTCGTAGAGGATCGGCATGCCGGTCTTGAGCCCGGGGCCGACGACCCGGGGTTCTATCCGGAAGCAGTCGCGGCAGACCTCGTCCCAGACCGGCGTCAGCGGCGGCACGACGCTCGAGAGGATCGCTCCGGCGATCGCTCCCGGGTCCCGGCCGGCGATGCGGAAGAGGTCGAGGGCCGTGACCGCGTACTCGTCGCCGGTCTTGTCGCGGTCGGTCTTGATCCTCCAGGCCCGGACGAGCGTCTTCCCGTCGAACAGGCCGAGGCCGATGGTCGTGTTGCCGATGTCGACCGCGAGAAGCATGGGTCGTCTCCTTATCAGGCCCAATCGAGCCCCCGGATGTCGTCGAGCGCGACGACCTCCGCCGCGTCCCGCCGGCGGGCCCTCATCCGGCCTTCCCCGTCGATCCCCACGTAGGTCGCCGGGAAGCTCCCGGCGGCGGTCGTCACGAGCACGGGGTCTCCCGGGGAGAACGCCGTCCGTTCCTCGAAGGCCTTGACGATCGCGTCCTTCTCTCCCCGGATGAGCGCATTATACCAGTTGTCGAGAGACCGGCAAAGGGCGTCGAACAGGGCCTCCTTCCCGGCCGGCCGTCCTCCGATCATCCGGAGGGACGTCGAGCGGGGCCTCAGGTCCTCCGGGAAATCCGAGCTGTCGTGGCCGACATTGATCCCCACGCCCACGACCGCGAAGTCCGGTGAGGCGCCGGCGGAAACGCTCTCGGCGAGGACGCCGCCGAGCTTCCTGCGCTCCCAGACGAGGTCGTTGGGCCACTTGAGCCGGGCCTCGATCCCTGCGGCTTCCCGGACCGCGTCCACGGCGGCCAGCCCCGCGGCGAGAGGCAGGAGGGGGAAGGCCGGGCCGGGACCGGCGAAACGCAGGACGAACGACACATAGAGCCCCGGCCCGCGCGGCGAGTGCCAGGCCCGGCCTTTCGTCCCGCGGCCCCGGGTCTGCTCCTCGGCGATGACGGCCGTCCCGTGGGGAGCGCCGTCGCGGGCCAGGTCCCGGGCCACGTCGTTCGTGGAGGGTACGACCTCCAGCCTGTGGACGACCGTCCCGAGGGGCATGATCACGGCCTCCCGCGGGAGGCCGCCGGGGCCGTCCAGGCCCTCATTCCCGGCCGCCCTCCGGCCGGCCCCCTCGTTCGAGCCACTCCTTGACCTCCGCCAGGACCCGGGCCCGGACCCGTTTCTCGATCTCCCTCTCCATCCCGACCATTTCGCTATGGACCCATTCGCGGAGGCTGGGATCTTCCGCCGGCGGCCCGCCTTCCGCCCGTCGTCCGGTCTCGGGGGCCGTCCCGGTCCGTCCGGCGTCCGGTCCGAGGGGGTCCTCGGGCAGCGTGGGGGGGCCCGTCTTCCTGGCGATCAGCCGGCGGACCGACGCGGCCAGCCTCTCCGAATCGAACGGCTTCTGGACGATCTCGTCGAAGTCCGGGGCCTCGTCCCCCTCCGCGTCCGCGGACCCGAACGCCCCCTTCAGCCCGACGAGAGGGACGTTCTCCAGCCCGGCCCGTCCGCGAAGGGCCCGGCCGATCCCCTCGCCGCCCGGAGCCTCCAATGAAAGGCTGACGATGACGGCGTCCGGGCGGACCCCGCCCACGGCCTCGAACAGGGACGGCCCGTCCTCGATGGGGAAGACGCGGAATTCCGGCTCGGGGAAGACGAGCTGGGCCAGCTTCTGGACCGACGGGCTGGGGTCGGCGACGATGATCCTGTAGGCCACCTCTCCCCTCCTCAGTAATCCACGGCGATCGACTTCTCGCCGAGCAGGGCTTCGACCTTCTTGATGAGGTCGTCGGAGGGCGCCACCTTCTGAACCTCGGCGCTGCGAGTGAACAGCCGGTAGGAGTGCGGCGTCTCGAGCTCGAAATAAACGGGGCAGGGCCCCTCGTGGGCGTCGAGGATGTCCTTGAGCTCGGCCAGCGTCGCCTCTTCGAGGCCCGGCAGAAAGATCCGGACGACGACGCGCCGGGCCTGCTTTTCGAACGCTTCGGCCAGCGGCATGACCTGGCTCAAGCTGAGCCTCCGGCTGTCGCCCTCCCCGAGATATTTCCCTTTGGCCCAGATGAGCTGTCCTTCGCGAAGATAGGCCCCGAACTTGGCGAAGCACTCCGGGAAGGCCACGGCCTCGATCCGCCCCGTCAGGTCCTCCAGGGTGAAGGCCGCCATCCGCTCGTCCTTCTTCGTCCGGAGCGGCTTGAGGGCGGAGATGATGCCCGCGACGCGGACCTCCTTGTCGAAGTCCCGCTCGTCGTCGAATTCCCCCAGCCCGTGGGAGACGAGCTTGCGGAGCCTGTCCTTGTAGCGGGCCAGGGGATGCCCGGTGATGTAGAAGCCGAGGGCGTCCATCTCGTAGGACAGGACATGGGACTCGTCCCATTCCCTCATCTCCAGGACCTCCCGGGGGACGGCCGGCGGCTCGCCGGTCCCGGCGTCGAACAGGAGGGACTGACGGGCCGTCCGGGCCTTCTGGACCTCGTGGCCGAACTCGATCATCCGGTCGAGCATGTGGTAGCACTGCGACCGTTTCCAGCCGAGCGAATCGAAGGCCCCGGCCTTGATCAGGCTTTCGACGGCCTTGCGGTTGAGGACCTTCGTGTCGTGGTCGAGGAACAGGTCGAAGGGCGAGCGGAACGGGCCGCGGGCCTTGCGGGCGGCGACGAGCTCCTCGACGGCGGCCTGGCCGATGCCCTTGACGGCGGCCAGCCCGAACCGGATCTGGCCGTCCTCGACCGTGAACCGGAACTCGCTCTTATTGACGTCGGGAGGCAGGACCTGGATGCCCATATCGTGGCACTCGCCGATGTACTTGACGACCTGGGCGGTGGCTCCGCGCTCGGCCTCGGACGTCAGCAGCGCGGCCAGGAAGTGGACCGGATAGTGGGCCTTGAGGTAGGCCGTCCGGTAGGCCAGCAGGGCGTAGGCGGCGCTGTGGGACTTGTTGAACCCGTACTCGGCGAACTCCTTGATCTGCTCGAAGACCTTGTCCGCCTTGGCCTGGCTGATGCCTCTCTTGCGGGCGCCCTGGACGAACTTCTGCTTCTGGGCCTTCATGGTCGCCTTGTCCTTCTTGCCCATGGCCTTGCGCAGGAGGTCGGCCTCGGCCAGCGTGAAGCCGCCGAGGTCCGTGGCGATCCGCATGACCTGTTCCTGATAGACGATGATGCCCCGCGTCTCCTTGAGGACGGGCTCCATCTCCGGGAACTCGTAGGCGATCCGCTCGGGGTGGTTCCGGCGGTGGATGAACTCGTCGGTCATGCCGCTCTTGAGCGGGCCGGGACGGTAGAGGGCGTTGAGGGCGATGAGGTCCCGGAACTCGTCGGGCCGGAAGCGGCGCAGGAGGTCCTTCATGCCCGGGCTCTCGAACTGGAAGACGCCGTCCGTGTTGCCGGCCTGGAAGACCTGGAAGGTCCGGCCGTCGTCGAGCGGCAGGACGTTGACGGCGATCTCGCGCCCGGTCTCCTGGCGGATGAGCTCCAGGGCGTCGTCGATGACGGTCAGGTTCCTCAGGCCGAGAAGGTCCATCTTGAGCAGCCCGAGGGCCTCGACGTCGCCCATCGGGAACTGGGTCGTGATCTCCCCCTTGATCGACTGATAGAGGGGCAAAAACTCGACGAGCGGCTTGGGAGTGATGACGATGCCGGCGGCGTGGATGGACGGGTGGCGGACTTGGCCCTCGATCCGCTGGGCGATGGCCAGGAGCTGGGCGATCTTGGCGTTGCGGTCCCTGAGGGCCCTGAGCTCGGGGACGCTCTTGAGGGCCTCGGCGATCGTCGAGTCTGGCCCGAAGGGGATCATCTTCGCGATCCTGTCGACCTCGGGCAGGGGCACCTCGAGGACCCTCCCGACGTCCCGGATGGCCGCCCGCGCGGCCATGGTCCCGAAGGTGATGATCTGGCTGACGTTCTCCTGGCCGTATTTCCTGGTCACATACTCGATCATCTCCGCCCGGCGGCGGCCGCAGAAGTCCATATCAATGTCCGGCAGACTGATGCGGTCGGGGTTGAGGAAGCGCTCGAAGAGGAGGTCGTACTCGAGGGGGTCGATCTCGGTGATCTCGAGAGCGTAGGCCAGCAGGCTCCCGGCCGCCGAGCCGCGGCCCGGCCCGACGGGGAGGCCCTTCTCCCGGGCGGCCTTGAGCAGGTCCCAGACGATGAGGAAATAGCCCTCGAAGCCCATCTTCTTGATGAGCTTGATCTCCCGGGCCATCCGGTCCTCGTATTCCTCGAGGCTGTGGGCGCCCGGCCGGCCCGGCTCGCGCTCGGCCCGCCGGGCCATCCGCTTGCCGAACCCTTCCCAGGCGACCTCCTCGAAGTACTCGCCGAGGTCCTTGCCGGCGGGCGGCGTGAAGTTCGGCAGGAAATAGGATTTGGTGGGAAAGTCGAACCCGCAGCGGGCGGCGATGCGGCCCGTGTTCTGGATGGCCTCCGGCGTGTCCCGGAAGAGCTCGATCATCTCGGCGGCGGACTTGAAGTAGAACTGGTCGGAGGCGAACTTGAGGCGCTCGGGATCGGAGAACTTCCGGTTGGTCTGGATGCAGACGAGGACGTCCTGGCTCTCGGCGTCCTCGCGCCGGGCGAAGTGGATGTCGTTGGTGGCCACGAGCGGCAGCTCGAGCTTGTTGGCGATGGCCGCCAGCCGGGGGGTGACGAGCTTCTGCTCGGGCAGGCCGTGGTCCATGAGCTCGATGTAGTAATCGCCCGGGGAAAAGAGGGCCGCGTATTCGCGGGCGGCGTCCTCGGCCTTCTCCGGGAAGCCCCGGACGAGCCACGAGGAGACCTCCCCCTTGAGACATCCCGACAGCGCGATCAGCCCCTCGGCGTGGGCGGCCAGGAGCTCCTTGTCGATCCGGGGCCGATAGTAGAACCCCTCAATGTAGGCCTTCGTGAGCAGCAGGCAGAGGTTCCGGTAGCCCGCCTCGTCCTTGACGAGCAGGGTCAAATGGAAGTGGTGGATATCGTTGCCCGCGGACGGCTTCTTGTCGAACCGGCTGCCGGGCGCGACGTAGACCTCGCAGCCGAGGATGGGCTTGACGCCCCGGGCCTTGGCCTCCTTGAAGAAAGAGACGGCCCCGAAGATGTTGCCGTGGTCCGTGATGGCCACGGCCGGCATGGCGTTCCGGTATGCGGCGTCCACGAGGTCGGGGATCTTCAGGCAGCCGTCGAGGACGGAGTACTCGGAATGGTTGTGAAGGTGGACGTAGGTCGGTTCCATGTCGGTCCGTCGGCCGGCCCGGCCGTCAGCCGGGCGGGCGGCCGTGCCCTATTCCCATTCGATCGTCCCGGGCGGCTTGGTCGTGACGTCGTAGACGACCCGGTTGACGCCCCGGACCTCGTTGACGATGCGCGTCGAGATGCGGGCCATCAGGCCCGGCGGCGCCGGGTACCAGCTCGCGGTCATCCCGTCCGTGCTCTGGACGAGCCGGACGACGACGACCCGGTGATAGGTCCTCTGGTCCCCCATGACGCCCACGGAACGGACGGGGAGCAGGACGGCGAACGCCTGCCACAGTCTCCTGTAGGCCCCGGCCCTGCGGACCTCCCGGACGACGATGTCGTCGGCGGCCCGGAGAATCTCCAGGCTCTCCCGGTTGACCTCGCCGATGATCCGGACGGCCAGCCCCGGGCCCGGAAAGGGGTGCTGGTGGATGAAATCCTTGTCGACCCCGAGCTCGAGGGCCAGGGCGCGGACCTCGTCCTTGAACAGCTCGCGGAGGGGCTCGATGAGCTTGAACCGGAGGCCCTTCGGCAGCCCGCCGACGTTGTGATGGGACTTGATCACGGACGACGGCCCCTGGACGGGGTTCGACTCGATGACATCGGGGTAGATCGTGCCCTGGGCGAGGAAATCGGCCCCTCCGATCCGGGTCGCTTCCCGGTCGAAGAGATGGACGAAGAGTCGGCCGATGGTCTTCCGCTTCCGCTCGGGGGAAACGATGCCGCGGAGCTTCTCCAGGAACAGGTCGGAGGCGTCGATGCCGATGACCTTGAGAGCGAACTTGTGCCGGAAGGCCTCCATGAGGGCCGCGTACTGGCCCTTGCGGAGCAGGCCGTTGTCGATGAAGATGCAGACGAGGTTCCGTCCGACGGCCTTGTGGATGATGAGGGAGGTGACGAGCGAATCGACGCCGCCGCTCAATCCGCAGATGACCTTGCCGCGGCCGACGGTCTCCCGGATCTCCAGGACCTTCCTGTCGATGAAAGAGGACATGGTCCAGTCCGCTTCCAGCCCGGCCAGCCGGAAGAGGAAGTTGCCCAGGACCTTTTGTCCTTCATGCGTGTGGATGACCTCGGGATGGAACTGGACGCCGAAGAACCCCCGGGCACGGTCCTCGATCACGGCGGCCCGGGTGTTGGACGTGCTGCCGGTGACGCGGAATCCCGGCGGGACCTTCCCCAGCCGGTCCCCGTGGCTCATCCAGACCTGTTCCCTGTCCTTGACCCGGGACAGGAGACCGGACCGGTCGAGGACGCGGAGCGAGGCGAAGCCGTACTCGCGCCGCTTGGAAGACGTGACCTCGCCGCCGAGGATTTGGGCCATGAGCTGTACCCCGTAACAGATGCCCAAAATGGGGACACCGAGCCCGAAGAGGCCTGCGGGCGGGTGGGGGGCGCCCTTCTCGTAAACGCTTTGCGGCCCCCCGGAGAGGACCAGGGCGGACGGGTCGGCCTCGCGGATCCCGGCCAAGGGCGTCGAAAAGGGCATGATCTCGGAGTAGACGCCGAGCTCGCGGATCTTGCGGGCGATGAGCTGGGTGTACTGTGATCCGAAATCGAGGATGAGGACTTTCGACATGGAGGGATTTTATCAGACCGACGGCCCGGATTCAAATTCTGGGACGGCGGTCTCCGGCGGCGAGGCTTTTTATGCTAAACTAGGGGCGATCACCCGCAGGAGAGCGCTCATGGAATGGGAAGAGCTGGCCAGGGAATTGAGCCAAACGACGGACAGCAAGATCGTCCTGCTGGTCATGGACGGCGTCGGCGGGCTGCCCGTCGACGGGAAGACCGAGCTCGAGGCGGCCCGCACGCCGAACCTCGACGCTCTCGCCGCGAGCGGCGTGTGCGGCCTCGCCGACCCCGTGCTCATGGGCATCACGCCGGGGAGCGGCCCGGCCCATCTGGCCCTGTTCGGATACGACCCTCTCCGCTACCGGCTCGGCCGCGGCATCCTCGAGGCCCTCGGCTCGGGGGTCGAGGTCGGACGGAACGACCTCGTGGCCCGCGGCAACTTCGCCACCCTCAAAAACGGCCTCGTCGTCGACCGGCGGGCGGGCCGCATCCCGACCGAGGAGAACGCCCGCATCTGCGAGCTCCTCAACTCCGGCCTGCCACGCCGGGAGGCCGTCGATGTCCGGGTCTTCCCGGGCAAGGAACACCGGTTCGTCGCCCGGTTCACGACCGAGGGCCTGTCCGATGACCTGACCGACGCCGATCCGCAGAAAGAAAACCGGCCCCCCGTCCGGACCATGGCTGTCGTTCCCGAGGCTGAGATCGCCGCGGCCATCGTCAACCGCTTCCTCGAGGACGCAACGGACGTCCTCAAGGACGAGCCCCAGGCCAACGCCGCGCTGCTCCGCGGCTTCTCCAAGTTCCCGTCCATCCCGACCATGCCGGAGCTGTTCAAGCTCAGGCCGGCGGCCGTCGCCAACTATCCCATGTACAAAGGCCTGGCCCGGCTGCTCGGCATGGAGGTCATGGACGTCGGCGGCGGGGCCGCCGACCTCTTTGACGCCTTGGAGAAGAATTTCGCCGCCCACGACTTTTTCTATGTCCACTTCAAGAGGACCGATTCGGCCGGAGAGGACGGCAACTATGCGGCCAAGGTCGCGGCCATCGAGGAGATCGACGCGTACATTCCCCGCGTCCTGAGCCTCAAGCCCGACGTTTTCGTCGTCACCGCGGACCACTCGACCCCCTCGGTCCTCAAAGGGCACTCGTGGCACCCGAACCCGTTCCTCCTCGTCTCCCCGACGGCCGGCGCCGACGACGTCCGCGTCTTCACGGAGAAAGCCTGCGCGGGCGGCCTTCTCGGCCGGTTCCGGTCCCTTTCGGCCATGCCGCTGATGCTGGCCCACGCCCTCAAGCTCAAGAAATACGGCGCCTAGAGGCCGGGAAGCCGGCGCCTCTCGGGCCGCGTCCTGTGGACAAGCACGGCGAGGTCCTATAAAATCGATTCGAGATGAGAGCCCCGACGCTGCGCCCGCTCATCCCGGTCCTGCTGTCGCTGTGCACGCTCCTGCGGGCCGGCCCCCAGACCGATCCCCGGGTCGAGATCGCCAATCTCCGCCAGCACACCCACCCGGCCTTCACCCGCATCGTCCTCGACATCGGCACGCTCAGGGAGTACACCTCGGGCGAGCTGCGGGACCCGGGCCGCATCTACGTCGACGTCCTCCAGGCCAAGCTCAATCCCATCCTCCACAACCAGGCCTATCCGGTCCAGGCGGACTACATCAGCCAGGTCCGTATCTCCCAGAAGACGGCGAGCACCGTACGGGTCGTGGTCGACGTCGATTTCCTCAGGGTCCTGTCCTACCGGGTCTATCATCTGTTCGATCCGTTCCGCCTGGTCGTCGACATCCGTCCGCTCGACGCGGCGGCGTCATCCGGAGGTCGGCCCCCCGTCGCCGGGACCGCGCCCGCCGGCAAGCCGCCCGACCCGAGCGCCTCGGGGACCTCGATGGTTAGGCAGCTGGGCCTGGGCGTGCGGACCGTCGTCATCGATCCCGGGCACGGCGGCTCCAAGCCGGGGACGATCGGCCGGAGCGGCCTCCAGGAAAAGACCATCAACCTCGACGTGGCCCTGGCCCTTCAGAAGCTCCTCAAGGAAAAGGCCGGCCTGGAGGCCGTCCTGACCCGGGAGACGGACATCGACGTGCCCCTCGAGAACCGGACGGTCATCGCCAATCAGAAGCGGGCGGACCTGTTCGTCTCCATCCACGTCAACGCTCACCGGGACAGCCGGCGGGGCGGAGTCGAAACGTTCTATCTCAACATCAGCCCCGATCCCGCGGTCAACGAGCTGGCGGCCGTCGAGAACGCCACATCGACCAAGAACATCGGCGAGATGAAGGGCATCATCCAGAAGATCGTCCAGAACAGCAAGATCCAGGAGTCGCGGGACCTGGCGGTGAGGATCCAGCGGAACCTGGCCGCGTCCCTGAGCAGGGACCTGCCCGGCCTCCCGAGCCTGGGGGTCAAGGGCGGGCCCTTCTGGGTCCTCATCGGCGGCGAGATGCCCTCGGTACTCGTCGAGATCTCCCACCTCAGCAACCCGCGGGAGGAGGAGAAGCTCAAGACCCGCAGGTACCGCGAGCTGGCCGCCCAAGGCATCTACGACGGCATCATGGAATATATCGGATCCCTCGGGAAAGGATGATCATCATGAAGAGACGCGACTTCATCAGGGCCGCGGCCGTCGGAGGCATCGCCCTCCGCTGGGGCCGTCCCTTGTTCGCCGGCCAGGCTCCCCCGCCGGTTCCCGATCTCGCCGTGGTCGAGGGGGCCTCCCCCTACGCGATCACGAAGGAGGTCGTCGCCTCCCTGGGCGGGATGTCCCGTTTCGTGGGCAAAGGCGACAGGGTCGTCATCAAGCCCAATATCGGCTGGGACCGGACCCCGGAGATGGCCGCCAACACGAATCCCGAGGTCGTCAAGGCCCTCGTGGAGCTCGCCCAGGACGCCGGGGCCAGGAGGGTCATCGTCATCGACAACACGACCAACCAGGCCCGGCGCTGCTATATCCGCTCGGGCATCCAGGACGCCGTCAAAGAGGCGGGCGGGACCATGCTCTTCGTCGACGAGCAGCACCGGGTCCGGAAGATGGCCCTCGGGGGGACCTGGCTCAAGGAGTGGGACGTCGTCCTCGACGTCATCGAAGCCGACAAGGTCATCAACGTCCCGATCGCCAAGCACCATTCCCTGTGCCAGCTGACTCTGGGCATGAAGAACTGGCTCGGGGCGATCGGCGGGGCCCGCAATCAGCTCCACCAGAGGATCGACGAGGCCATGGTCGATCTGGCCGCGTTCTTCAAGCCCGCGCTGACCGTCCTCGACGCGTACCGGATCCTCGTCCGGAACGGCCCCCAGGGAGGCCGGGTCTCGGATACCGAGCTCAGGGAGACGATCGTGGCCGGGGCGGACGTCGCGGCCGTCGAAACCATGGGGGCGTCACTCTTCGGGCTGGGGCCCAAGGATCTCCTCTTCCTGCGCCTGGCGCACGAGCGGGGGCTGGGCCGGATCGACCTGGAGGGCCTGACCATTGAAAAAAGAAAGATCTAAGAAATACATCGCCCTGCAACGGCTCCGGGTGGCCAGCCAGGCGGGCTTCTTCGCCCTCTTCCTCTATCTCCTCATCGGGGCCCGTTATACGGGGGAGGACTACATCAGCTCGACGGTCCAGCGCTTCTTCCACTTCGACCCGCTCCTGGCCCTGGTGACCATCGTCTCAGCGAGGGTCCTCGTCGCGTCGTTCGCGTTCGCCCTGGTCACGGTCGCCGCGACCGTCCTCCTCGGCCGCGTCTTCTGCGGCTGGGTGTGCCCCCTCGGATCGGTCCACCAGTTCTCGTCCTTCGCCTTCAAGCGGACGAAATTCCTGCGGCCGCCCAAGGAGGAGACGTCGAGCCTGGCCTGGAAATACTACATCCTGTTCGTCCTCCTGGCCGCGGCCCTCCTGGGTCTCAACCTGTCCGGCACCCTCGATCCCTTCTCCTTCCTGACCCGCTCGCTCTCGACGGCCGTCTTCCCGGCCCTGGCCCAGGGCCTCTCGAGCCTGAACGGCCTCGTCTACGGGCTGGGGCTCGTCTCGGTCGGGAGGTCCATCTCCCACTTCCTCGAGGACTGGTCGCTCAACGTGACGTTCATCCAGGGGTTCGCCATCGGCCTCATGCTCCTCGGCGCCCTGGCCCTGAACGCCCGGAAGGAGCGCTTCTGGTGCCGGTACCTGTGCCCGACGGGGGCCCTGCTGGGCCTGCTCTCCCGGCTCGGCGTGTTCAAGCTCCGGATCGACCCCGGGAAGTGCATCGAGTGCGGCCTCTGCACCCAGCACTGCCAGACCCAGGCCCGGCCATTCCCCAACGACGAGTGGAAGAGCGGCGAGTGCGTCTTCTGCGAGACGTGCGCGGCCATCTGCCCGACCGGGGCCATCGGCTTCCCGGCCCGGTTCTCGGCGGAGAAGATGTCCAGCGTCTCCAACGTCGCCCTCGCCCGCCGCAAGGTCCTCCTGTCGGCCTTCCTGGGCTTTTTCTCCGTCCCGTTCTTCCGCCTGACCCCCTTCCGCCGGCGGGCCTCCCTCAAGCTCATCCGGCCGCCGGGATCGCTTCCCGAGAGCGGCTTCCTGGCCAAGTGCGTCAAGTGCGGCCAGTGCATGCGGGCCTGCCCGACGAACGGCCTCCAGCCGGCCCTCGCCGAGGCCGGTCCCGAGGGCCTCTGGACGCCCGTTCTGGTCCCCAAGATCGGCTATTGCGAGTACTACTGTTCGCTCTGCACGCAGGTCTGCCCGACGGGGGCCATCAAGGAGCTGACCATCGAGGAGAAGAGCGAGGTCAAGATCGGCGCGGCCTGGGTCCGGAAGGAGCGCTGCATCCCCTACGTCCTTGGCAAGCCCTGCATCGTCTGCGAGGAGCACTGCCCGGTGTCGCCCAAGGCCATCAAGCTCGTCGACGTCGAGGCCCACCTCGCCGACGGGCGGGTCGTCGTCCACAAAGGCCCGGTCGTGGACATCGAGCTGTGCATCGGGTGCGGGATCTGCGAGAACAAGTGCCCGGTCATGGACGAGCCGGCCATTTTCGTCACCAGCGTCGGAGAAAGCCGCTCCGACAAGAACCGGCTCCTGCTCGAGATCATCCCGGACGCGGGCGACGATCCCTATCGCTGACGGCCGGAGGGGTCCTATTCCGCGAGGATCGTCTTGATCTCCTCGGTGAGGAGCGGCACGACCTGGAAGAGGTCGCCGACGATGCCGTAGTCGGCGACCTTGAAGATCGGCGCTTCGGGGTCCTTGTTGACGGCCACGATGACCTTGGAGGACGACATCCCCGCCAGATGCTGGATGGCCCCGGAGACGCCGACGGCGAAGTAGAGGTTGGGCGAGACGGTCTTGCCCGTCTGGCCGACCTGGTGCTGGTGGCCGATCCATCCGGAATCGACGGCCGACCGCGAAGCGCCGACGGCGGCCTTCGGGAAGAGGGCGGCCAGCTCCCGGAGGAGGCCGAAGTTCTCCGGCCCCTTGAGCCCGCGGCCGCCCGTGACGACGATCTCAGCCTCGGTGACGTCGATCTCGCCGCCCTGCTCCCTGAGGACCTCCACGGCCCGGCCCTTGACCGCGCCGTCGGGCACGGAGACA
This sequence comes from Candidatus Aminicenantota bacterium, assembly GCA_037447475.1. Lineage (GTDB taxonomy): Bacteria > Acidobacteriota > Aminicenantia > Aminicenantales > Saccharicenantaceae > RBG-16-66-30. The sequence goes on from JBBIGP010000002.1 coordinate 16,580, forward strand.
TCCCGGCGGACGACCTCCCCGGCCCCGGGCGCGGTCTCGCCTAGCGGGAACACGTTGGGCCTGAGAGTGGCCAGCTGGGGTGAGGACCTCAGGACGCACTTGAGGACGGCTTTTCCCGCGTAGATGGGTCTCGTGAACTCGAGCTTTCCGTTCGTCACGGCGACGCCCGTGCAGTCCGAGACCAGTCCGGCGCCGAGCCGGGCCGCGACCCTCGGCGCAAGGTCCCGGCCCATGGCCGTGGCCGCGAAGAGAACGGCCGCCGGGCGCGCCTCCCCGGCCCATTCGGCCAGGGCCAGGGCAAAGCCCTGGGCGGAATAGCCGGCGAGGGCCTGGCTCTCGAGCGCGTAGGCCCGCGCGGCCCCCGCTCCGAACGCGTCGGCCGCCGACGCTTCGACCCCGGACCCAACCAGGACCGCGACGGCATCGCATCCGAGGTCGGCGGCCCGCCGCTTCGCCTCCGAGAGAGTCTCGAGCGAGCTCTTCTTGATCTTCCCGTCCCGCAATTCCATGAATACGGCGATCATGGGCCCACTCCTCTCTTAAAGGACCTTGGCCTCGTTGCGGAGCAGAGCGGCCAGCTCCCTGGCCGCATGGGCGGGGTCGCCCTGCAGGATCTTGCCGGCCTGGCGCGCCGCCGGGACGTCCAGCCCGGTGATCTCGACCTGCGGGACGAGATCCTCCGCCGCGAACCCCAGCTCGTCGAGCGTGACCACGGGGATATCCTTCTTCTTGGCGGCCATGATGCCCTTCAGCGTCTCGTAGCGGGGCTCGTTCAACCCCTTCTGGGCGGTGACGACGGCCGGCAGGGACAGCGCCACCTTTTCGCTGCCGCCCTCAATCTCCCGGAAGGCCGTCGCGGTCCCGTCCGCCACCTCGAGCTTGGTCACGACCGTCGCCTGGGGCAGCCCGAGGAGCTCGGCGACCATTGCCGGCACCTGGCTGTTGTCGGCGCCTACGGACTGCTTGCCGAACAGGAGCAGGTCGGCCCCCGGGAACTTGCGCTCCACGGCCCGGGCGATGATCCTGGCCGTCCGCAGGCCGTCGTAGGTCTCGGGGGTGACGTCCTTGATCAGGACGGCTTCGTCGGCGCCCATGGCCAAGGCCTTGCGGAGCACGGTCAGGGATTCGTCCTTGCCCACGGAGACGACGCGGACGGCGCCGCCCTTGGCCTCCCGGAGACGGAGGGCCTCCTCGACGGCGAACTCGTCGTAGGGGCTGATGACGAAGCTCAGTCCGTCCTCGAGGATGGTCCTCGCTTCGTATTGGATGCGGATCTTCGACTCCGTGTCGGGGACCCTCTTGACGAAGACGAGGATGGTCATGTCTCGCTCCTTTCGAGGCCTCGCACGGCCGTCCGGCCGCGCCTGCCCGGGCCCGCCGGTCCGGATCAGGCCCCTTCGAACCGCTTGAACAGCAACGAGCCGTTGGTCCCGCCGAAGCCGAAGGAGTTGCTGAGGGCATGGACGATCTCGGCCTTGCGGGCCTCGTTCGGGACGTAGTCCAGGTCGCATTCCGGATCGGGGAACTCGTAGTTGATGGTCGGCGTCATGATCTGATGGAAGACGCACAGGGCGGTGATGCCCGCCTCGAGCCCTCCGGCCGCGCCGAGGAGATGGCCGGTCATGGACTTCGTCGAATTGACGGCCACGCGCGAGGCGTGGGCGCCGAAGGCCTTCTTGACGGCCATGGTTTCCGTCTTGTCGTTGTAGGGGGTAGAGGTGCCGTGGGCGTTGACGTACTGGACGTCCTCGGGCCGGACTCCGGCGTCCTCCATGGCCAGCCGCATGACCCGGACGGCGCCATCGCCGTCGGGGGCCGGGGCGGCGACATGATGGGCGTCGCCGCTCATCCCGTAGCCGGCGAGCTCGGCGTAGATCCGCGCGCCCCGCTTGAGGGCCCGCCCGAGCTCCTCGAGAATGACGATCCCCGCCCCCTCGGCCATGACGAACCCGTCCCGCCGGGCATCGAACGGACGGGACGCGCTCCGGGGGTCATCGTTGCGCTCCGAGAGGGCCTTCATGGCGTTGAAGCCGGCGATGCTGAGGGGGGTCAGGGGCGCCTCGGCCCCGCCGGCGATCATCACGTCGGCTTCCCCCCGGGCGATCATCCGGAAGGAGTCGCCGATGGCGTGGGCGCCCGTGCTGCAGGCCGTGGCCGTGGCCGAATTCGGGCCCCGGGCCCCGTAACGGATGGAGATCTGGCCAGCGGCCTCGTTGATGATCGTCTGGATGAGGAAGAACGGCGAGACGCGCTCCGGCCCCTTGTCCAGCAGGACCTTGTGGGTCTCCTCGATCGACCCGAGCCCGCCGATGCCGGAGCCGACGTAGGTTCCCGTCCGCTCTCCGGCGAGGGCCTCCGGGGACAGGCCCGAATCCTCCACGGCCAAGTGGGCGGCGGCCATCGCGAACTGGATGAAGAGGTCCATCTTGCGGGCCTCTTTGCGGTCCATGAACAGGAAGGGGTCGAAGCCGTGGACCTCGCCCCCGAAACGGGTCGCATGGCGGGAGACGTCGAAGCGGGTCAGGGGGCCGATGCCGCTCTCCCCGCGGACAAGGGCCTGCCAATTCTTGTCGGTCCCTACGCCGAGCGGAGAGACGAGCCCGATGCCCGTCAGGACGACGCGCCGTTCCCGATGAAAGTCCCTCGTCATTCGTGCCGTCGATCCGTGAAATAGAGGCGGGGGGTTACTTGGCGTGGGCCACGATATAGTCGAGGGCCTTGCCCACCGTGGTCAGCTTCTCGGCCTGATCGTCGGGGATATCGAGCCCGAATTCGTCCTCGAGGGCCATGACGAGCTCGACCGTGTCCAGCGAGTCCGCCCCGAGATCGTCGAGGAAGGACGCGTCTTCGGTGACCTGCTCTTCGCTGATGCTCAGCTTGTCCGACACGATGGCCCTGACTTTCTTGAGGAGTTCTTCTCTGTCCATCCTGTCCTCCTTTCCCTTACATATACATTCCGCCGTTGACGCTGATGACCTGGCCCGTGATGTATGAGGCGTCCTCCGAGAGAAGGAATTTTACCGCAGACGCCACGTCTTTGGGAAGCCCGAATTTTTTCATGGGGATGAAATCGAGGAAGGCCTTCTTGACGTCCTCGGGCAGGTTCTCGGTCATGGCCGTCATGATGTACCCGGGGGCGACGCAGTTGACGGTGATGCCCCGGGCGGCGACCTCGCGGGCCAGGGACTTGGCGAAGCCGACGGCCCCGGCCTTGGAGGCCGCGTAGTTCGTCTGGCCGGCGTTGCCCATGAGGCCGACGACGGAGGCGATGTTGACGATCCGCCCGGATTTGGCCCCGATCATCGGCCGGACGACGGCCCTGGAAAAGTTGAAGACGCCCTTGAGGTTGACCCGCAGGACGGCGTCCCAGTCCTCCTCCTTCATCCTCATGAGCAGGGCGTCCCGGGTGATGCCGGCGTTGTTGACGAGGTGGTCGATCCGGCCGTGGCCGGCCACGACGGCCTCGGCGACCCGCTGGGCCTCGCCCGCGTCGGACACGTCGGCCGCGTGGCATTCGGCCCGGCCGCCCTCCCCGCGGATGGCCCCGGCGACGGCCTCGAGCTTGTCCTTCTGGATGTCGACGAGGACGACCGCGGCCCCTTCCTCCGCCAGGTCCCGGGCGATGGTCTCGCCGATCCCCTGGGAGGCCCCGGTGACGATGGATACCCGGCCCTCGAACCTCTTCATGCGCTCGCTCCTTCCAGGCCCAGCCCGCAGCGCTGGATCTCCGCCTGGATCCTCTCCTGGACCCGGCCGACGACGAATTCCCGCGCCCGGGCGACCGCGTTGCGGACGGCGACGGGGCTCGAGCGCCCGTGCCCGATGATGCAGACCCCGTTCAGGCCGAGGAGCTGGGCCCCGCCGTATTCGGCATAATCCACTTTCTTATAGATCTTCTTGAGATGGCTCTTCATGAGCAGGTAGCCGAGCTTGGCGAAGATGTTCCGGGTGATCTCGCGCCGGGCCATGGACACCATGCTCTCGACGACGCCCTCGGAGACCTTGAGGGCCACGTTCCCGGTGAAGCCGTCGCTGACGACGACGTCGGCCAGTCCGGAATAAAGGTCCTTGCCCTCGACGTTGCCGATGAACCGGAGAGGGGACTCCTGGAGCCGGTCGAAAGCCTCCCGGACGAGCTCGTTGCCCTTGCCCTTCTCCTCGCCGATGCTCATCAGGCCCACCCGGGGATCGGGGACGCCGACGATGGTCTCCATGAAGATCTTGCCCATGGCCGCGAACTGGACCAGGTTGAGGGGCCGGCAGTTGGCGTTGGCCCCGACGTCGATGAGCAGGGTGGGCCCGCCGAGGCCGGGGACGAGCAGGGCCAGGGCCGGCCTGTCCACGCCCTTCAAGGCTCCCAGGACCTCCCGGGAGATGTGGACGACCGCCCCCGTGTTGCCCATGGAAACGAACGCGTCGGCCCCGCCGTCCTTCACGAGCTGGGCCCCGACCCGGATGGAGGAGGCCTTCTTCTTGCGGAACGCCAGAAGGCCGTCGCTCATGCCGATGGCCTCCGGGGCGTTGACGATCGTGACGCGCGCCCGGGGCGGACCCAGCCGGTCGAGCTCCTTGCGGATGAGGGGCTCGATGCCCACCAGGAGGACTTCCAGGCCGAGGTCGGCGGCCGCCCGGACGGCGCCCGGGACGGTGGCCTTGGGGCCGTGATCCCCCCCCATCGCGTCGACGGCGATCCTCATCGGCTGGCCCCGGATCAGTCTTCGGTGCCTTCCGTGACCTGCCGGCCCTTGTAGTGCCCGCAATCCGGGCACGCCCGGTGGGGCAGCATGGGGTTGCCGCACTTGGGGCAGATCGAGAAGGCGGGCAGGGCCAGGCCGTCGTGGGACCGGCGCTTGCCCTTCCTCGTCGGCGAATGACGTCTCTTGGGGTTTGGCATTTATCTCTTGTCTCTCACCGTGAATTTGAGCCTGTTCCAGCGGGGGTCGGGCTCCTTCACCAGGCACGAGCACTTCCCCGTCCGGATGAGCTCGCCGCAGACCGTGCAGATGCCCTCGCATTCGGGGGAGCACAGGGGCTTTCCCGGCATGGTCAGGTTGAGCTGCTCGAGGACGACGGCCCGCAGGTCGAGCTGCCGCCCGCTATAGTACATCCTGTCGATCTCCTCGTCGGTCAGGCCCTCGGCGAGGGGATCGAGCTCCTCCGGCAGATAGACGAGGTCGAAACGGCTGGCGACGGGGTACTCGAACGGCGTCAGGCAGCGCGCGCAGACGAAGCTCAGCCGGGCCGTGACCTGTCCCTCGACGAAGATCTCGTCGCCGACCATCCGGACGAGGACCTCGGCGTGGGCCGGCTCGAGGACGACGGCGTTCTCCTCGACGAGGTCGGGGCCGGCGAACTCGAAGTCCCGGGACAGGCGGAGCCCGTCCTTCGGGAGGCGGTCAATGTCGATCAGCATCGTCTTGTCCTGTTGGAATTACTCTGAAAATTCACCTCATTATACCAACTCGCCCCCGGTTGTCAAATTCCGGTCCCGATCCTGCAAGTTGCGTGAGCCGCCGAGGCCGGCCCCCTCGCAGGCCCCCGGAATCACCGCAGCGACCGAGGACGATCCCCGAGGCCCTCTTGCGAACGGGGCGAGGATGCGTATAATGAAGGCCGGGCCGTCCATCCATGAGCGGGTACAACAACCGGGTCGATTACAGAGGCCGGTCGTACATCGTCCAGACCCAGGACAAGGGCCCCGTCTCTCCTTATATCGAGTCCCTGATCTACCGCTCCGGCCAGCTCTTGACATCCAAGCGGGCCTCCTACACGGCCTTCCTCGAAAAGCCCGATCTCCCGGAGGTCCTGGAGCGGATGATGGAGGACCAGCACAAGCGGATCCTCGAAGAGATCGTCGAAGGCAGGTTCGACTGAGCCCCCGGCGGCCCCCCTCCGAGCCGGCCATGAGCGGGAAGACCCTCCTCCTCGTCGACGGCCATTCCCTCCTCTACCGGTCGCACTACGCCATCCGGGGCCTGTCCAATTCCCGGGGCTTCCCGACCAACGCGATCTACGGTTTCGTCAACACTTTAAAGAAGCTCCGCGACGAGGAAAAACCGGACTATTGGGCCGTCGTCTTCGACCTCGAGGGGCCGACCGTCCGGCACGAGGAGTTCAAGGACTACAAGGCCCACCGCAAGCCGATGCCCGAGGACCTCGCCGTCCAGCTGCCCAGGCTGCGGGACGTCCTGCGGGCCTTGCGGATCGCCACGGCGGAGTTCCCCAAGTACGAGGCCGACGACGTCCTGGCCACGCTGGCGTCGCGGGCGGCCGGGCAGGGCCTGCGGACGGTCATCGTCACCACGGACAAGGACCTCCTCCAGCTCGTCGGCGGGACGGTCTCGGTCTGGAACCCGTCCAAGGAGACCCTCCTCGACGAGGCCAAGGTCGAGGAGTTCTTCGGCGTGGGCCCCGGCCGGGTCGTGGACGTCCTCGCCCTCCAGGGCGACGCGTCGGACAACGTCCCCGGCGTTCCCGGCATCGGGGAGAAGACGGCGAGGTCCCTCATCCAGGAGTTCGGCTCGCTCGACGACCTGCTCGCCGGCCTCGACCGCGTCCGGAACCCGCGGGTCCGGGAGCGGATCGAGCGGAACCTCGGGCTGCTCGAGCTCAGCCGGCGCCTGGTGACCGTGACGAAGGACCTCGCCCTAGACATCGACCTCGAGTCCCTGTCCGTGCGCGAGCCGGACGAGACGGAGACCATACGCCTGTTCCAGGAGCTCGAGTTCCCCTCCCTCCTCTCGGAATTCCTGAAGAAGCCGGTCGACCGGAGCCGGGACTACCGGGTCGTCCTGGACGCCCGCGAGCTCGAGGACCTCGCCGTCCGCATCGGGAAGGCCGGGTCCGTGGCTCTGGACACGGAAACGGACAGCCCGCTGCCCACCCGGGCGCGTCTCGTCGGGCTGTCGTTGGCGATCGAGCCCGGAGAGGCCTTCTACGTCCCCGTCGGCCACGACTACCTGGGGGCCCCGGACCAGATCCCCAAGAAAAAGGCCCTCGACATCCTGCGAAAGGCCCTCGAGGACGCGACGGTCAGGAAGACCGGGCAGAACATCAAGTACGACCTCATCGTCCTCCGGGGGGAGGGCCTACGCCTGGCCGGCATCGACCTCGACACCATGGTCCTGTCCTACCTCCTCGAGCCGAATTGGGGGAAGCACAGCCTGGAGAAGCTGGCATTATCCTATCTCGGGGCGGCCAAGACTTCTTACGCCGAGATCGCCGGCAAGGGCAAGGCTCAGACGACCATGGACAAGGTGGCCATCGACCGGGTCGCCCCGTATGCGTGCCAGGACGCCGATCTGGCGGCCGAATTGGGTCCGCTCCTCCGGGAAAAGGTCCGATCGCAAGGCCTGGACAAGCTCTATGCGGACGTCGAACGCCCGCTCATCGAGGTCCTGGCCCGGATGGAGATGTGGGGGGTCCGGGTCGATCCCGAGGTCCTGAGGGCCTTATCCCGGGAGTTCGAGAGCGCCCTCAAGCGGCTCGAAAAGGAGATCCACGAGCTCGCCGGCGGCCCTTTCAACATCCAGTCGCCCAAACAGCTCTCCTCGGTCCTGTTCCACAAGCTCGGCTTGCCGGCCGCCCGGCGGACAAGGATCACCAAGGGCTTCTCGACGTCCCTCGACGTTCTCGAGGAGCTGGCTTTCGTCCACCCCCTGGCCAAGTCCGTCCTCGAGTACCGGCAGCTGGCCAAGCTCAAGTCGACCTATGCCGACGCCCTGCCCGAGCTCATCCATCCCGGGACCGGGAGGATCCATACGTCCTATAACCAGACGGTCGCGGCCACCGGGCGACTGTCCTCGAGCGATCCCAATCTTCAGAACATCCCGGCCCGGGGCGAATGGGGGACGCGCTTCCGCCGGGCGTTCGTCGCCGACCCGGGCCACCGCCTCCTGGCCGCCGATTATTCCCAGATCGAGCTCCGGGTCCTGGCCCATCTGTCCGAGGACCCGGCTCTCGTCGGGACGTTCCTCAACGACCGGGACGTTCACGAAGAGACGGCGCGCCTCGTCTTCGGCGAGGCGGCGGCCGCCTCGAATGCGGAGATGAGGCGGCGGGCCAAGATCATCAACTTCAGCATCATCTACGGGGCTTCGGCCTTCTCCATGGCCAAGGAGCTCGGGACGTCGGCCGGAGAGGCCCAGAAGTTCATCGACCGCTACTTCGAGAAGCTCCCGCGGGTCAGGGACTACCTGGACCGGATCGTCGACGAGGCCCGGGACCGCGGCTTCTCGGAGACCCTGCTCGGCCGCAAGCGCCAGGTCCCGGAGCTCCGCCAGCCGGACCGCAACATCCAGCAGGCCGGCCGGCGCATCGCCCTCAACACCCCCATCCAGGGCTCGGCCGCCGACATCATCAAGCTGGCCATGCTCCGGATCGACCAGGACATCCGGGAAGCGGGGCTCCGCACGCGGATGATCCTCCAGGTCCACGACGAGCTCGTCTTCGAGGTCCCCGAAGGGGAGGAGGCGCGGATCGGGGAGATCGTCGGAGAGCGGATGGAGCACGCCGTCCCTTGCAGGGTCCCGCTCAAGGTCCGGCTCGGCTGGGGCCCGAACTGGGCCGACGCCAAGTGAAGAATTCTACAGGGCCTTCTGGAAGGCCCGGTACTTCTTGTAGATCGTCCCGCCCATGCGCTCCATCTCGGCCCGGACCTTGACGTTGGACTCCATCTCGTGGTGGGTGTCCATCATCTCATAGCCCGCCTCGTGGGCGGCGATGATGATCCGGATGCCCATCAGGACGTCGAGGCCCTGGCCGCGGCACTTCTCCTTGATGGCCCCGAGCAGGAGGTCGAGCTGCTTGGTCCTCTTGGCCGCCCGCAGGATGTGGAGGAACCCGAAGGGGAGCAGCCGCCCGCGGGCCTTGCGGATGCCCTCGGTCATGTCGGGCATGCCGATGATGAAGGCCACGACCTCGTCGCCCTTGCGGACGGCCTTGATGAAGCGGGGATCGAGGACCGGCAGGTAGCGCTTGGCCAGGTCGTCCATCTCCTCCTCTTCGAGGGGCGCGAAGCCGTAGATGTTCCCTGCCATGTAGCACTCGTTCATCAGGGACAGGATGGGCCGGATCCAAGCCTTGATCTCTTTCCTTTTCCTGAACTCGATGACCTCGTAGGTCCCCCGCTTCATGGCCCGCTCGTAGATCCTTATATAGAACTCGGGCGGCTCCTTGGGGACGTCGATCTTGTAGACGAACCAGTCGATGTCCTTGGCATACCCCATCTCCTCGAGGTATCGCGGCATCCACTCGAAATTGCAGTAGGTCGCGATCGTCGCCCGGTGCTCGAAGCCCTCGATGAGGAAGCCCTCGGGGTCCTGGTCCGAGAACCCGTAGGGCCCGACGATCCTGGTCATCCCCTTGTCCCGGGCCCAGTCCTCGACGGCCATCAGGAGCGCCCCGACGACCTCCTTGCCCTCGTAGGCCTCCAAGTATCCGAAGCGGGCCGTCTTCTCGTTCCGGTGCTCGTTGAACCGGTGGTTGACGATGCCCATGACCCGTCCGGCCACCCGGCCGTCCTTCTTGGCCAAGAGCATGATCGTGTCGCAGTAGCCGAAGGCCCTGTTCTTTTTCTTGTCGAAGTACTTCCACTCGTCCATGTAGATGGGGTGGACCCAGGTCGAGTGTCCGGCGTGGATCTTCTCCGGCAGGTAGATGAAGGTCTTGAGGTCCCGGCGGGACCGGACCTCGCTGATCTCGATGGCCATGGCACTGCCCTTTCCGGCGGAATTCGCCTTTCCTTATCCTATATTTCAGGGCAAAAAGCAACCGATTTCTGCCTCTGGAAAAACCTGTTGAAAACGGCGCGGACGCCCCGAGGAAATCCTTGACACGCCTCCGGGCCGTCAATATACTTGGCCGTAAATCAAGGAAGATGGCCTTAAAAAATGAATGTTGAAAACATCGTCCTCCTAACGATCTTCGTCCCCATCATCGGCTCATTCGCGATCCCCCTGGCAAGCCTCCTTTCCAGGTCGTCCCGGTCGGTCTGGGCCATCCTGGTGAGCGCCGTCACGGCGATCTTGCCACTGACCCTGGTCCCCTTCGCCCTTCGAGGGGGGGAGCTGGCCGTGCGCCTGAACCTGGCCCTGGGCCTCGATTTCGTCCTGGTCATCGACCCCCTGGCCGTCTTCATGGCCGCGGTGTCCTCGTTCGTCGGCTGCCTGATCGTCGTCTACTCGGTCGGCTACGTCCATCACGAGGACAACCAGAACGAATACTACCTGATGGTCCTGCTCTTCATCGGCTCGATGATGGGCCTCGTCTTCTCCGGGAACCTCATCTTCATGTACCTCTTCTGGGAGATCATCGCCATCAGCTGCTGGCGGCTCATCGGGTTCTACCGGAAGCGGGAGTTCGTCCTCAAGGCCGACAAGGCCTTCCTGGTGACCTTCTTCGGGGCCGTGGTCATGCTCCTCGGCTTCATCCAGATCCACGGCCTGACGAACACCTTCGACATCACGGCCATGCGGGGGACGCTCATCCCCGGCTCGGCCGTCCTGCTCATCCTTTTCGGGATGTTCTCGAAATCGGCGACCATCCCCCTCCACACCTGGCTGCCCGACGCCGGCGTCGCGCCGACGACGGTCACGGCCCTGCTCCACGCCGCCGTCCTCGTCAAGATCGGCGTCTACGCCTTCGCCCGCCTCTTCCTCTACGCGTTCCGCATCCCCGAGGACTGGCAGACGATCATCCCCATCATCGTCGTCGTCTCGAGCCTCGTTGCGGCTGGCGCGGCCGCCGTCGAGAACGACATCAAGCGCATCCTGGCCTACTCGACGGTCAGCCAGATCGGCTACATCTTCCTGGGCTTCAGCATGGCCAACGCCGCGGGCGTCTCCGGGTCCCTCCTCTTCATCCTCATGCACGGGCTGGCCAAAGCCGGGCTCTTCCTCTGCGCCGGGATCGTCATCCACGCGACCCGCGAGAAGGACATCCGGCAGATGGGCGGGCTCATCAAGAGCATGCCCGTCACGGCCGTGGCCTTCCTCGTCTGCGCCTTCTCGGTCATCGGCCTGCCGCCCTTCGGCGGCTTCTTCTCGAAGTTCCTGGTCATCATGGGGACCGTCCAGGCCGGGGAGATCTGGCTGGCCGGGGCGGCCCTGTTCATCGCCGTCCTGACGATGTACTACCTGCTGAAGGTCTTCAGCATGGTCTTCCTGGGTGAGCCCAAGCACCCGGCTCCCGAGGGAACGAAATCCATGGTCTATGTCGTCGCGGCCCTGGCCGTCCTCAGCCTGGCGGCCGGCCTGTTCGTGGCCTACCCGATGAAGTTCGTCAACATCGCGACGGCACAGATGAGTTGGTGGCTCCGATGACGCCCAAAATGCTTCTCCTGCCCATCCTCCTGCCCGCGGCCCTGGCCGTCCTCTTCCTGGTCATCCCCAAGGGGATCAGGCTCCTGCGGGAGACCCTGGCCCTGGCCGGCTCGGCCGTCCTCCTGTACTACGGGTTCGCTCTCTTCTCCCTCAAGACCCTCGAGCTCCGCCTGCCCTGGATCGGCATGGGGATCGACTTCGAGCTGCGGCTCTACCATTTCTCGAGCTTCATCCTCCTGGCCCTGGCCGGGTTCCTCATCCTCATCACGCTGTTCTCGACGGTCAAGATGAAGGACGCGCCCCGGGTCCGGGAATATTACGCCTACGTCTTCCTGACGGCCGCCTTCGCCAACGGCGCGGTCCTGGCCGATAATTTCGTGCCCCTCATCTTCTTCTGGGAGGGCCTGCTCATCTCCCTGTACGGGCTGATCACCATCGGCGGCCGGCCGACCGCGAACCGGACCGCCGTCAAGGCCCTGCTCATCAACGGGTTCTGCGACTTCTCGCTGATCATGGGCATCGGCATCCTCTGGGCCCTGACCGGGACCCTGACGATGTCGGAGGTGTCCGTGGAGCCCACGGGGCTGGCCGCCGCGGCCTTCATCCTGATGATGATCGGGGCCCTCGGCAAGGCCGGGGCCATGCCGTTCCACACCTGGATCCCGGACGCCGCCGTGGACGCCCCCGTCGGCTTCATGGCCTTCCTGCCGGCGGCCTTCGAGAAGCTCCTGGGGATCTATCTCCTGGCCCGCATCACCCTCGACTTCTTCGCCCTCAAGCCCCACAGCACCCTGTCGATCGTCCTCATGACCGTCGGGGCGGTGACCATCGTCCTGGCCGTCCTCATGGCCCTCATCCAGAAGGACTTCAAGCGGCTGCTCTCCTTCCACGCCGTCAGCCAGGTCGGCTACATGGTCCTCGGCGTCGGAACGGCCGTGCCCTTCGGCATCGCCGGCGGCATCTTCCACATGATCAACCACGCCATGTACAAGAGCGGGCTGTTCCTGAGCTCGGGCTCCGTCGAGCACCGTGCCGGGACGACCGAGCTCAGCAAGCTCGGCGGCCTGCGCAGGGAAATGCCCCTGACGGCGTTCGGCTTCACCGTCTGCGCCCTGGCCATCTCGGGGGTCTGGCCCCTCAACGGCTTCGTTTCCAAGGAGATGGTCTTTCACGGCGCTCTCGAGACCGGCTACACCGTCTTCGCCGTCGCGGCCTGGGTCGGGGCCGTCTTCACCTTCGCCTCGTTCCTCAAGGCCGGCCATTCCGTCTTCTTCGGCGAGCGCTCGGCGGAGCTCCCCGAGGTCAAGGAGAGCCCGGCGCCCGTCGTCCTGCCGATCCTCGTCCTGGCCGGCCTGTGCATCCTGTTCGGCGTCTACAACAAGCTGCCGCTCAACCTGCTCATCACCCCGATCCTGGACGGCCATGTCGAGGCCGGCGCCCATCTCGACTTCACGAGCCATGCCCTGGATGTCTTCAATCCCGTGGCCCTCATCTCCATCGGCTGCCTCGTGCTGGCCTTCCTCCTCCACATGTACGGGTTCCGGAGGTCGGGCCGCAAGGCCCACCTGGCCTCTGAGCCGGTCCACAACCTCCCGGTCGTCCACACGCTCTACGACCTGGCCGAGGCCCGCGTGTTCGACCTCTACGAGCAGGGCGTGAAGTTCCTGCACGGCCTGTCGACGGTCCTGTTCAAGGCCGTCGACCGGCCCATCGATCTCGTCTATGACAAGATCGTGACCGTCACCGGTGACCGGTTCACCGGGATCCTGAAGAAGGCCCACAACGGGCACTACGCGAACTACCTCGCCTGGTGCCTGGCCGGCCTGGTCGTCGTGGCCGGCGTCATCGGCCTGCTGGGAAAATAGCCGTGAGAATCGAGGAGGAGCGTTGATCATACTCTTCGTTGCCTTACCCCTCGTCGTGGCGGGGATCCTGCCGATCGTCGGCCGGCTCTCCCGGAGGGTCGTGCCGGACCTGGCGGCCAACGCGACCCTTCTCTTCCTGCTCGTCTACGCCCTGGCCATCGGGAGGCCCCTCATCGCCGGAGGGCCGGCCCTCCAGCCGCTCGCCTGGTTCGGGGAGGCCGTCAATCTCCGGCTGGCCCTGGACGCGTTCAGCCTGCTCATGCTCGTGACCATCTCCCTCGTCGGCCTGGCCGCCGGGCTGTTCTCCATCAACTACATGGAGCACTACGGCGCCAAGGCCAACTATTACGCCCTGTTCCTGACCATGATCGCGGGCATGAACGGCCTGGTCCTGTCGACGGACCTCTTCGGCGTCTACATCTTCCTCGAGGTCGCGGCCATCGCCTCCTACGCCCTGGTCGCCTACGGCCTCGAGCACGACGAGCTCGAGGCGGCCTATAAGTATCTCATGCTCTCGGTCGTCGCCTCGGCCTTCGTCCTGACGAGCATCGCCGTCATCTTCGGCATGACCGGGAGCCTGGGCTTCGCCGAGGTCGCGGCCGGGCTGAAGGACCTCGACGCCGGCGCGGTCGTCGGGGTCGCCGCGGCCCTGTTCATCGTCGGCTTCGGCCTGAAGGCCGCCCTCATCCCCTTCCACGCCTGGCTGCCCGACGCCCACCCGTCGGCGCCCGCGCCCATCTCGGCGATGCTGTCCGGCCTGCTCATCAAGGTCTCCGGCGTCTACGCCCTGACCCGGATCTTCCTCAACGTCCTCGGCCTGACCCCCGCCCTGTCCGCGGTCCTCATGGTCCTCGGCGCGATCTCCGTCGTCGTCGCCGCCTTCCTGGCCCTCGGCCAGAAGGACATCAAGAGGATGCTGGCCTACTCCTCGATCAGCCAGGTCGGCTACGTCATCCTGGGCATCGGCATCGGCACCCCGCTCGGCATCGCCGGCGGGCTCTTCCACCTGTTCAACCACGCCCTGGCCAAGGGCCTCCTGTTCTTGAACTCGGGCTCCATCCAGCAGGCGACGGGGACGAGGGACCTGGACGAGATGGGCGGGCTCGGGAAGCGGATGCCGATCACTTCCGTCACGACCCTCATCGGCTCCCTCTCGATCGCCGGCGTGCCGCCCCTCAGCGGGTTCTGGTCCAAGCTCATCATCGTCATCGCCCTCATCCAGGCCGGGCACCCCCTGCTCGCCCTGATCGCCGTCCTGGCCTCCGTCCTGACCCTCTGGTACTACCTCGTGCTCCAGCGCAAGGCTTTCTTCGGCAAGCTCAACGAGCGGTGGGCCGCCGTCAAAGAGGCGCCCTTCTGGATGACGGCCTCGACGGTCCTTCTCGGCCTCCTGTGCCTCGTCTTCGGCATCCTGTTCTCGCTGGCCGTCAAGTCCTGGTTCCAGCCCGCCGCGGACGTCCTCGCGGAGGGGGTCCATTCCGTGATCGGTACTTGGGGATACTGACGATGATCGTGCAAACAGCTCTTCTGGTCGGTTTGGTGCTCTTCTCGGTCCTGGCCATCGTTCTCCGCGACCTGCTCAAGGCGGCCATCTCGCTGGCCGTGGCCAGCGTCCTCCTGGGGATCGTGTTCTTCCGCATGAACGCGCCCTACGCGGCGGTCTTCGAGATCTCCGTCGTGGCCGGGTTGATCACGGTCCTGTTCATCCTGACCATCGCCCTGACGAACAAGGCCGAGGAGGTCGAGGAATCGCGGATCGTCAGGTGGGTCTTCCCGCTGTTCTTCCTGGCCTTCATCATCATCGACGCCCTGGTCATGAAGGGGCTCCTGCAGAAGATCCCCGCCCTGCCTTCCGCGCCGGAGGTCGGGGCCTTCGGGGACGTTCTCTGGAAAGGCCGGACCATGGACCTCGTCGGCCAGATCGCCGTCATCCTGGCCGGCGTGACCGCCGTCCTGGCCCTGTTCCGCAAGAGGGACAAACATGATTGACACCTGGTATCTCTACCTCTTCTTTTCGGCCGCGCTCGTCCTGGCCGGGCTCCTGTGCCTCCTGACGAAGAGGAACCTCATCCGCCTCTTCATCGGGATCATGGTCATCGGCAAGGGGCTCTCCCTCCTGCTCGTGGCGACGGGCTTCGCCCGGGCCAACATCCTCCTCGCCCAAGCCCTCGTCGTGACCTTCATCGTCGTCGAGGTCAGCCTCGTCGCCGCGGCCCTGGCCCTGATCATCAATATCTACCGGACGACCAAGAGCCTGGACGTCCGCAAGCTGACCAGGCTGAAAGGGTAAGCCATGAACGGACTCGGTTTCCTCCTCTCCCCGCCCGTCGCCTTCCTGTTCTTCCTCGGGGTCGCCTTCGTCCTCTACGCCCTGGGGAAGGCCATGGCCCCGGCCCTGACCAAGGCCGGCGGCAAGCTGACGACTTACGCCTGCGGAGAGGACATCCCGGGGGCCAAGGTCCAGTTCGGCTACCGGCTGTTCTACTTCGTCGCCCTGTTCTTCACGATCATGCACGTCGCCGCCCTGGTCATCGCCACCGTCCCTTCGGGGAAGATCGTCTTTTTCGCCGTCTTCTACCTGCTGATGATTTTCCTGGCGATCATGGCTCTCATCAGAAGGAGTTAACATGCTCAGCAAGCTCGCCCGCTGGTCCAGGATCAAGTCGCCCTGGATCCTCCACCTCAACTCCGGCGCCTGCAACGCCTGCGACATCGAGATCGTCGCCGCCCTGACCCCCCGGTTCGACGTCGAGCGCTTCGGCATCCTCCTCAAGGCCACCCCCCGGCACGCCGACGTCATCGTCGCCAGCGGGCCGGTCACCCGGCAGATGAGGGACCGGATCATCCGCATCTACGAGCAGACCCCAGAGCCCAAGTTCGTCATCGCCGTCGGGGCCTGCGCCATGTCCGGCTGCGTCTACCGGGGGGCCTATAACATTCTCGGGGGCATCGACCAGGTCATCCCGGTCAACATGTACGTCCCGGGCTGCCCGGCCCGGCCCGACGCCATCGTCGACGGCGTCGTCAAGCTCCTCGGAAAACTCTAGACAGCGAGGCAATGTCATGACCGATGCCGAGATCGTCGAAAAGCTCAAGGCCGATCTGGGAGGCAAGATCGTCGATCTGACCAACCCCGCCCCCCGGCGGCTGTTCCTGAAGATCTTCGCCGCCGACCTCCCGGCCGTCACGAAGACCCTCCGCGACGGCTGCGGGGTCGTGTTCCTGTCGACCATCACCGGCCTCGACAAGGGTGAGGCCTTCGAGATCATCTACCATTTCTCGACCCCCGATCAGGACATCAACCTGCGGACCGAGGTCCCCCGGACCAGCCCTCGCGTCGCCAGCATCTCCGGCCTCATCCCGGGCGCCGTCCTCTACGAGCGGGAGCTGCAGGACATGTTCGGGATCATCGTCGACCACATCCCCGACCCGCGCCGGCTCATACTGCCGGACGACTGGCCGGAGGGCCAGTACCCGCTGCGCAAGGACTGGAAGCACGAGCGGCCGGCCGAGGTCATCCCCGGAGGCGAGTCATGAAGTTCGAGATCCCCATCGGCCCCCAGCACCCGGCCCTCAAGGAGCCCATCAGCCTGCGGATGACGGTCGAAGGCGAGGTCATCGTCGACGCCGACATCCGCCTCGGCTACAACCACCGCGGCGTCGAGAAGGTCGCCGAGGAGAAGAACTGGACCCAGAACCTCTACCTCGCCGAACGCATCTGCGGCATCTGCTCCCACTCCCACTCGACCTGCTACGTCCAGGGCGTCGAGAAGCTCATGGAGATCGAGCCGCCCAAGCGCGGGATGTACATCCGCTACCTCGTCTCGGAGCTCGAGCGCGTCCACAGCCACCTCCTGTGGCTGGGCGTCGCCGGCCACGAGGCCGGCTTCGATTCGTTCTTCATGTACACTTGGCGAGACCGGGAGATCGTCATGGACCTCCTCGAGATGATCACCGGCAACCGCGTCCACTACGCCATCAACGCCGTCGGCGGCGTCCGCCGGGACCTCGACGAGGGCCAGAAGGCCAAGATCCTGGAGGGGGTCAAGACGCTGCGCAAGCGGAGCGAATACTACTTCAAGATCGGGGCCAGCGAGCCGAGCTTCGTGGCCCGCATCGCCGGGGTCGGCGTCCTGCCCCTCGACAAGGCCGTCGCCCTCTGCGCCGTCGGGCCGACGGTCCGGGCCTCGGGCTGGCCGCGCGACGTCCGCAAGGAGGACCCCTACGCGGTCTACGACGAGCTCGACTTCGAGGTCGCCACGGCCGACACCTGCGACGTCCTCGGCCGGGTCGTCGTCCGGGTCAAGGAGCTCCTCGAGTCCTACAAGATGATCGAGCAGATGATGCACAAGCTCCCGGACGGGCCCATCGCCGCCAAGGCCCCCCGCAAGGCCAAGCCCGGCGAGGTCGTCAGCCGATACGAGGCGCCCCGCGGCGAGAACATCCACTACATCAAGGCCAACGGGACGGACAAGCCCGAGCGCCTCAAGGTCCGGGCCCCGACGCTGGCGAACTACCCGGCCACGGTGGAGATGCTCCGCAACGGCTTCATCGCCGACATTCCGCTCATCTTCGCCGCCATCGACCCCTGCATCTGCTGCGCCGAGCGGGCCGTCGTCCTGACCAGCGCCCGCAACGGCGAGGAAAGGATCGTCCGTCTCGGCGACCTGCGCCGCCAGGCCCTCGAGCGTCATCACGAAGCGCCGCTGAAAAGGAATGCCGTATGGCCGTTCTGAGAACCCTGCTTTATCTCTTCGTCTACCCCGGGCTCCTGTTCCTGTTCGTCTACTCGACCTTCTGCGAGTGGTTCGACAGGAAAGCCTTCGCCAGGCTCCAGAACCGGATGGGCCCGACCCATACCGGGACATTCGGCCTCCTCCAGCCCGTCGCCGACATCGTCAAGCTCCTGGCCAAGGAGGACGTCGTCCCCGACGCCGCCGACAAGCGCCTCTTCTCGGTCCTGCCGGCCTTCGGGCTGGCCGTCGTATCGACGGCCGGGCTGCTGCTCCCAGTCTGGAACTTCGACCTCGGCGTCCCCAGCTTCAACTCCTTCCAGGGCGACCTCATCGTCATGCTCTACCTCCT
Organism: Candidatus Aminicenantota bacterium; assembly: GCA_037447475.1. GTDB lineage: Bacteria > Acidobacteriota > Aminicenantia > Aminicenantales > Saccharicenantaceae > RBG-16-66-30. The sequence continues at coordinate 34,851 of JBBIGP010000002.1, forward strand.
GACCCTGCCGACGCTCGTCGTCTTCCTGGCCGCCTGGTCCTCGACGAACTTCTTCTCCGAGATCGGCGGGGCCCGGGTCCTGACCATGCTGTTCGGCTACGAGGTGCCCCTGTTCCTGGCCGTCCTCAGCCCGGCCATCCTGGCCGGCTCCTGGCGCCTGGCCGAGATCGCGGCTTTCTACCAGGCGAAGCCCCTGCTCATCCTTCCGAACCTGCTGGGCTTCGTCATCGCCGTCGTCGCCGTCCAGGCCAAGCTCGAGCGATGCCCGTTCGACATCCCCCACGCCGAGACGGAGATCGTCGGCGGCACGTTCACCGAGTTCTCGGGCAAGAAGCTGGCCCTGTTCCGCCTGATGTTCGACATCGAGATGGTCGTCGCGAGCGGCCTCCTGGCGGCCGTCTTCCTGGGGGGCTTCCCCGGCGGGGCCCTCGTCGGCTTCGCGCACCTCGTCGTCAAGACCCTGTTCGTGATCTTCCTCCTGTCCCTCATCCGGGCCTTGACCTCGCGCATCCGGATCGATCAGGTCGTGACCCTCGCGTGGAAGTACCTGGCCCCGCTGGCCGTCCTCCAGCTCCTGATCATCATCCTCTTGAAGGGGTGGCTGTCATGAAAATCGCGGTCTTCCTCCCCGAGCTCCTCCGACATCTCTTCAAAAAGCCGGCCACGGTCGACTACCCGTTCGTGAAGCTCGAGGTCCCCAGGGACTTCCGCGGGACGCCCTTCCTCGATCCCTCCCTTTGCATCGTCTGCCGGGCCTGCGAGCGCGACTGCCCGGCCGAGGCCATCGAGATCAGCGTCGTCGACGAGGCCGAGAAGCGTTTCCGGTTGGTCATCCACAACGACCGCTGCATCCACTGCGGCCAGTGCGTCGATTCCTGCCCGACGACCCCCAAGGCCATGCACATCGACAGCCTCTACGAGATCGCCGACGACAGCCGGCACAAGATGAAGAAGGACTGGGTCTACGTCCGGGCCGTCGTCAAGCCCAAGCCGGCCGCGCCGCCCGCAGAAGCCCCGAAGGCCTGATAGCCTCAGATCTTCATCGGCATGAGGACGTAGAGGTGGGCGATGGCCTCCTCGGCCTCCGGCTTGAGCAGGACCGCGCTGTTCTCGTCCTTGATCTCGAAAACGACGCTCTCCGACCCGGACGCCGTCAGGAAATCCAGCAGGTACTGGGCGTTGAAGCCGATCTCGAGGTCCTTCCCCTTGTAGGCGACTTCCAGCCGGTCCTTGGCCTCGCCGATCTCGGGGTTCGATGAGAACAGCCGGAGCAGGTTCTTTTCGACCGTGAACTTGATGCCCTTGGAGCGCTCCGATGAAAGCAGGGCGACCCGCCGGACGGCGTTGGCCAGGGCCTCCCGGCCGATCGACAGCCGCCCGGGATTGTCCTTCGGGATGACGGCCTGGTAGTTCGGGAACTTGCTCTCGATGATCCGCGAGATGAGGACCCTTGCCCCGACCTTGAAGAAGAGATTGTTCTCGTCCATGTCGAACTCGACCGTCTCCCCTTCGAACTTCCTGAGCTCGTTCAGCGTTTTTTTGGCCACGATGACGCTGATCTCTTTTTCCGGCCTAAGTCCGTCCTCGGTCTTCTTCGTATAGGACAGCCGGTGCCCGTCCGTGCTGACCAGCTCCATCTTTCTTTCGCCCAGGGACAGGAGGGCCCCGTTGAGATAGTATCTCTGCTCCTGGGTGATCGCGTAATAGACCCGGTCGATCATTCCCTGGAGAGCCTCCAAGGGCAGGCCGATATTCCTCTCGAAGGACGAGCCGGGGACCTGCGGATAATCATCGCGCGGCAACCCGATGATGCGGAATTCGCTTTCCCCGGCCTTGACCTCGATCCCCTCGTCTTTCCTCTCGATCCGGACGGTCTGTCCCTCGGGCAGCGATTTGACGACCTCGAAGAATTTCTTCCCGTTGACGGTGATGGCCCCTTCTTCCTCGATCGCCGCGGCCACGCGCGTCCGCAGGCCGACCTCCAGGTCGGTCCCGGTCAGCTCAATGTCCGAGCCGGCCGCGACCATTAGGACATTGGCCAGGATCGGCATCGTGTTCCGCTTCTCTACGATGCCTTGGAGAAGCTGGAGTTCCTCGAGCAGGGTTTCCCGGAGAATCGTGAAATTCATGGTTCCGCCTTTCTCTCTATTCCTCGTTCCAATCTTCTTTTATCTTATTTTTTATTATTAAAGACAACATAATTCAAGAAGAGAAAGAAGAAAGGGCTCTGGAAAAGTGGGGATCGCGCGGAAATGATTGATAGGGCTCATTGAACGAAGGCTATGAGACTGTTGATTTCCTTGTTGAATTCAGGATCGTCGGACCTGAGCTTCTCGATCTTCCGGATGCTGTGGATGACGGTCGTATGGTGTTTTCCACCGAATTTCTTTCCGATCTCCGGTAGCGAGGACCTGGTCATTTCCTTGGAGAGATACATGGCGATCTGGCGGGGGAAGGCGACCTTCGGGGAATTGTTCTTGGATTTGAGCTGGGAAGGCTTGATCTTGAACTTGTGACAGACGAGCTTCTGGATCTTTTCCACAGTGACGATCGTCGCCGAGGAGTCGAGGAGGCCCTTGAGCGCCTCCTTGGTCAGGTCGAGATCGATCTTCTCGCCTTTGAGGGAGGCGAAGGCGATGACCCGGCGAAGATAGCCCTCGAGTTCTCGGATGTTGGACTGGACCTTGTCGGCGATGTAGAGGGCGACGGTCTCGGGGAGCATCACGGCCTCCAGGTCGGCCTTTTTCTTGAGGATGGCGATCCGGGTCTCGATGTCCGGAGGCTTGAGATCGGCGATCAGGCCCCACTCGAAGCGGGACCGGAAGCGCTCCTCGAGGTGGGGGATCTCCTTGGGCGGGCAATCGCTGGAGATGACGATCTGCTTCTGGCTGTCATAAAGGTGGTTGAAGGTGTGGAAAAACTCCTCTTTGGTCCGCTCGCGGCCGGACAAGTAATGGATGTCGTCCATGAGCAGGACGTCGACGCTCCTGTATTTCTCGCGGAACTCCAGGATCTTCCCGTACTGGAGGTGATTGACGAGGTCGTTCATGAACTTCTCGGTCGTCACGTAGAGGATCTTGTTGCGGCTGTTCTGCTGGGCGGCGAAATGGCCGATGGCGTTCATGAGATGGGTCTTCCCGAGGCCCGCGCCGCCGTAGACGTAGAGCGGGTTGTAGGACTTGGCCGGGTTGTTGGCCACGGCCGTCGCCGCGGCGTAAGCGAACTGGTTGCAGCTGCCGACGACGAAGTTCTCGAACGTGTAATTCGGGTTGAGATGGGGACCGACGGCCGGCTGTTTGGCCCGCCTGTCCTCAGGGGAGCGGCGCATGAATGACGCCGGGGTGTCATCGTGGATGTACCGGACGTCGAACGTCCGGCCGAAGAGCGCCAGAGAGCACTCGTTGATGAGGCTTGAATAGTGGAAGGAAAGCCAGTCGCGGAAATAGGAGTTGGGGACCTTGATGTAGAGGCAGTCCTGTTCCTGGCCGATGTAGTTCGTCGGCTCGAACCAGGTCTCGAAGCTCTTGGGCTCGACCTTGGTCTCGATGGCCGCGAGGATCCGAATCCAAGGATTTTGTTTTTCTTCAGGTTCCATGGGTTCCGTCAGTTTTTCCACAGATTTTTCAACATCTGTGGAAAAGCTCTCTCCCGCCGGGGATCGAGCCGGGAAAGGCTCGGTCAGCATAGCATTTCGATTGCCGCTTTTCAAGATTTATTTTGGCGCGCGTCATTTAAAGATTGATATCACCAAGGCAAGCAGCGGGGCATTGGGGAGTTGCCAAGGGCCGCCGTTTGTGGTATAAAACCCGCTCACGATCGCCGACCGAAGAGAGAGACGACCATGCCGAAAGTGTGCGAGATATGTCATAAGGGCCCCAGCTTCGGGCATAGCGTCAGCCATTCCCACAAGGCCTCCCCGAAGAAGTGGAAGCCGAACCTCCAGCACGTCAAAGCGCGGACGCCCAAGGGCGTCCGTCAGATCTGGGTCTGCACGCGATGCCTGCGCTCCGGGAAGGTGACCAAGGCTCTCTGACCCTCCCGCCAACCGCGCCCAAGGATACTTAACCTGATCTATTCACGAGTCGAGGCGGCTGCAGATGCCATCCCTTCGCAACACAGCAGATGCGGCCGGATCGGCTCGCCCGGAGGGTGAAAATGCCGGTCTTTCCGAGAGGCGCTTGTAAAAAGCCCTGGAAAAATTGGAAAGCTGGAGATCCTGCAGATATCGCAGGACTTAGAGAACACATCGGCATTTTCATGAATAGGTCAGGTTAGCAGCGTTCGACGGACGAGATCTCCTTGAGGGCCGAGATCCGTCTCGAGATGTCCTCGAGGTGTTTGATGTCGCGGATCCGCAGCTCCAGCTTGATGCGGGCCTTCCCCCCGGCGGTCGTCGAGGCCTCGGCCTTGGCGATGTTCCCGTCGAGCTTGGCCACGGCCACGGCGACCTTGGCCAGGACGCCGGGCGAGTCCCCGGCCCTGATCATGAGCCGGGCCTTGAACTCGCCCTCGAGGGCCGGGTCCCAGGAGACGTCGACCAGCCTCTGGCCGTCCAGGATCTCCTTCGTCACGAGGGGGCAGCGCAGGGAGTGGACGGTCAGACCCTGGCCGGTCGTGAGGTAGCCCACGACCGGCTCTCCCTTGATCGGGGAGCAGCACTTGGCCAGGCTGATCATCTGCTCCCCGAGATCCCGGAGGCGGATGGTCTCGCCGGGCCTGGGGACGATCCTCGAGGCCGCCTTCTCCAGGAGAGACGCCTTGCGGGGGGAAACGCGGTCGGCCGGGAAGACGGCCGAGATGAGCTTGCGGTCGACGACGACCCGGCCCAGCCCGGCGAGGCGGTAGAGATCCTCCATGTCCTTGATGTCCGCCCCCAGGACCTGGGCCAGCCGGGGGACGAGACGGTCCTCTTTTCGCAGGTCGGCCGGGATGACGTACTTGCGAAGCTCTTTGTCCCAGAGCTTGCGGCCCAGGGCGGCGCTCGACGTCCGGCTCCTCGAGCGAAGCCATCGCTTGAGCTGCTGGCGGGCCCCCGAGGTCGTGGCCGCCGCCAGCATGCCCCGGGTCGGGGCCTTGTCCTTGTCCGTCAGGATCTCGACGATGTCCCCGGTCCGGAGGACCGTTTTGAGCTCGGCCGGGGACCCGTTGATGCGGGCCCCCGCGGCCTGCAGGCCGACCTCCGAATGGATCTTGAAGGCGAAGTCCAGGGCCGTGGCTCCGGGCGGGAGGTTGACGACGCCGCCCTTCGGCGTGAAGACGTAGACCTCTTCGGGGATGAGGTTCGTCTTGAGGCTCCGCAGGAATTCCTGAGGGTTCTTCTGTTCCTTGAAGAGGGCGGCCATCTCCCGGAGCCAGTGGAGGCGGCGGTCCTCCTTCGAGGGGCCCGGCGGCTCGCCCTCCTTGTAGCGCCAATGGGCGGCGATCCCGTTCTCGGCCAGGTCGTGCATCTCGCGGGTCCGGATCTGGATCTCGAACGTCTTTCGGCCTTCCGTGATGATCGTCGTGTGGAGGGCCTGGTAGAGGTTGGGCTTGGGCATGGCGATGAAGTCGCGGAACCGCTGGGGGAGATGGGGCCAGCGCTGGTGGATGATCCCCAGGGCGGCGTAGCAGTTCTTGACGGAGTCGGTCATGATCCGCAGGGCCAGGAAGTCGAAGATCTGGTCGAACCCGATCTCGCGGCGGCGCATCTTGCTCCAGATGCTGTACGAACGCTTGATGCGGGCGACGATCTCGGCCGGGATGCCGTTGGCGGCCAGCAGCTCCTCGAGGGTGGCCTTCATGCGCCGGAGGTCCTGCTCCGCCTCCTTCTTGCGGGGCTCCACGAACTCCGCCACCTTGACGGACTCTTCGGGCGCGACGTAGCGGAACGACAGGTCCTCGAGCTCGGCCCGGATGCGGCCCATGCCCAAGCGGTTGGCGATCGGGGCGTAGATCTCGAGGGTCTCCCGGGCGATCCGCTCCCGCTGGTCCGCGTCGAGGGCCTTCAAGGTCTGGAGATTGTGGATCCGGTCGGCCAGCTTGATGAAGATGACCCGGATGTCGTCGGTCATCGCCAGGATGATCTTGCGGATGGCCTCGGCCCGCCGGGCCTCGGGGGACGAGGCCTGGACCCGGCTGATCTTGGTGACGCCCTCGACGAGGTCGGCGACCTCCCGGCCGAAATTCTCCCGGACCTCGGCGACCGTCACGTCCGTGTCCTCCAGGACGTCGTGGAGGAGGCCGGCCGTGAGAGTCGTCCGGTCGAGTTCCATGTCGGCCAGGAGGCCGGCGACTTCCAGAGGATGGCTGAGATAGGATTCCCCCGACCGGCGGACCTGTCCTTTGTGGGCCTTGCCCGCGAAGACGTAGGCCTTCTGGAGAACGGGGACCTCTTTCTCGCTGATGTACGATGAGGCCTTCTCGAGGATGTCGTCGAAGCGGATCACGGCCGGTGTCCTTCGGGCCGGCCGGCCGGCGAGGCCAGGACGCTTGTCACAAGGCCATTGTACGCGCGCGTCTCCCGATATGTCAAA
>JBBIGP010000002.1:41462-74013 GCA_037447475.1 Candidatus Aminicenantota bacterium
GGCCAGGACGCTTGTCACAAGGCCATTGTACGCGCGCGTCTCCCGATATGTCAAAAGAGCCTCATCTCCAGATCCTCGGGATCCTTTGGATGGAACGCTGCCGACGGCTATCCCCCCTTGCCCCCCAGACCCCCGGGAACCAGTCCCGACGGTTCCCCCGTCGCAAAGCGCCGGGACCCCTTCCGCTATGGGGGTCATCAGGGGGATAGCCGCCGTCATCGATCGATCCCGGATCCTCGGATCCTGGAAAGGGGCTCAGCCCTCATCATAAGGAGGCCCGGGCGATGGACCTTGGTCGCCCGGTTAATCGGCCGGGCCGGCGTCCGGCTTTTTCGGGGCGTTCGCCGCGCCACCCGCCTCCGGCTTGGCCGGCTCGTCCATTTTCGCCTCGGTCCGAGGCTCCTCCACAGGGGCCTTTTTCCTCGCGTAGTCTGTGACGTACCAGCCGTTCCCCTTGAACTGGATGGCCGGAGGGGAGATGAGCTTTTCGACGGGGCCGCCGCAGGCCGGGCATTTCGAGGGCGGCTCCTCCCCGGGCCTCTGGAGGATCTCGAACGTCGCGCCGCAGCTCCGGCATCGGTATTCATAGAGGGGCATCGTCTGGGCTCACGCCTTTCAGGGTCTCGAAAAAGGGGTCATTATACCAGAAGGCCGGGACGAGGCAAGCTCGTCCTCTATTCCGCGAAGGCGACGGCTTCGAAGACGCGGAGGGTCGCCCCGCGACGCCAGGCGTCCGGGGGCAGGCCGGCCTTGAGACAGGCCTGGCGAAGAAAGGTCTCCCGGTCCCAGCCGTTCTCCACGGGCACCTGGGGCAGCAGCAGGCCCTTCTTGTCCCCCTGGGCGACGACGAGCCCGTGCCGGCCCACGCGGACCTGGCGCGGATTGGCGATCTCTTCGAGCGGCGTCAGGACCGACACTTCGATCCGCAGGTCCCGGAGCTCGGCGGGCTCCACTGGGGGGAAGCGCGAGTCCTGCGAGGACGCCAGGACGGCCGTTTGGATGACGGCCAGGCCGAGGGGCACGGAAGGCTCGATGAACCCGATGCAGCCGCGCAGCTCGCCGCCCTTCTTGAGGCTGACGAAGACGCCGCAGGGCTCCCTGAATTTCGGGTTGCCGGACAGGTCCTCGATGCCCGCGCCGCGCTCGACGAACGCCGTGACGGAGGCCCGGGCCAGGGCCAGGAGAGCCGCCTTGTCGCCTTTCGTCAGCGTCCGGGCGTCGAACCCCGCGCCCGACAGGACGGCCGCGCCGAGGTACCCGACGACCGGTCCCCCGAAGGCCGAGGAATCCGTCCGCCCGAGGACCTCGACCCGGGGGCGGCCGGCCCTCTTGGCCAGGAGCAGGGCCGTGACGACCGGCCCCCCGCCGCACATGACGTTCTCCCCGCCCTCGATCCGCCGGATCAGGCGCTCCGTGTCGAGCGCCCGGATGAGGGCCTCGGTCTCGGCGTCCTGGGCCTCCGCCTCCTCAGGGGGCAGGAAGTGGGACAGGTCGGTCGAGGCGACGACGAGGACGTCGCGCCCTTCGCAGGCCTTGGCCAGGGCCCCGGCCAGCGTTTCGACGGTGCGGCGGTCCTGCGTGCCCATGACGATGGGCACGATGGCCGCCCCGGGCAGGGCCCTCTGGACGAAGGGGATCTGGACCTCGACGGAATGCTCCTTGGCGAAGGCCTCGGGAAGGGCGCGGGCCCCGGAGGCTTTCATGACCGCCGCCGCCAGGGCTTCGTCGACCCTGGCGACGCCGAGGGGCGTTTCGAACCCCCCCTTCGGCCAGATCGCGCAACCCCGGAACGGAACGCGGTGGGAGGGCCCGATGATGACGACCGTTTCGTACGGCCGGCCTTTGACGACGGCGTAGGCCGAAGCGGCCGTTCGGCCCGAATAGACGAACCCCGCGTGGGGAGCGATGAGGGCGACGATCCTCCCCCCGTCAGGCCTGGCCGGGTCCGCGAGGCCCAGGGCCCCGTCGATCGCGGCGGCCAGCCGGACGGGGTCATGTTCGTAGAACTGGCCGGCGAAGACGGCCCGCTTGACGGCCTCGTCGGCCGCAGCCATGGTGACCAGAACGGCGAGAGCCGCAAGGGCGCGAGAGAAGCTCTTCATGGCCGGGCATTCCCTCTTTCAATATAGCCGCGCGGGCCCGAAAAAGCAACGGGATGCGGATTGACATTTGCCGGGCTTTGGATACAATGGTTCCTGGAAGGTTGAGATGAAAGGCTTCTTCAAGTTCCTGCTGGCCGTCCTGACGCTCGGCTCGGTTTTTTTCCTGGGCTTTTCCCTCGGCAAGGAAAAGGAAAAAGCCAAGATCCCGATATTCCAGGAAGAGCCCGAAGGCCACGAATGACGCCCGGGGGGGCGGCCCATCTCGTGGAACGCCGCGTGTTCCCGCAGGGGCGATCGGAAAGAACGACATGAGCTGGGGCGCGACCGTCATCCTGATCCTCTTCGGCGCCTTCGTGCTGCTCATCATCCTCAATCCGAACATCTCGTGTTTCGGGAAGCGCATCCGTTCGCCGTTCTATCCGCTGCTGCGGAAGAAGCCGGCGAAGAGGAAGACCACGGATTACCACTTCCATCTCGCCGACGGGGCGGCCAAGGAGGCCGGGCCGGAGAACGCGACTCGGCCCAAGAGCGAGGCCCGGCCGGCCCCCAAGACCGATGATTACGGGTTCCGTCTCGATTGACGAGGGGCGGAACCGGCCGGCTTGCCTCGCCTTGGCGTCCTTGTGCCTGAGCGGCGCCTTGGCCGCCTGCGCTCCCCGGCCGCCCGCGCTCGTTCCCCCCGCCGGCAGGGTCGAGGCCGTCGAAGGCTTCGGCTCGGTCGTCTTCAAGGGAGAGGCCGTTCTCAAGGGGCGATTCGCTTTCCTGTTCCGGTCGCCGGGCCAGGGTCGGATCGAGGCCCTCGATCCGCTCGGCCGGACCGCCTTCATCCTCTTTCTCCAGGAGGACCGGGCCGCTTTCGCCTTGCCATGGGAGCGGGTCTATGCGGAGGACGCTCCTTCGGCGCTGATGACCCGGATCGTGGGGTTCGCCATCCTTCCCGACGACATGATCGGGATCCTGTGCGGCGCATGGGCGGACGCCGGCCGGACCGCGGACCCGGAGACGGGCTGGACCTTGGACACGGACGCGCGGGGGCGGATCGTCGGCGGGACGCGGGACGATGTCGCGTTCTCGGTCAGGGAGTTCTTTCCGGGGGGCGGCGTCCCGAGGCAGATCGCCGTCTCCGGCCCCGCGATGACGGGGCGGTTGAAAGTCCTATCGCTCCGCTTCAACCCGCCGGAGCGGGCCGGGGCCTTCGATACCTCTTTTCTTCGGGGCTATTCCTTGAGGACCTGGGAGGGGATCGAGGAGATCCTCAGAAAATGATCTTCAGGGCCTTCGCCAAGATCAACCTCGGCTTGGAGATCGTCCGGCGCCGGCCCGACGGGTATCACGACATTCGGACTCTCTTCCAGACGGTCACGCTGGCCGACGAGCTGTCGTTCGAGCCGGACGCCGGCGGCGCGATCACCGTCGACGGCGACGACCCGTCCGTCGCCTGGGACGGAACGAACCTTGTCCATCGGGCGGCCCTCGCCCTCAAAGACAAAGCCGGAGTGACGGCGGGCGCGGCCATCTTCGTCAAGAAGAGCATCCCGGCCGGCCGGGGCCTCGGAGGCGGCAGCTCGGACGCGGCCGTGACCTTGATGGCTCTCGACACAATGTGGGGCCTGGGGATGGCCGGGGACGAGCTGGCGTCCATCGCCAGGGCCCTTGGGGCCGATGTCCCCTTTTTTCTCAAGGGCGGCCTATGCCTCGGAGAGGGGATCGGGGACATCCTGAAGCCGCTCCATGATCTGGACCCCCTCGTCTGCGCTCTTGTCTTCCCGCCCTTCGCCATTCCGACGGCCGGGGTTTACCGAGCGTATCCGCCGTCCTTGACTTCGGAGGGCAAACCCAGTAAAATTGAGCGCTTTCTGGAGTCCGGAGACTTCGGTCTTTTGGGAAACGACCTGGAATCCGTCATTTTCAGGGACCATCCCGAGCTCGAGGCCGTCAAGCGGTCTTTGCAGGACACAGGAGCGCTGCTGACCATGGTCAGCGGCTCGGGCTCGGCGGTGTACGGGCTTTTCGCGGACGGGGACGAAGCCCGGGCGGCGGCGGCCCGGCTCGGCGGGACGATGAGGGTTCGCCTCGCGGAAACCCTGCCCCGGGAGGGCTATCGGGCACGGCTCGGCGCTGGGGTGTAGCCAAGCGGTAAGGCAACGGACTTTGGCTCCGTCACCGGAGGTTCGAATCCTCCCGCCCCAGTTCTCGCGATAGAGGACAAGGAAGGAACGATGAAGATATTCTCAGGCTCTTCGAACACGGCCCTGGCCGGGGAGATCGTCCGCTATCTGCATGCGGACCTCGGCCGCTGCGTCCTGGACCGCTTCAACGACGGCGAGATCCATTTCTACATCGACGAGAACGTCCGGGGAGAGGACGTGTTCATCGTCCAGTCGGGCTCGGCGGACGCCAACTTCCACCTCATGGAGCTGTTCATCATGATCGACGCCTTCAAGCGGGCGTCGGCCGGGCGGATCACGGCGGTCATCCCCTATTTCGCCTACGCCCGCCAGGACTGGAAGGACCGGCCCCGCGTCCCCGTTTCGGCCCGCCTCGTCGCCGACCTCATCGAGCGGGCGGGCGCAAACCGGGTCCTGACGATGGATCTCCACTCGCCCCAGATCCAGGGCTTCTTCTCGGTGCCGGTCGACAACCTCATGGCGGCCCCCGTCCTGGCCGCCCATATCCGGTCGATGAAGCTCGAGGACCTGACCATCGTCTCGCCGGATGCGGGGGGCGTCGGCCGGGCCCGCTACTTCGCCCAGCGCCTGGGGGCCAACCTGGCCATCGTCGACAAGCGCCGGCCCGCGCCGAACGAGGCCAAGGTCCTCCACGTCATCGGCGAGGTCCGCGGCAAGAGCGTCGTTCTTTTCGACGACATGGTCGACACGGCCGGCACGCTGAGTCTCAGCGCGGAGGCCCTGGCCAAAGAGGGGGCCAAGAGGATCTTGGCCGCCTGCACCCATCCGGTCCTCTCCGGACCGGCCCTGGAACGGATCGCGGCGTCGAAGCTGGAGCGCCTCTTCGTGACCAACACCATCCCGCTCGGCGCCCGGGCCGCGTCCTCCGGGGCCTTCACCGTCCTGTCCGTCGCCGAGCTCTTCGGGGAAGCGATCCGGAGGATCAATGAGGGGAGCTCGGTCAGCTCCTTGTTCGTCTAAGGAGGAAGATATGGGCATGGTCATCAAGAGCGAAAAGCGCCAGGGGCTCGGGAAGAACGCCGCCCGCCGCCTGCGGGCCCAGGGCTGCGTCCCGGCCGTCCTTTACGGGGAATCGATGGACAGCATGCCGCTCGTCCTGAACAGGAAGGACATCGTCAACATCCTCAAGCTCGATACGGGAGAGAACACGATCTTCCGGGTGGCCGTCGATGCCGGCGAGTACGATGCCATGATCCGGGAGCTGCAGGTCGAGCCGGCCACCGACGAGCTGCTCCACGTGGACCTCATCCGCATCTCCATGAACAAGCCCATCCGGGTCACGGTCCCGATCGTCCATCGGGGCGATCCCGTGGGCGTCAAGACCGAGGGCGGGTTCATCGATTTCGCCAACCGCGAGGTCGACGTCGAATGCCTGCCCCGCGACATCCCGGAGAGCCTGGAGATCGACATCTCGGGTCTTCACACCCACCAGTCTTTCAAGGTCGGGGACATCACGCCGCCGCCCGGCGTCAGGATCATCAGCGACGCGGGGATGGTCCTCGTCCTCATCTCGGTCCCGCACAAAGAAGAGGAGTTCCCCGGAGAGAAGCCGGAAGAGGCCGTCGCCGGGGAGGCCGCGGAGCCCGAGGTCATCAAGAAGGAACGCGCCCAGAAGGAAGAGCCGGAGAAGTAGGCCTTGTGGCTGGTCGTCGGCCTGGGGAACCCGGGCGAGGCGTACGAAGGGACGCGCCATAACGCCGGCGTCATGCTGGTCGAGCGGGCGGCCCGGGCGTGGGGCGTCACGCTCAAGGGCCGGACCTTCCGGGCCAGGACCGCTGTCGTGCGCCGCGACCCGGAGGATGTCTTCCTGGCCTGTCCCCGGACCTATATGAATCTCAGCGGGCTGGCCGTCCGGGCCATCCTGGCGGGCCGGGGCATCGACCCCGGGCGCCTCGTCGTCGTCTACGACGACCTCGACATCCCCCTGGGGGAGATCCGGGTCCGGAAAAAGGGCAGCCCGGGAACCCACAAGGGGATGATCTCGGTCGTCAACGAGATCGGGACGCGCGACTTCGCCCGGATCCGGATCGGGATCGGGCCGCTGCCCGGACGATGGGACGCGGCCGACTTCGTCCTGGCCCCCTTCCGGCGGGACGAGAGGCGCGACATCGAGCGCAGCCTGGCCGAGGCGGCCGAGGCCCTGGAGATGGTCCTCGACGGGGGGATCGAGAGGGCCATGACCCGCTTCAACCGGCGCGAGATAGCCCCGGTGGACGATCCATGAGGGAATTCCCGGGACACGAGACGAGATCCAGGGATCCCGTTCAAGTCCCGCAATGCCCCGCCTCATCCTATCGGCAAGAGCGGCCTTTCGCGAAGGGTTGCTTTTTTCCCGGGATCGGCTAGAATAGAGCGCGGACTCCTTGTTCCTTCCACAAGAGAAGGAGCTTTTAATCCATAAGGAGGTCTCGATGAGACAGTACGAAACGGGGTTCGTTCTCTCCCCCGCCCTCAGCGAAGAAGAGACGGCCCAATACATCCAGCAGATGGCCGAGATCGTGGCCCAGCGCAAGGGCCGGATGGTCAAAAAGGACGTCTGGGGGAAGCGCCGGCTGGCCTACCCGGTCAAGAAGTTCGAGGACGGCTTCTACGTCTTCTTCACCTACGAAGGGCCGGGCGACATCTCGACGGAAATGGAGCGCCGGTTCAAGCAGACCGATACCGTCATCCGCTTCATGACCGTCAAGAAGGACGCCCGGGACCTGGTCCGCCGGAGGAAGAAGAAGGCCGGCGACGCGGCGCGGGCCGCGGGCGCGCCGGGCGAGGACGGGGCGCCCCCCGCCGGCGGGACCGAGGAGAAGTGAGATGCCCAGAGACGACAGGCCCGAAAGGCCCGAACGGAGCGAGCGCGGCCCGTACCGGAAGTACTTCGCCCCGAAACGCAAGTTCTGCCGGTTCTGCCAGCGCGATATCCGCGGCATCGATTACAAGGCCGTCGAGATCCTCAAGAAGTACATCCCCGACCGGGGCAAGATCACGCCCCGCCGGATCACCGGGACGTGCGCGTTCCATCAGCGGAAGCTGTCCCTGGCCATCAAGCGGGCACGCCTGATGGCCCTTCTCCCCTATGTCGAGGATTGATATGAAAGTCATCCTCAAACAGGACGTGGACAAGCTCGGCCGCAAGGGCGACATCGTCAACGTCGCCCCGGGGTTCGGCCGGAACTATCTCATCCCCCGGGGGATGGCCATCGCCGTGACGCCGACGAACGTCAAGATGATCGAGATCGAGCGCCAGGCCCTGCGGAAGAAGCTCGAGGCCGAGCGGCAGTCCTACAAGTCGCTCGCCGGGAAGCTCGGCCAGGTGACGCTGACGTTCGCGCGGAAGGCCGGGGACAAGGACGTCATCTTCGGATCGGTCTCGGCCGCGGACGTCAAGGACGGCCTCGACCGGCTGGGCTTCGAAGTCGACAAGAAGAAGATCCTTCTCGACGAGCCCATCAAGCGGCTCGGCAATTTCGCGGTCCCCGTCAAGGTTTCGCCGGAGGACCGGGCGGAGGTCAAGATCGTCGTCGTCCGCGAGGAAAGCGGGGACGCGACGGAGTCCGGCGGCCAGAGCGAAGGACCGGCGGCCGGCTGAGCCCGGGCCTGGAGCGGGCCGGGCCGGGCGGGAGTGAGGTGGCCATGGAACTCGACCTGATGTTCCTGAAAAAGACGCCGCCGCACAGCCTCGAGGCCGAACGGACGGTCCTTGGAGGGATCCTCGTCCAGAACGAGAACCTCAACGTCGTCCTGTCGGTCATCTCGCCCGAGGATTTGTACAAGGACGCCCACCGTAAGATCCTGGAAAGGATCGTCGCTCTCGTGGACAAGGGACTGCCCGTGGACCTCCTGTCCCTGACGGAGGACGCCCAGCGGGCGGGCATCCTGGAGGAGGCGGGCGGGGCCGCCTATCTCGCCTCGCTCCTCGACGGAGTCCCGCGCAACCTCAATGTCGAGTACTACGCCCAGATCATCAAGGAAAAAGCCCTCCTCCGCCGCCTCATCCTGTCCTCGACGCGGATCATCCAGGAGAGCTACGAGCAGAAGGAGGACGCCGACGATCTTCTCAACGCCGCCCAGGCGGCCATCGTCGAGGTCGCCGGCCAGCGCATCAAGCCAGGCTTCCAGCCGGTGACGGCCCTGACCGGCCCGACCTTGGAGATGATCCGCCTGCTCGCCGAGCGCAAGGAGGCCGTCACGGGCGTGCCGACGGGCTTTCGCTACCTCGACGGGATGACCTCGGGGTTCCATCCCTCGGAGCTCGTCATCCTGGCGGCCCGCCCGTCCATGGGCAAGACCGCCCTGGCCCTGAACATCTCCCAGCACGTCGGCCTCAAGACCGACAAGTCCGTCGGCTTCTTCTCCATGGAGATGGCCCAGGAGCAGATCGTCGTCCGCCTCCTCTGCGCCGAGGCCCAGCTCGACATCAAGAGGACCCGGACGGGATTCATCAACGACCGCGAGTTCGGCAAGCTGAAGCTGGCCGGAGAGGCCCTGTCCCGGGCCCGGATCTACATCGACGAATCGCCGGCCCTGACGGTCATGGAGATGAAGGCCAAGTGCCGGCGCCTGAAGATGGAGCGGGGGCTCGACATCGTCTTCGTCGACTACATCCAGCTCATGCGGACGGGCGGCCGGTTCGAGAACCGCAACCAGGAGATGTCGTTCATCTCCCGGTCCCTCAAGGAGCTGGCCAAGGAGCTGCGCATCCCGGTCGTGGGCATCTCCCAGCTCAGCCGGGCCCCGGAGAAAGGCCGCCGGGAGCCCAAGCCCCAGCTCTCGGACCTCCGCGAGTCGGGGGCCATCGAGCAGGACGCCGACGTCGTCATCTTCATCTACCGCCCCGAGTTCTACCACCCGGACGACGAGAGCATCAAGGGGGTCGCCGAGGTCAACATCGCCAAGCAGCGCAACGGCCCCGTCGGGAACATCCGGTTGGCCTTCCTCCGCGAGTACGCCCGGTTCGCCGACATGGAGCTCCACGCGCCGGAGTACTGAGGCGATGAAGGACAGGGCGGTCTTCGTCTGCCAGAATTGCGGGACCCGGTCGCCGAAGTGGATGGGGCGCTGCTCCGGCTGCGGCGAGTGGAACACCCTCGTCGAGGAGATCGAGGACGACGCCCCGGCCGCGGAGATCGGCTTCCCCCTCTCCGAGCCGGTCCTCTACGGGGAGATCCAAGAGACCTCCAATCCGAGGCTCA
This sequence comes from Candidatus Aminicenantota bacterium, assembly GCA_037447475.1. Classification (GTDB taxonomy): domain Bacteria; phylum Acidobacteriota; class Aminicenantia; order Aminicenantales; family Saccharicenantaceae; genus RBG-16-66-30. Next base: position 50,937 of record JBBIGP010000002.1, read on the forward strand.
TGCTCGGCATCGAGGACGTCAACAAGGTCCTCGGCGGAGGGCTCGTCCCGGGGTCCCTCGTCCTCGTCGGCGGGGAGCCAGGGATCGGGAAATCGACCCTGCTCCTCCAGGTCTCCCGGGACCTGGCCGCCGGGGGAGGGACCGTCCTCTATGTCTCGGGCGAGGAGTCGCTCGAGCAGGTCAAGATCCGGGGGGACCGGCTCGGGGTCGGGGACGGGAAGCTCTACATGCTGGCCGAAACGGGCCTCGAGCGCATCCTGGCCCAAGCCGAACGCCTCAAGCCCGGGGCCCTCGTCATCGATTCGATCCAGACCGTTTTCTCGACGAAGCTCTCCTCGACCCCCGGCACGATCAGCCAGGTCCGGGAGGCGGCCAACCAGATCTTCCGCTTCGCCAAGCGCAACCAGGTCCCGGCCTTCCTCGTCGGGCACATCACCAAAGACGGGTCGATCGCCGGCCCGAAGTCCCTGGAACACATCGTCGACGTCGTCCTGCTCTTCGAAGGGGAGCGGGACCACAGCCACCGGGTGCTCCGGGCCATGAAGAACCGGTTCGGGCCCGTCTCGGAGCTGGCCGTCTTCGAGATGACGGGCGTCGGGCTCCAGCCGGTCCTCGACCCCTCGGCGTTCTTCCTGCGCGAACGGCCGCGCGGCGAGGCCGGCAGCGCCGTCGTCTGCACGATCAAAGGGACCCGGCCCCTGCTGGCCGAAGTCCAGGCCCTCGTCTCGACGACGCTCTTCTCGGGGAACCCCCGGCGGATGAGCATCGGCCTCGACCATCACCGGACGGCCATGCTCCTGGCGCTCGTGGAGAAAAAGGCCGGCTACAGCTTCGCCGGCGAGGACATCTACATCAACGTCGCCGGGGGGGTGGCCATCGACGAGCCGGCCGTCGACCTCGGGGTCGTCATGGCCGTCGTCTCGTCCCTGAGGAACGCGCCCCTGCCCCAGGACACGGCCTTTTTCGGCGAGGTCGGCCTGAGCGGCGAGATCCGGTCGGTCGGCCAGCCCCTGGCCCGGGTCAAGGAGGCCCGGACGCTGGGTTTCGGGGCCGTCCTTCTGCCGGCCGGGAACCTGGCGGCCCTGGACAGGGGCGACCTCCCGGACATCCGGTGCCTCGGCGTCAAGACCGTCCGCGAGGCCCTGCAGCATGTCTTTTGACCGGGCGGTGCCGGTAATATGATATAAAGGATCGATCCCATGGGCATCCTGGTCTTCCGATTGTTCATCATCGGCCTCATCACCGCGGCCGGGTACTTCCACCCTCCGTTCATGCTGAACGGGACCTCCGGGGCGGCCGCGGCCTTCGGCCTGGGCGTGATCATGATGGTCCTCGAGACCCGCATCCGGAAGGCCCCTTTCCGGGTCATCTGGAGCTCCGGCATGGGCCTTTTCGTCGGCATCCTCCTCGGCTGGCTGCTCGGCTCCATCTATCAAGCCGTCGTCAAGACCGTCGAGATGGCGGCCTTCATCCGCATCTTCTTCCTGGTCATCATGCCCTACATCGGTCTCCTCGTCGGGACCCGGAAGCCCGAGTGGCTCGATCCGGCCTACTGGAGCGGGCTGTTCAGGGACAAGAGGAGCGGCCGGGAAGCCAAGGTCCTGGACACGAGCGTCATCATCGACGGCCGCATCGCCGACCTCTGCGACACGGGGTTCGTCGAAGGCGAGCTTGTCATCCCGCAGTTCGTCCTCAAGGAGCTTCAGCTCGTCGCCGACTCGCCCGACGCCCTGAAGAGGCAGCGGGGCCGGCGAGGCCTGGACGTCCTGGGCCGGCTCCAGAAATCGCCGCAGGTCTCGGTGAACATCGCCGACCTCGACTTCCCCGATCTCAAGGACGTGGACTCCAAGCTCATCGAATGCGCCAAGGCCCTGGGGGCCAAGATCGTGACCAACGACTTCAACCTGAACAAGGTCGCCCATCTCCGCGGCCTCAAGGTCCTCAACGTCAACGAGCTGACCAACGCCCTGCGGCCCGTGGCCCTGCCCGGCGAGACCATGAGCGTCTTCATCTTCAAGGAAGGCAAGGAGAAGGACCAGGGGGTCGCCTATCTCGAGGACGGGACCATGGTCGTCGTCGACAACTCCCGCCGGATGATCGGGCAGACCGTCAACATCACCGTCACGTCCGTGCTCCAGACGACGGTCGGCAAGATGATCTTCGGCCGCTTCAACGGAGAGGCCTCGTGAGCCGGGTCTCGGCGCTCGTCGTGGCCGCCGGCGCCGGGCGGAGGTTCGGGGGCCGGAAGCAGTTCGCGGCCCTGCGGGGCCGGCCCGTCGTCGAATGGGCGCTCGAGGCGTTCCAGGCCCACGGAGCGGTCGACGACATCGTTCTCGTCCTGCCCGACGAGAAGGACGGCGAACGGTACCGGGCCCGCTTCGGGAAGATCACGGCGGTCGTCCGGGGCGGGCGGCGGAGGCAGGATTCCGTCCTTCGGGGCTTCCGGGCCGTCGCCGCCGACCGGGCCGGCATCGTCCTCGTCCACGACGGGGCCCGGCCGCTCGTTTCCCCGGCCCTCATCGGCCGGGTCATCGCCGGGGCCCTCAAGAGCGGGGCCGCCGTGCCCGTCGTCCCGCTCGAGGACACGGTCAAAGAGGTCCGGGACGGCCGCATCGCCGCGACCGTGGACCGCGCCTCGCTCGTCCGGGCCCAGACGCCCCAGGGGTTCCTCTACGGCCTTCTCGGACAGGCGCTCGAGACCGCCAGGAAGGACGGTTTCTCGGGCACGGACGAATCCATGCTCGTCGAACGCTTGGGGGTCCCCGTGATCCGGGTCGAGGGCGACCCGAGGAACCTCAAGATCACGACCCCGCTGGACCTCGAGATCGCGGAGGCGCTCGTCGATGACTGACACGAAGATCGGATTCGGCTACGACATCCACCGGCTCGAGGCCGGCCGCAGACTCGTTCTCGGCGGGCTCGAGATCCCGCACCCGAAGGGATTGGCCGGGCACTCCGACGGCGATGCCCTCGTCCACGCTCTCGTCGACGCTCTGCTCGGGGCCATGGGCGAGGGGGACATCGGCCGGCTCTTTCCGGATGCCGACCCCCGCTGGAAGGACGCCCGCAGCGTCGGCTTCCTCGCGGACGTCGTCGGACGGCTCGAGGCGCGCGGCGGGGAGATCGTCAACGCCGATACGGTCATCACGGCCGAGGAACCGAAGATCGCTCCCCATGTCGCGGCCATGAAAGCCGTCCTCTGCCCCGTGCTGGGGGTCCCTGCGCCCGCCCTCGGCATCAAGGCCAAGACCGCCGAAGGCCTCGGGCCCGTCGGCGAGGGACGGGCCATCGCCTGCTGGGCCGCCGTCCTCGTCCGCTTCCGGCCCGCCGAATAGCTCCGGGCCGGCCGGTCAGGTTGACTTGGCCCGGGATTCCGACTAATCTCCGGTTGATATATCTCATATCTCGGAGGAGGTCTCATGCCAAAGCAAGCGATGAGAGCCGGGTGTTGGGTCCTGACGGCCGCGGTCGTCATCCTCGCGGCCGCCCAGGAGCCCAAGCCGCCAAGGATCTACACGGTCGGGGGCGTCCGCCACGGCGCGAGCTTCTTTCCCCGGGTCGAGTATCCGTTCACCAAGCCGCTCAAGCCGGGCGAGATGGACTTCGCCCACTACCACACCTACGACGAGATCACGGCCTTCCTCCGCACATGGGCCGCGGAGCATCCGGCGATCGTCGACCTCTATTCGGCCGGCCAGAGCTTCGAAGGCCGCGAGATCTGGCAGATCACCATCACCAACAAGGCCACAGGCAAGGACACCGACAAGCCGGCCATGTTCATCGAGGGCAACCGCCACTCGGGCGAGGTCACGGCGGCCGAGGCGGCGCTCTGGTTCGCTTGGCACATCATCACGAACTACGGGAAGGACGAGGGGATCACCCGGCTCGTCGACACGAAGGCCCTCTACGTGCGGGTCAAGAACAATCCCGACGGCTCCGAGCTCTACCTCCACACGGCCCAGTCGAACAGGAGCACGGTCCGGCCCTACGACGACGACCGTGACGGCCTGCTCGACGAGGACCCGCCCGACGACCTCGACGGCGACGGCTTCATCCTCCAGATGCGGAAGAAGGTCGAGCTGGGGAAGGGCGCGATGATCATCGACCCCGACGACCCCTCGGGCCGTCTCATGAGGCGGGCCCCGGCGGGGAAAGGCGATCATATCGTCATGACCGAGGGTCTCGACAACGACGGCGACGGGAGGACGAACGAGGACGGCATCGGCGGCCTCGACCTGCACCGGAACTACCCCGAGAACTGGCGGCCCATGCCCGGACTGGACCTGACCGGCCGCGGCTGGACCCAGGGCGGCGCGGGCGAGTTCCCCCTCTCGGAGGTCGAGACCCGGGCCGTCTTCACCTTCCTTCTCCAGCACCCCAACATCAGCGTCGTCCAGACCATGGACACGACCGTGCCCATGCTCCTCCACGGCCCGTCGACAAGCCGGATGAGCGAATCGATGTTCCCCGAGGACATGAAGCTCTACCAGTATTTCGACGAGGAAGGGAAGAAGATCACCGGCTATCCCTACGCCGGCGACACGTATTGGGATTACGCGAACCTTGGGCGCGGCGACCGCGACATGCGGGCCAGGGCCGCCGAGATGGGCTTCGAGGTCCCCGCCGAGCCGCAGGGCCGGCCCCTGTTCGGGCACTCCCCCGATTTCGGCTATCTCTATTACGGGGCCGTCTGGTACGGGAACGAGCTGTGGAACGGCGGCCGGGTCAAGGACTACGACGGCGACGGGCGGATCACGGACCTCGAGAGCCTGCGCTATATCGACGAGGAATTGGGCGGCCGCTATTTCAAGCCCTGGACGAAGTCCCCGCATCCGACGCTCGGCGAGGTCGAGATCGGCGGCTTCAATCCCAAGTTCTGGCGTCAGAACCCGCCCATCGAGCTCCTCGAGGAGTGGGTCGTGAAGGAGGGCCTGTTCAACCTCTTCCTGGCCAAGTCGCTGCCCCAGGTGAAGATCCTCTCCGCGGCCGTGAAGCCGGTCAGGAAGGAAGCGGACGCGGTCGAGGTCGTGGCCGTCGTCACCAACGAGGGCTTCCTGCCCACAGCCCTGAAGATGGCCGAACGGGTCAAGATCGTCAGGCCCGACGCGGTCGACATCCGCCTCCCGGCGGGGATGGAGCTCGCGGGCGGCCGCCCGAGCCAGGAGATCGGCCACCTGAAGCAGGGCGAGAAGAGAGAGGTCCGCTGGAAGGTCAAGGTCAAGCCGGGTGCGGCGGGCGAGGCCGAGGTGTCCATCCTCTCGACCCGCGGAGGCGTCGCTCGGGCCAAGGTCCGGATCGGTTAACCGGGATCATTCGCGCGCCGGGCCGGGCTTCGGCCGTCCTTTGGCCCCGGCCGCCAGGCCGTAGGCCTTGATCTTGTAGCCGAGCATCCGCTCGGTGATGCCCAGGGTCCGGGCGGCCTTGCTCTTGACGCCGCCGCTTTCGCGCAGGGCCCGGCGGATCTCCCGGGTCTCGAGCGCGCGGACCTTGTCGACGAGGGACGCTCCTTCCGCCTGGAGATCCTCCTCGGTCCGCTCCCGGAGGAAGACGGGAAGGTCGGCCGCCCCGAGGATGTCGCCTTCGGCGAAGACGACCGCGCGTTCGACGGCGTTCTCGAGCTCCCGGACGTTGCCCGGGAAAGGATAGGCCATGAGGATGTTCAGGGCCTCGCGCGTCAGACCCTGGATCCTCTTGCCTTCGCGCTGACCGTACTTCTTCACGAAGGTGTCGGCCAGGAGCGGGATGTCCTCCTTCCTCCGTCGCAGGGGCGGGACCTGGATGTGGATGACGTTGAGCCGGTAGAAAAGGTCGGTCCGGAACTTGCCGTCCTTCATCAGGGCGTCGAGATCCTTGTTGGTCGACGCGACGATCCGGACGTCGGCCCGGAGAGGCTGGTTCGAGCCCAGCCGGAAGAACTCCCGGTCCTGAAGGAACCGGAGGAGCTTGACCTGGGTCTGCGGCGGGAGATCGCCGATCTCGTCGAGGAGGAGCGTGCCGCCCGCGGCCGCCTCGAACTTCCCGATCTTCCTCTCGTGGGCGCCGGTGAAGGCCCCCTTTTCCGAGCCGAAGAGCTCGCCCTCGACGAGGGACTCGGGGAGCGAGGGGATGTTGAGTGCGAGATAGGGGCCTTTCTTCCTCCGCGAGGAGTAATGGATGGCCCGGGCCACGAGGTCCTTGCCCGTCCCCGTCTCCCCCGAGACCAGCACCGTAGCGTCGCTCCGGGCGGCCTTCATGATCAGCCCGGCGACCTCCTCCATGGAGGGGGACCCGATGACGAAGTTCTTGGCGCTGAACTTGTCCTCCAGGCGCTCCTGGAGGGCCGAGATCTCGGTCTTGAGCTTCCGCCGTTCCATGGCGCGTTCGAGGACGAGCCGGAACTTCTCGAAGTCGACGGGCTTGACGATGTAATCGTAGGCCCCGCTCCGGACGGCCTCCACGGCCCGCTCGATGTTCCCGTAGGCCGTGACCATGATCGGGGTCACGAGGGGGTTCTCGGCCAGGATGTCCCGGATGACCTCGATCCCCGTCCCGGCGCCCAGCTTGTAGTCGACGACGGCCACGTCGACGGCCCGGCCGGCGACGGCTTCCCGGGCTTCTTTGCCCGAAGCGGCCTCGACCACCAGGAAGCCTTCGGCCTCCAAGTTGCCGCGGAAGAGCTGGCGTTGAAGCGGGTCGTCCTCGACGATCAGGATGACGGGGTGGTCCATGTCAAGCTCCAGGGATCAAAATCCGGAATTCGGTCCCCCGGCCCTCTTGGCTCCGGGCCTCGATGCGGCCGCCGTGGGCCTCGACGATTTTCCGGGCGAGATAGAGGCCGATCCCCAGGCCCTTGTCCTTCGTGGAGAAGAACGGCTCGAAGACGCGGTCCGCATGGGCTTCGGGGATGCCGGGGCCGTCGTCGCGGACCAGGATCTCGACCGCCCGCCGGACGCTGCGCGCCTCCACCCGGACCGTGGAGACCTCGGACGCTTCGAGAGCATTGCGCATGAGATTGAGCAGGGCCTGGAGGAGAAGACCCCGATCCGCTTTCAGCCGGACGCGCGGGTCGACCGCGACCACGACCCGCGGGGCGGCGCCCGGCGATTCCCGCAGGAGGGCCTCCCGCGCCATGCGGGCGATCTCTTCAAGGGCCAGGGTTTCGAGGGCCGGAGCGATGGGCTTGACCGCGCTCGAGAACAGGTCGACGATGCCGGCGACGGCCTGGACCTGCTCCTTGCCGAGGCCGATCTCGGGCCTGACTTCGGGAGGGGCCTTGGCCGCGACGAGGTCGAGCAGAAGGGACAGGCTGTTCAAGGGATTCTTGATCTCGTGGGCCACTCCGGAGGTGAAGGCCGAGATCTCACGGAACCGCTCCTTCTCCAGCCGCTCGGCTTCGGCTTCGCGGGTCTTGGCCACGTATCTCGCCTGGAGGAGGGAGATCTCGTGGAAGAACAGGGCCCCGACGAGGACGAGGAGAGCGAAGAACAGCAGGGTGTTCCGTCCCGTCCGGGCCAGCATCGCCTCCATGCCCGAGAGGGAATACCCGAGATACAGAAGGTATGAGCGGCCGTCCTCTGCCTGGACGGTCTCGTGGGTGTGAAAGATCTTCCCGGCCGGGGAATCGATGATGCCAGACTCTCCCGGCTCCGCTTTGGACAGGGACAGGGGGAGATAGCCTTCGAACCGCGAATTCCAGGCCAGGACGTCCTTGCGCTCGTCGAGGAGGGCCATGAAGTAGATGTCCTCCTCGGGGGCGAAGATTTCGAGGACGGCCCGGGGAGAGCGGCCCTCCGCGAGCAACCGCGAGATGTTGAGGCCGAGGATGCGGGCCGTCACGTCGAGATGGCCGCGGACGAGGGCCTCGGCCCCCTTCCGGAAGTCGGCGCGATTGAGAAATGAGACCACGGCGAAAATAAGCAGAATGCCGGCGAAGGGCAGGACGAAGAAGACGAACAGGCTCCGGCGCTTCAAAAGTCCCCGATCCTCCGTTTCCCCTTCGGGACCGCGGCCGCGCGGCCCCACGACGGGAATCCCTTCCTGTCGCGGACATGGACCGTTTCGCCCCGGAATCTCAGCTGCCGGGCGATGACCAGCCCCTCCCCCGCCAGCGAGCCGACGATCGTCATGCGCTCGCCCTGGTGGATGTCCTGACGGAAAAACCACGAGGGGCTGACCTCCACGCTGAGCGTCTCATCCGACCGGACGCGCTGGAAGACGAGGATAAGGAACGGCGACCGGTCCTTGTAACGGGGCTCGAACCGGATCTCCCGGACCGTGCCTTCGAGGCGGACCTCCGCGTCCACGTTATAGAAATGGTCCGGGGCCTGGGCCGGAGGCTCCTGTCCGCCCAAAGCGGCGGCGGCCAGGAGCCCCCCGAGAAGGAATGCGAACGGTCTTCTCATCGTCTTACTCCTTCCGGCGGACCGGGACGTTCCACTCGATGCCCGCGAGGAGAAAAGGGCTCGACCACTCGAACAGGGGATCGTTCGACCGGTTGTCGGCCCGCGAGTAGGCCAGGAACACGGTGAACCTCGGGAAGATCTTTTCGAGCCGGGCCTCGAACGAATGCCGGGTGTCCCGTCTCGGGATCCCCGTGAGCTCCCCTTCCGCCGTCAGGACCTCGATGCCCGGGAAGGACTTGTTCGATGTGGCGGCGCCGATCTTGACCTCGATGTCCCAGGGAAGCGCGGCCGTCATCAGGCCCGTGACCGTCCATCCGTCCCATGAGAACTCGTCGGAGCTGGGGTTCGCGACGAGATAGAACTCTTCGATGGAGGCGAAGGGGTTCTCGCCCGACAGGGTCCATTGACGAAGGCCCGACACGCTCAGCCCGACGCGGCTCCCCAACCCCTGGGCGGCCAGGAGGGCCAGGGAGGCGCTCTGGAGGCCGGAACCGCCGCCGGAGGGGTTGTAGATGGGGATGAACCCGTGGCCTCCCCGGTAGAGCGGCCCTCCCATGCCCGGCGTGACAGGAGGGATCTCCGGGAGCGTGATCAGGAAGGGATGCCGGAAATATTTGTATTTCCAGCCGGCCTCGGCTTTGAGGGTCGTCCGGCTGGGGAAGAACTTGTCGAGGGACAGCAAGAAGGCCTGGCTGAGGTGGTCGAAAAGGGAATAGCGGTAGATCGCCCATGCGCTCCGTGACTGGAGCTTCAGGATGGAGCTCGGGGCCAGGTAGGTCTTGTAGGCCCCGACGGCGTCGAACGCCAGGGAATCGAACGGCCTCCACTCGTCGCGGAACAGGCTGCCCGTCCCTCCGGCCGAGACATAGAAGGCGCTTTTCGTCCCCAGGGGTTTGAGATAGTCGACCCCGAGGTTGACCGAACCGAAGCTCATGCCCGAGTTCTCATGGAACAGCGCATAGCGGAACGCGGAGAGGAACGAAAGGCCCTTCGCCTCGCTGTCGAGGAAAAGGCCGAACGAGGAGATCGTGTCCGGGACGGGGTCGTTGGTCTGGAAGAGATTCCTCGTCGAATGATGATTGTAGGCCAGGCTGAACCCGGCCCCTCGAAGGGCCAGGGAGGCGCCGAGAAAGAGCAGGAGGAAGAGCCGCGGCTTCATCTCGTCCCGGCCCCTATCATAACAAAGCGGCCTTTCAAAAAGAATATCCCCCTCAGCTGCGCCCCCACCGGACCATCCGGCCCATGGGGCCGGCCGCCTCGGAGATGCCCGTTCCCGTCCCGAGCCCGGCCCATCCCGGACGGCCGCCGCGGAAGGCGCCTTTGCCGAAGCTCGCCCGGTTGAGCTCGCCGGCTTGAAGGCCGCCGCGGCCCGTTCCGGCGGCATCCTGACCGAAGCCGTTCCCGGCCTTGGGGCCGTCGCCTTTCGCGGGCTTCGTCCAGTCGGGGTCCTGGCCGTTGGGGATGCCGTCCCCGTCGTGGTCCCTCAGCAAGTCGTTGATACCGTCGCCGTTCTCGTCGATGAAGACGAGCTTCGGTCCGCTTTTCAAGGCCTTCGTCCGAACCTTGTCCTGAGCGAAGGAAACGGTCTGACCCGCGAGCAGGATGCCGACGGCGACGGCGATCGCTTTTTTCATATCACGGCCTCCGCGACCCGGACGATTTTCATCCTCTCCCGGGTCGATCCGACGCCACTTTGAGAAGCAAGCCCCGTGCCACCACGTAATACAAGTTGAATGAATAAGATAGATGTTATTTGGAGAGAAAAGGAAAGACATTATTGTCCTTAAGCAGACATTTTTGTCCGACCAAGGCGCATGGGGTCCCCACGAAGGCAAGGTGTGGAACTTCCAGCCCGGCCGATCCAGAGCCGCTTTTCCCCTAGGATCCGGAGCGGCGAAAGAGGTCGTTACGGGAGCAACTCGACCGCCGGACCGCCGTATAAGCAGCCGGGCCTTTTTCGAGGCCCCGGAATCCCCTATAATGGGATATCTTATGGGATCGCCGGGACCTCCCCCGGCGCGGCTTGCCCGCCCCGGCCGGAAGGGATGGCCGGAATTCCCCTCCCCCGATGGAACGGGCGGTCCGAGGCCGGAGTTCATAAAACGGACTCCGCCGTTGGAAGATATCCCCGGTTCCTCCGTCTAATAGAGTGCGGAGGAGAAGTGAGCTTGACCGCATGGATGAAAAAGACCTGGTCCGGCTGGCCCTCGAAGGAAGCCAGGAGGCGTTCGAGGCGCTGGTCCGGAAATACCAGGCGAAGGTGTTCAGCATGGCTTTGAGCTTCACCCGGAACCGGGAGTCGGCCGACGATCTGGCCCAGGAGGTCTTCCTGAAGGCCTACCTAGCCCTGCCCCGGTTCAAGGGCCGATCGGAGTTCGGGACCTGGCTCTACCGGATCTCCGTCAACCACATCAAGGACTTCCTCCGCAAGAAGGGCCGGGCGAAGGAAGTCTCGCTAGAGGACGTCCGGGAGATATCACTGACCGACAGCGACCAGGCGGACAAAGCCGCTCTCGAAATGGAAGCCGAGGCCCGCAAGGGCCTTGTCCGGAAATACGTCGAGGGACTGCCCGATAAATACCGGGTCATCCTGACACTCCGGGACATCCAGGGCCTGCCCTACGAGGAGATCTCTCGGGTCCTCCGGCTTTCGCCGGGGACGGTGGACTCCAGGCTCCACCGGGCCAGGAAGATCCTCCGGGCCAGGCTGTGTCCCCATTTCGAAGGGGAAGGAGGGGCCGATGCGCTGTAAGAAGGCCGAAAGGATGATGTCGCTGGCTTTGGACGGGCGGCTCGACGCCCGTTCGGCGGGCCTGCTCGAGGACCACCTGGCCGTCTGCCCCTCCTGCCGCCGGGCCAAGGCGGAGTACGGGGCCGTGTCGGCCCTTCTTCGCAACGGGAAGGAATCCGATCCGGGGCCTGCTTTCTGGCGCCGGCTCGAACCGCGCCTGCGGGAGGAGAGAGAGATCGCCCCCCTGCTGGTCACCGAGAGATTGTGCCTGCGGGCCGTGCCCGTCTTCCTCGTCCTGGCGGCCATCGCCGCCGGGCTGTTGTTCCTGACGCCCCTGTCCGACGAGCTGACCCGGTCGGAGGCCCTGCTCCTCCAGAACGCCAATCCCCACGCGGAAACGCGGACGCTGTTCGAGGAGGAGAAGCCGGAGAACAGGAACATGATGCTCATCTTCGCCTCGGCGGACGAGCTGGCTCCGGCCCGGAGGAGGCTGCCATGAAGAACAAGTACAGGATCTGGATCGCCCTGTCGCTCCTCGTCGTCTTCGGCCTCGGGGTCGCGGCCGGCGTTTTCGGGGAGCGCTATCTCGCCCACAAGAAGTTCCGGAGGCCCCCCGAGCCCCGGCCCCATTTCCCGACCCTCGAGACGATGGCCCGGGAGCTCGAGCTGACGGCCGACCAGCAGGAGCGGATCCGAGAGATCTTCAAGCGCAGCGAGGAGAGGCTCAAGGAGTTCCGCAGCGACACCAACGCGCGCCTCTGGGAGCTGCGGAAGACGCTCAAGGTCGAGGTCGACGCCATCCTGACCCCCGAACAGGTCCAGAAGATGGAGGACCTCATCCGGCGCTATACGGAGATGCGCAAGAGAGGCCCGACAAGCAAGGAACAGAATAGCCGCCGGGACCGCGAACGGGAAGGCCCGGCCGGCGACAAAGGAGTCGAGAGATGAAAAAAAGGGCAGTCTTGATCATTGCGGTCCTGGTCGTCGCGATCGGGGTCGTCCTCGGCCTGACGGTCTTCAGCCGCGGCAAGAACGATGTCGTCAAGTACCGCAAAGAGGCCATCAGCCGGGGCGACATCGAAGCCCTCGTGGTGACCTCCGGGACCCTGAACCCCATCGAGATCGTCGACGTCGGGGCCCAGGTCTCCGGCAAGGTCGAGAAGCTCTACGTCGATTTCAACTCCCAGGTGACGCGCGGCCAGATCGCGGCCGAGCTCGACCAGGAGCCCCTGAAGATGAAGATCGACCAGAACGAGGCCAATTACAAGAGCCGGATCGCCGCGCTCGAGCGGGCCAAGGTGACCCTGGATACGGCCCAGAAGAAACACGAGCGGTCGAAGGCCCTGTTCGAGAGGGACCTCATCTCCATCGAGGAGATGGACTCGGCCGAGGCCAACTTCCTGAACGCCAAGAGCGATCTCATCTCGTCCGAAGCGAGCCTGGCCCAGGCCAAGAGCGCGCTCGACCTCAGCAAGGTCGACCTCAGCTACGCCGTCATCCGGTCCCCCGTGGACGGCGTCGTCATCAACCGCAAGGTCAACGCCGGGCAGACGGTCCAGTCCAGCTACCAGGCCCCCGTCCTCTTCCAGATCGCCACGGACCTGACCAAGATGAAGGTCGAGTGCAGCGTCGACGAATCCGACATCGGCAAGGTCAAGGAAGGGCAGCTGGCCCGGTTCACGGTCGAGGCCTACCCGAATGAGACCTTCCAGGGCGTCGTCGAGCAGGTCCGCTTCTCGCCCGAGACCGTCCAGAACGTCGTCACCTACACGACCATCGTCAACCTCGAGAACCCCGACAAGAAGCTCTTCCCCGGCATGACGGCCACGGTCTCGATCATCGTCGGGGAGGCCAAGGGCGTTCTCCGGGTCCCCAACGCCGCCCTGCGCTTCACGCCGACCATGACGCCGCAGGAAATGGAGAAGATGCTCCAGGAGATGAGGGACCGGCTGATGGCCGGGCGCCAGGGCCAGGAGGGCCAGCCGGGCGGAACCCCCGGCGGCGCCTCTCCTCAGGTGAAGACCCGGGGCGAAGGGCGGCCTCAGGGGCAAGGAGGGCCGTTTGCGGGGCTTATGAGCCAGGGCGGAGCGGCCGGACAGGCCGGCCGGGCCCGCCAGCAGCAGATGCCGCGCGTCTGGATCCTGGGCAAGGACGGCAAGCTGAGCATGCAGCTCCTCCGGGCCGGGGTCACGGACAACAGCTACACCGAGATCGTGCGGAGCGAGCTCAAGGAGGGCGATGAGGTCCTCATCGGCACCGAAGCCTCCTCGACCCGTGCCTCCGGCGTGACCACGTCCGGGCCCGGCATGCAGATGATGTTCATGGGCGGGCCGCCCCGCCGGTGACCGGCCCCTGGACGGGAGGAGATCATGCCCCATAACATCATCGAACTGCGGGACCTGGCCAAGACCTATTACATGGGCGAGACCAGGGTCGACGCCCTGCGGGGAGTTTCCTACGCCATCGAGGGCGGCGACTTCCTGGCCATCATGGGGCCGTCGGGATCGGGAAAATCGACCCTGATGAACATCCTCGGCTGCCTCGACCGCCCGAGCTCCGGCCAGTACCTCCTCGACGGCGAAGAGGTCTCCAAGCTCGACAAGAACAGGCTGGCCCGGATCCGGAACCAGAAGATCGGGTTCGTCTTCCAGAGCTACAACCTTCTCGCCCGGACGTCGGCCCTCGAGAACGTCGAGCTGCCCCTTCTCTATTCGTCCGTCAACGGCAACGACACGACGGAGAGGGCCATGAGGGCCCTGGCCGCCGTCGGGCTCGCCGAAAGGTCCCATCATAAGACGAATCAGCTCTCCGGCGGCGAGCAGCAGCGGGTGGCCATCGCCCGGGCCCTGCTCAACGACCCGGCGCTGATCCTGGCCGACGAGCCGACGGGCAACCTCGACAGCCGGACGAGCTCGGACATCATGAACATCTTCAAGACCCTCAACGAAGAGAAGAAGATCACGATGATCATGGTCACCCACGAGTCGGACATCGCCGCCTGGGCCCGCAAGAGGATCTATCTCCTGGACGGCCTCATCGTCCGGGAGGAGCGGGACTGAGCCCCGCGAGGCCCGCAAGGAGTACGCGCCATGTTGAAGAGAAGCCTGATGCACGGGGCCCGGACGTTCCGGGTCGCGCTGCGCGCCCTGGGCCGCAACAAGATGCGGTCCTTCCTGACCGCCCTTGGGATCATCATCGGCGTCGGCGCCGTGATCGCCATGGTCAGCATCGGCGAGGGGGCCAAGCGGGGCATCGAGGACCGCTTCGCGGCCATGGGCACGAACCTCCTGTTCGTCTCCCCCGGCAGCCGGAACGTCCGGGGCGTCCACTCGGGCTGGGGCAGCTTCCAGACGCTCACGGCCGACGATGCCGCGGCCGTTGCGGAGCTCCCGGCCGTCATGTACACCTCGCCCTCCGTCAGCACCAGGGCCCAGGTCGTCTACGGCAACAAGAACTGGAGCACCTCGATCCAGGGCACGGGGGCCCGCTACCCCGAGGTCCGGTCTTGGGAGATCGAGATCGGGAGCTATTTCGACGACAACCAGGTCCGGACGGCCGCCAAGGTCTGCGTCCTCGGGGCGGACGTCAAGACGAACCTGTTCGAGGACGAGGATCCCGTCGGCAAGGTCATCCGCATCAAGAAGATCCCCTTCAAGATCCTGGGCACCTTGAAGCGCCGCGGGGAATCGGCGGGGTTCGGGAGCCGGGACGACATGATCGCCATCCCCTACACGACGTCCATGCGACGCCTGCAAGGCATCGACTATATCTCGTCCATCGACGTCCGGGCCGCGTCCGCGGCCCAGATGCCGGAAGCCCAGCAGCAGATCGAGGATCTCCTCCGGGTCCGGCACCGGATCGCCCCGGGGGCCGAGGACGACTTCCAGGTCCGGAACATGAGCGACATCGCCGAAACGGCCGCCGAGTCCACCAAGATCATGACCATCCTTCTCGGCAGCATCGCCTCGATCTCGCTGCTCGTCGGGGGCATCGGCATCATGAACATCATGCTCGTCTCGGTCACCGAGAGGATCCGGGAGATCGGCATCCGGATGGCCGTCGGGGCCCGGGAAAGGGACATCCTCCTCCAGTTCCTGACCGAGGCCATCGTCCTCAGCCTCATCGGGGGGCTCATCGGCATCGGCTTCGGCATCGGGTCCTCGAAGCTCCTCAAGAAGATCGAGATGTTCGCCAGCATCAACACGGTCGTGTCCGTCGAGTCGGTCATGCTGGCGTTCTTCTTCGCCGCGGCCATCGGCATCTTCTTCGGGTTCTATCCGGCCCGCAAAGCGTCCCGGCTCGACCCCATCGAAGCCCTGAGATACGAATGACAGGAAGACCAGGAGGTCCATCATGAGAAAGAAGATATTCGGGATCCTGCTCGCCGCGGCCGTCGCCCTGGCGGCCCCGGCCTCCGGCCAGGGCAAGGCCGGGACCCTGCAGCTTTCGCTCGAGGAGTGCATCGTCAAGGCCCTGCGGGACAACCTCGGGGTCGCCATCCAGGTCCTGGGGCCGGAGATCTCCGGCGAGGGCGTGTCGCGGGCCCAGGAGAAGTACATCCCCTCGCTGAGCTTCAGCGTCAGCAGCCGGAACACGGAGAACGCGACCTACTCCTATCTCGAAGCCGCGCAGGAGAGCACGATCGACAGGACCCAGAACTTCACTTTCGTCAACGCCAGCCAGGCCCTGCCGACGGGCGGGTCGTTCAGTCTCGATTTCACCGGCTACAAGACGTCGACGAACCGGACCGGCCAGACGATCAACCCCCGCTACGGCACGACCCTGAGGTTCAATTTCAACCAGCCGCTCCTCAGGAACTTCGGCCCCAAGATGAGCCGGAGGGAGATCCTCGTGGCCGTCAACAACCTGGGCGTTTCCGAGGAACAGCTGCGAAGGACGCTCACGGACACCGTCTACAACGTGGAGAGCGCCTACTGGAACCTCGTTTACAGCCTCGAGAACCTCGAGGTCCGCCGCCAGTCCCTGCGGCTGGCCCAGGACCTGCTCGAGAAGAACCAGCGGTCGGTCGAGGTCGGGACCATGGCCCCCATGGACGTCCTCAGCGCCCGGGCCGAGGTCGCGACGCGCGAGGCGGACATCATCCAGGCCGAGACCGAGGTCGAATCCCGGGCGGACCAGCTCAAGGTCCTCCTCAATATCCCCGCCGACGGAGACGGGGCGGTCGAGGTCCTGCTGCCGAAGGACAAGCCGACCTTCGAGTTAAAGAGGTACGACCTGGACGAAGCCCTGGCCGTGGCCGTCCAGAACCGGACCGACCTGGCCATCTCCCGGATCGGCCTCAAGACCCAGGAGATCAATCTGTCCTACGCCCGCAACCAGGCCCTTCCCGATCTGAGCCTCTCGGCGTCGTTCTCCAGTCCGGGCGTCGACGGGACGCGGATCATCTACGACGGCAATCCGATCTTCGGCAACATCATCGATACCATTCCCGGCGGGATCGGCGGGGCCTTCGAGCAGACGGCGAAATTCAAGTACCCGAACTGGAACATCGGGATGACGCTCAGCCTGCCCCTGGCCAACGTCTTCTCCAACGCCGCCCTGGCCCAGGCCAAGCTCAACATGAAGCAGGCCATGCTGGAGATCGAGAACCAGAAGCAGCAGGTCTACCTGGAGATCAAGAACGCCGTCCGGTCGGTCGAAGCGAACCACAAGCGCATCCTGGCCTACACGACGGCCCGGGAGCTGGCCGAGCAGAAGCTGGCCGCCGAGGAAGAGAAGCGCCGGGTCGGTCTGAGCACGAACTACATGGTCCTGCAGATGCAGCGCGACCTGGCCTCGGCCCGCATCTCCGAGCTCAACGTCGTCATCGCCTACAACGTCTCCCTGGCCGCGCTCGAGCGGTCCATGGGCACGAACCTCAAGAGCCGGAACGTCACCCTCGGCGACTACGCCTCGGGGGCCCGATGAGGCCGGCCCGGCCGGCCGTCATCCGGAGCGCAGAGCTCGAAATTCGGGGCCCTTCGTGTATAATGGCGGACCATAACCCATGAACGTCACGCTCCGAGCCGCACTTGCCAGTTCGCTGATCCTGGCCGTCTTGTCCCCCGGGCTCTCCGCCAAGGGGGCGCCGGCGGCCAAACCCAGCCCGAGGGTGTTCGCGGCGGACGGCGTCCGGGTCGAACAGGCGCCCGTGATCGACGGGACGCTCGAGCCTTCGGTCTGGGACGCGGCCTTGGTCATCGAGGATTTCACCCAGTACGAGCCCCAGGAAGGAGGCAGGCCTTCGGAGAGAACGGTCGCCTACGTCGCGTACGACCACAAAGCCGTCTACATCGCCGTCCGTTGCTTCGATTCCGACCCCAAAGGCATCCGGGCCTGTCTGACGCAGAGGGATAAGGTCATGGGGGACGATGAGGTCTTCATTTACCTCGACACGTTCAACGATAGAAAACGGGCCTTCGTCTTCCAGGTCAATCCCTGCGGAGTCCAGAGCGACGGCGTCTACACGGAGCCGACCGGCGGCTCCCGGCGGGGAGGCGGCATGGGCTTCGACCGCATCGACCGCAGCTGGGACACCTTCTTCCGGGCGGCCGCCGCCATCGATGAGACGGGCTACTCGGTCGAAATGGCCATCCCTTTCAAGAGCCTGCGGTTCCCCAACACGGAGAGCCAGACGTGGGGGCTGATGATCATGCGCTCCATCAGGCGGAAGAGCGAGGAGGTCTATTGGCCCGGCCGCTCGAGGAACGTCAATGGGCTCCTCGTCCAAGCCGGGCGCATCACGATCGACGGGGAGATCGAGAAAGGCCGGAACCTCGAGGTCATGCCCGTCCTCACGGGGGCCAAGGCGACCGGCGACAGGTTCGGCCCCCAGGCCGGCCTCAATCTCAAGTACGGCCTGACCTCCGACCTGACCGCCGACGCGACCGTCAACCCGGACTTCAGCCAGGTCGAGGCCGACATCCCCCAGGTCGACGTCAACCAGCGCTACCCGCTCTATTACCCGGAAAAGAGGCCCTTCTTCCTCGAAGGCAAGGATTTCTACGAGACGCCGATCGAGCTTCTCTACACGAGGACCATTCTCCAGCCCCAAGGGGGCCTGAAGTTCTCAGGGAAAACGGGCCGGACGGCCTTCGGGTTCATGAGCGTCCTGGACGGGAACACGCCGGACATCAACTTCCCCGGCGCCGAGCACCCCGTTGTCGGGGAGACCCCGCCCCGCGGACTCGTCAACGTCCTGAGGGTCCGGCGGGACCTTTTCTCGGAATCCTCGATCGGCTTCATCCTGACGGACAAGGAGATGGGATACGAGGGCGAGCCCCTGACCCGCAACCACAATCGGGTCGCCGGCCTCGATGGCCTGTTCAAGTTCGCCAAGCTTTACCAGTTCTCCTTCCAGCTCGCGGGTTCACAAAGCCGGGTGGGAGAGAACGGGACGGGCCTCGTTCCGGCCCTGGCCCTCAATCTGAGCCGCCAGTCCCGTCACCTCCGGATGTCGGTCGATTGGACGAGCATCCATCCCGACTTCGAGGCCGCCTCCGGGTTCCTGCGCCGCAAGGACATCCACTCCCTCAACACCCGGATCGGGTATTCCTTTCTCCCTCAGAACAAGTATCTCATCTCCGTGACACCGTCCCTGAACTACCGGCGGGTCTACGACTTCGCCCGGACCTTGGCGGATGAAGATAAGGAGTTCTCGCTGATGATCAGCGGCTGGGGCCAGTCCTTTTTCTTGATGAACTACCAGGACTTCTTCGAACGATACAATGGTGTCGGATTCAGGGGCCGGGATTGGCGCTTCAATCTCTCGGCCGAGCCGCTCGCGTGGCTCAGCGGGATGGTCTCCCGGAGCTTCGGGGACGGGATCTATTATTCGGGCGCCGCCTATCTCGGATACAAGTCGAACTGGTCGGCCACGGTCACCCTCAAGCCCCTGTCGAACCTCCGGTTCTTCACGTCCTTCACCAACAGCGAGTTCTTCGAGGGGCGGGGGGGCGAGCGCGTTTACGCCGTCAACATCATCAGCGAGCGTATCAGCCTCCAGCTCTCGAAACCCCTCTCTCTGAGGCTCATCATGGACTGGAACGACTACTACCGGAAGCTCTATCTGAGCTTCCTCCTCAGCTATCAGCTCAATCCGGGGACCGTCTTCTACCTCGGCTTGGACGAGGACCGGGAGCGCGACGACGCGGGTTTCTTGAGGAGCACCCGCCGGTATCTCTTCATCAAGTTCTCTTACTGGTGGCGGGCCTAGGCTTTGTCTTTCAACGATTTATCTTGCATTCGGCGGCATTTCCTGCTATCATGCAGATAAGGGATTATCTCTCCAGTCCAATCCGGCGTTTGGAGACTTTTCTATGAACAGAAAGCTCATCCGGCCCAATCTCACCGAGCTCAAGGACAAAATGAGCCATGAGAAGGAGCGGGACAAAGAGGCGTCCCGCAAAAGGATGCACCCTCCCACGGACACCTTCGCCGAGTGCTACTATTATCTCAAGCAGATGAACAAGAAGACCCCGATAGCCGTCGTCTACACGGACGGGTCGGCCGTCGAGGGCTACGTCGAATGGTACGATCGCAACTGCATCAAGCTCAACCGCGATAACGCGCCGAACCTGCTCATCTACAAATCGAGCATCCGCTGCCTTTACAAGGTGGAGGACGCTCCGGAGGCCGAGGACGCCTCTCCCCGCAGGAAATGACGGTTGCCAGGATCGGGGTGACCCTCGGCGATCCCTCCGGGATCGGGCCCGAGGTCGTCCTCAAGGCCCTTGCCGGTCCCGTTCGCCCGCCCGAGGCCTCGTACGTCGTGTTCGGGGACGCGGCGGTCATCGCTTCGACCGCAAAAGAGCTGGGGATGAGGTTCGAACACGCCCTGTGGCGGCCGCGCGGAGAGCGGGCCCCGGGGGTCCGCCTCGAGCCTTTTCCGGCCCCCTCCGGGCCGGGCGCCCGCGGGGCGGCCTCGGCGCAGAGCGGAGCGGCCTCGTTCCTCTTTTTCGAAGCCGCCGTCCGGGCGGCCCGCGAAGGCCTTCTGGACGCAGTCGTGACGGCCCCCATCTCCAAGGCGGCCTGGGCGCTGGCGGGCATTCCCTGGAGAGGGCACACGGCCTATCTGGAGAAGGACCATCCGGGCGCCGTCATGGCCTTTTGGTCCGAGCGGCTTCGGATCGCCCTTTTCAGCCACCACGTCCCCCTGCGGGAAGCCATCGATATGATCAAGAAAGACGCCCTCGTCGACTTCTACAGGTCCGTTCACGAGGGGCTGAAAAAGGTCCCCGGCGGTCCGTTCGAGATCCTCGCCGCCGGGTTGAACCCCCACGCCGGAGAGGACGGCTTGCTCGGAGCCGAGGAAAAGGAGGAGATCGGGCCGGCCGTCGCGGCGGCCGCGAAGGCCGGAGTCCGGGTCAGCGGGCCGTATCCGCCGGACACCGTCCTTCTCCGGGCCATGGGCCGGAAGGACGCCGTCGCGGCCGTCCTCACCCACGACCAGGGGCTCGCCGGGTTCAAGCTCGCGGCCTTCGAAACGGGCGTCAACGTGACCCTCGGGCTGCCCTTCGTCAGGACCTCTCCGGACCACGGGACGGCGTTCGATATTGCGGGCCGCGGCACGGCCGATCCGCGGAGCATGATCGAGGCCCTCCGGCTGGCCTGCGCCTTCAGCGCATCCGTTTCTTGATCTCGGCCCGGATCTCGCGGTCCGTGTCCCGCTTCTTGAGGGCTTCGCGCTTCTCGTACTGCCTTTTCCCCCTGACCAGGACCAGCTCGACCTTGATCCGGCCGCGGTCGTTGATCTGGACCTTGGCCGGGACCAGGGTCAGTCCCCGCTCCTGCGTCTTGCCGGTGAGCCGCTTGATCTCCCGCCGGTGGAGGAGGAGCTTGCGGTCCCGGAGGGGGTCGTGGTTGAAGATGTTGGCGGCCTCGTACGGGCTGATGTGGCATTTGACGAGGAAGATCTCGCCGTCCCGGACCTCGGCATAGCTCTCCTTCAGGCTGATCCGGCCTCCCCGCACGGACTTGACCTCGCTGCCGGCGAGCGCTATCCCGGCCTCGAAGGTTTCCAGGACGACATAATCGTGATGAACGGACTTGTTGACGGCGACCGTTTTCATGCTCCGGCCGCTCCCTCACCGCCGGCGGGCGCGACCCGGATGAGGCTGATGTGGCGCTTGCTCATTTTCTCGACGGTCAGCCGGCGGCCCTTGAAGTCGAGCCCGTCGTTCTCGCGGGGCAGACGTCCGAACTCGTAGAGGAAGAATCCGGCCAGCGTCGTATAATCCTTCTTCTCCGGGATTCCCAGCGACAGGCGGGCGTTGACCTCCTTGACCGGCGCCGACCCCATGACGAGATAGCGCTGGCCGCCGAGACGGCTGATCCAATCCTCGATCGCTGCGTCATGCTCGTCCCGGATCTCGCCGACCAGCTCCTCGATGATGTCCTCGAGGGTCACCAACCCGTCGACGTTCCCGAACTCGTCCACGACGAGAGCCATGTGGACGGCCTTTTCCTGCATCTGGAGGAGGACCCTCTCGAGCGGGGCCAGGTCGGGGACGAAAAGCGGCTCGCGGAGCACGGAAGTGATGTCAACATTTTTATTTTCAATAAGATAGCCAACCAGGTCCTTGGCGTGAAGGATGCCTTCGATATTGTCCAAGCGGGTCCGGAAGACGGGGTACCGGGAAAAGCCGGTCGAGCGGACGGCCTCGAGGATGTCCCCGGAAGTGGTCCCGATCTCGAAGGCCTTGATCTCGGGGCGGGGGACCATGATCTCCTTCACCGGGCGCGAGCCGATGTCGAGGGCCCCGAAGATCATCTTCCGGCTAAGGGCTGACAGCCCGCGGGCCCCGGCGCGAAGAGCGATCTTGATCTCCTCCTCGTCGAGGACCCGGGACGGGCCGTCGCGGCGGGCCTTGGAGGACGGCATGATGAGGCCCGTCAACAGAAGGAATAGGCGGACGAGGGGGGCGAACAGCACCATCAGGCCCCGGACCGGGTAGGCCGCGAAAAAAGCCGTTCGGAGAGGGTTGTGGGCGGCGAAGGTCTTGGGAGTGATCTCGCCGAAAACGAGGATGAGCAGGGTCGTGGCGACGGTGGCGTACAGAACGGCCTGATTCGGATCGGCGACCAGCCTGGCGAAGACCGTGGTCGCCACGGAGGCGGCCGCCGCGTTGACCAGCGTGTTGCCGACGAGGATGGTCGCCAGAAGATCGTTAGTCCGGCGCAGGGCCTTGCGGATGAGGGCGGCCCGCCGGGAGCCCTTTTTCTCCTCGTATTCGAGGGAATAGGGATTGACGGCGATGAAGGCCGTCTCGGAGGACGAAAAGAAGGCGCTGAGCAGGAGGCACACGAAGAAGATCAAAACTCCGGTGAGGAGCATGGGATCCGTATCAGGCGGCGATCCGCGGCTTGGCGGCCTTGAAGCAGCGGGACAAGGTCCCGTTGAGGCGCTGCTCGATCCGGGCCGACGGCTCGTCGGAGGCCTCGGAGATCTCGGAGACGATGAGCTCGCGTGCCCTCTCCATCATCTTCTTCTCGCGGAACGAGAGGGGTTTGGACAGGCTGAGATAGTAGAGGCTCTTGAGAACGACGGCCATGTCGATGAGGGCGCCGGATTTCATCAGGTTGACGTGCTCCTTATAGCGCCCCTTCCAGTCCATGGTCACGTCGACCTCCCCGTTCCGGATGAAGTGGAAGACCTTCTTGATGGACCCCTCGGAGACCGGGCGGCGGATGCCGATCTCCGTGGCTGTCGCGCTGGACACCGTGATCAGGGTGTCGTTGGCCAGGATCCTCAGGTGGAAGACGGTGAACCGCTCCCCGTTGTAGGACTCCTCCCGGATGGCTTCGATGACGCCCAGGCCGTGATTGGGATATATGACCTTATCGCCGATTTTCAGGGAATCCATTCCCGCCCATTATATCGGAACAGAGGAAAAGAGTCAATCAAAACAACGGAGGCTAAAAAAAGCTTGTATTAAGCAGGAATTTGTGCATAATGAGTGCAATA
>JBBIGP010000002.1:74113-94537 GCA_037447475.1 Candidatus Aminicenantota bacterium
CGGAGGCTAAAAAAAGCTTGTATTAAGCAGGAATTTGTGCATAATGAGTGCAATATTCCGCAGAAAAGGCGTAATGGCACTTCATCAAGGAGAGTGAAACATGAAAAGATGGATGGTCATGTCGGTTCTCTTCCTCCTGGGAACGGCGGCGCTTTCGGCCGGGGTGCTCACCAATTCCAACCAGAGCGCCACCTACCTGCGCATGCTGTCCCGCAACCCGTCGATAGACATCGACGCCGTCTACTACAACCCGGCGGGGCTGGTCAAGCTCCAGGACGGCTTCCATCTGGCGATCCACAACCAGACGATCGGCCAGGAGAAGACGATCGTCAACGAGTTCCCCTTCCTGCGCAATCAATTTGCTGATGAAGGCTATGACACGTATGTCGGGAAGGTCAACGTCCCTGTCTTCCCGAACCTCTATGCCGTCTATAAAAAGGGCGCCCTGGCCGTGTCGTTCGGCTTCGGGCCGAACGCCGGGGGCGGGTCGGCCGACTATGCCCGAGGCCTGCCGTCCTTCGAGACAAATATCTCGCTCCTGCCCGCGCAGATCACGGCCCTTTCCCTGGGGACCATTCCCACGACCGCCTACTCCGCGGACATCGCGTTCGAGGGCAGCTCGATCTTCCTCGGTTTCCAAGGGAACGTGTCCTATGCCCTCAGCGACATGATGGCCGTGGCCGCAGGGGTGCGGTTCATCCAGGCCACGAACACCTACTCCGGCCATATCCAGGACATCATGGTCAATCCGAGGTATGCGGGGAACCCGACGGGCGCGATGATGTCCGCCGTGACCTTTTTCCAGTCGATCGGCCAGCCGGCGTATGCGGCCGCGGTCAGCGACAAGGAAGTCGATGCGAAGCAGACGGGCTCGGCCTTTACGCCCATCCTGAGCCTGAACCTGACCCCCGCCGAGCGCCTGAACATCAGCCTCAAGTACGAGTTCAAGACCTCTCTCAAGCTGGTCAACGAGACGACCCGGGACGACACCGGGATGTTCCCGGACGGCGTGGAGCTCCACAACGACATCCCCGCCATCCTGTCGGCGGGCGCGCAGTACGGCCTGACGCCCAAATGGCGGATCTCGGCCTCCTTCAACTACTTCTTCGACAAGAACGCCAACTGGGAAGGGGAAGAGGCCCTGGTCGAGAAGAACACCTACGAGATCTCGGCGGGAACGGAATTCGACGTCTCGCGGGCCATCACGCTGAGCGCCGGGTATCTCCGGACACAATTCGACCTCAGCGCGGGATTTCAGACCGACATCGGCCACGAGCTGTCCGCCGATACGGTGGGGTTCGGCGCCCGAATCAAGCCGACGGAGCGGCTGGCCATCGATCTCGGCATGCTCCTCGTCTCCTCCAAGGACTACACGAGGAGCCTGACGACGATGGTCGGGACGACCCCCGTCACCTACGACGAAACGTTCTCGAGGACGACGACGGCCTTCGCCGTCGGTTTGGGCTATCGCTTCTGATCTGAGCGAGGAAGAGAGGTCCGATCCGCCCACGCCCGGGGCGGCGCGGGGTGGATTGGACCGCCTTGGAGAAGCCGTCCCCCCGTTCCTTGACAGGGGGGGAGGCTTCGGGTAATATAGCCCCTTCTTAGGGACAGAACCAGATGAAGAGAACGTTTCAGCCGAACAACAGACGACGCAAGAAAACCCACGGTTTCCGGGTCCGCATGAAGACCAAGGGCGGGCAGGAAGTCATCAAAAGCAGAAGGCGCAAGGGCCGAAAGCGCATTTCTGTCGGATGAATGAGAGCCTGGCGCCCCTCGAGAGAATACGGAAGAAGAAGGATTTTTCGGGCCTTTACAGGAACGGCAGCCGTTTCCGGGGCCGCCATTTCACCCTGGTCTACCGCCGGAACGGGCTGGATCACTCGAGATTGGCCGTCGTCGTAAGCCGCAAAGTCGGCCCGGCGGTCACCCGGAACAGGGTCAAGAGACGGCTCCGGGAGCTATTCCGGAGGAATAAAGGGCTGTTGGCGGAGCCCGTGGACCTTATCGTCGTGGCCCGGCCGGAGGCCGCCGCCGCGGATTGGCCCGGATTGAAGGACGCCTTTTTAACGGCCTTGGCAACGATCTTTCGAAAACGGATATCATCGTGAAAGCCGCCGCGCTCGTCCTGATCAGGGCCTACCAGGCCGCCGTGTCCCCCATGCTCGGCACCCGCTGCCGCTTCCATCCGACCTGCTCCGCCTATGCCCAGGAGGCCATCGAACGGCACGGCCTGCTCAAGGGCGTCTTCCTGGCCGCGAAGAGGCTTCTCCGCTGTCATCCTTTTCACGCGGGCGGGATCGACCCCGTTCCGGAGAGTGAGGCCCTATGGAAAAACGGCTGATCCTGGCCATCGTGCTGTCCTTTCTCGTCCTTCTGGGCTGGAACCATTTCTTCAACAAGCCGCAGCCGGCCCCTGAGGCGCCGTCCGTCCGGGAGCAGCCGGCGCCCGAAAGCGGCGCCGTCGTCCGCAGGGAACGGGTCCGCACCCCCGGCCCCGAGAGCGGGGCCATCCCGGCCGAGCCCGAGACCGCGCCCGAGCTGGCCCCCGTCGGGGGCGGCTCCGAGGAAGACATCGTCGTCGAGACCTCTTTATACCGGGCTGTCTGGTCGAGCAAGGGAGGGGTCCTGAAAAGCTGGCGGCTGAAGGCCCATCGCGACGCCGACAAGAAAGACCTCGAGCTCGTTCCCGCCCAGGCGGAGAAGGCCGGGCTGTTCCCTTTCATGATCGACCTCGACGATCCCGGATTGGCCGACCGGGTGAACGGTGAGATCTTCGAGGCCTCCCCGGGTGCCATCGACCTCGGTGACGGAGACAGCGGGGAGCTTCGCTTCGTCTTCTCCGACGGGGCCTCGGTCCGGGTCGACAAGACCTTCCGATTCACGGGGGGGACGTACGGCATGGAGATGTCCGTGCGGGTCTGGCGGAACGGCCAAAGCCTGCCGGCCGTCGTCCTCTGGGGGCCGGGCGTCGGCAACCCCTCCCCCGCCGAGCTCAAGCAGAGGTTCAGCGCCACGACGGGAGCGGCCGTATACACAGGGGGCAAGGTCCAGAGGATGGACGAACGGAAATACAAGGCCGAGACGAGCGACTGGAACTTCGTGGACTGGGCGGCCTACGAGGACAACTACTTCACCGCCCTGTTCGTCCTGCCCCCTCAAAAAGGGCAGGCGGCGTTCCTCAAGGAGATGGCCGGCCAGGAACCGGTCTTCTCCCTGTCCGTCACCCAGCCGCGCCGGGCCTTCATCGGCCCCAAGGAGACCGAGGCCCTCAAGGTCTTCGGCCACGACGCCAAGAAGGTCATCAACTTCGGGTTCTTCGGGAGCATCTCGGAGATCCTCCTGGCCGCCGTCCGGTATTTCCACTCGCTTGTCCCCAATTGGGGCCTGGCCATCATCCTCCTGACCATCGTCGTCAAGATCCTCTTTTTCCCCCTGACCTACAGCTCGACGAAGTCCATGGCCAAGATGGCCGACCTCCAGCCGAAGATGAAAGCCATACGGGCCAAATACAAGAAGTCCAAGTCCGACATCGAACAGCGGCGGCAGATGAACGAAGAGATGATGAAGCTCTATAAAGAGCACGGGGTCAATCCGGCCGGGGGCTGCCTGCCCCTGCTCATCCAGATGCCGGTGTTCTGGGGGGTCTTCCGGATGCTCGTCGTCTCGGTGGAGTTCCGCCACGCCCCGTTCGCCCTCTGGATCCAGGACCTGTCCGTCAAGGACCCCTACTACGTGACGCCCATCCTGATGGGCATCACCCAGTTCATCTCCCAGAAGATGACCCCGACCTCGGCCGACCCCGTCCAGGCGAGGATGATGCTGATCATGCCCTTCATCATGACCATCTTCTTCATGAACTTCCAGAGCGGCCTGGTCCTCTACTGGCTGACGACCAACGTCCTGCAGATCGCCCAACAGGCCCTCATGAACCGCATGATGGCCCGGCGGAAAAGAGAGCAAAAAGATGGACAACGAAAAAAAGCCCGCTGAGGAGAGCGCGAACTCCGATGGGCCCGGGGAGGCCGGGGAGTCCCGGGAATTCACCGGACGGAACATCGAGGACGCCGTCAGCCTGGCCGAACACCGCCTGAAGATCCCGCGAGAGAAGTTCAACTACGAGATCGTCACCGAGAAGACCCGGCTCTTCGGCCTCGGCGGCCGGGAGATCGTCATCCGGGCCTGGCCCAAGGGCGCCGCCGAGGAGGACGCCGTCGAGCGCTTCCTGGCCCGGCTCATGGTCCACTTCCCCCTGGAGATCAGCTACCAGATCAAGAAGCACCCGGACATCGTCTTCGTCGTCTTCGACGGCCCGGACAAGGCCATGCTCCTGCGCAACGACGGCTCCCTCCTGCTCGCCATCCAGCACGTCCTCAACAAGATCTCCCCGGTCAAGGTCCAGGCGGACTGCGAGTTCTACCGGCGGCGCAAGGAAAAAAAGCTCAGGGACTACGCCCAGAAGGCCGCCCAGCAGGTCTCGGCCACGGGCCGCGAGGAGATCCTCGAGCTCATGAACCCCTACGAGAGGCGCATCATCCACATCGTCGCCAACCAGGTCCCCGGCATCACCAGCGAGAGCCAGGGAGAGGGCTTCCTGAAGAAGGTCAAGATCTTCCGAGCCCTCCGTTGATCATTCATACAAAACGCCGTTTTGTCCTGCATGGCGCCGCGCATCTAT
The DNA here is from genome assembly GCA_037447475.1 of Candidatus Aminicenantota bacterium. Taxonomy (GTDB): domain Bacteria; phylum Acidobacteriota; class Aminicenantia; order Aminicenantales; family Saccharicenantaceae; genus RBG-16-66-30. The sequence continues at coordinate 78,792 of JBBIGP010000002.1, forward strand.
AGCCTGATCTATTCACGAGTCGAGGCGGCTGCAGATGGCATTTTTTCGCAACACAGCAGATGCGGCCGGATCGGCTCGCCCGGAGGGCAAAAATGCCGGTCTTTCTGAGAGGAGCCTGTAAAAAGCCCTGGCAAAAATCGGAAAGCCGGAGATCCTTCAGATATCGCAGGACTTAGAGAACACATCTGCATTTTCATGAATAGGTCAGGTGTGCGGGCCCGCGACGGATACGCGGCCCATTCCCGCCGGATTCGGACCGGGAGCGCGTGAAGAATCACCGCGCGGACGGAGATGATACCGCGAGGCTCCTCTGCGGCCGAAAGGAAGGATCTATCGGGCGGATGTGTGCGCCGCGAGAGGAACGTGCCGAGCCTGAGAGCGATTCTCTTCGCAGAAGCCGCTTCCTGCGGGCTCTATTTACTAAACCCGTCGTCTTTTCTACAATGAGGGGCCGCAAGAAGACATGTTGGAAGACACGATCATCGCTGTCTCGACGCCGCCCGGGCCCGGCGGTCTGGGCGTCGTCCGCCTCAGCGGCCGGGCCGCCCTCACCATCGCCCGGCGCATCTTCCGGCTTCGGGAGAAGGTCGAGCGGCCGTTCCCCGTGCGCCGGGCCGTTTTCGGAGAGATCATCGAGGAAAAGAACGGCCTTCCCCTGGATGAGGCTTTCCTGACGTATTTCAAGGCTCCCCGCTCCTACACCAGAGAGGACGTCGTCGAGTTGAGCTGCCACGGGAGCCCTGCCGTTCTGGAGGAGATCGTCCGTCTGGGGACAGGGGCGGGGGCGCGGCCGGCCCAGCCCGGGGAATTCACCCTGCGGGCTCACCTCAATGGACGCCTGGACATCCTCCAGGCCGAGGCCGTCGACGACTTCATCCGGGCCGCATCCTTGGCCCAGGCACGCGTCTCGTTCCGCCAGCTCTCGGGAAGCCTGTCCAGGCGGATAGGCCGGATCCGGAAACGCCTCGTACGGCTGGCCGCCCGGCTGGAAGCGGCGATCGAATTCTCCGAAGATGGGCTTCGGACGGCTCCCGGCGGGCTCGTCCGCTCCCTGGAAACGCTGATCGCGGACATCCGGGACCTCGTTTCCGGCTACGAGCTGGGCCGGGCCCTCGGCGAGGGGCTCACCGTGGCCATCACGGGGCGTACCAACGTCGGCAAATCGACCCTTTTCAACGCCCTCCTCCAGAGAGACAGGGCCATCGTCACGCCCTATCCCGGGACGACGCGGGATTACCTCCGGGAACGGATCGTCGTCGACGACCTGGTGTTTAATCTCGTCGACATGGCCGGATTGGGGCGGCCGGCCCACCCTGTGGAAAAAATGGGCATCGCCAGGGGAGAGCGGATCGCCCGGGATGCCGACGGCCTGCTCGTCGTGCTCGACGCCTCCCGAAATGGGACGGCCGAGGACGAGCGTCTCTTGAGGCGCTACCGGACGAGGAAGAAGGTCGTCGTTCTGAACAAGACCGACCTCCCCATCAGCCTGGACAGGGGGAGAATAGCGGGATTGGCGGGCGGGGCACCCCTGATCGAGGTCTCGGCGCTCAAGGGCGGGAACGTCGCCGGGCTCAAAAAGGAGCTCTTCCGGGTCCTGGCTCCATCCCGCCCGGGCGCAACAGAGGTCCTTCTCCATGCCAGGCAGAGGGATATCCTCGAAGATATCCGCCAGAGCCTCGAACGGGCCGCCGGGCTCCTCCGGCAGGGGCGCCATGAGGAGATGTGCGCGGAGGAAGTTCGCCAAGCCCTGGGCCTCGTCGGGATCCTGACCGGCGAGGTCCGCATCGACGAGGTCCTCAGGGACATTTTCGGAAGGTTTTGCGTCGGGAAATAGGCTGTCCGGGGCGCCTGATGAGATATAAACAGGCTTTCGACGTTGTCGTCGTGGGCGCGGGGCACGCCGGGTGCGAAGCGGCCGCCGCCGTCTGCGGCATGGGATTCAGGGCCTGCCTCGTCACCATCCACCTCGAAACGATCGCCCAGATGTCCTGCAACCCGGCCATCGGCGGGCTCGCCAAGGGCCACCTTGTCCGAGAGATCGATGCTCTGGGCGGGCTGATGGGGCTTCTGGCCGACGCCACCGGGATCCAATTCCGTCTCCTCAACAGGAGTCGCGGGGGGGCCGTCCAGGCGCCACGGGCCCAATGCGACAAAGCGGCTTATAGGCTGGCCATGAAGCACCGGCTTGGATCCATTCCGGGCCTGACGGTGTTCCAGGGCATCGTCTCGGACATCCTGGTCAAGGACGGCCGGGCCCGAGGGGTTAGGACCCTGGAAGGGACGGCTGTCGAGGGGAAGACGGTCATCCTGACACCCGGGACATTCCTCAACGGCGTGATCCATATCGGCCTCGAGAGCTATCCGGCCGGCCGGGCCAACGAGCCCCCCTCAGTTGACCTGGCCCGGCAGTTGAAGGCGTTGGGCTTCAGGATATTCCGGCTGAAAACGGGCACCCCCATGCGGTTGGACGGGAACTCCATCGACTGGGGCTTGTTCACGCCTCAGCAGGGAGACGAAAATCCGGTTCCCTTTTCCTACCGGACCAAGCATCCCCTCGAGAACAAAGTCGCTTGCCATCTCGGCTACACCAACGACAAAACGCACGCCGTGATCCGGGCCAATCTGGACCGGTCCCCCCTATACAGCGGGAGGATCAAGGGCATCGGGCCGAGATATTGCCCGTCCATCGAGGACAAGGTCGTCAAGTTCCCTCATCACGTCCGCCATCAGTTCTTCCTGGAACCGGAGGGACTGGAGACGGCGGAGATCTACATCAACGGGCTCTCCTCGAGCCTGCCCGTCGAGGTCCAGGGACAGATCCTCGGGACGATATCGGGCCTCGAAAGAACGAAGATCCTCAGGCCGGCGTACGGCATCGAGTACGATGCCGTTTCCCCGACGGAGCTGGCCCCCACCCTGGAAACGAGAAGGGTCCGGGGGTTGTATCTCGCCGGCCAGATCAACGGCACGTCGGGCTACGAAGAGGCGGCCGCCCAGGGGCTGATGGCCGGGATCAACGCGGTCCTGGCCCTCCAAAAGAAGCCGCCGTTCGTCCTGAGAAGGGACGAGGCCTATATCGGGGTGCTCATCGACGACCTGGTGACCAAGGGGGTCGAGGAGCCCTACCGGCTCTTCACTTCCCGGGCGGAGCACAGGCTGCTCCTTAGGATCGACAATGCGGACCGAAGACTGATGGGTTACGGGCGCGAATTCGGCCTGATCTCGCCGGAGGCGTGGCAGAATTTCGAGGAAAAAAGGGATAGGATAGATGGGATCCTGTCGGCCCTAAAAAAACACAAGCTCTACGAGCGGTTGAAAAAACCGGAAGTCCGCTTGAGAAATATTCTGGAATGTGGGAAAATCGCTGCTAATATCGGCGATGATGAAACGCGATATATCGAGTCCGAAGTGAAATATGAAGGCTATATCCGGAAACAGGAGCGGGAGATCGCCAGGTCCGGGAAAGTCGCCCAGATGAGGATCCCGGAAAAGACGGATTTCGGCAAGGTCCCCGGACTGACCAGAGAGGCCGTCGAGAAGCTCGGGGCGGGCCGCCCGGCGACTCTCGGTGACGCGTCAAGGATCCCCGGGATGACCCCGGCCGCCGTGCAAAACCTGGCCTTATACCTCGAGATAACGGCGAGAAAGGCCTCCCGCCGGGCCGGCGTTCCACGTGAAACGGGCGCGGGCGATGAATAAGATCATCGCGGTCGCCAATCAAAAAGGCGGCGTCGGGAAGACGACCACGGCCATCAACCTCTCCGCGTGCCTGGCCATCAAGGGCAAGCGAACGCTGCTCATCGATCTCGACCCGCAGGGCATGTCCACATTGGGCATGGCCAAACCGAAAGAGCCGGGCAAGGGCATCTACCAGGCCATGATGAACGGAAAAGCCTTGATGGACTGCATAGCCGGGACCGAGGTCGACAATTTCTATCTTTGCCCGTGTTCCCCCGAGCTCGCAGGCATCGAAGCTGAGCTCTATGCGGCCGAGGACAGGGAGAAAAAACTCCTTCAAGCCCTCGAAAAAGGCCGGCGCTATTTCAATTTCGTGCTGATCGATTGCCCTCCTTCCCTGGGCTTCCTGACCATCAATGCCCTGGCGGCCGCGGACTCTCTGATCATCCCAGTTCAGACCGAGTTCTTTTGCATGGAAGGCATCCCGGACCTCTTTCAGACCCTGGAAACGGTCAGGACCTATTTCAATCCACGGCTGGCCGTCGAGGGCATCCTGCTTACGATGTTCGACGAGCGGACGAATCTCTCGAAACAGGTGGCCGAAGAGATCCGCAAGTCCCTCAAGCACATTCTGTTCGAGACCATCGTCCCCCGCAGCGTCCGCCTGGCCGAGGCGCCGAGCTTCGGCAAGCCGGTCGCCTTGTACGATATCAGATCCAAGGGATCTGAAGCTTATTTCAATCTCGCAGAGGAGATCCTTCGCCGATGAGCAAGAAAGCCTTGGGCAAAGGCCTGGGGGCCTTCATCCCGGACGAGTTCGGCATTCTCAAGGACGAGAGGTTCGCGGAGATCGAGGTCGACCGGATCAGGGCCAACCCGTTTCAACCACGGATGAAATTCGACGACCAAACCATCGAAGGGCTGGCCCGGTCGATCAGGGAATCGGGGATCGTCCAGCCCGTGGTCGTCGTTCCGGAAGAGGATCATTATAAGATCATCGTGGGTGAGAGGCGTTGGAGAGCGGCCCAGAAAGCCGGCCTGAAGAAGATCCCCGTCCTCATCCGCAACGTGCCCAAGGAAAAGCAGCTGGAGATCTCGCTGATCGAGAACATCCACCGGGAGGAGCTCAATCCCCTCGAGATCGCCCAAGCCTATCAGCGCCTCATCGACGAGCAGAAGTACACCCATCAAGAGCTGGCCGAGAAGGTCGGCATGGACAGGACGTCGGTGACGAACTATCTGCGGCTGCTGAAGCTGCCCCGGGAGATCCAGGACGATATCGTCGAGGAAAAGATCTCCATGGGGCACGCCCGCGCCCTGTTGGCCCTGGACGACCCGGCCGGCCAGATGTTCGCTTGCAAACAGGTCATCGACCGGAACCTGTCGGTCAGGAACACGGAGAAACTCGTCAATCGGCTGAAAGAGCGCGCCCCCCGGGCCCAACGACGGCTCGAAGACCCCGACCTTCATGCCCTCCAGGAGGAGATGCTGAAGATCCTGGGTACGAAGGTCCTCATTTCGGGGAACAGGGACAAAGGGGTCCTGAAGATCTTTTATTTTTCCATGGATGACCTCAATCGGCTTTATGAGGGGGTCAAAGGAGCTTTTTCATGAAAGACAAACCGAGAGATCTGGGAGAGTCGAGGCTGGCCGGGTTGATCGACGTGGAGTCGGAATTCAGGGGCGACCTGATCTTCAAAGGGTCTTTCCGCATCGAAGGCTATTTCAAAGGGACGATCACCTCGGACGCGATGCTCATCGTCGGGGAGAAGGCCAAGGTGGAGGCGGACGTCAAGGTGGGCCAGCTGGTCATCAACGGCGAGATCCGCGGCACGCTCCAGGCCGCCGAGAGGATCGAGGTCCACGACAAAGGGCGCGTTTTCGGGTCGGTCCTGGCCCCCAAGCTGGTCGTGGAGGAGGGGGCCTATCTCGAGGCCACCTGCCAGACCCAGCCGTCCGAAAAGCCGGCCGCCAAGCCCATCGCGCCTGCCGGCAACGCCTCCTGAGATCCGGTCCCCTGCAGCCGGCCCCTTGTGTCCCGGCCGGCCGACGACTATAATTGGGGAATCGTGAAAAGACGACGACGGGCCTGACTATGGCCAAGTATATCTTCGTCACCGGAGGGGTCATCTCGGGCCTGGGCAAGGGGATCGCCGCGGCCTCCATCGGGATGCTCCTCGAAAGCCATGGGTACCGGATCACGATCCAGAAGCTCGATCCCTACCTCAACGTGGATCCTGGGACGATGAGCCCCTTCCAGCACGGTGAGGTCTACGTGACGGACGACGGCGCGGAAACGGACCTCGATCTCGGTCACTACGAGAGGTTCACGTCCACGCGGACGACGCGGGACCACAATTGGACGGCGGGGAAGATCTACCAGTCCCTGCTCCGCAAGGAACGCAAGGGCGAGTATCTCGGCAAGACCGTCCAGGTCATCCCCCACCTCACGGACGAGATCAAAAGGGCCTTCCGAACGGTGGCCGACAGGAACGACATCGTCATCTGCGAGATCGGCGGGACGGTCGGCGACATCGAGAGCCTGCCGTTCCTCGAGGCCACGCGTCAGATGCGTCTCACGCTGGGAAGCGGCAACACGGCGTTCGTCCATCTGACGCTCATCCCGTTCGTCGGCGCGTCGGGCGAGCTCAAGACCAAGCCCACCCAGCACAGCGTCAAGGAGCTCCGGGCGATCGGCATCCAGCCGGACATCCTTCTGTGCCGGACGAACCGCGATCTTTCGCCGGACATCAAGTCGAAGATCGCCCTGTTCACCAACGTCCCCCTGGAAGCCGTCATCGCCGCCCGGGACGTCGCGTCCATCTACGAGATCCCGCTCAACTTCGCCCGGGAAGGTCTCGACAAGATCCTGCTCTCGCTGCTCGGTCTCGCCCGGAGGAAAAAGGACCTGTCCCGGTGGGAATCCGTCGTCGGGCGGATCAAGAAGCCCAAGGACGAGGTCGACATCGCGCTCGTCGGCAAGTATGCGGGCCTTCACGATTCCTATATGAGCCTCAACCAGGCCCTTGTCCACGGAGGGCTCGCCCATCGGCTCAGGGTCCAAATCGACTGGATCGAAGCGGAGAATCTCGAGCGGGGCGACCCGTCCTCCATCCTGGGTCCGAAAGACGGCATCCTGGTCCCGGGCGGCTTCGGCAAGCGCGGCATCGAGGGAAAGATCAAGGCGGCCCAGTTCGCCCGGGTCAACAAGGTCCCGTTCTTCGGCATCTGCCTGGGCATGCAATGCGCCGCGATCGAATACGCCCGCTCGGTCGCCGGGCTCAAGCGGGCCAACAGCACGGAGTTCGCGCCGGACGCCCCCCACAAGATCATCGTCCGGTGGAGAGAGCTGGCCAAGGACTGCGACATGGGCGGCACGATGCGGCTCGGCGCCTACAGATGCGACCTGCGAAAGGATTCGGCGGCCTTCCGGGCCTACGGACTCCGCCGGATCTCCGAGCGCCATCGCCACCGCTACGAGTTCAATCCCGGATACAAGGACGCCCTGGCCAAGGCCGGCCTGATCTTTTCCGGGGAGAACCCGGATCACGGGCTCGTGGAGATCATCGAGGCCCCGGACCACCCATGGTTCCTGGGGTGCCAGTTCCATCCCGAATTCAAGTCCAGGCCCCTCCACCCTCATCCGCTGTTCAAGGCGTTCATCGGGGCCGGCTATGCCCATCGTCTCCGCAGGGAACGACGGGCGTCATCGTAAATGGCTGATAATAAATTGGATATCAATATACCGGGAAGGAGAGAGCCGTGGATATCAATGACAAGATATTCCGGGAATACGACATCCGCGGCATCGTCGGTCGCGACCTCGACGAAACCGTCGTCGAGACGCTGGGCCGGGCCATGGGCACGTATTTCCGGGCCCGAGGCAAGGCCGATGCGGCCGTCGGCAGTGACTGCCGGCTCAGCTCCCCGTCCTTCGCCCGGTCTCTCGCCAAGGGGCTGCAGGCCACGGGCTGCGACGTGACCGACCTCGGGGTCATCCCCACGCCCCTGCTTTATTTCTCGGTGTTCCACAAGAAGAAGGAGGCCGGGGTCATGATCACCGGCTCCCACAATCCCCCCGAACACAACGGCTTCAAGATGATGTGCGGACACGAGACCCTCCACGGGCCCGATATCCAGGAGCTCCGCGGCATCATCCGGCGCGGCGAGTTCGCCCGGGGGGCGGGCCGGACGTCGTCGCTCGACATCGTCCCCGAATACGTGGGTTACGTCGCGTCCAACGTCCGGCTCGCGCGTGGCGTCAAGCTCGTCGTCGACGCGGGCAACGGCACGGGCGGCATGGTCGCCGTCCCGCTCTTCCGGAAGATGGGCTGCGAGGTCGTGGACATCTTCTGCGAGCCGGACGGGACCTTCCCCAACCACCATCCCGATCCGACCCTTCCCGAAGCGATGGAAACGCTCATCCGGAAGGTCCGGGAGACGGGGGCCGAGATCGGCGTCGGCTACGACGGCGACGCCGATAGGCTGGGCGTCGTCGACGACCGGGGCCGGATCATCTGGGGCGATCAGCTCCTCATCGTCTTCGCCCGGGACATCCTGGCGTCGCACCCCGGGGCGGCCGTCATCTCCGAGGTCAAGGCCTCCAAGGTCCTCTACGAGGAGATCGAACGCCTCGGCGGACGGCCCATCATGTGGAGGACCGGCCACTCGCTGATCAAGAAGAAGATCAAGGAGGAGAAGGCCCCGCTGGCCGGGGAGATGAGCGGCCACATCTTCTTCGCCGACCGCTGGTTCGGGTTCGACGACGCGATCTACGCGACGGCCCGGCTGCTCGAGATCCTGTCCCGGTCCAAGGCCGGGCTCGGGGAGATGCTGGCCGGCCTGCCCGAGACGTTCTCGACCCCGGAGATCCGGATCTACGCGTCCGACGAGGTCAAGTTCCGGATCGTCGAGGAGGTCCGCCGGGAGCTCGCGGCCAGATACCCGGTCATCGACATCGACGGCGTCCGGGCCATCTTCCCCAAAGGCTGGGGGCTCGTCCGGGCCTCCAATACCCAGGCCGTGATCGTCCTGCGCTTCGAGGCCGACACGGCCGGGGACCTGGAAGCGATCCAGAAGGAGGTCCGCGGCGTCCTCGAAACGATCATCAGCCGGCTCGGGAAGGCATGATGAAGACGGCCCGCAACGTCCGGGCGGTCATCCTCGCCGGGGGCCGGGGGACGCGCTTCTGGCCGCTCGGGCGGTCCTCCAATCCCAAGCAATTCCTGCGGATCGCCGGTCGACGCACGATGATCGAGGAGACCGTGCGCCGCATCCGGCCGCTCATCCCGTCCCGCCGCATCTACACGATCGCGGACGCGGTCCAGACGCGGCAAATCCGCAGGCTCCTGCCCGGATTGCCGGGCTCGAACCTGCTCGTCGAGCCGGCGGCCAGGAACACGGGACCGGCGCTGGCCCTGGCGACGGCCCGGATCTGGCTGGACGATCCCGAAGCCGTGGTCGTGGCCCTGCCCGCCGACCACCTCATCAGGAACGAAGGGCGTTTCCTGCGGGTCGTCGAACGGGCGGTCGAGATGTCGGCCAGGGCCGAGGCCATCGTCACCTTCGGGATCCCTCCGGCCTATCCGGCCACCGGCTACGGATACATCCTTTTCGACAGGGCCGCGCCCGCGGCCTGCGGCCGGGTGCGTTTCTATCCCGTCCGGGCCTTCAAGGAGAAACCGAGCCTCAGCCTGGCCGACGAATACCTGGCCTCCGGGGATTGCGCCTGGAACTCGGGGATGTTCGTCTGGCCCGCCGACGTCTTCGCCCGCCAGGCCGAATCGTGCGCCCCGGCCCTGTTCGCCTTCTGGAAAAAGGCCGTCGAAGCGCTCCGGAAGAAGGACCCGCGCCGGCTCAAAGACGCCTTCGCCGCGGCGCCGGCGCAGTCCATCGACTACGCCCTCATGGAGAGGGCCGACAGGGTCCTGGTCGCCGAGGGCGACTTCGGCTGGTCGGACGTCGGGGCCTGGTCCTCGCTTCTCGAGATCTGGCCGAAGGACGCCTCCGGGAACGCGGCCAAGGGGCGGTTGGCCGCCCTGGATTCCGCGGGCTGTCTCGTCTGGAACCCGGGCAAGCTGACGGCCCTCGTCGGGGTCCGGAACCTCATCGTCGTCGACACCGAGGACGCCCTCCTCGTCTGCCACGCCGACCGCGACCAGCAGGTGAAGGACATCGTCGAGGCCTTGAAGAAGAAGAGGGGAAAGGATAGATTGGTCTGAGCACTTTCAGGAAAGGAGAGGAGAAGGTGAAGAAGAGAGCCCTGAGCCTGGCCTTGATGGCCTTCCTCCTGGCCGCTTTCGGCCGGGCGGGAGAGGTGACCCTGGACGTCAAGGAGCACGTCCTCGGCAACGGGATGAAGATCCTGATGGTCCCCAAGCCGGGCGTGCCCCGCGTCGTCTGTCACATCTACTTCAAGGCGGGCTCGGTCAACGAAAGGCCGGGCATCACCGGCATCGCCCACGTCCACGAGCACATGATGTTCAAGGGCACCAAGGTCATGGGCGTCACGGACTACGCCAAGGACGCCGAGATCGAGCGCCGGATCGACGAGCTCATGGACCGCATCTACCGGGAAAGGTTCTGGACGACCGACGGCGGGGACGCGGCCAAGATCGCCGGCTGGCAGAAGGAGGTCGACGCGCTCGTCGCCGATCAGAAGCAGTACATCATCAAGGACGACCTCTGGAACCACTATATGAAGAACGGCGGCACCGGCCTGAACGCCTCGACCGGCAGCGAGAGCACGGGCTACTACGTCACCCTGCCCTCGAACAAGGTCGAGCTCCAGATGATGCTCGAATCCGACCGGATGCGGAACCCCGTTTTCCGCGAGTTCTACTCGGAGAAGGACGTCGTCATGGAGGAGCGGCGGCTGAGCGAGAACCGTCCGGGCTTCCTTTTCGGCGAGCAGGTCAGCGCCTCCTTCTTCGTGGCCACCCCCTATCACTGGGGCGTCATCGGCTGGATGGACGACCTCCGCAAGATGACGAAAGAGGACATCGTTGAATTCAACAGGCGGTACTACGTTCCCAACAACGCCGTGGCCGTCTACGTCGGCGACTTCGACCCGGCGCGGATCGTGGCCCTGGCCGAAAAATATTTCGGGCCCATCCCGCGGGGGCGGGACATCGAGCCCATCCGGACCTTCGTGCCCCCCCAGAACAGCGAGAAAAGGCTCTACGGGGAGGGCCCGGCTCCGACCAGCCTGCAGATGATGTTCCACACGCCCCCCGACGGACACACGGATACGGCGCCGCTTTCGGTCCTGGCCAGCGTCCTGGGCTCGGGCGGGGGCGGCGGCTTCCGCGGCGGGCCCGGCGGAGGCTCCGGCCGGCTCACCAAGCTCCTGGTCAGGGACAAGCAGATGGCGGTCAGCGTCTCCGCGTCCAGCCGCGCCCAGTGGTACGTCGGGGCTTTCCAGTTCGGCGCGACGCCCCGGCTGGACAAGAAGGTCCGCCCCGAGGACCTGGAGAAGGAGATCTGGGCCGAGATCGAGAGGATCAAGCAGGACGGCGTGACCGAGGAGGAGATCCAGAAGGCCAAGAACCGCGGCGAGGCCATGTTCATCCGCAGCCTCGCGAGCTCCGCGGGGCTCGCCGGGAGGATCGGCCGGGCCGAGCTCCACCGCGGCTGGCGGTCCATCCCAGCCGACTTGGAGGCCCTCAAGAGCGTGACGAACGAGGACATCAAGCGGGTGGCCGCCCGGTATTTCGTCAAGTCCAACAGCCTGACGGCCGCGTACGAGCGGAAGACGGGGCGGTAAGAGAGGAGGATGACCATGAAAAAGACCTTGACCGCCATCCTGGCGATCGCGTTCGTCTTCGTCGGCCTGGGCCTGGGTCAGGCGACGCACCCCGACCAGTTGAAGTACCAGGCTCTCAAATTCGACCCGCCCGACCCCAAGACGTTCCGGACGGAATACGCCAACGGTCTCCGGGCCTACGTCCAGGAGGACCGCGGCCTGCCGTTGTTCAACATCACGGCCCTCATCAACTTCGGGGGGCTCTACGTGCCCAAGGACAAGACGGGCCTGGAACGCGTCATGAGCGACGCCTATATCAGGGGCGGGACGCGGACGCGCGATGGCGACGCCATCGAGGAGCGCATCGATTTCCTGGGCGGGTCGCTCTCGTTCAACGTCGGGGAGAGGACGTCGACGCTCTCGCTGTCGGTCCTCAGCAAGGACCTCGACGAGGGCCTGGCCCTCTTCTTCGACGTCCTGATGAATCCCGCGTTCCGCGAGGAGGCCTTTAAGCTGTCGCAGGCCCGGCTCATCGAGCAGCTGCGCCAGGCTAACGACCAGCCGGGATCCGTTCTCAGCCGCGAATACGAAAGACTTTTGTACGGCGACCACCCCTTGACCTGGCAGGCCACGCGGACGACCTACGAGAACGTCGCCGCCGCCGACCTCAAGGCCGTCCACGACAAGTACTTCTTCCCCAAGAACATCATCCTGGCCGCGTCCGGGGACTTCCGAAAGAGCGACCTGAAGGCCAGGATCGACAAGGCGGTTTCGGGCTGGAAGAGCCGTGCCCTGTCCCTGCCGGCCTTTTCCAAGGATTTCCCGGCCCCCGAGCCGGGCGTCTATTTCATCCAGAAGGCCATCAACCAGGGCTACGTCAGCCTCGGCCACCGGGGGATCGAGGACACCCATCCGGACTTTTTCGCCGTCCAGGTCATGAACTTCATCCTCGGCGGCGGCAGTTTCACCTCGAGGATCACGACCAAGGTCCGGTCGGACGAGGGGCTGTCCTACAACCAGGGCAGCCGGTTCACGACGAGGTGGGGCTTTCCCGGCACCTTCTCAGGCTACGTCCAGACGAAATCGTCCACGGTCGGATACGCCATCTCTCTCATCCTCGACGAGTTCCGCCGCATCCGCGAAGAGCCCGTCACGGACGGCGAGATGGAGACGGCCATCAATTACTATTTGGAGAGCTTCGCCGGCCAGTTCGAGATGCCGCAGTCGGTGATGGAGAGCTTCGCTATGCTGGAGATGCAGGGCAAGCCGATGGACTACTACAAGACGTACCGGTCAAAGATCGAGGCCGTGACCAAAGCGCGGGTCCTCGACGCCGCCCGGAAATACGTCCATCCCGACAAAGCGGCCATCCTCATCGTCGGCGACTGGGAGCCCTGCAACGAGGGCGGCGAAAAGTGGCCCGGCCCCCTGGAGAAGCTCGGCAAGGTCCGCCGGATCACGCTGATCGATCCAATGACCGGCCAGGAGGTCAAGACGCCCTGAGCCGCGAAGCGCCGCCCGCCGCGCGCGGGCCCGCGGAAGGCCGGGGCCCGCACCCCGGGCGGGGACCCCTGCCGGTCCCGCCGCACGGAGATGATCGAGAGGTGAGGTGATGGCCGTTTCCTACTCGGCCGCGACCGTCCGGGAGCTGGCCCGTAATTACGCCGCCCAGAGGGTCCTCCGGCCGTTCGGGGTCAGGCGTCACGAGCCGGGGACGGTCCTCGCAGTTGGATTGCGGGGCGTTTTCCCGGACGGCCGGGCGGACGTCCGCCTGGAGATCGAGCGGTTCGTCGGCGGAGGCTACGCAGGCCAGGTCTACAAGGTCCGTTTGACGGACATCGTCCGCCGGGATGGCGAGGTCGCCGGGCTCGAACCCGGCCGGGCCTACGCCTTGAAGATCCTCGTCCCTCCGTCCGGCTTCGCCCGCCGCATCCGGGGCCTTCTCTATGGGATCGGGTTCCAGGCCCCGTTCTCCCTCCGATCCTTGCAGGCCGCCGGCCGCTCCCAGGCGCTCTGGCAGAAGTTCCTCCGCCGGGCGGCCCGGATCGAGTGGGGCCGCGAGGACGCCGTCGTCGACGTCCTGGCCACCTTCCTCGACACGGACATCGGCAGCTACGGCGAGCTCCTCGAATGGGTCGAGGGCCGGGCCTGGCGGCTGGAGGTCGACGACGACCTCGACGCCCGGCGGAGATGGCGCCCCGGCGAGCCCGGAACGGGGGTCGGATCGCCCGAATATCGGGCCAAGCGCGATTTCATGGACCGCCTCGTCCGGCTGATGCACCGCGCGGGGGCCGTCGAGCTGGCCCGGCAGTACGAATGGTGGTCCCTCAAGAGCCAGCCCAACGTCCTCAAGAGGATGGAGACCGGGGATATCCCGGATGCCGGGCTGGTCGCCGTCGATTTCCGGGCCGGGATGACCCTTTTGCCGTTCCTCCCCCAGTGCCCCGCCGACGTCAAGCTCATTCTGAGGGGCCTGCGGCGCGGCCGGCTCGTCCAGTTCGACAAGGGCGACGTCGGCCGGCTCCAAAGCTACGTCGAGGTCAATCGCGAGAGCTTCGCGGACCTGCTCCCGGCCCTTGACGCGCTGAGAGCCGAGGACCGGACCTATCGCGATTCTCTCATCGATGCCGCGTTCCATCATGTAGGGCTTTTCGGCCGGCGCCTTCGCCGCCAGATCATGAAGGGCTTCCGGGAAAGCTGGCGGGTCCGGGGGATCACCGACGAGAGGACCGCAACCCGACTGGAAAAAAGCAGGGCCCTTTCGACCCTGTTCCTGGCGTTAGGCTGGCTGCCTGTCCTTGCCCCCGCCTTGGCCGCACTGGGTTTAATAATGAGGGACATCGCCTTCACCGGGGCGGCCGCAGGACTTCTTCTCCTGCCGTTCCTCCGGCGACTTTGGGGCCGGGCCGATCTCCGCGGCCACTACGCCCGGATGGCCGCGAGCCCGGCCTACTTCCTGAGGGCCGGGCGGGCCCGGATCGCGGAGACCATGGTCGGCTGGCTGCGTTCGGGACGGGTCAGCGAGCCACGGGCCCTGAGAGTCGCGCGCGCCCCCCTCCTCTACTTTCTGAACCTGCCGCTGGCCTGGATGCCCCCGGGGCTCCACCGGTTCCTGACGGACAAGGCCCGATTCCGCGATCGTTTGAGGGCGATGTTCGTCCAGCCCGTCCGGCTCCTCATCCGGCCGGCCGAGCGCGAGCGGTGGCTGCTGGACATGGTCGCTCAGGGACGGAAGAACGGGCTGCTCGGCGAGAGCGAGGCGGCGGCCATCGCCGGCCAGATCAAAGAGCCGTTCATCCAGAAATACCTGAAGAGCCTGGCCGTCCACATGGCGACGCTGTTCGTTTCCGAGACCGTGTTCCTGACGGCGGCCATCGCCTATGTCGTCGCCCATCCGGAGCTCGCCTGGCACGAAGCCACCCTCCGGGCGGGGCTCATCATCGGCGCGCTCAACCTGCTGCCGATCTCTCCGGGTTCGCTCGTCCGGGGGTTCTACGTCCTCGGACTGATGATCAAGGACCGCAACGTCAAGGATTACCAGATCGCTCTCGGCGTCAGCTTCCTGAAGATCGTCGGCTACCTGGCGTTCCCCATCCAGATGACCTACCGCTACCCGGACCTGGCCCGCTTCATGGCCGGACACTGGGCCACGGAAGCGGTCCACAAGGTCCCCGTCTTCGGCGAGAAGGGCGCCTGGCTCGAGCACTTCGTCTTCGATGCGTTCTACAATTTCCCGCTGACCGTGCGCCGGAGGGTCCGCGAGCGGACGGCGCTTCGGGCGGGGAGAGCGGCGAGACGCTGGCACTCGCCCGTCGTGGCCGCGGCCGCGCTGGCCGCCCTGGCGGGGATCGAGGCGGCGTACGCGCACACGGCGGGGGCCGTGCCTTCGTTCGGGCGGATCTGGTGGGCCGCCGCGTGGGTCCCCCTTCTGGCCGGCGCCGTCACCGCTCTGTGGGCGGGGGGCCTCGCGACGGGCAAGCGGATCGTCCTGGGCATGGCGACGGCGGCCGCCGCAGGACTCGTCTATGGCCTGGCGCCCATCGTCCCCGGGGCCCTCCTGTTCGACGGACCGGCCGCCGCAGCCGGCGGCTCGTTGTTCCTTGCGGCGGCCCGCTCGGGGATCGAGAGGCTCCTCCTCTTCGGCGTGCTGGGGCTCGCCGGCGCCTCGTTCGCCGAGACCCGCCCGGTCTGAATGATAGGTTCTTCTCTCTTTTCCGTGGATCTTCGAGAACACGCTTTGTCGATAGATGTCCCCCCCTAGCCCCCCAAACCCCCGGGAACCAGTCCCGACGGTTCCCCCGTCGGCGGCCGACGGGCCCCCCTC
>JBBIGP010000003.1:0-88067 GCA_037447475.1 Candidatus Aminicenantota bacterium
AAAATCGGAAAGCCGGAGATCCTTCAGATATCGCAGGACTTAGAGAACACATCGGTATTCTTGTGAATAGGTCAGGCTAGCCGGTCCGGAGGAATCCGGCCGAGGACTCGGGAGGGACGGGATTGATGTAGAAGCCCGTTCCCCATTCGAATCCGGCGACCTTGGTCAGGATCGGGAAGATCTCCAGGTGCCAGTGGTAGATCCTGTCGATCTCCGGCCAGGCCTGTCGCGAGTGGGAGGGGTTAGGGGCGTGATGGAAGACCATGTTGTAGGGAGGGTCCCCGACCTTGTCCTTGAGGGCCGTCAGGACGGCCTTCATGGTCTCGGCCAGGGACAGGAGCTCGTCGTCGCCGGCGTCCGCGAAGAACGGCGAGTGGCGGACGGGGTAGATGGCCGTCTCGAAGGGGAAGCGGGAGGCGAAGGGGGCGAAGGCCGTGAAATGCCCGTTGCGGTGGACGACCCTCTGCCCGGACGCGTTCTCCTCCCGGAGGACCCGGCAGAACACGCACTCCTTGAAGCCCCGGAAGAGCCGCTCGGCGCCGTAGATCTCCTCCTTGACCCTTTTGGGGACGATGGGCGTGGCCACGATCTGCGAATGGGGGTGGCTCAGGGAGGCCCCGGCCTCCCGCCCCTTGTTCTTGAAGATCTGGACGTACCGGTAATGGAACTCTGATTCGATGGCCCGGATCCGCTGCTGGAACACCGAGAGGACGTCCCGGATGTGGCCGGCCGGCAGGTCGCCGAGCTCGAGGCCGTGGTCGGGGTTCTCGATGACGACCTCGTGGACCCCGGTCCCCTCCATCCAGGGGTAGATCCCCCGCGTCCTCTTCGGCAGTGACGGCCCCCGGTTGAGGGCCGGGAACTTGTTGGGGACGACGCGGACGGTCCAGCCGGGCGAATCGGGAGACGTCCCGGAGGACCGGACGGTCGTGGGGATCTCCGGCGGGGTCTTGACCTCGCTGCCCTCGCAGAAGGGGCAGAAGGCGCGCCTCTCCTCGCCGGCGGGGGCGGTGCGGGCCGGCCGGAAATCGTCGGGCCTCTTGCCCCGTTCGGTGGCGATGATGACCCACCGTCCGCTGACGAGGTCCTTCCGCAACTCCGACATCAGCGCTCCAGGAGCTCGCGGATCCTCGCCTTGAGCTCGTCGAGCGAGGAGGATTTGACGACATAGGCGTCGGCCGCCCAGGTCATGAAGTCCTCCTTGTAGCTCTGGTAGGCCGAGTTGATGATGATGGGGATGTCCTTGCGGAGGCCCATGATCTGGGTGATGAGCTCGATGCCGTCCTTGCCGGGCATCCGGATGTCGGTGACGATGAGGTCGAACTCGGAGGCGCCGAGCGCCTCGAGCGCGGCCTCCGCATCGGTGACGGCCGTCACGTCGTAGCCGTCATTGCTCAGCTCCTCCTCGTAGAGAAGGCAGAGCGGCTGTTCGTCCTCGACGAGCAGGATCCTCTTGCTCATGGCGTCTCACTCCCTTTCGCGGCATTGGAAGGACAGCTTGAACAGCGCCCCGCTGCCCACGCGGCTCCGGACCTCGACCTTGCCCCCGCAGGTGTCCATGACCCTCTTGATGAACGGGAGGCCGAGGCCCATGCCCGTCTCCTTGGTCGTGAAAAAGGGCTTGAAAAGCTTGTCCTTGTCCGGATTGGAGATCCCCTTCCCGGTGTCCCGGACCGAGAGGACGTACCAGGAGGCGTTCTTCCTGTATCCGCGGACCGAGACCCGGCCGCCCGGCGGCGTGGCCTCGAAAGCGTTGTCGAGGAGATTGCGAAGGACCTCCCCGAAGGAGGTCGGATCGCAGAACAGGAGCGGCGGATCGTCCTCGATGTGGACCCTCAGATCGTAGGTCTGGCCGCGGTCCCGGACCTCGACGCTCCCGAGGACGGACTCGATGCCCGGGGCGGGATCGAAGAACACCGGCTCCTTGAGGCTGATCTTGAGGAAGTGCCCCATCTGGAAGATGATGTGCTCGAGGCGGTGGATCTCGTCACGGATGATCCGGGTGTTCCTCTCTCTCTTGTCCTCGGGGAGGCCGGGCTGCAGGAGCTGGTCGGCGAACCCGCCGATGGCCACAATCGGGTTCCGGATCTGATGGGTCACGAACATGGCCATCTCGCCCATGGCCGCCGTCTTCTCCATCTCGAGGAGCTTGCGATGGAGGGTGGCCGAGTAGACGTAGTTGCCGGCGATGAGCCCGCAGAGGCCGGCCAGCTTGATGTCCCCGGGGCTGATGGGCGTCCGGGTGATGGCGTTGTCCAGGACGATCTCCCCGACGACCTCGTCCCGGGCGAGCAGGGGGATGCAGAGGAACTCGTCGACCTGGATGATGTCCAGGAAGCGCCGGTCGACGAGCGGCTCCTCCCGGGCGTCCTTGACGAGGAGGATCTCCTTGCGGGAGGATGCCAGGGCCGGGATGAGGGCGCTGTCCGAGTCGGCCGTATAGACGAGGTCCCTGATCCGCCGGCTGAGCGTGTCCTCGTTCTTGCGGACCAGGGCCCGGTTGTGTTCGACGATCTCGATGTAGCCGATGCCGGGCGTCGACAGGACCTCCCAGATGTCGCCGGCCTCCTCGGCCGAGCTCGGGCCGAGCCACATCTCCCCCTTGAGCCTGTCTCCGTCCCGTAGGAAGAGCATGGCTCGGTTGAAACCGACGCCCGATCCCGAGGTCAGGGCCGTCAGCGTGACGAGCAGGTTGTCCTCGAGCGAGAAGGGCTGGAAGAAGCTCTGGGAGATGACGGACAGGAGCATCAGCTCCTTGGGGGCGTCCCGCTCGAGCTCGAAGGACTTGAAATCGTGCTTCTCGATCATTCCGATCTCCAGCCCTTGGGCACGATGCGGACGCCGCCCTTGCTGATCTTGAAGTGGCGGGCGTCCCGCGCGTCGTCGAAGCCGGCCTCGAACCCGGCGGGGATGACCGAGGATTTGTCGATGATGAGCTTCCGGAGGCGGGCCCCCCGGCGGACCTCGACCCCTTCGAAGAGGATGGAATCGGCGAGCTCGACGCCGTCCTCGAGGCTGACGCCGGCCGAGATGATGGAGTTCTCGATCCGGCAGTCGACGAGGGAGCAGCCGGATGCGACGATGGAGTTCCTGATGGACCCGCCCGAGATGAAGGTCGGCGGGTATTGGGGCTTGTAGGTCCGGACGGGCCAGTCCGGGTCCCTCAGGATGGGCGGCGGGGCGGTCGACAGGAAGGCCATGTTGGCCTCCCAGTAGGCGTCGAGCGTCCCGATGTCCTCCCAATAGTCCTCGAACGGGAACGCGTAGATCTTGTGGCCGCCGATGAGACCGGGGATGATATCCTTGCCGAAATCGTGGGAGCTCCTTGCGTTGCGGGCGTCCTTGATGAGGGCCTTGATGAGGACCGGCGTCTTGAAGAGATAGACGCCCATGGAGACGAGGCTCTTGGCCGGGTCCCAGGGCGTGGCCGCCGGCTTCTTGGGCTTTTCGGCGAATTCGACGATCCTCCGCTCGTCATCGACCCCGATGACCCCGAACCGGGAGGCCTCCTCGACGGGGACGATCTTGGTCATGATGAGGGCGTCGGCGTCGGTCTCGAGGTAGAAGCGGACGAGCTTCCGGTAATCGGCGTTGTAGATGTGGTCCCCCGAGAGGATGAGGACGGCCTCCGGGGCTTCCTGCTGAATGGTGTAGATGTTCTGGAAGACGGCGTCGGCAGTGCCCTCGTACCAGTGGTCGCTGACCCGGCCCTGGGCGGGCAGGGAGATGATGTAGTCGCCGCTCTCCGCGTGGAAGATGTTCCAGCCGTTGAGGATGTGGCGTTCGAGCGAGAGGGATTTGTACTGGGAGAGCAGGGCGATCCGGCGGAACCCGGAATTCAGGGCGTTGGACAGGCTGAAATCGATGATCCGATAGGTGCCGAGGAAGGGGACGGACGGCTTGGCCCGGTCCTTCGTCAGCGGATAGAGCCTTTCCCCTTTTCCTCCGCAGAGGAGCATGACCAGGATCCTTTTACGCGGCTTTTCCATGTTCGCGCCTTTCTGCCCGTGCCCTGGGACCCTTGACACCGGCCCATTATATCAAATCGGGCTTTGAGAAAGCCTCTTGGGCGACGATGTAAGCCAGGGCGGCCAGGATAACGGCCTGGAGCTCGAGCTCGCGGGGGTGGACGCGGTCCAGGACATCGAGGGCCGAATGATGGACGTCGAAATAGGTCTGGGCGTTGAGGATGACCGCGGCCGGGACGGTCCCCTGCTCGACGAGCGGGGCGATGTCCACTCCCCCGCCGCCGGGGGAGATGAACAGGATGCCCAAGGGCCTGAAGAGGTGCTCGAAGGACCTGATCCGCTCGGTGGCTTCCCGGGAGCCGCCCCCCGCGGCCAGCCCGATGGGCAGGAAGCCGCCCCGGTCCGACTCGGCCGCGAAGATGTGCCTCTCCCCTTCTCTCTGCGGCGCGCGGGCATAGGCCCTTCCCCCCGTCCCCCCGAACTCCTCGTCCATGAACAGGACGGCCCGGATGGTCCGCCGCGGCCGGAGGCCCGCGGCCTTGATCAGCCGGAGGGCTTCCAGGCTGACGGCGCAGCCTGCTCCGTTATCGTGAGCGCCCGTCCCCAGGTCCCAGCTGTCGAGATGGCCGCCGACGAGGACGATCTCCTTCGGGAATTCGGAGCCGGTGATCTCTCCGACGACGTTGGCCGAAACGACGGGCGCCTCGGTCCGGCAGTCCATCCGCAGCCGGAGCCGCAGGCCGGGGTCCCGCCGGAGAAGCCCGCTCAGGCGTTCGGCCCCCGCGGTGCTGACGGCGGCGGCCGGGATCCGGGGCACGCCGTCCTCGTATTGCACCAGCCCCGTATGGGGATGGTCGTTCATGCGGAGCGTCAGGGACCGGACGAGGACGGCCGCCGCGCCGAACCGGGAGGCTTCCGAGGCGCCCCGAACCCGTTGATCGGCGGCCCGCCCGTAGGCGCCAAAGGTGTCCAGAAGGGTCCGGTCCATGGGCCGGTTGTAGAAGACGATCCGGCCTTTGACCGCAGGCCCCAGGCGCGCGAGGTCCTCGAATGAACGGACCTCGACGACCGGCGCGACGATCCCTTCGGCGGGAGTGGGGACGCTTCCGCCCAGGGCGCAGATCGCGAGAGAGACCACGGAGGGGCCCAGAACGGAGGCTTCGGCGGCCTTCCCTCGGACCCAGCGCCCGACGGTGACGGGCTCGGTGCGGACGTTGTCGAAGCCCAGCTCCTCCATGATCCGCCGTCCGACCTCGACGGCCCGGTCGGCTTGGGGAGAGCCGGTCAGCCGGGGCCCGACCGCTGTGATCCGTTCCAGGAACTCGAAGGCCTTCTCTTCCTGGAGCCCGATCTCCCGCATCCGGTCCACGGCGGCCCGCAGGTCCCGGGCAGGGGGATCCGATGATGCCCCGACGGGCATGGCCGCGGCGGCGAGGAGGACCGCCAGGGCCCGGAGGGCCCGGCCGCTCAGCGATGGAGGAAGCATCTCTCGGAGTCCACCTCGCCGGGCTTCCTGGTGACGATCATGCCCAGGCCGAGCGCATCCGCCCGTTCGATGACCTCCTGGTCCTTGACGGAGCCGAGGGGATAGATGACGGACGTGATCCCGTGCTTGGCGGCCAGCTCCACGACGTCCGGGAACGGCATGAAGGCGTCCGAGGCCAGGACGCAGCCCTCGGGGCCGTAGCCCCGGCGGGACAGGCGGATGGCATCCTCGGCGGAATCGATGCGGCTCCTCTGCCCCGAGCCGATGCCGTGGGTCTTGTCGGACTTGCCGATGACCACGGCGTTGGAGCGCGTGAAGCAGGCCACGGTCCAATTGAAGATCGCGGCCCGGAGCTCCTCCTCGTCCGGCCTGCGGGCCGAGACGACCTCTACGGAATCGGCGGAGACGATCCTTGAATCGAACCTCTTCTGGACGAGCAGACCGCCGGCTACGCGCTTGATCTCCAGTCCGTTGTCGACCGCGGGCGCATCCAGGGCGGCCCCCATCCGGACGACCCTCAGGACCTTTCTTGAAGCCAGGATCTCGAGGGCCTCGGGAGCGAATTCGGGGGCGTAGACGACCTCGATGTTCCGGGGACTCTCGACGAGCAGGCGGGCCAGGGGCTCGGTGACGCGGTAGCTGAAGACGTCGACGCTGCCGAAGTTCGAGAGAGGGTCGCATTGCCAGGCCTTCTCGAAGGCTTCGACGGGGTCGTCGCCGAGGGCCGCGCCGCTCGGCATCTCGTGCTTGATGAGGACGCAGACGTGCCGGCCAGGGAACACCAGGGCCAGCTTGCGGGCCAGGCGCTGCCCGAGGTCCATGTCCCCGACATTGATATAGCTGAGCCCCTTAGTCCCCTCCTGCAGGACCTCGATCGAGGCCATGTTCGGGCCCGAGGCGTCCGTTTCCTGATAGAAGGCGGCCGGATAGCCGGGGTTCTCGCCGTAGCGCATGGCGAACTTCTTGACGAAGCCGGTCTCCCCGAGCGGGAGGCTCTCGGGGAAGTCCTCGCGGACCTTGGCCTGGTACTGGCTCCGGGCCGTTCTTTCGGGCTTGCTCATGGTTCAGGTCCTTTCGTGACGGTTGATGATGTGAATGTCGACGGACCGCGGGTCCGTGACGGAGGCGAAGACGCAGGCCACGGCGACCCGGAAGTCCCGGCCGCCGGGCCGCGGGCCGAGGGCCGCGTAGACCATCTCGGCCGTCTCCCGGGGGTCCGCCGCCGGCATTGCGTGAGGCCGCGGATCGCCTTCGAAGCACGGCAAGGGGTCCGCGTTGGGACCTTGATAGGTCGAAACGAACCGTCCTTGCCCGGGACGGAGGGGGACCTCGTAGAAGCCCCGCAGGGTCTCGCCTTCCTGGCCCCGGCGGATGACGCTCAGGGCCGCGCGGCCCCCGGCGATGCAGCCGCTGATGCGGGGGGTGAAGATCGGCGCGTCGGGCTCGAAGTCCCAAGTCCGAAGGGCCCGGGAGAGGACGGCGACGGGATCCCGCTCCTTCTCCAATCCGGCCCGGATGTCCGGCGTCTGCTTGCCGTTCGAAACGGCCAGCCCCGAAGCCCCGAACAGGAGGGAGGGATAGACGAGCAGATCGACCTGGCCTTGCTTGAGGACGTCCTCGTCGGTCGGCCTGACCCATACGCCGCCGCTTTCGTGGACCAGGCAGCGGGCCTGGCTCGAGGGCGAGCGGCCCGTGACGGCGTAGACGATCACGGATTCCCGGCCCGACGGGGAAGACCCGATCGACAGCAGGCGTCCGGGATACTCGAGAGAAGGCAGAACCGCGGGGGATTCGTTCATAGTGTCCGTCCTTTCGGACCTATTGATAGCATAGCCCGCGCGGGGAGTCAAAGCGTCGGGCGCACCTTGAGGGTCTTCGGCCAATCTGTTAGAATCGCGCCGGACCCTGTCGAGAAGCGAAGGAGCGCCGACGATGAAGAAATCCGAACACCGGGAGGAACCCTTCCGGGACCCCGAGTTCCTCGAGTCCCTGGAAGGCCGGACCCTCCGCATCCTGAGCGAATACTTGAGCCCGATGACCCGCCTGGACAAGGCGAAGATCAACAGCACGATCCTCTTCCTGGGGTCCTCCAAGGCCGACCCGACCGACGCCCGGTCCCCGTTCTACCGTTATTATTGGGAGGCCGAAGAGCTGTCCTTCCTCCTCGCGAGCTGGGCCATCTCGCTCAAGAAGCCCAAGGGCAAGGACTTCGTCATCTGCACCGGGGCGGGCCCGGGGATCATGGAGGCCGCCAACCGCGGCGCGGCCCGGGCGGGGGGCAAGACGATCGGCATGAACATCTCCCTGCCGCAGCCCCAGCCGGCCAATCCCTATGTCAGCCCCGACCTGAACTTTTCCTTCCACTATTTCTTCATGAGGAAATTCTGGCTCGCCTACAAGGCCAAGGCCGTCATCATCTTTCCGGGAGGGTTCGGGACCCTGGACGAGTTCTTCGAGATCGTGACCCTCCTCCAGGTCAGCAAGATCTCCAAGAAGGAGCTGGTCCTCGTCCTTTACGGGGAAGACTACTGGCGCGACCTCATCAAGTTCGACTCCATGGTCGCCAAGAACGCCATCTGCGCCGGGGACCTCGAGCTCTTCAAGATGCTGTCGACCCCCCGTCAGGCGTTCGCCTACCTCAAGAGAAAACTGGGGGCCCTCATCCGTTGAGCCGCGGGACCGCGGGCTGGAAGGACGGGAGGCGGGCGGGTGCGGCGGCCTGTCTCCTGGCCTCCACCTTACTGGTTGCCGCGTCCTGCTCCCGGCTCCCTCCGGCCGGCCGGGGGGCCGCCGAGGTCGGCATCGCCTCGTGGTACGGGCCGGATTTCCATGGGCGCCCGACATCGAGCCGGGAGATCTACGACATGCATGACATGACGGCCGCCCACCGGACGCTCCCCTTCGGGACCCATGTCATGGTCACCAACCTCGACAACGGCCGCTCGACCGTCGTTCGCATCAACGACCGGGGACCGTTCGTCAAGGGCCGGATCATCGATCTATCCTACGCCGCCGCCCGGGTCCTGGGAATGATCGGTCCTGGAACGGTCAGGGTCCGGCTGGATGTCCTGGGCGGACGGCGGGACGACAGCGCGGCCGGCCGGGTCCTCTGGGTCCAGGCGGGGGCCTTCACCGTCCAGGAAAACGCCTACTCGCTCGCGAGAAGGCTGGAGGCATCCTTTCCCGACGTCCGGGTCACGATCCTCCGGACCTCCGCGGCGACCTATTATCGCGTCCGGATCAGGGCCGCGGACAGGAAGGACGCGGAGAGGATCGCCGGCGCGCTCGCCGGGATGGGCCTGGCCGCCGTCATCCTCGAGAACTGACGGATCACGTCCGCTTGAACAGATAGGCGCTGTCCCGGAGCTTGTTGCCGGCGCCGTCGTGGGCCGCGTAGCGCGAGCCCTGGTAGAGCGCGGCCCCGCCGAACTCCCCTTTCTTGTTCAGGGCGTAGAAGTCGAGCCCGAACCTCGGCCGCCCCCGCTCGTCGCAGAGGCGCGGCACGAGCTTCGTCTTGGCCGCCACGGCCTCGCAAACCTTCAAGCACGCTTCCTCGGGCGACAGGCCGCGGCCCATGAGGTCGACGATCCGGAAGCTCGCGCAGGTCTGGAGGTTGGCCTCTCCCCGGCCCGTCGACCCGGCGGCCCCGATGTCGTTGTCGACGTAGAGCCCGGCGCCGATGATCGGCGAATCGCCCACTCTCCCGGCGATCTTCCAGGACAGGCCGCTCGTCGTGGTCGCTCCGGCCAGGCGGCCCCCGGCGTCGAGGGCCAGGCAGTTGATCGTTCCATAGGTGCTCAGGGCCGAGCGAACCTCGGGCGGGAGGCTCTCGGACCGCGGCGGGAACCAGTTGTCCCGGTCCGACATCGTCTCCTTCCAGCGAAGCCAGGCCTCCCGGGCCTTGTCGGTCAGGAGGTTCTCTTCCTTGAAGCCGTGGGCCCGGGCGAACTTCAGGGCCCCTTCGCCGACCAGCAGGACATGGTCGGTCCGCTCCATGACCAGTCGGGCCACCTTCGAGGGGTTCTTGATGTTCCTCAGGGAGGCCACCGCACCCGCCGAGTGCGTCGGTCCGTACATGATCGAGGCGTCGAGCTCGACGACCCCGTCCTCGTTCGGCAGCCCGCCGTAGCCGACGGACATGTCCTCGGGATCGTCCTCGACGACGTTCACGCCGGCGATGACGGCGTCCAGGGGGTCGCCGCCCGCGCGGAGGATGTCCATGGCCTTGTCCGTCGCCCGGAGGCCGTTGCCGCTGGCCACCGCCCGGAGGGGCGTCCCCGCCGCCGAATCGGGGAACGCCGCCACACGTATGGCGGCCGCCGCTCCGAGGGCGGCCCCGCACCTGAAGAAATCCCGTCGGGAGAGTCCGTTCATGACCGTTGGCCTCCTTTCGACGCCGTGAGCGTGCCCTCGAGGTCCTCGAGGAGCTGGATGAGGACGGCGTGGTCCCCCTCGGGGACGGAGAATTTGACGGTGTTCCCTCTGAAGACCTCCGCCTCCCGGCCGTCGATGAGCAGCTGGTATTTCCCCCTTTTCAGGAGCCGGAGCCGGAGCGTGCGGGCCTTCAGGGTCTTGATGTCGAAGGACACCTCGAATTCGTTGTAGAGGAACCGTCGGAAGACGGCCCCCCCGTTGGCGGACACGATCCTTTGGCCTTCCTCGATGAGCGAGGTCTCGGACCGGGAGACCTCGACTTCGTAATGACGCCCCTGGATCATGATCCGGGACAGCCGCCCCTTAGCTTCGGGGTTGAGGATCCCGAAGCGGAATCCCTCATGGGGCGTGAAGTCAAGGTACTCCTCGATGGCCGGGAGGGCGGCGAGCGGGCCCCAGCTCTGGTAGCGGCGGCCCCCCGCCTCCCCGGTCAGAGAGTCGTAGTTCTCGGGACAAAGTCCGAAGCTCGCCCAGCTGCGCATGAACATGTCCGCGCTCTTCCTGGCCAGCTCGGACGCCACGACGTCCAATCCCCCGGCCCTCAAGCCCTGGTAGACGAGGTAGTTCAGCGGCGGCGAGATGGCCCCCCGCCAGATCTGCTGGTTCTCTGATTTGAAGGCCGGGTCGTCCCGGGAGATGGACGGCAGGACGTGGTCCCCCCAGAACTTGTTGGGATCAAGGAGATGCTTGAGCATCCGCTGGGCCTGCGATTCATCGGGAATGCGGGCCAAGAGGGGCAGGAAGCCCGAAGCCGCCTTGTGGACGGACCTCCGCCCGTCCCAGTGCCGGTCGAGATAGAATCCGTCCCGGTCGTTCCACAGCCGGGCGTTCATGAGCGACTTGGTCTTCTCGTACTGGCCGCGGTACCGGTCGACGTCGAACTTCCGGCCGAGGACGGCCGCGATCTCTGCCAGGCACCAGGAGTCCAGCGCGTAGAGGGCGTTGAGGTCGACGCAGTTCATCATCAGCGTCCCGGTCTCTTCGCTGAAGGGAGCGTCGTCCCAGTTCGGCAGGTCGTCCTGGCCGGATTCCCAAGCCGCCCTCATCCGGCCGGTGGCGTTCATTTCCCACGAAGGGACGTGCTTGCCGATGAGCTCGGCGTCGGACCCCCATTCGAGGAGCCCGTCGCCGTTGCCGTCCCTGCGGATGGCCCCGTTCCGCTTGCGGGCCGTCCAGAAATCGTGCCATCTCTGAAGATACGGATAGGCGTACCGGAGGAACTCGATGTCCCCCAGCCGCTGGAAGAGCTTCATCACGACGTAGGATCCGATCGGCGGCTGGGACCGGTCCGGTGTCCCGCCGTTGGGACCGCGCCAATTAGGGACGTTGCCGTTCGGGTATTGCGTTTCGAGGAGGGCCCTGACGGCGTCCAGGGCGAGCTTCTGGCTTTCCATGGCCAGGCCCAGCGCCGCGAACAGCCCGTCCCCCCGGTGCACCGTCCAGGGCTCCGCCCCATCGTCCGGCCGCGGGAAGACCCAGGTCCTCCCTGACGGGACGTAGAAGCGATGCTGTCCCGGCTGATAGAGGACGGACCAATGGAGGTTGTTGGAGACGGCCTCGGCGACCCCCGCGGCGAGCCCCCGGGCCTTGACCCGTCTCTGTTCATAGACCCGGGTCTCTTCATCGACGAACGCGTCGATGGTTCTGGCGTTCATGTAGCGGGTCAGACGGTCGCCGAGGTCTTTGGGGTCCTCGCCCACCCCGGCGGCGAAGGACACTGTCCTGTCCGCCGCCGTATCGAACGACAGGGCGAGGCCCTCGGGAGGGCCCTCGACGGGCTCGCCCGGCCTATGGATCCAGATCTGGTAGTACGAAACGGCCTTCCCCCCGTTCCGCCCGCGGACCTGGCCGTCGGGGAGCAGCGAATACTCCCCGCCCTGGCCCCAGGGGAAATAATGGACGAGATGGACCCTGATATTGCCCGGTCCGCGGACCCGGCCTATGACGATCGTTTCGTCGCGCCGCGACCACTCGAAGGTCAGGACCTGGCCTCGCGGCGGAGGCTTGAGAAAGACGGGAGTGTCCTTGCCGCGCTTGAAGGGCAGGCCGAGATCGAACCGGATCCGGGCGTATTGCCCGTCGGGAGAGTGAGGGCCGGCCTCGGAGACGAGATAATAGAAATCGGCGCCCTCGGCCGTCTCGCCGTCCCTCTCGACGCGAAGCACGAAGGCGAACGCCGCGTCCCGGCTCGGGGCGATGACCAGCCCGGGCCAAGCCGGTCCGTCAAGGGCCCCGATGAAAGTGCTTTTCCAAGGGTAGAAGACCTCGGCGCCCAGGCAGCCCGCGAGAAGGGCCAGGAGGACAAGGCTTGAGAGCGATCTTTTCGTTACGGCCATGACGGGGATCCCGGCGGCGAGCGCGAGCCTTCCCTACTCTAAAGCAAAGGAGCGTTGAAATCAAGACGAGCCCGCAGCCCGTCGTCCCGGCCGCGGCCTCGCGTGTCCCGCGGCGCGTTACGGGCGGATCGCCCGCCGCCCCGTGACGGTCTGGGTTTTGTACGTCCCCTTGAATGCCTTGATCAGGCAGCCGATGTCCCCGTCGAGCCAGACCTCGGTCAGGACGTAGTCGGTCACGTATTCGGTGTAGGACGGCTCGAAATTGCCGACGAGGCTGAAGACGAGGCGGGGCACGTCGGCGGGCGTGTCCGGCCGGGGCAGCTTCCCGATGACGGCGACCTCCGTTTCCCGGCCGCTCGACCCTTGGCGGATAAGCAGCCTCCCCTCGGTCGCGAGCTCGATCCGGTACTCGCCGGAGGCGAAGCTCCTGCCGCCGGCCTGGAACTTGAAGGGGATCTCGAAGGCGGCCGGGTCCGGCGGGGCGGATCCCCCGGCGACGAGGGCGAGGGCCAGCGTCGCCGCCGCGGCGATGATCGTACGTTCCATCGTCCTCGTCCTTGACCGGTGGCAGGTCATATCCATACCGTCCCTTCATCAGCGTCGCTTCCGGCCGCCGGGGCCGAGCGCGGGACATCGTTCGCGAGGGCGTCCTCCATGGCCTCCACGAAGGTGTCGATCTCCTCGACGGTTGTATAGACGTTGGGGGACACGCGGAGAGCCTGGTAGTCGAAGACCTGGTTCGGCGGAACCCCCCCGACGAGGGGGACGACGATGATCCGGTACTTCTGCATCAGGAAGCGGGCCAGGTCGCGGACGTCGAGGCCCTCGACGCTGACCGCCGCGACGCCCCAGGTCTCCGGCGGCTCCCCGAGGTTCGACAGGATCCTGACCCGGGGATGTTTCTGCAGGGCCTTGGCCCAGCGAAGGGTCAAGTAGCGCATCCGGGCCGCCTTGCGCTCGGCCCCGATGGCCTGGTGGAAGGCCAGGGCCTCTCCCAGGGCCGCCCGGATGCCCCACGGATGGGTGCCGATGGACTCGAACTTCCGGATGTCCTCGTCCTGCTGCTCGGGAGCGGCCTGGAGCGGCCAGAAGCGCGGGATCATCTCCCGCCGCACGTAGAGGCAGCCGTTGCCGATGGGGGCCAGCAGCCATTTGTGGAGGCTGACGCCGTAGGCGTCGCACTCGAGGTCCCGCAGCTTGAACGGGAAGTGGCCGAGGGCGTGGGCGCCGTCGACGATGGTGACGATGCCTTTGGACCGCGCCAGGCGGCAGATCCGCCGGACGGGGAACAGCTGGGCCGTGAGGTTCGTGATATGGCACAAATGGAAGACCTTCGTCCGCGGGCTGACGGCCTTTTCGAAGAGGTTGGTGAGGTGGTCCTGGCTCGCCGGCACGGGGAACTGGAGACGGGTGATCTTGATGCCCTCGCGCCGCATCCGCTGGTCCCAGGTCGTCAGCATGCGGGGGTAGTCCTGTTCTGTCGTGACGACCTCGTCCCCGGCCTCGAGGTCGATCCCGTTCTGGACGATCTGGAGGGCCTCGCTCGCGCCGCGGGTCAGGGCCAGCTCTTCCGCGTCGCAGCCGAATTCGTTGGCCATCCGCCGCCGGATGGTCTGGATGTTCCCCGCGACCATGGCCTGGTAATGGACGGGCAGGAGGTTGATCTGTTCCGTGTAGCGGAAGGCGGATTCGAGCACGACGCGCGGCGAGGGGCAGGTGAAGCCGTTGTTGAGGTTGATGAGCGACCGGTCCAGCTTGAATCCCAGCTGGACCTCCCGCCAATAGAACTCGTCTGCGGCGACCTCCTCGGGCGTGCGCCCTGCGACGGACTGGGAAGCGGCTTCGACCCTCTCGAGGTTGGCCGCGTTCCAGGTGAAGGCGACCCCTCCGGCGGCCCCGACCGTGCGCAGGAAATCGCGGCGGCTCCAATGCTCGGGTGACATGTCGGACCTCCCCGGATCCCGGATTCGCGGCCATTGTAATGCAGGACGGGAAAGGGCGTCAAGGAGCGCCGGGGGGCCTTGTCCGCAGGATGCATTTCCGCGTGAACTGTGATACATTACGGTCTCTGCGATACGGTTGGAGGCCGCCATGGATTTCCGCCTGTATTTCCGCTCCCGCCAGGGCGAGATGGTCCATCTTCTCAAACAGCTCGTCGCCCTCGAGTCCCCCACCGGCGACAAGGCGGCCGTCGACGCCTGCGCCGCCCTGGCCGCCAGAGAATTGAAGAGAGCGGGGTGCAGGGTCGCGACCCTGCCCCAGAAGGACATCGGCGACCTCGTCCAGGCCGAGTTCGCCCCCGGCCGCCTGAAAGACGCCGACGACGAGATCCTCGTCCTGGCCCACATCGACACCGTCTGGCCGGTCGGGAAGCTGACCAAGATGCCGTTCTATGTCACGGGCGACAAGCTCTACGGGCCCGGAGTCCTGGACATGAAGGCCGGACTTGTCATGGTCGTCTCGGCCCTGTCCGCGATCCGCAGCCTGAACCTCAAGCCCCGCAAGCGGATCACGGTCTTCGTCAACACGGCCGAGGAGACCGGCCATGCGGCGGCCCACGATGCGATCCGCAAGCTGGCCCGCAAAGCCTCTCTCGTCCTCTGCCTCGAGCCGGCCCTGCCCGGAGGGGCCCTCAAGCTCGAGAGGAAGGGGCGGCTCGTCGTCCGGCTGAACGTCCGCGGCCGGGCCGCGCACGGAGGGATGCCCCAGAAGGGAGTCAGCGCCATCGAGGAGCTCGTCTCGCAGCTCCAGCGCCTCAAGAAGCTGAGGGCCGGAGAGACGACGGTCAACATCGGCCTCATCGGCGGCGGCGAGAAGCCCAACATCGTTCCGGAGAGCGCCTGGGCCGTCCTCGACGTCCGCTTCTGGAAGGCCTCGGACCGCGATAAGGTCCTGACGGCCCTCAAGGGAGCCAAGCCCGTCCTCCGCGGCGCCCGCCTCAATGTGTCCGTCCAGAGCACGACCCCGCCGATGGAGAGGACGAAGGCCTCGACCCGCCTCTTCGCCGAAGCCTCGGAGATCGCCAAGTCCGTCGGCCTGACCCTCAAAGGGGGCAAGACGGGAGGGGGCTCGGATGCCTCCATCGCCGCCGGATTGGGCATCCCGACCCTCGACGGCCTCGGGCCAGACGGCGACGGCCTGCACGCCGAGAACGAGCACCTGCTCCTGTCGTCCTTCATCGAGAGGACGGCGCTTCTGACCCGTCTCCTCGTGGAGCTCTGATTGACTCCCGAGGCCGAATCTGCTAGTTATAGGTCCCATCCTACGGGATAAGCGTATTCCCAGGGAGGCATCATGATCAAGAAATACTATCTCCTTTCTCCCGGCCCGACACCGGTGCCGGAGAATGTCCTGGCCGCCGCGGCCGAGCCGATCATCCACCACCGGACGCCGGAGTTCTCCAAGATCTTCATGGAGACGACCGAGGCCCTCCGGTACGTCTTCGGGACCAAGGAGGACGTCTACATCCTGACCTCGTCGGGCACCGGGGCCATGGAGGCCGCCGTCGTCAATCTCCTCAGCCCCGGCGACAAGGTCCTGACCCTCAACGCCGGGAAGTTCGGCGAGAGGTGGGGCAACATCTGCAAGGCCTACGGCATCGCCTACAAGGAGATCGTCATCGAGTGGGGCCGGGATTACACGAAGGCCGAGCTCGAGGCCGAGCTCGAAGCCGAGCCCGGCGTCAAGGCCGTCTTCTGCCAGCTGTCGGAGACCTCGACGGGGGCCATCTTCGACATCCAGGGATTCGGCGAGGTCGTCGCCAAAACGGACGCCATCCTCGTCGTCGACGGCATCTCGGGCACGGGAGCGATGCCCTGCCCGATGGACGAATGGAAGATCGACGTCATGGTCTCGGGCTCCCAGAAGTCGTTCATGATCCCCCCGGGGCTGGCCTACATCGCGGTCGGCCCCAAGGCCTGGAAGCTCGTCGAGACGGCCAAGTGCCCGAAGTTCTATTTCGATCTCAAGAAGGCCCGCAAGAACCTGGCCGACAAGACGACGCCCTGGACCCCGGCCGTGTCCCTCGTCATCCAGCAGAAGAAGGCCCTGGACATCATCCGGGGCCTGGGCCTGGAAAAGCTCTTCGCTCATCATCGGATCCTCGGGGACGCCACCCGGGCCGGGATCAAGGCCCTCGGCTTGGAGCTCCTCTCCCAGAGGCCGGGGAACATCCTGACCGCGGTCAGGACGCCGGCCGGCGTCGAGGGCGGCAAGATCGTCAAGACGATGCAGGGCAAGTACATGGCCTACATCGCCGGGGCCCAGGACCCGCACAAGGGCAAGTTCTTCCGCATCGCCCACCTCGGCTACATGGGCGGGTTCGACATCATCACGGCCCTGTCCGCGCTGGAGATGACGCTCGCGGACCTCGGATACGCGCTCGAGGCCGGCAGCGGCGTGCGGGCGGCCCAGACCGTCCTCAAGGAGAATTGGCAATGACGAAGATCCTGATCGCTGATTCCATGGACAAGGACGCCCTCGATCAGCTGAAGGCCGTCCCGGGCTTCGAGGTCACGGTCAAGACCGGCCTGAAAGAGGACGAGCTCGTCAAGACCGTCCCCGGATATCATGCCGTCGTCGTCAGGAGCGCCACCCGGATCACCCGGCCGGTCATCGAGGCGGGCCGGGACCTCAAGGTCCTCGTCCGGGCCGGCATCGGGCTGGACAACATCGACGGCCCGGCCGCCAAGGACAAGGGCATCGTCGTGGCCAACACCCCGGCGGCCACGTCGATCAGCGTCGCCGAGCACACGTTCGGCCTGATGCTGGGGGCCGTCCGCAACCACGGGCAGGCCGTGCTTTCGATGAAGCAGCACAAGTGGGAGAAGAAGACGCTCGAGGGCACGGAGCTCTACGGGAAGACCCTGGGCATCATCGGCTGCGGACGGATCGGGATCGAGGTCGCCAAGAGGGCCCTGGCCTTCGGGATGAAGGTCCTCATCTATGACGTCATCCCGATCGCGACCGACCTCGACGTCAAGCAGGTCCCTCTCGACGAGGTCCTGGCCGCCGCGGACCTCATCACCCTCCACGTCCCCAAGCAGCCCAAGCCCATCCTCGGAGAGGCCGAGTTCGCCAGGATGAAGGACGGGGTCATCATCGTCAACGTGGCCCGCGGCGGGGTCGTCCACGAGAAGGCCCTGCTGGACGCCCTGAACTCGGGCAAGGTCCGGGCGGCGGCCCTCGACGTCTATGACAAGGAGCCCCCGGAGGATTGGACCCTCGTCGACCATCCCCGCGTGATCCCCATCCCCCATCTCGGGGCCCAGGCCGTCGAGGGACAGAAGCGGGCCGGGCTCGAGGTCGTCCGCATCCTCAAAGAAAAGCTGGCCTGAGCGGCCAGGGATGGGTTTCGGGGTATGGCCTTCGTCCGCACGGCGATTATTCTCGCCCCCCCGCGGGACGGATTCGGCGGCTTGCGAAACTCGCGGGATCCAGACCAGCCCTCAGGATAGCAGGCTCAGACATCACAAGCCGCCCTCTTCGAGGGTGTCCTTATCCGTCCCTCTGTCCGGCTGAATCACCGCTTTATGCTCCCGTAGACCATACCCCTCCGACCCCTATTCTGTCCCCAAGGCGAAGAGCCGGACCATATTCGCGGGGTCTTTGGCTCCGGTCCGTTGTTCTGCTAGAATAAGTCCATGATCTATCTCGATCACAACGCCACGACGCCCGTCGACCCGGCCGTCGCCGAGAAGATGGCCTGGTTCCTCCGCGAGCACTTCGGCAACCCTTCCTCCCTCTACCCCATCGGCCGCAAGGTCAAGGACCTGATCACCGAGGCCCGGGAGCGGGTCGCCGCGGCCCTCGGCGTCGACCGCGGCGAGATCTTCTTCACCGGGTCGGGGACGGAATCCGACAACTTCGCCGTCTTCGGGACCGTCGATTCCCATCCCGGCAAGAACGAGTTCATCACCTCGTCCATCGAGCATCCGGCCGTTCTCGAGGCCGGCAAGGCGCTCGAGAAGCGGGGGTTCAAGGTGTCATATCTTCCGGTGGATCCCACTGGGACGGTGGGCCTCGACGCGCTCCGGGACGCCCTGAGCCCGCGAACGGCGCTCGTCTCGGTCATGCACGCCAACAACGAGATCGGGACCATCCAGCCCGTCGAGGACATCGTCCGCATCTGCCGCGAGAAGGGCGTTCCGGTCCACACGGACGCCGTCCAGAGCTTCGGCAAGATCGACCTCGACGCCCGCAGGCTCGGGGTCGATCTCCTGACGGTCTCCGCCCACAAGATCTACGGGCCCAAGGGCGTCGGCGCCCTCTACATCCGCAAGGGCACCGACATCTGCCCCTTCCTCCGGGGCGGCCGTCAGGAGCGAGGGCTGAGGGCCGGGACCGAGAACACGGCCGGCATCGTCGGCTTCGGCGAGGCCGTCCGCGTCCTCCAGGAAAAGGGGAAAAAGGAACGGGCCCGGGTCGAAAAACTGGCCGAAGCCCTCAAGCGGGGCATCGAGGAGCGGATCCCCCAGGTCAAGTTCAACGGACATCCCGAACGGCGGGTCAAGAGCACGCTCAACTTCGCCTTCCCCGGACTCGAGGCCGAGGCCATCCTCCTGGCCCTGGCCACCAAGGAGATCTACGTGTCGACGGGCTCGGCCTGCAGCGAGGAGTCCGAAGAGGTCTCCCACGTCCTGACGGCCATCGGGCTGAGGCCGGAGATCGCCCGGTCCTGCATCCGGATGTCCCTGGGCCGCGACAACACCGAGGCCGACGTCGGGACCGTCCTCCGTGAGCTCGCGGCCATCGTCGACAAGCTCCGGAAGATCTCGGCGTTCAACCCGCGGGACTGAATCGACGGGCCGGCCCGCCGGCCCGGAGCCGCTCGAGGTAGGACCGCCGGACGCCCGCGAAGAATTCCAGACAGGGCTCCCGCCGCATGTCCGGATAGGTCCATTCGAGGACCCGGGCGCCCGCTCTCGTGAACAGCAGCTCGAGGTGGGCGTAGATCCCCTCGCGGAGCGGGATGCGATGGGCGAAATCCTTGGCCGTGGCCATGACCAGGGCCGAGGCCGAGACGTATCCGGGATCGAGGTTGACGAGACGGCTCCCCTCCCCCGCCGGGGGGCCGATCTCCCGCTCGAGGGCGTTGGCGCCGAGCTTGATCTCCGCCAGGTCCTGGGGATCGATGAGCTCCGCGAAGCTCATGAAACGGCGGGCGAGCCCGCCGCCCATCCCGGCTTCATAGTACCCGGTCAGGTCGAAGGGGAACGCCGGGCTTTCGAGATCGATCCTCCCGTAACGGCCGGCAAGCCGGTCCCGCGCCAGGTCGTAGTACCGGGGGTCGCCATGGATGACCCCGCAGACGAGCATGACGGGAGCGAAAGGCTTCGGCCGGGCCATGGTCCACCTGCGGACAAGTATATCCCAGTCCTCGGCTGCCATGCCAGCCCCCGCCGGACCGGGAGTTTGCCAATCATCGCCGATTTGCCTATAATTGGCCCATTATGAGCTGGGTTTACATCGAGGACATCGGGGCCTTCGACGGCCGACAGGTCGAGATCCGCGGCTGGGTCCACAGCAAGCGGTCCTCCGGCAAGGTCCGCTTCCTCGTCCTCAGGGACGGCACGGGGCTCCTCCAGGCGACGGCCTTCAGCGCGGACAAGGACGCCCCTCTCTTCCGGACATTCGACGAGCTGACCCACGAGTCCTCGGTCGTCGTCCGGGGCCTGGTCCGCAAGGATGCGAGGGCCCCGGGAGGGTTCGAGCTGGCCCTCGAAAGCATCGAGCCGGTCCAGATCGCCCGCGATTTCCCGATCACCCCCAAGGAGCACAGCACGCCCTTCCTCATGGAACACCGTCACCTCTGGCTCCGGTCCTCGAAGCAGCACGCCGTCCTCCGCATCCGGGCCGAGGTCGTCAAGGCCGTCCGGGACTTCTTCGACGGCCGGGGGTTCCGGCTCATGGACACGCCTATCCTGACGCCGAGCGCCTGCGAGGGAACGACGACCCTCTTCGAGACCGAGTATTTCGACCAGAAGGCCTATCTCACCCAGAGCGGCCAGCTCTACAACGAGGCGACGGCCATGGCCTTCGGCAAGGTCTACTGCTTCGGCCCCACGTTCCGGGCCGAGAGGTCCAAGACCCGGCGGCACCTCATCGAGTTCTGGATGGTCGAGCCCGAGGTCGCCTTCGCCGTGCTCGACGACGTCATCGAGCTCGGCCAGGACCTCGTCATGTCCGTCCTCGACCGCGTCCTCTCGCATCGGAAGCCCGAGCTGGAGACCTTGGAACGCGACGTGAAGCCGCTCGAGGCCATCGCCAAGCCGTTCCGCCGGCTGACCTATGACGAGGCCGTGCCCCTGCTGCGGGACAAGGGATCGAAGATCGAATGGGGCCAGGATTTCGGGGCCCCGGAGGAAACCTTGATCTCCGAGATATTCCCGGGCCCGGTCTGCGTCACCCGCTTCCCGGCGGCCATCAAGGCGTTCTACATGCAGCCGGCCGCGGACAATCCCGATGTCGTCCTGGGCGCCGATGTCCTGGCCTCGGAGGGCTACGGGGAGATCATCGGCGGCGGACAGCGCATCCACGACCTCGAGCTCCTCGAGCGGCGCATTCGGGAGCACGGACTTCCCCGGGAGGCCTACGAGTGGTACCTCGACCTCAGGAAATACGGCTCCGTGCCCCACTCCGGGTTCGGCATGGGCATAGAGCGGGTCGTGTCCTGGCTCTGCGGGATCAAGCACATCCGGGAGACCATCCCATTCCCGCGGCTCCTCTACCGCATCTACCCCTGATGACCGCTCACGCCCGGGGCCGGGACGCCAGGACGAAGAAGGTCGCTCTCATCAGCCTCGGCTGCGCCAAGAACCTCGTGGACAGCGAGGTCATGCTGGGGGTCCTGAAGAGGTCCGGCTTCGGCTTCTCCGGCCGGCCCGAAGACGCCGACGTCATCATCGTCAACACCTGCGGCTTCATCCGTCCGGCCCGGGAGGAAGCGGACAGAGCCCTGAGGAAGGCCGTCCGCCTCAAGCGCGACGACCCCCGGAAGAAGGTCGTCGGGGCGGGCTGTTACGTCAAGCGGGACGGGATCGGTCTCAAGGCCCGGTTCCCGGAGGTCGACGCCTGGACGGGGGTCGGGGCCTTTGATAGGATCGCCGACATCGTCCGCGGCCGGCCCGTCCGCGAGCCGGCCCGGACGTTCCTGTATTCCGGATCCTCGCCGCGGCTCGTATCGACGCCCGCGACCTGGGCCTACGTCAAGGTCTCGGAAGGCTGTTCGCGGGGGTGCGCGTTCTGTTCCATTCCCTCGATCAAAGGCCCTTACGTCTCGAGAAGCGTGTCTTCGGTCGTCCGCGAGGTCGAACGGCTGGCCGAGCTGGGCGTCAAGGAGATCGATCTCGTGTCCCACGATACGACGGCCTTCGGGCGTGACCGGGGGCTTCGGCACGGCCTGGTCAGGCTCCTGGAGCGCCTCGTGCGCGTGGAGGGCATCGAGTGGATCCGGTTCCTCTACGGATACCCCGAGGGTCTTTCGGACCCCCTGCTGGCGATCATGGCCGAACCCAAGATTTGCCGCTATCTCGATCTTCCCTTCCAGCACGCCGACCCGTCGGTCCTCAAGGCCATGAAGCGGGGGACGGACGGCGCGCGGGCCCTGCGTCTCCTGGATAAGGTCCGCGAACGGCTGCCGGGCGTCGCCCTCAGGTCATCCCTCATCGTCGGCTTTCCCGGCGAGAACAAGCGGGCCTTCGCGACGCTCCTGCGCTTCGTCCGCGAGGCGCGCTTCGACCACCTCGGGGTGTTCTGCTTTTCTCCCGAGAAAGGAACGCCGGCTTTCCGCCTGCCGGATACCGTCCCGCCGGCGGAGAAGGAGGCCCGCCGGCGGGAGGTCATGGCGGCCCAGGTCCCCATTTCCCTGGCCTCCAACAGGTCCCATGTCGGAGAGATCCTCGACGTCCTCGTCGAGAGCGTTTCCGGGAGGCGAGGCTCGAAGCTCGTCGGCAGGACCCGTTTCCAGGCGCCCGAGGTCGACGGCCTCGTCCGCGTCTCCGTGCCTCCGGACGGCCGCCCGTGCGCAGCTCCCCTCGTCAAGGCCGAGATCCTTTCGGCCGGCGTCCATGACCTGCGCGGGAGGCTGGTCCCTTGAAAGCGGCGGCCAGGGTCCTCGCGACGTTCTTCGGGCTCGGCCTCTTTCCCGCGGCGCCGGGGACGGCGGCCAGCGCCGCGGCCGTCCTCGGCTACGGCTTTCTCCTCGGCGGGTGGCCGTGGCCCGCTTTCGCGCTTTTTCTCGTCGGGCTCTTCCTGGCCGGCGCCGCGGCGTCCTCCCGGTATGCCTCCGAGCTGGGTTCTTCCGATCCCGGCCGCATCGTCGTGGACGAGGTCTGCGGCCAGCTGCTGGCCCTGACCCTGCTCCCCCCGGAATGGCCGCCCCTTCTCCTCTCTTTCGCCGCCTTTCGCTTTTTTGATATCATCAAGCCCTGGCCGGTCCGCAAGTTGGAGAGGCTTCCCTCGGGCTGGGGGATCATGGCCGACGACGCCGCCGCCGGACTGCTCGCGGCCGCGTCCGTCCGCCTGATCCTGACGGTCGTTCCGGGGCTCGCATAGAGGACCATGAAGACGGAGATCCTGGCTGTCGGAACGGAGCTCCTGACCCCGTTTTTCCAGGACACGAATTCACTCTTCCTGACGGCCGGTCTCAACGCCCTCGGCCTCCGGGTGTGCTTCAAGACCGTTGTCGGTGACGAGGAGGGAGACCTTCTGCGGGCCGTTCGCGCGGCCATGGCCCGATCGCGGCTGATCCTGGTCATGGGCGGGCTCGGGCCGACCGAGGACGACAGGACCCGCGAGACGATCGCTAAGGCGCTCGGCCGGAAGCTCGTCTTCCGGAAGGAGCTCCTCGACGGCATCCGCGAGAGGTTCCGGCGGAGGGGCCTGGTCATGCCGCCCTCGAACCTCAAACAGGCCCGGATCATCGAGGACGCCGAGGTCCTGGACAATCCCCACGGCACGGCCCCGGGGCTGTGGATAGAGACCCGCCGGCACAGGATCGCCCTCCTCCCAGGCCCGCCCCGGGAGCTCAAGCCGATGTTCGAACGCCATGTCCTGCCGCGCCTGTCCGCTCTGGGTCGAGGGCTGACGGCCAGCCATGTCCTGAGGCTGACCGGCCTCGGCGAGTCCGGGATGGAAACCCGCATCCGCGGCGTCTATCGGGCCGTTCCGAAAGGCGTCTCGGTCACGACCTTGGCCGCGCCGGGAGACATCTCCATCCACCTGACCTACCAGGGTCCGGGGCCGGAAGCCGCCGCAGAGACTCTCCTCGCAGGCCTGGAGAAAAAGCTCCGCCGCAGGCTCTCGCCATGGATCTACTCCTCGTCGGGCGAAAGCCTCGAGGAGGTCGTCGGCCGGCTGCTCAAGGAGCGGGGGAAGACGCTGGCCTGCGCGGAATCCTGCACGGGCGGCCTCATCGGACATAGGCTGACGGAGGTCCCGGGAAGCTCGGACTATTTCCTCGAGTCGGCCGTCGTCTACAGCAACAGGGCCAAGGTTCGACGGCTGGGCGTGCCGGCCTCCGTCATAGTCCGGCACGGCGCGGTCAGCGCCGCGGTGGCCAAGGCCATGGCCGTCGGGGTCCGGAAGGCCTGCCGCGCGGACTTCGGGTTGGCCACGACCGGGATCGCCGGCCCGGGAGGCGGCACGCCCCGCAAGCCCGTCGGCCTGGTCTATATCGCCCTGGCTTGGGACGGAGGGGCGTCCGTCGAGCGAAGGTGCTTCTTCGGCGGCCGGAGCCAGGTCAAGTTCCAATCCTCGCAAGCGGCTCTGGATATCCTGAGAAAAGCCCTTCGCAAAAACGGCCGGAAGAACATATAATGATCGGCGACAAGGCACGCCCGTGAGAACGTTCATCGCCATCGACCTCGAACCGGCGCTCAAAGAGGCCGTTCGAGGGCTCGTCGAGAGCCTGAAGAGGACCAGGGCCGATGTCCGCTGGACAGGTCCGTCGGGCCTGCACTTGACCCTGAAGTTCCTGGGCGAGATCGAGGCGGATGCGGTCGCCAGGGTCACGGACGTGGTCGGCAGGGTCGCCGACCGACATGGACGGTTCCTCTTGGCCCTCGAAGGCACCGGCAGGTTCCCCACGGGTCGGGCGCCCCGCGTTCTCTGGGTTGGGATCAGGCCCCAACCGGCGCTTCTCTCCCTGCAGGAGGATCTCGAACGGGAGCTCGAGGTCGAAGGTTTCCCCCGTGAGGTTCGGGCATTCCATCCGCACCTCACGCTGGGCCGGGTCAAGGGCCCATCCGTCCTCCTCGAGGCCCTGGCGGAGCTTGAGAAGCACGAATGCGCCGTTTTCGGCGAAATGGAGGTCCGGAAGGTCACGTTCTTCGAGAGTCGGCTCGGTCCCGGCGGGGCGCAATACCGGATCGTCTCGGAGCACGCGCTGTCATGAAAGCCGTCTTCGCCGCGGCGTCCTATCTCGTCGGCTCCATCCCCACGGGCTATCTTCTCGTCCGCCTGGCCGACCGCAGGGATATCCGGCAGTTCGGGAGCCGGAGCACGGGCGCCACGAACGTCCTCCGTCTCAGGGGACTGAAGTTCGCGGTCCCCGTCGCCGCGATCGACCTCCTCAAGGGCTTCCTGCCCGCGCACCTGGCCTTGAGGACCTTCGGCGATCCCGTCTTCGCCGCGTTCTGCGCCTTCCTGTCCGTCCTTGGCCACTGCTACCCGTTCTGGATCGGCTTTCGCGGCGGCAAGGGGGTGGCGACCTCCCTGGGCGCCTATGCGGCCATCGCCTGGCGACCGTTGCTGGCGGCGCTGGTCGTATTCGCCGCTTCCGCGGGGGCCACGCGCTACGTCTCCCTCGGCTCGATCCTGGCTTCGGCCGCCTTTCCCTTGTTCGTTCTCGCTATCGGCGGGCCGAAGGGCGTCTTCCTCGTCAGCCTGGCCATTTCGGCCCTCATCATTTTCAAGCATTCGGAGAACATCGGCCGCCTCCTCAAGGGCCGGGAACGCAAACTGGGGGAGAGGACCTCATGAACGCTTCGGTCATCGGCGGCGGGAGCTGGGGCTCGGCTTTCGCCAGGTATCTCGGCACGATCGGCATCCCGACCCGGCTCTGGGTCCTCGAGCCGGACGTCCTCGAAGAGCTCCAAAGGAGCCGGGAGAACAAGATCTTCCTCCCCGGCTTCCCATTCCCCTCGTCCGTCGGATTTTCCTCCGACCTGGCCGGCACGGCGGCCTCCGGCGATATCGTCTTCGTGGCCGTGCCGTCCCAATTCTGTCGCGCCGTTTACAGAAAGATCCGGCCCGCCCTCCGCAAAGACCAGATCGTCGTCAGCCTGACCAAGGGCTTCGATCGGAAGACCCTCAAGCGCATGAGCCAGGTCATGGAAGAGATCTTCTCTCCGCGCCTCCGTCCGCGCCTGGCCGTCCTGTCAGGGCCGAGCTTCGCCCGGGAAGTGGCCCGTGAACAGCCCACGGCGGTCGTCGTCGCCTCCCGGAACCTCGCGGCGGCCCGGACCGTCCAACAGACCATCTCCGGTCCGACCCTGAGGGCCTACACATGCCGGGACGTCACGGGCGTCGAGGTCGCCGGGGCCCTCAAGAACGTCATCGCCATCGCCGCCGGCATCTCCGATTCTCTCGAGTTCGGTCTGAATTCTCGGGCCGCCCTGATCACCCGGGGACTCGTCGAGATCACCCGTCTGGGGGTCTCGCTCGGGGCCCGGAAGGAGACGTTCACCGGGCTGGCCGGCGTCGGGGACCTCGTCCTGACGTGCACGGGCGAGCTGAGCCGGAACCATCGCGTCGGACAGGCTCTCGGCCGGGGAGAGACGCTCGAAGGGATCCTGGGCGGAATGAAGATGGTCGCCGAGGGCGTTCACACGACGCTGACGGCCAGGCGCCTGGCCCGGGCCCGGGGCGTCGAGATGCCCATCTCCGAACAGATCTACCAGGTCTTGTACCGCGGGAAGTCCCCCAGGAAGGCGGTCGCGGACCTGATGTCACGGAAATTGAAGACGGAATGACGGCCGGGGACGGGACCCGCCGGGGAGGAGAACGATGCGCGCCAAATCCTTGCTGGTGATCGGCTTCTGTCTGAGCCTGGCCTTCTGCGCGTCCGCACAGGACAAGCAGCGCCGGGCCCAGGCCAAAGACCCCAAGTATCAGTACAATGTCGGCCTGTTCCATCTCAACCAGAACGAGGTCGACGAGGCCATCAAGTATTTCGTCAAGGCCCTCAGCCTGAACACCCGCTATCACCTGGCCTGGAACGCCCTCGGCCTGGCCCACTCGCTGAAGGGAAACCTCGAGGAGTCCGTCAAGGCCTTCCAGAAGTGCCTCGAGATCGATCCCCAGTTCACCGAGGCCCGCAACAATCTCGGAACCGTCTACCAGGAGATGAACGCGCTGGACAAGGCGGAAGCCGAGTTCCGGAGGGCGCTCGAGGACCCGATCTACCCCAACCGGGAGCTGCCGTTCTACAACCTGGCCCGCCTCTATGTCCTCCAGGACCGGTTGGACGAGGCCCTGCAAAGCGTGCGGATGGCCATCCAGACCCAGCCCCGCCTGGCCATGGCCCATAACCTGCAGGGCTTGGTCCTCGAGAAGCGCGACAGGCTCGATGACGCGATCGCCGCCTACGAGCAGGCCGTGCGGATCGTGCCCGACGACGTCCTTTTCAACTACAACCTCGGGGTCGCCTATTTCAAGAACGAGGATTACGCCAAGGCCAAGGAAGCGCTCCTGAAGATCTCCTCGCGGGTCACCGACGCGGAGATGAAGGACACGATCGCCCGCTACCTGAAGATCATCAACGAGAGGGGCGCGGGAACGGTCTGACGGGGGCGATCCGGTCAGGTCCCTTCCTTCCAGTCCTCCAGGTATCTCTTCTGGGCGCCCGTCAGCCGGTCGATGGACGTTCCCATGGAGGCCAGCTTCAGGGACGCGATCTCCTCGTCGATCTCGTGGGGCACGGGGTGAACGATCTTGGCGAGGCCGTCGGCCCCGGCGACGAGATGCCGGGCGCAGAGCGCTTGGTTGGCGAAGCTCATGTCCATGACCATGGCCGGATGGCCCTCGGCCGCGGCCAGATTGATGAGCCGGCCTTCCCCGAGCAGATGGATCCTCCGTCCGTTCCCGAGGACGTGTTCGTCCACCATGTCGCGGACCCGCCGTCGGGACTTGCTCAGCTCCTTCAGGGCCGGGATGTCGATCTCGACGTTGAAATGCCCCGAGTTGGCGACCAGCGCCCCGTCCTTCATGCGCAGGAAGTGTTCCCTGCGGATGACGCCCTTGTTCCCCGTGACCGTGACGAAGACGTCGCCGACGGCGGCCGCCTTGGCCATGGGCATGACCTCGAATCCGTCGAGGACGGCCTCGATGGCCCGGACCGGGTTGACCTCGGTGACGATGACGTGCGCGCCGGCCCCGCGGGCCCTCATGGCCACGCCCTTGCCGCACATCCCGTATCCGGCCACGACGAACTTCAGGCCGGCGAAGAGGACATTGGTGGCCCGCAGGATGCCGTCGAGCGTGCTCTGTCCCGTTCCATAGCGGTTGTCGAACAGATGCTTGGTCCGGGCGTCGTTGACCGCGATGATGGGATAGCGCAGGACGCCGCTCC
Organism: Candidatus Aminicenantota bacterium; assembly: GCA_037447475.1. Lineage (GTDB taxonomy): Bacteria > Acidobacteriota > Aminicenantia > Aminicenantales > Saccharicenantaceae > RBG-16-66-30. Next base: position 27,796 of record JBBIGP010000003.1, read on the forward strand.
GGGCCATGCTCTTAAGGCGGATGACCCCGGTCGTCGTCTCCTCCGTCCCTCCGACGATGCCCGGCAGGAGGTCCCGCCGGCGCTCGTGGGTGACCGAGACGAGGTCCGCCCCGTCGTCCATGGTGATGGCCGGCCCGTGGTCCAAGGCCTGAATGATGTGGCGGTAGTAGAGGCGGTGGCTCTCCCCCTTGACGGCGAACACGGGGATGCCGAACTCCTTGACCAGGGCCGCGGTGATGTCGTCCTGCGTGCTGAGGGGATTGGAGGCGCACAGGCGGACATCCGCGCCGCCGAGCTTCAGGGCCTCCATGAGGTTGGCCGTCTCGGAGGTCACGTGGAGGCAGGCCGAGATCCGGACGCCCCGGAGGGGCCTCTCCTTGGCGAAGCGCCGCTTGATGCGGTCCAGAACGGGCATGGAACGGGCGGCCCATTCCATGCGCAGGCGGCCCTTGCGGGCCAAAGACAGGTCCTTGATGTCGTGCGGTATCATTTCTCCCTCTGATCGTAGCCTGATCGAACGGCCCGGGAGCGATGTCCCCCGGGGAACGAATGGTCAACGTAGCACAGTCGCGACGGGTTTTCAAGACGCCCTTTTTATGCTACTGTAATCGAATGTCTGCTCCCAAGCCAGGCATGATGCGGATGATCAGGCCGGCCATAGTCCTCTTGGCGTCGTCGTTCTTTCCCGCCCTTTGTCTGCCCGCTCCGGCCCAGGACGGCCCGGCCCCCCGATGGAGCTTGCCCGTCCAGGAATACCGCCTCAGGAACGGCTTGCGGGTCATCCTCTCCGAGGACGATTCCTTTCCGCTTGTGACCGTAGCTATCGCTTACAGCGCGGGGACGGCCCGGGAGCGGCCCGGGCAGGAAGGCCTGGCCTATCTCATCGAGAATCTGATGTTCCAGGGATCGGAGAACGTCGGGCCTCTTCAGCACGTCGGCTACGTCCAGAAGGTCGGCGGCGAGCTCAACGCCACGACCCAGTTCGACAAGACGCTGTACTATCAAACCCTGCCATCGAACCAGCTGGCCTTGGCCCTTTGGCTCGAGTCGGACCGCATGAGATCGGCCAACGTCACGCCGTCCTCGATCGAGCGGCAGCGCGCCGACATCCTCGAGGAGCACTGGAGCCGCCTGGCAAGGGATCCGTATCTCGAAAGCTTCTCGGTCTTCGACGCCCTCCTCTTTCCCGATCCCCGGTACGGCCGGTCGGTGATCGGCGACGGGGCGGAGCTGGCCCGGATCGCGCACGCGGACGTGTCGGAGTTCTATCAGACCTTTTATGTGCCGAACAACGCCGTCCTCTGCATCGTCGGCAACATCCAGCCCGCGAAGGCCCGGGAGCTCGTAGCCCGGTTTTTCGAGTCACTCCCTCCGGGACAGGGCATCCCCCCGCCTCCCCCGCCGCAGTTCGAGCAGGAGGGCGAGACGGCCGCTGCCATGCCCGGCGTACCCATCCCGAACTCCGGCTTTCATCTGGGATACAGGTTCTATCCTCTCCAGACCGGCGACGCCCATTCCCTCCGGATCCTGGAATATGTCCTCCTCAGGGGGAAAACGTCCCGGCTCCGGGCCCGTCTGCTCGATAATGACAGAACGGCCTACCATCTCAGCGGCGGCCTCGAGGAGCGCGGGCGGGTCCTCGGTCTCAAGATCTTCTGCCTGACGAACAACGCCATCATGTCCGACCGCTCCCAGCGGGCCATCCTCTCGGAGATCGAGAAGGTCCGTTTGGGGCAGGTCTCCGACGACGAGCTGGCCAAGGCCAAGCGGCTCTTCAAGATGGACTATCTCCGCCGCTTGGGCACGGGACAGGGCAGAGCCATCCTTCTCATCGAAGCCGCCTTTTCGAACCGCCCCGTGGATTCCTTGGCCGACGAGCTTGACCGGCACCTCCGCGTCAGCTCGTCGAGCCTGGCCAATCTCGTCGCCAGGTATTTCCTGCCTTCGCACAGAGCCGTCCTGAGGCTGGGTCCCCGATGACGAACCGTTTTGCGCGGCAGGCTCGCGTGAGGGTGTTCGCCCTCGCGGCCATGCTGACGGCTCTCTCGGGCCCGGGCCTGGAAGCCCAGGAGCGGTTCCGCAGGACCCCGCCATTGGCCGAAGCCCGTCAGCCCCTCGAATTGGCCGCCGTCCAGCGCATCGACCTGCCCGGCGGTCTCAAGGCCGCCTTCATCCCGCGCCCGTGGAGCCCGATCGTCACTCTTCAGCTCGTGATCCTCGCGGGCGAAGCCGATTCTCCCCCCGATCTGCCGGGGGTCGCCAACATCACCGCCCGGATGATCGGCCAGGGGACCAGGATCCTCTCCGCCGATCAGATCGATAACATGATCGAGGGCATCGGGGCCGAGTATTCCGTCACGACGTATATGGACTATACGGTGTTCAAGCTCGACGTCCTCGGGGAGCACCTCGACCGGGCCCTCTTCATCATGCGGGCCATGCTTCTCGACGCGACCTTCACCGAGCGGGCCCTCGCCGGAGTGAGGAGGGTCGCCTATCGCGAGCTTTTCGAACGCAAGAAGGACCCGGAATTCGTAGGCTGGAAGCAACTCGCGCGCATCCTGTTCGAGAACCACCCCTACCAGGTCGGGGCCTACAGCGAGGACGTCATCAAGTTCATCGGGGCCCGGGACGTCGCCGCGTTCTACGGCCGTTTCTACCACCCGGCCAACGCCGTCTTCGTCGTCTCCGGCAACATCGCCGCGGAGGATGTCGTCCCGAAGATCAGCGCCCACTTCCGGGCCTGGCCCCGCCGGGAGGCCGTCCGTCCCCGGGTCTCGGGACCGGCCCCGAACGCCCGGGAGCGGGTCTGCTTCGTCGAGGACGAGGACTCTCAGGACGCGGCGATCTTCATCGGGAACATCGTCATGGATCAGGGAAGCCCGGACCTGTTCCCCTTCCTTGTGCTCAAGCAGGCCCTGGGAGGGACGACCCGGAGCCGGCTGTTCATGAACCTCCGGGAATCCAAAGCCTACGCCTACTACGCCTTCAGCGAGCTCGAGTTCCTCCGAGCCTGCGGCTTGTTCTGGGCCCGGGCCCGGGTGGCCCCCGAATTCATTTTTCCGTCCGTCACGGAGATCATCCGGGAGATCCGGTCCTTCTCGGCCGCCAGGGCCCCGGCCGCCGAGATCGAAGAGGCCAAAGCCTACCTCGTCGGGAACATCCCGCTGAGGCTCGGATCCCCCGAGGGGTTCTCCGAATGGACGGCCCGGATCGCGGCGATGGACCTGGGCCCCGATCACTGGGAACGGTTCCTGGAGAACATCATCCGGGTCAACGTGGAAACGGTCCAGGCCGCCGGGCAGAGGCATCTCTCGGCCCCCCCCGTCATCGTGGTCGTCGGCCGGCGCGATTGGATCCTCAATCACCTCAAGAACTTCCGGGTCGTCGAGGTCTACGACGTCAACGGCGTCCTCAAGCAGACCATCATCAAAGGAGTCGATAAATGAAGCTCGTCGAGTGCGTCCCCAATTTCAGCGAGGGCCGCGACCGGGAGAAGATCCGGGCCATCACCCTAGAGATCGAGGCCGTCCCGGACGTCAAGCTTCTCGATGTCGATCCCGGGGAGTCCACCAACAGGACGGTCGTGACCTTCATCGGGACCCCCGAGGCGGCCGCGGAGGCGGCCTTCCGGGCCATCGCCAAGGCCGGAGAGCTCATCGACATGCGGGACCATCGCGGGGCGCACAGCCGCATCGGGGCCACGGACGTCTGCCCGTTCGTGCCGGTCTCCGGCGTGACCATGGACGACTGCGTCCGTCTGGCCGAGGGGCTCGGGGCCCGGGTGGCGGCCGAGCTGGGCATCCCCGTCTACCTTTACGAGGCCGCAGCCCGCAGGCCCGAGAGGCGCAACCTGGCGGCCGTCCGGGCCGGAGAATACGAAGGTCTCGAGAACAAGCTCAAGGACCCCCGCTGGGCCCCCGACTTCGGGCCGCCCGTGTTCAACGCGCGGTCCGGGGCGACCGTCGTCGGGGCCCGGGAGTTCCTCATCGCCTACAACGTCAACCTCAACACGAGGGACCGGAAGCTGGCCCATGAAATCGCCCTGAGCCTCAGGGAGAGCGGACGGGCCAAGCGCGACAAGGACGGCAACATCGTCAAGGACGCCCGAGGGGACACGGTCAAGGTCCCCGGCCGGTTCAAGGAGGTCAAGGCCGTCGGCTGGTACATCGAGGATTACGGCGTCGCCCAGATCTCCGTCAATTTCACGAACTACAAGATCACCCCGCCCCATGTCGTTTTCGACGAGGCCGTCAAGCTGGCCGACAAGCTCGGCCTCCGCGTCACGGGCAGCGAGCTCGTCGGGCTCATCCCGAAGGAGGCCCTGCTCATGGCCGGACGTCACTATCTGGCGAAACAGGGCAAGAGCCCGGGGGTGCCCGAGGAAGAGCTCGTCCGGACGGCCGTCCTGTCCCTGGGGCTCAACGATGTCTCCCCGTTCGATCCCGAGAAGAAGATCATCGAGCGCCAGTTCCGCGCCGCCGGGCCGTCCCTCGTCAGGATGGGCCTGCGGGAGTTCGCGAACGAGCTGTCCATGGACTCCCCCGCCCCCGGCGGCGGCAGCGTCGCGGCCCTCTGCGGCGCCCTCTCGTCGGCCCTTTCGGCGATGGTCTCCAATCTGACGGTCGGCAAAAAAGGCTACGAGCAGGTCTGGGACGAGATGATCACGACCGCGACCGAGGCCCAGTCCCTCAAGGAGGACCTGCTATCCGCCGTCGACCGCGATACGCAGGCCTTCAACAAGGTCATGGAGGCCTTTCGGCTTCCCAAGACGACCCCCGAACAGGCTGCCGAGAAAGACAGGGCCGTCGAGGAGGCCAACAAGGGGGCTGCGCTCGTCCCTCTCGAGGTCCTGGAGAGGGCCGTCCGGGCCGCCGCGCTGTCCCGGATCGCCGCCGAAAAGGGCAACCGGAATTCCGTGAGCGATGCCGGCGTCGCGGCCCTCGCCGCCCAGGCCGCCGGCCGCGGGGCGCATTACAACGTCCTCATCAACCTCCCCGGCATCCGGGACGCGAGATTCAAGGCCCGGGTCCGGCGACAGGCCGAAAAGCTCAGAAAAGCCCTCGATCGTCAGGCGGCCGCCGTCGCCAAGGTCCTGGACAAAGCCCTCCGCGTCCCGTAGGCCTCCCGCCGCCGGCCCTCAAGCCCTCCGCGAGCGGCGGGACCTGACCTTCTTTCCCATGGCCGCCAGCCCGAACATGATCGAGCAGAGGATGACGATCGCTGCGGATGCGGGAATATCGAGCTCCAAGGCGAGAAGAAGGCCCAAGGCGACCGACAGGAGCGCCGCGCTTGTCGAGACGGCGACGGCCGTCTTGAAGCGGGCGGCGACCTGAAGCCCCGCCGCCGCGGGAATGACGATGAGGGCGGCCACGAGGAGGATCCCCACGACCCTCATGCCGAGCACGACCGTAACGGCCGTGAGCATCATCAGCAGGGCGTCGAGGCGTGCGACGCGCACGCCGGAGACGCGGGCCGATTCCCGGTCGAAGGTCATGAACAGGAGCTTGGCGTAATTGATGGAGACAAGGAGCAGGACGGCCGCGGCCAGGCCCGCCGTCAGGGCGACTTCCAAGGGATCGATCGCCAGGATGTCCCCGAAGAGGTAGGCCATGAGCTCGACGTTGAAACCCCGGGCCATGGTCGCCAGGAGGATCCCGACGGCCATGCCGACGCTGCTGAGGATGCCGATGGCCGTGTCGCCGTGGAGACCGGCCCGGTCCTTGAGCTTCATCATCCCGACGGCGGCGACGGCGGAAACGGCCAGGGCCGCCGCCAGGGGCATGACATTCAGGAACAGGCCCAGGGCGACTCCGGCAAAGGCGACGTGCGACAATCCATGCCCGATCATCGCGTCCCGCCTCAGGATCAGGAACAGGCCGAGCACGGCGCAGGCGACGGCGATCGACAGGCCGGCCAGCAGGGCCCGTTGGAGGAAGCCGTAGGCGAGAAGGGATTCCACGGAGGGGTCCTCAGTGCTCGTGGGCGATGAGATGGTCGCCCCGGGTGACCATGTCCCGGAAGACCTCGGACCGGCAGAAGTCCGCGTGACTGCCGTGATAGACGAGCCTCTGGTTGAGACAGGCGACCTGGGAGACGTGTTTGTTGACGATGCCGATGTCGTGCGTGACGAGGACGATGGTGATGCCCTCCTCCTCGTTCAGGAGGTCGAGCAGGTCGTAGAAGGAAGTCTGGGTCTCGGCGTCGACTCCGGTCGTCGGCTCGTCCAAGAACAGGATGCGCGGGGAGGTCACCAGGGCCCGGGCGATGAAGATCCTCTGCTGCTGGCCTCCCGAGAGCCGGCCGATGGGCGACCGCCGGAGATCCTCCATGCCGACCCGCCGGAGAGCCCGCCGGATCTCTCCCCTTCCGGATGCTTTCCAGGCCTTCGTGTTGGACATCAGGGCCATGGCCACGACCTCCTCGACCGAGGCGGGGAACAGGGGATCCACGTGGGTCGCTTTCTGCGGGACATATCCGACCAGGGACCAGTCCCGGAACTCGCCGATCGGACGCCCCATGATCTCGACCGAACCCCTGGAGGGCTCGAGGAGGCCGAGAACGATCTTGACGAGCGTCGTCTTGCCAGACCCGTTGGGGCCGATGAGGGCCAGGAAATCGCCGTCCCGGATGACGAGGTCGATGTCGGCGAGCACGGCGGGGCCGCCGTAGCTGAAGGACACGCCGCGGACGCCGATGAGGTCCATGGCCCTACCGGCACCCCAGGCCTTCGCGCAGGTTCTTGAGGTTTTCCTCCATCAGCCCGAAGAACGTCTCTCCGCGCCCCTGTTGTTCCCTGGTCAGATTGTGTCCGGCGTGGAGGACGAGAACGCGTCCTCCGATCTCCCGGGCCAGCGTTCTGGCCAGATCGGGGGCGACGGAATTCTCGAAGAAGACGGTCTTGATGCCGTTCCGGCGACAGTGCTCGATGGCCTTGATGAGCTCTCCCGGCCGGGGCTGTGAGTCCGGGCTCAGCCCGTAGAGGGCCTTTTGGGTGAGGCCGTAGCGGCGGGCGAGGTAGCCGAAGGCTTCATGCCCGGCCAGGACGAGATCCCTGACGGGGCAGTCCGCCAGGCCCTGGCGGTATCTCCTGTCGAGGTCGAGGAGACGCTCCACGAGCCTGGCGGCGTTGGCCCGGAACAGCTCGCGTCCTTCGGGGTCGATGCGGGACAGTTCCTCGGCGATCCCGCTCACGATCCGGACGTCGAGCTCGAAATCGAGCCAGATGTGAGGATCCAGCGGGCCGTGGCCATGCTCCTCCCCGGCTTCGTGATGAGGATCGTCGGCCTCGTGCAGGGCGAGGTCCCGGCTGGCTTCAAAGGTCCTGACGCGGCCCTTGGGAACGGACCTGAGCAGCCCGGGGAGCCACGGCTCGAGGTCGGCACCGATGAACAGGAGCAGTTGGCTCGCGGCCAGCCTTCGGATGTCTCCCGGGCGGGGCTGCCAGGTGTGGACGCTGGCGCCCGGCGGGAGCAGGAGATCGACCCGCCCCCTGTCCCCGGCCACGGCGGCCGCGAATTCGGCCAGCGGAAAGACGGTGGCCATGATCCTGATCTTGGCCTCGGCGGCGGGGGCCGCCAACAGGGCCGTGAGGGCCAACGAGGCCGCGACCGAGCGGGGAGTTGCAGGCATTCCTTCCTCCGGGAACTCGCGGGAGTTATCTCTTATTATAGGCAAGGCGACGGCTTGAATCCACGAGTTTTTTATGTCATCATGACCGTTCCCGAAAATTCTCATTCATGGAGGGTTAGCATGTCGACCGCTCTCAACGAGCTCAAGCCTTCTTCCGTCTGGAAGCATTTCGTCAAGATCCTGACCATCCCCCACTGTTCGGGGAACGAGAAGGCCCTGGGCGACTACGTCATCTCCGTCGCCTCCGGCCGGGGCCTCTCCTGGAAACGCGACAAAGTCGGCAACGTCGTCGTCAGCAAGCCGGCCGCGCCTGGCCGGGAGGGGGCCGTCGGGGCCATCCTCCAGGGCCACCTCGACATGGTCTGCGAGAAGAACTCCGGCACGGCCCACGACTTCGCCAGGGACCCCATCCAGGCCGAGATAAAAGGCGACTGGATCTACGCCAAAGGGACGACGCTCGGCGCCGACAACGGCATCGGCCTGGCCGCGGCCCTCGCGGTCATGGAGGATGCGTCGCTCGTCCACGGACCCATGGAGCTCCTCTTCACGGTCGACGAGGAGACCGGCCTGACCGGCGCCAACAAGATCCCGAAAGGCTTTTTGGAAGGCAAGATGCTCCTCAACCTCGACAGCGAGGACGAGGGGACGTTCACCATCGGCTGCGCGGGAGGGGCGGATTCGACCCTCTTTTTCCCCCTGATCCGGAAAAAGAAGGCTTCGCAGAACCTCCTCCGCCTGCATCTCCAAGGGTTCCGGGGCGGCCACTCCGGCCTCGACATCAATCAGGGCCGCGGCAACGCCATCAAGCTCATCGCCCGGATGCTCGGCCAAGCCCAGGCGGCGTCCGCGTTCGAGCTCGTCAGCGTCGAAGGCGGAAGCAAGCACAACGCCATCCCGAGGGAGGCCTTCGCCGTCCTGGCCTGCCCTCCGGCCCAGGTCAAGGGGCTCAAGGCGGCCCTCAAGAAGGCCTTCGACAAGATCTTCGTCGAGTACAAGGCCGTCGAGCCCGACGCCCGTTACATCCTGGGGCCCCTCTCCGGCAAGGACTTCCCCCTCGTCAGGGATTGCCAGCGCCGGCTGCTCGATTTCCTCCTGGCCGTCCCCCACGGAGTTGTGGCCATGCATCCAGAGATCGCCGGGCTGGTCGAGACCTCGACCAACTTGGCCATCGTCAAGACCGGGAAACGAGAGGTCGAGGTCCTCTGCAGCACGAGAAGCTCGGTGGCCTCGGCCCTCGAGGCCACCCGCGGCGTTCTCCAAGCCGTCTGCGCCCTGGCCGGGGCCCGGGCCGCCCTCAGGGACGGCTACCCCGGCTGGATGCCCGATCTTGCCTCTCCTCTACTCAAACACCTCAAGGAGGTCTACTCCCGGACTTTCGGCAAGGACGCCGAGATCGTGGCCGTCCATGCCGGCCTCGAGTGCGGGATCATCGGCGAGAAGTTCCCGGGGATGGACATGATCTCCTTCGGCCCGACCATCAAGAACCCGCATTCCCCCGAGGAGAGGGTCCATATCGGCTCGGTCGAGAAGTTCTGGACCTTCCTCACGGCGGCCCTGGACGACCTGTCGAAATGAGGGAGAGCCCGAAAGGGACGACACCATGAAGAGGCGGGGTTTTCTCGTCGCGGCGACGGCCGCGCTGGGAGCGTTCGTCACGGGGGCCTGCGCCGGAAAAAGAAGGAGAGAGTCCATGAAAAAGCAAGTCCAAACGGACAGGGCGCCGAAAGCCATCGGCCCGTATTCCCAGGGCATCATCGCCAACGGGTTCGTCTTCTGCTCGGGCCAGATCCCCATCGATCCGGCCACCGGCGAGCTCAACACCGGAACGATCGAGGAGCAGACGCGCCTCGTCCTCGAGAACGTCGGCGCCGTCCTGGAAGCGGCCGGCTCGTCCTACGACGACGTCGTCAAGTGCACGGTCTTCCTCCACGACATGAACGATTTCGCCAAGATGAACGGTGTCTATGCCGAATTCTTCAAGGCCCCCAGCCCGGCCCGGGCCACCGTCCAGGTCGCCCGGCTGCCCCGCGACGTCAAGGTCGAGATCGAGGCCATCGCCATCCTCAGATAGCGCATCGGGGCACCGGCCGCCGTTCGCCTGGCGGCGCGGGCCGCGGCCGGAGAGACGAGAGGCGTCCTGGACGGCCGCGCGGGATTCGGCTAAAATGGTCTTCTCATGCCTATCTATGAGTATGTTTGTACCAAGTGCGGCCATGCGTTCGAGTGCCTCGTCCGGGCCGGCAAGGACAAGGACGTCGTCTGTCCCGAATGCGGCGCCGGCGAACCCCGAAAGACCGTTTCCTGCTTCGGCATCGGCGGCGGTTCGAGCCGGATCAAGGCGTCCTCGTCGGGCTGCACGAGCTGTTCGACCAAGTCCTGCAGCACCTGCCATTGACCGGGCCCGCCGCGGGGGTCGGGGCTCGCCTTGACTTCCGGCCCGGGATGACGATTAAATAGGCCTTCGCTCATGGAACGCCGTGATCCAAAAAACGCCGTGCGGGCCGGGATCGACACCGGCGGGACGTTCACGGATTTCGTCATCTGGAGCGCGGAAGGACTCATCAACCACAAGGTCCTGTCGACGCCCCATGACCCCTCCGAGGCCATCTTCCGAGGCCTCGGCGACGTCTCAAGGGTAGAGCAGGGCGTCTTCATCGTCCACGGCACGACCGTGGCCACCAACGCCCTCCTAGAGGGGAAGGGCGGGCGGATCGCCCTCATCACGACGGCCGGGTTCGAGGACGTCCTGGCCATCGGCCGCCAGACCCGGCGCGAGCTGTACTGTCTCCGCCCCGAGGACAGGTTCGAACTCATCCCGCCGGGCCTCCGGTTCGGCGTCCGGGAAAGGACGCTGTACACGGGCCGGATCGAGAAGACGGTCGATCGGAATGAGGTCCTCCGGGTCATCGGAAGGATCCGCAAGGCAGGCGTGGAGGCCGTGGCCGTCTGCCTCCTCCATTCCTACGTCAATCCCCGCAACGAAGAGGTCGTCGCCCGAGAGCTCGAACGCGCAGGCTTGATGGCCTCGGTCTCGAGCCGCCTCCTCCCCGAGCATCGCGAATACGAGCGGATGTCGACGACGTCCGTGAACGCCTACCTCATGCCCGTCATGGACCGTTACTTGAACGAGCTCGGCCGCCGGCTCGGCCGGTCCGATCTCAGGATCATGCAATCCAACGAGGGATATATCGCCCCGGCCCGGGCCCGCCGGGAGCCCATCAAGACGGCGCTGTCGGGCCCGGCGGGAGGCGTCGTCGGGGCCCGGATGCTGGCCATGGCGGCCGGCATGCCCAACGTCATCAGCTTCGACATGGGCGGGACGTCGACCGACGTGTCCCTCATCGAAGGCCGGATCCGCCGGACCCACGAGACCCGCATCGGCGACTTCCCGGTCCGGCTGCCGATCATCGATATCCACTCGGTCGGCGCGGGGGGCGGGTCCATCGCCTATGCGGACCGCGGGGGCTCCCTCCGGGTCGGGCCGCAGAGCGCCGGGGCTGACCCGGGCCCGGCCTGTTACGGCCTCGGCGATCTGCCGACGGTGACGGACGCCAACCTCTGCCTCGGCCGCCTGGACGCCGATTTCTTTCTCGGCGGCCGGATGCGGATCTTCCCCGAGCGGAGCCGGGCCGCCGTGGGGGCCCTCGCCCGCCGGATCGGCAAGTCCGTGAGAGAGACGGCGCTGGGCATCGTCGCCGTCGCCAACGCGAACATGGAAAAGGCCATCCGGGTCATCTCGGTCGAACGGGGCCACGATCCCCGTCGGTTCGCCCTGTTCCCTTTCGGCGGGGCGGGCGGGATGCACGCGGTCGAGATGGCCGCACACTTGGGAATGCCGGCGATCATCGTCCCCCGCAACGCCGGCGTCCTGTCGGCCTTCGGGCTGCTCATGGCCGACCCCGTCAAGGATCATGCGAAGTCCCTGATGAAGGCCGGCGACCGGATCTCGGTGGCCGAGCTCGAGAAGGAATTCCGGGGCCTCGAAGAAGAGAGCCGGCGGGACATGGCCGAGGACGGGTTCGCCGCGAAAGACCTCATCCTGGAGCGGTCCCTGGACTGCCGCTATCTCGGACAATCCTACGAGATCGATGTCCCCTATCGTCGGGCGGCAACGGCCCGGCGGGCCTTTCTCGAGGCCTTTCACAGCCGGCACAAGAAGCTCTATTCCTACCGGCACGACGGGCGGCCGGTGGAGATCGTCAACCTCCGGGTCAAGGCCGTCGCCGTCACGCCGAAGGTCCCCTTGGTCCGCGAGAGAGGCTCCGGAGCCATGGACCCCCGGGCCGTCACCGGCCGGCAGCCGATCGTTTACGGGAGTTCCGTATGCCGTGGGGCCGTCATCGACAGGTCCCGGCTGAGACCCGGCAATATCCTGCGGGGCCCGACATTGATCATCGATCCCGAATCGACGACCTTCCTCCCGCCGGGATACGCGGCCCGGGTCGACGGGTATGCGAACCTCATCATTCGCAAGGCGGCCCGGCGATGAAGACCTGCGATCCCATCGAGCTCGAGCTTTTCAAGAACGTCTTCGTCGCCGTTTCCGAGGAGATGGGGGCCGTCCTCGGGCGGACCGCGCTGTCGCCCAACATCAAGGAGCGGAAGGATTATTCCTGCTCTCTGTTCAACGACCGGGGCGAGACCCTGGCCCAGGGGTCCTATATCCCCGTCCATCTGGGGGCCATGCCCCTCTCCGTCCAGGCCGCCCTCCGGGCGGTGGCCTTCGAGCCGGGCGATCTGGTCATCCTCAACGATCCTTACCGGGGCGGGACCCACCTGCCCGACATCACCTGCATCTCTCCGGTCTTCCTGGGGACGCGGCTCAGCTTCTTCGTCGCCAACCGGGCCCATCACGCCGATGTCGGCGGGATGACCCCGGGGTCGATGCCCCTGGCCACCGAGCTTTTCCAGGAAGGCGTGATCATCCCGCCACTCAAGCTCTATTCGCGGGGCCGCATGAACCGCGAGGTCTTCGATCTCCTGCTCTCGAACGTCCGCACGCCAGACGAACGGAGGGGCGACCTCCTGGCCCAGGTCGCGGCCAACGAGGTCGGACGCTCGCGGCTGACCGAAGCCGTGGCCCGGTTCGGGGCCTCCAAGGTCAGGCTGTATTCCCGGCTCATCCAGGACTATACGGAGAGATTCCTCCGGGTGACGCTCAAGGCCATCCCCGACGGGTCGTACGCTTTCCGGGACTCCCTCGACAACGACGGGATCTCCGACCGTCCCATTGAGATCGCCGTCCGGGTGACCGTTCGCGGGGACCGGGCGCTCGTCGATTTCGGCGGCTCCTCCCCCCAGACCGCCGGCGGGGTCAACGCCAACCTCGCCGTGACGACGTCGGCCGTCCTCTACGTCTTCCGGGCGCTCGTCGAGGAGGACATCCCCTTCAACACGGGATTGATGCGTCCGCTCGAGATCGTCGCTCCCCCGGGATCCATCGTCAACGCCGATTTCCCGGCCGCCTGCGCGGGGGGCAACGTCGAGACCTCCCAGCGCATCGTCGACGTCCTGCTCGGGGCCATGTCCAAGGCCCTGCCGGCCCGCATCCCCGCGGCAAGCCAGGGGACCATGAACAACGTCGCTTTCGGCGGTCGCGATCCCCGGCGCAACAGGGCGTTCGCCTACTACGAGACCATCGGCGGAGGCATGGGCGCCGGGCCCGGACGGGACGGGCTGTCGGGCGTCCACACGCATATGACCAATTCTCTCAACACGCCCGTCGAGGCCCTGGAGAATTACCTCCCGCTGACCATCCGCTCCTACAGGCTCCGCAAGGGGTCGGGCGGCAAGGGGCGCTCCCGCGGCGGGGACGGCCTCGTCCGCGAATACGAGTTCCACGTCCCCGCGGCTCTGACGATCATGTCCGAGCGCCGCCGCTACGCGCCGTACGGATTGCGCGGCGGATCGCCCGGCGCCCGCGGCCGGAACATCCTTCTTTCGCGGGGTCGGCGAACGGTCCTCGGCTCGAAGGTCAACATCCTATTGCGGACGGGAGACATCCTGAGGATCGAAACCCCCGGAGGCGGCGGCTCCGGAAGGCCGAAATCGCGGCGATAGGGCCCTGAAGGGGTCCCCCCTCACCCTGAATGACTCCGGGCCTTCCGGGATCTCAGGCCTTTTTGAGCTTGCTTTTCTCGATGAGCAGCTGGCCCTGGTAGGAGACGTAGTTCAGGAGGATCATGACGCGCTCGCGGTCGCCGATCTCCTTCTGGAAGATGCCCCTCAGCCCCTTGAGCGGGCCTTCGACGACCTCGATCTCGTCGCCGACGGCCGGCTCCTCGCCGTACTTCTCGAAGACAATCAACCCGTCGTTTTCCCGGGTCCGGATGCCTTCGACGACCTCCTCGGGAATGGGCGTGGGGCCCTCGTCCCCGCCGACGACCCTCTTGACGCCGCGCGTGTACTTGACCGTCTGATACTGCCTGGGAAATTCGAAATGGAGGAAGGCGTAGCCGGGGAAGAATGGACGGACCCGCTTCTCGCGAAAGTACTTCGGGCAATAGACCGTGAACCCTCCCTCGCGGAAGAGGCGCTCGACCTGGGATTCTTTCTTGGGCTTGGTGTTGATGACGAACCAGGCGAACATGTCCGCGTCCTTCACCTCTTTTCCGTGAGGCCGAGAAGGCGGTAGAAGCCCGGGCGCCTGTCCTCCAGGAAATGCCGGCGGGCATGGGAGGCGAGATTGCGCCCGAGGTCGCAGTCGGCATAGAGGATATGGTCGGCGCCACGGGGGGCCCGGGCGATGACCCGTCCGTCGGGATCGGCGACGAACGACTCGCCGGAGAACTCGAGCCCGTCCTCGCGCCCGACGCGATTGACAAGGGCCGCAAAATAACCGTTCTGGAAAGCCGCGACTTGGAGCTCGGCCTCGAAGATGCCCTCGGTCCATTCCCCGACCGCACCGGCCTGCGGCACGACGACGATCTCGGCCCCCTGCAGGCGCAAGGCCCTCATGTATTCCGGGAAATGGCGGTCGTAGCAGATGGCCACCCCGACCTTTCCTACGGCGGTCTCGTAGACCAGCCGGGCGTCCTTCGCCGGGGCATAGTATCCCTTCTCGTGGAAGCCCGGGCCTTCCATGATGTGGGCCATCCGGGTGACCCCGCGAAGGCGGCCGTCGGCGTCGATGACCGGCGAAGAATCATACGTGGCCTGCCCGTCGCGCTCGAAAACGTTGAGGACGGCGACGACGCCGGTCTCCATGGCCAGCCGGGCGAACATGTCCGTCGTCGGCCCGGGGACGGGCTCGGCCTCGAGGAGCCGGCTTTCCGTTGCCGGCCGCTGAGGCAGGAACCGGGAAAAGGCCAGCTCGGCGAAGGCCACGAGACCGGCCCCCGCCCGGGCAGCCTCGAGAAAGGCCCTCGTCCCGCGCTCCCTGTTCTCCCCGGGGTCCGGCCCGGCGTGCTGCTGGACGAGCGCGATCCTCAGGCTCAACGACAGGCTTTCTCGATGTCGGCCGGGGTTTTGGGAATGGGCGGCCCCAGGACCCGCCGCCCCTTCTCCGTGATCAGGACGTCGTCCTCGATGCGGGCCCCGCCGAAGTCCAGGAATCTCTCGACCTTGTCGTAGGCGATGAATTCCCGGTGCTTCTTTTCCTTGCGCCACTTCTCGACGAGGGCCGGTATGAAGTAGATGCCGGGCTCGACGGTCATGACGTACCCCGGCCGGAGCTCCCGGGCCATGCGGAGATAGGCCAGGCCGAACTGGTCGCTCCTCTTGACCGAATCGTCGTAACCGACGTGGTTCTCTCCGAGGTCCTCCATGTCGTGGACGTCCATCCCCATGTTGTGACCCAGCCCGTGGGGGAAGAAGAGCGCATGAGCGCCCTTGGCCACGGCCTCGACGGGATCCCCTTTCATGAGCCCCAGGTCCTTGAGGCCGCCGGCCATGGTCTCGGCGGTCTTGAGATGGATCTCCTTGTTCATGATCCCCGGCTTCATGAGCCGGATGGCCGTTTCCTGTCCGGCCAGGACGATCTCGTAGACGTCCTTTTGGCGGCGGTTGAACTTCCCGCCGACGGGCACGGTCCGGGTGATGTCGCAGGAGTAGCCCGTTTCCGTCTCGGCCCCGACGTCCATCACGAGGAGGCGTCCCTTGGCGAGCATGTTGCCGTGATAGTGGTTGTGGAGGATCTGGCCGTTGATGGTCACGATGGGCGGGAAGGCCAGACGGCACCCCCGGACGAGGGCGATGCCCTCCATGGTCCCCGAGACCTCCCGTTCGTAGCGGCCGGGCTTGACCAGCTTCATGGCCGCCAGGTACATGTCCCGGGTGACGTCGAGGGCCTTCTCGATCTCCCGGACCTCTTCCTTGGACTTGACGATGCGCTGATCGACGACGGCCTTGATAAGAGCCCCCGAAGCCCGGGACTTGAGGTCCTTGTGAGGGACCCCGAGAAGCCCGCAGAGGGCCGTGGCCGTCAGGGCCCTGTAGGGAGGCAGGTAATGGATCGTCCGTCCGGCGGCCATGGCCTTTCGGACATAGTCGTTAAAAGCCTTGCGGGGAGCCGTGCGGCCGACCCCGATCTCCCGGGCCCGGTCCTTGAGCTTGGGGAGATGTCCCATCCAGATGATGTCCTCGATGCCGATGTCGTCGCCGAAGAGAATGTCCTTGTTCTCGTCGACGTCCACGACGGCGGCCAGCCCGGGGGAGTTCAGGCCGAAGAAATACAGGAAGCTGCTGTCCTGGCGGAACGGGTAGGTGTTGGCCGGGTAGTTCATGGGGCATTCCTCGTTCCCCACGAACAGGGCGAGTCCCCGGCCGAGCTGCTTTTTCAGGAGCCTGCGCCGCCGGGAGTACATTTCGGGTTTGAACATATCGTCCTCCTTGGGAATTCGAAGGGAATTGTATAACAGATTCCCGGGCGGCGTTCAACTTTCCGGATGTTTGAAATGTCGGCGGCGCGATGTTATGATGACCGCCCGCGGAGAAAAACCGTGGACGGAGGAGAGAATCATGGGCGGCTTTTTCGGCGTCGTCGGCAAACAGGACATCGTCCAGGACCTTTTCTACGGGGTCGACTACCACTCTCACCTGGGGACCAAGCGCGGCGGCCTGGCCGTCGCCGGCGAGAGCGGGATCGCCCGCTACATCCACAATATCGAGAACGCCCAGTTCCGCTCGAAGTTCGAGGACGACGTCCGCAAGCTCCGCGGCCTGCGCGGCATCGGGGTCATCAGCGATTTCGAGGACCAGCCGCTTCTCGTCCGGTCCCATCTCGGGAATTTCTCGATCGCCACGGTCGGCGTCGTCCGGAACATCGACGCCCTCGTCGAGCGGGCCTTCCGCTCGAGGTCCATCCATTTTGCCGAGATGCGGGGCGGGGCCATCAATCCGACCGAGCTCATCGCCGCGCTCATCAGCCAGAAGGCCTCCTTCGAGGAGGGCATTCAATACGTCTGGGAGACTATCGAAGGCTCCTCCTCCCTCCTCATCCTGACGGACGAAGGGGTCCTCGCGGCCCGGGACAGCGTGGGGCGGACGCCGATCGTCCTCGGCCGGAAAGCCGGGACCTGCGCCGCGACCTTCGAGACCTGCGCCTTCCCCAACCTGGGATTCGAGACGGTCCGCTATCTCGGCCCTGGCGAGATCGCCATGATCACGGCCGAGGGATTCGAGACCCGGGTCCCGCCCCGCGACGCCCTCCAGATCTGCGCGTTCCTCTGGGTCTATTACGGTTACCCCGCTTCGAACTACGAGGGCATCAACGTCGAGACGGTCCGCAACGCGTGCGGCGAGCTCCTGGCCCGCGACGAAGAGGCCGAGATCGACTTCGTCGCCGGCATTCCTTCCTCCGGCATCGGCCACGGCCTGGGGTTCGCCGCGGCGTCCCGCGTCCCCTTCCGGCGTCCTTTCGTCAAGTACACGCCCACTTGGGCCCGCAGCTTCATGCCCCAGAACCAGGACATCCGCGAAACCGTGGCCCGCATGAAGCTCATTCCCATCCGGGAGATCATCCAGGGGAAGAAGGTCCTGTTCTGCGAGGACTCCATCGTCCGGGGGACCCAGCTCAAGGACACCATCCAGAGGCTCTACGACGCCGGGGCCGTCGAGGTCCACATGCGCCCCGCCTGCCCCCCTCTCGTCTACGGCTGCCCCTTCTTGAACTTCTCCAGGTCCCGGTCGGAGCTCGACCTCGCGGCCCGCAAGGCCATCCGGGCCCTCGAGGGCGCGGACTTCACCAGATACGGGGAGTACACGCAGACCGCCTCCGACAAGTACGAGTCCATGGTCTCCTGGATCGCCCAGAAGCTCGGGCTCACGTCGCTCCGCTACCAGCGCCTGGAGGACCTCGTCAAGGCCATCGGGCTGCCCAAGTCGAAGCTCTGCACGTACTGCTGGGACGGGGTCGACGGGGCGGGCAAGACGCCGCGGCTCTTCGACTGAAATCGAGGCGAGAAGAACCAAAAAAAAATGGTAGCGGGGGCTGGATTTGAACCAGCGACCTCCGGGTTATGAGCCCGACGAGCTACCAGGCTGCTCTACCCCGCGGTACCGCCCCGTATTATAGCAAACCCGGCCGCAAAGTCAAAGAGGTTTTTTTCCGGCCCTACTCGAGCTCCCTCCCCCCCGTTTCGGGGATCCCGGCCCAGAGCAGGGCCGCGGCCAGAAAGGCCAGGGAGATGAGCGAGAACGAGAATCCGAATCCCCGGGTCTGGGCCACCGAGCCGACGATGAACGGCGCGGCGGCGCTGACGATGCGGCCGGCGTTGTAGGTGAAGCCCTGGGCCGTGGCCCGGATCTTGGTCGGGTAGAGCTCGGCGGTCAGGGCGCCGAAGCCGCTGAAGTAGCCGGTGCCGAAGAAGGCCACGAAGGGCCCCAGGACGAGCAGGGCCAGGGGGTTTCGGGTGCGCGCGTAGAGGACGACGAAGACGGCGGCCGTGACCAGGAACGCGACGTAGGTCCTCTTCCTGCCGAAGCGGTCGCTGAGAAAGCCGAAGGAAACGTATCCCAGCCACATGCCGGCCTGCATGAAGATGACCAGTCCCGACATCAGCCCCGGGCTCAGGCCCACCCCGCCCTGCTCGGCGGCCATCGACAGATAGGCCGGGATCCAGAGGTTGAGCCCCCACCAGGCGAACAGGGTGCAGGCGTTCATCAGGGTCACCAGCACGGTGAGCCTCACCCGTTCCCGGGAGAAGATCTCGCCCAGCCCCGCGAGCCCCACCTTTCCCAGTGAGCGGCGCGTCCTCCAGATCTCCGGCTCACGGACGTTCCGCCGGATCCAGAGGGTGAACAGGGCCGGGACGATCCCGGCGAAGAACACCGCCCGCCATCCCCAGACCGGCAGGATGACGGCCGAGACAACGGCCGCCAGGGCGTAACCGACGGCCCAGGAGCTCTGGACAAGCCCCAGGGCTTTGCCGCGGTGCCGGCCCGGCCAGGTCTCGGATACGAGTGACGCTCCGCTGGCCCATTCCCCGCCCATGCCCAAGCCCAATAGGACCCGGAACACGGCCAGCATAAGGATGCTCGTCGCGAGGCCGCAGGCGGCGGTGAAGACGGAGTAGATGAGGATGCTCCACATCATGGCCGTGCGGCGGCCGTGGCGGTCGGCGACGAGGCCGAAGATGAGGCCCCCGAAGGCCGATGCGACCAGGGTCAACGATCCCAGCAGGCCGGCTGTCGATTTGGCCATGCCCAGGTCGGTCATCACCGAGGCCAGGACCATGGCGTAGAGCATGACGTCGAAGGCGTCCAGCATCCAGCCGAACGCTGCCGCGATGAGGGCCCGCCGGGCGTCCGGCGTCGCGTCTCTCCACCAGGCGAAACGCGGCATCAGCGGATCCCGATCCCGTTATAGCGGAGATAGATGACGCATCCCAGCCCATAGATCGTGAACCCGACAAGGGAGATCGAATGTCCGGTGCGCGACCGGAGGAAGATCGGGATCAGGGAAACGAGGATGGGCATCCCGAGAATGAGGGCACGCTCTTTGATCGTCTCGGCGACCAGGAAGGACCAGACGCCGAGGATCACGGCGATCCCGATGCCGATCGCGGCGTAGGGGATCTGGGGAACCATGGACCAACTTATAGCATAAAACGTCGCGCAGGGACAGCCGGCGCTGGCCGGCTCGACAGGACGCCGGAAAAAAGAACGGCCGGAGCGGGTCGTAAGCCGAATTCTGTCCCCGCGCGCAGCGGACGACGGTCATTTGTCTAGGCCCCGGATCGCTCCGGGGCTCGAGCGGCCGACCCGCCCCCTGGGACGGGCCGTCCCAAAGCGGGGCCCGTTTGGCCTTGCTCCGGATGGGGTTTGCCGTGCCCCCGGCGTCGCCGCCGGGGCGGTGAGCTCTTACCTCGCCGTTTCACCCTTGCTCCCCGGGAAGGCTGCGCCTCGCCCGGAGGGCGGTCTGTTCTCTGTGGCACTTTCCCCCGGTCGCCCGGGGTCGCTGTTAGCGACCATCCTGCCCTTCGGAGTTCGGACTTTCCTCCCCTCCCTCCTTGGCGGAGGGAGCGGCGACCGTCTCGCCCACTCCGGCCGTTATCTTGATGCCGTACTGCTCAAGCTTCTTATACAGGTTGCTGCGCGGCGTGTCAATGTCCCGGGCCGTCTGGGAGATGTTCCAGTTGTTGGCCTCGAGCTTGGCCAGCAGGAAATCCCTCTCGGCCAGGTCCCGGAATTCGCGCAGCGTCTTGATCCCCGCGGCCTCCGGCCGCGGCCCCTCGCGGCCCTCCCGCAAGAGCTCCGGCAGGTCCTCGCTCTCGATCGTCTCCCTGTCGGCCATGATCATCAGCCGCTCGATGGTGTTCCGGAGCTCCCGGACGTTGCCCTTCCAGGGGTGTCGGACGAGGGCGTCCATCGCGGCCGGCGAGAACGTCCGGGGCTTGAAGTTGTTCTCCTCGGCGAACGTCCGAGAGAAATAGTCCACGAGAAGCGGGATGTCCTCTCGGCGGTCCCGCAGGGGCGGCGAATGGAGTGGGACGACGTTCAGACGGAAGAAGAGGTCCTCGCGGAACCTCCCGGCCTCGATCTCCTTGCGGAGGTCCTTGTTCGTGGCCGCGATGACTCGGACATCGACCTTGGAGATGCGGCTCGAGCCGACCTTCTGAACCTCGCCCTCCTCGAGGACGCGGAGGACCTTGGACTGGGTCCGCAGGCTCATGTCGCCGACCTCGTCGAGAAAGATCGTGCCCCCGTCGGCCTGATCGAACTTGCCCGCCTTCCTCTCCGTGGCCCCGGTGAACGACCCCTTCTCGTGCCCGAAGAGCTCCGACTCGATGAGCTCCTCGGGGATCGCGGCGCAGTTGACCTGGACGAACCTCTCGCGGGCCCTCAGGCTGTTCGCGTGGATCGAGCGGGCGACGAGCTCCTTGCCCGTGCCGCTCTCGCCGTGGATGAGGACCGTCGCCGTGGTCGGCGCGATCTTGAGTATCTCCCTCCAGAGCGTCTGCATGAGGGGGTGGTTGCCGACGATCTCGTAGTGCTTCTCGGCCTTCTTCTTGAGGTCCTGGCACTCCCGGGTCAGACTGTTCTGGGTCAGAGCGTTGCGGACGACGAGCAGGACCCGGTCCCGGTGGAGGGGCTTCTCCAGGAAATCGAAGGCCCCCAGCTTGGTGGCCTCGACGGCCGCCTGGATCGTGCCCTGTCCGGAGATCATGACGACCTCGGGCGAGAACGGCCGCTGCTTGAGATTGGCCAGGACCTCCAGGCCGCTGCGGCCCGGCATCTTGATGTCCAGGAGGACGAGGTCGATGCCGACCGTCCCCTGGAGGGCTTCGAGCCCGTCCTCCCCTGACGCGGCCTCGAACAGCTCGTAGCCCTCGTATTCGAGGATCATCCGCAGGGTCTTCCGGATGTTCTCTTCATCGTCGACGACCAGGATCCTGGCCGATCTCTCGGGTTTCATCGTATCGGTCTCTCTCCGGACCGGATTCTAGCACAGTCCCCGGCCTCCGGCCAAATCGGCCGCGATTGTGATAGACTGGGTCCATGAGACGCCTTGGCCCGGCGCTGGCCCTCGTTCTCCTCGCCTTGGCCGCGGCGGACGCGATCCCCGGACGGGCCGGCGGGAGCGATGACCGGGGCCGGTCCTTTCGCCTGGAGAACGGTCTGCGGGTCTTCCTCTTCGAGAAGCGCGGCCTGCCGCTCGTCAACGTCGTTCTGGCCTTCGACGTCGGCTCCAAGGACGAGACCGACGAAACGAACGGCCTCGTCCATCTCCTCGAGCACTGCATCCTGTTCCGCGGGACGGGGACCCGCTCAGGGGCGGAGGTCAGCCGCGACCTCCGGCGCCACGGGGCCTATTTCAACGCCTACACGGGACAGGACCTGTCCCTGTTCGAGCTCGCCCTGCCCTCCCGGTCCGCCGAGTTCGGCCTCTGGAACCAGAAGGACCTTCTCTTCGGGCTGGCCCTGACCCAGGAGGAGCTCGACGAGGAGAAGGAGGTGGTCCTCGAGGAGATCAGCCAGATGGAGGACGACCCTCACCGTTATGCGGCGGAGCTCGCCCTCCGGAACCTCTTCCCGGGGCACCCCTACGGGCGATCGGTCTACGGCCGGAGGGCGGTCATCTCCGCGGCGACGGCATCGGATCTCATGGCCTTTCACCGCAAATTTTTCGTCCCCGACAACGGGGCCCTGGCCGTCGTGGGGGACTTCCGCAAGGAGGAAATGGAACGGATGGTCCGGGAGGTGTTTGGGCCGCTCCCCTCCTCCGGCCTGGCCCGGGAGCCCCTTCCGCAGGCGCCGCTCCTCAAGAAGAGCGTCTTTCTCCGCGAGGAGAAGGACGTCGAGGGGGGAACACTGGTCCTCGCGCTCCCGGCCCCGGACTGCAACGATCCCGATCAGTACGCCATGAACCTGCTCGTGGAGATGATGGGCCGGGGCGTCCATCCCCTGCTGCCGGCCGCGCTCCAGGCCCGGAGGGCTCTCCTCCAGACGCTGACCATGGTCTATCTTGCCAACCGCTTCGGCGGGGCCGTCGTCATCTCCATGCGGCTCGACCCGAGGAATGTCGCGCTGGCCCGGAGCGAGGCCCTGAATTACCTCCGCGGGTCCGCCGGCGAGTCGTACTCCCCGTCCGACCACCCCGGCGAGGCCGCCTTCCAGGCCTTCGATTCCCTGGGGAGCGCCAAGAACCAGGTCCGGTTCGCCGTCAGCCGGTCCGAGGAGTCGGGCCTCGCCTTGGCCGGCTCCATGGCCCGCTTCATGCTCCTTAACATGCGCCGGGACCCGGGACGATATCTGGACCGGATCCTGGAGGTCAGCTCGAGCGACGTCCGGAGGGTCGCCCGGAAGTACTTCGCCCGCGGCGGGTCGGCCGCCGTGGCCGTCATTCCCTGGAAAAAAGGGGGAGGGCCATGAGCGTCCGCTCAGCCCAGGGGGTCCTCTCACTGGCGGTCCTCGCGGTCCTCGCCGCCGCCGGGACTCCCGGTCCGCCAAGGATCGAGGGACCGGAGAAGTTCGTCCTGGCCAACGGATCCGTATGCCTCTATCATCGGGACGCCGTCTCCCCGACGACCGTCGTCCAGGTCTTCATTCGAGGCGGGAGAGGCGCCGTGCCGGCCGGCCTGGACGGGCTCGCCTACCTGGCGACTTCGCTCTCCTTGGAGATCCCGGACGAGGGGAAGGCCCGGGACCTCATGGCCCAGGCGACGCGCATGTTCCTCACGGTCTGGGAGGACTGTTCGATCATCCACATCGAATGCCTGTCGGAGAACCTCGAGGCGGCGCTCCGGACGGCCGCGGAGATCATCCGGAACCCTCTCCTGACCGGCATCCGGATCGACCGGACGAAGAGAACGATGGCCGTGAGGGATGGGTCCGAACAGGACGATGCCGAGGCCGCCGCGAGCCACGCGGGCTGGCGGGCCCTGTTCGGCGGCCGGGGATACGGGACGGCGACTTTCGGGACGGAGGCCAGCCTGCGGTCGATCGCCAGGAAGGACGTCGTCGACTTCCGGCGACGGCTTTTCACTCGGCGCGGCGTGTTCTTCTCCGTCGGTTCCGACCTGGGCCGGGAGGAGATCGGGACCCTTCTCGAAAAGCACTTCACGGAATTCCCGCCCGGGGAGACGGCCGATGCCGCCGCTTCCCTGCCTTCGCTTCCCGAGGACCGCGACGTCGTCCTGTCCCGGGAGACCAAACAGACCTACCTAGGCCGGCTGTTCATGCTGCCGGCCCCGGATCCCGAGGCCTATGCCCGCGGATCGATCCTCGAGACCGCCGTCGGGCGCGGGCCCGGCTCCCGCCTCTGGTCGCTCAGGACGACCGGCAAGCTGGCCTACAATGTCAACGCCCGGACGGTCTGGACGAGGACCTCGGGCGTGCTGGAAGCCTATCTCGAGACCGAGAATGCCAAAGCGGAGATCGCGTCGGCGGCCCTGGACGAGGCCCTCGAGGCCCTTCACCGGGAGGGACTTTCTCAGGAGGAATTCGAATCGGCCAAAACGACCGCCGGCACTTCTTTCCTCCGGTCCATCGAGGCCAAACCGTCGAGAACAAGGGCGGCCGGAATGTTCGAGGTCCTCGGCTTGGGGCACGCCTATCTCGCCGCCGTCCTCGAGAGGATCGACTCGGTCACGCTCGAGGAGATGAACGCTTTCATCAGGGAGACCGCGGCCCCCGCCGGGGCCCTCAGGGTCCGGGTCGGCCCGGGCCACGGCCCGGTACCGGCCGCCGCCGGCGCCCGTGATCCGGCACCTTAAGTGAACGACAAGGAGGCAAGAGATGTCCCGATTGACGAGCCGGGAGCTCGTGGAGCTCATCCGCTCGGTCTTCCCGCGTCATCCCGGGGACCGGGTTTTGGGGATCCTCGTGGATGTCCCTCGAAACACACAGAGCGATAACCCGGACTGGCGGCTCCGGCGGTCGATGGCGGCGGAGTGGGCGGAGGCTCTGAGGCGGGAAGCGCCGTCGGTCCCGCTCGAGGCCGTCCACCTCGTCGCCTACCCCGACGTCGGCTCCAACAACGCGGAGCTGCCGGCCGACGCCACTCTCGTCGAAGGCGGTCTTCCCCCCGACGCGGCCGGGCTGTCTGCGGCGGGCGAAAAGTGGACGTTCCCGTCGGTCTTCGAGGCCGTCCAGCTCTTCCTGGCGCCGACGGAGTATTCGACGACGGCCCCGCTCAAGAACGCGGCCCGGGAGCACGGGTTCCGGGCGGCGACGATGCCCGGGTTCTCGGAGAAGATGCTGCCAGCCCTGCGGATCGATTACGGCGAGGTCGGGCGGCGGGTCGCCCTGCTCAAGGAGCGCCTGGACAGGGCGGACAGCGCCGAGGCCGTCTTCGAGACCGACGAGGACAGGCTCTTCCCGATGCTGTTCGACCTCCGGTTCCGCAAGGCCCACGAGAGCAGCGGACGGTTCCCGGCGAAAGGCACGGCCGGAAATCTTCCGAGCGGCGAGACTTACATCGTGCCCTACGAGGGAGAGGGGACCGAGCCCAGCCTCACGAAAGGCCTTCTTCCCGTGCAGATCGGCGGGGAGATAGTGGTGTTCCGGATCGAGGCCAACACGGCCGTCTCGGCCGAGGGGCAAGGGCCCGCGTTCGAGGCCGAGGTCGACCGTCTCCGCCGGGAGCCGGCCTACGGGAACATGGCCGAGCTGGGTTTCGGGGTCCTCGGCGATTTCGGCCTCGAGCCCATCGGGGAGATCCTCCTCGACGAGAAGCTGGGATTGCACGTCGCCTTCGGGCGGAGCGACCATTTCGGCGGCCGCATCGGGCCTTCCGACTTCTCCTCGCCCCGCGAGGTCATCCACCTCGACCGCATCTATATCCCGGCCGCCCAGCCGCGCGTCCGGGTCCGGTCGGTCGTCTTCCGCTACCCGGACGCGCCGCCCGAGCCGGTCATGGAGAACGGCCGCTACCTGGTCTTCTGAGAGGCGGCTACCGGAACTCGAAGCTGACGATGGTGATCCGGCCGGGGTAGGTAAGCGTTCCGAGCGGCGTCGTGACCCGTGGCTGGGCGTCGAGGGCGATCCGGGTCGGATCGCCCGAGCCCCCGCCGATGGCCAGGGCCAGGTCGACGAGGTCCTCGTAGCGCTTGTCCCCGAAGAACTCGACGAGGTCGAGCGACAGGCGGATGGGGATCGTCACGGTCTGTCCTGTCCCGGAGATCTCCACCGGTTGGGCGATATCCCCGGTGACCGTCGGCCTCCCGTCGATGAGCAGCCGGCTTTCGAGGCCCGTCAAGGTGCTCGTCGTCCGGGCCGTTCCGCCCGTTCCGTCGTTGGGATTGACGGCCAGGACCTCCAGGACGAAGTCGGCCGCGAGCTGCTTCGCGTTGAAGGACTGGATGAGTTTGAGCGCGTCCGCGGCCGAGAATTGCCTCAGCATCGTCTTGCCCGAAACGGGAATCCCCGCCAGACGGAAATCGCCGACCCCGCCGATCCGGAATTGGAGCCGCTTCAGGCTCGTCAGGGCCGAAGCCATCTCGTCGAGCGCGGCGCAGCTCTGGAGCCCGAGGGCGGCCGCCAAAGCCGCGACGAAACAGACCAGACGCCTGGCCCTCCCCGCCTGGGACATGGTCGCCTCCTCCTTCCGGAATGCGTCCGGCGCAGCCCTAAGGGCCGCCGGGGCCCGGAGCGGCCGGTCACTCGGCCATCTTCTTGTAGTCGGCGTAGCGCTTCTTGGCCTCCAGGGCCGCCCGGGCGAAAAGATCCTTGGCGATCTCGGGGAACTGCTGGACGAGGGTCCGGTAGCGGATCTCGTTCTGGAGGAAGGCCTCGTACTCGAGCTTGGGCTCCTTGGAGTCGAGCTGGAGGGGGTTCTTGCCGTCCTTGGCCAGGAGCGGGTTGTAGCGGTAGAGGATCCAGTAGCCCGATTCGACGGCCAGCTTCTGGGCGGCCTGGGACTTGCTCATGTCGATGCCGTGGTTGATGCACGGCGAGTAGGCGATGATGATCGACGGACCGGGGTAGGACTCGGCCTCGAGGAAGGCCTTGAGGCACTGGTTCATGTTCGCGCCCATGGCCACCGAGGCGACGTAGACGTATCCATAGCTCATGACGATGCGGCCCAGGTCCTTCTTGGTCGTCTTCTTGCCGGAGGAGGCGAATTTGGCCACCGACCCGAGCGGAGTGGCCTTGGAGGCCTGCCCGCCGGTATTGGAATAGACCTCGGTGTCGAGGACGAGGAGATTGACGTTGCGGTTCATGGCCACGACGTGGTCGAAGCCTCCGTACCCGATGTCGTAGGCCCAGCCGTCGCCGCCGATGCACCAGACGCTCTTGTCGACAAGGAAATCCTTGAGCTCGTCGATCTTCGCGAGGTACGGTTTGGCGGCGCCGGCCTTGGCCGACGCGGCCGGCAAGGCGGCTTTGACGGCCCGGGCCGCGGCCTTAGCTTCCTGGCCCGTGTCCGACCATGCGCCCTTCATCCGGGTCAGGGCATCCGTGAGCGCGGGGGTCGTCCCGGCGGCCAGGGCGGCATCGATCGACGCCGCCAGCAGGCGCCGGCCGGCATCGACGGCCAGCCTCATGCCGAAGCCGTACTCGGCGTTGTCCTCGAACAGGGAGTTGGCCCAGGCCGGCCCCTTCCCTTCCGCGTTGACACAGTAAGGCGAGGTCGGGAACGTGCCGCCGTAGATCGAGGAACAGCCCGTGGCGTTGGCGATGATCATCCGGTCTCCATAGAGCTGGGTGGCCAGCTTGACGTAGGGCGTCTCTCCGCAGCCGGCACAGGCCCCGCTGAACTCGAACAGCGGCCGGAGGAACTGGCTGCCCTTGAGCGTTTCGGGCTTGGCGCCGTCGACGACGTCGTCGGGGAGACGGTCGAAGAATTCGGCCTTGGCCGCTTCGCCGGCGGTCCGCTCCTCTTCGACGGGGACCATGGCCAGGGCCTTGGCCTTGGCCGGGCAGACCTCGACGCAGACGGCGCAGCCGACGCAATCCTCGATGTAGCATTGGACCCGATACTGGAGGTTCCGGTCATTCTTCGTATTGGACTTGAGGACGGCGAAGCCATCGGGAGAGCCCTTGAGGTCGGCCGGCGCGATCTGCTTGGCCCGGATCGAGGCGTGGGGGCAGACGAAGGAGCACTGGTTGCACTGGATACAGTTGTCCGGGAGCCACCGCGGGACCTCGACGGCGATGCCCCGCTTCTCGAGGCGCGAGGTGGCCGTCGGGATGGCCCCGTCGAGGGGCATCTTCGACACCGGCAGGCTGTCCCCCTTGAACCGGGTGACGGGGTCGATGACTTCCTTGGCGAAAGCGCCGGCGTCGTCGGGGACGATCTTGGCGACCGGGGCGGACTTGACGATCTTGGCCGGTATGGGCACCGCTTCGAGGGCCGCGGCGCTGCGGTCGACGGCGTCCCAATTCATCTGGACGACCTCTTGGCCCTTGCGGCCGTAGGTCTTTTCGATGGCCTTCTTGATGAGGGCGATGGCCTCGTCCTCCGGGAGGACCCCGGAGAGCTTGAAGAAGCAGGCCTGCATGATGGAATTGATGCGCCAGCCCAATCCGAGCTCTCCGGCAATCCTGAGGGCGTCGATGTTGAAGACCTTGATCTTCTTGTCGATGATCGTCCTCTGCATGTCCTCGGTCAGGTTCTCGAAGACCTCCTCTTTCCTCCAATTGGAGTTGATGAGGAAGGTCCCTCCCTCGCGGATGCCCTCGAGGATGTCGAGCCGGCCGATGTAGGACGGCTTGTGGAGGGCGACGAAGTCGACGGAGTTCAGCAAGTACTGGGACTGGATGGGCTGCTTGCCGAAGCGGAGGTGGGAGATGGTGATGCCGCCGGACTTCTTCGAGTCGTACTGGAAATAGCCTTGGCCGTAGAGGTCCGTGTGGTCGGCGATGATCTTGATGGAGTTCTTGTTGGCCCCGACCGTCCCGTCGGACCCGTAGCCCCAGAACTTGCAGCGGACGGTCCCCGGGGGCTCTGTCTCGAGGACGGCGCCGACGGGGATCGACGTCCCGGTGAGGTCGTCCGTGATGCCTACCGTGAAGCCATGCGCGGCCTTCTTGTCGAGATGGTCGTAGACGGCCTTGACCATGGCCGGCGTGAACTCCTTGGAGGACAGGCCGTAGCGGCCGCCGATGACCTTGACCGGCCGGCCGGAGAGGGCCAGGGCGACGTCGAGGTAGAGCGGCTCGCCGATCGAGCCGGGCTCCTTGGTCCGGTCGAGCACGGCGATCTTCCTGGCCGTGGCCGGGACGGCCGCGTTGAGGGCGGCGGCGTCGAAGGGCCGGTAGAGGCGGACCTTGACGAGGCCGAGCTTGGCGCCCTTGGCGTTGAGGTGGTTGATCGTTTCCTCGGCCGTCTCGGCGCCCGAGCCCATCATGACGATGACCTTCTCGGCGTCCGGGGCCCCGAAGTAGTCGAACAGATGGTAGGGACGGCCGATGGCCCGGCCGACCTTGTCCATGTAGTGCTGGACGAGGGCCGGACATTCCGCGTAATAGCGGTTGACGGTCTCCCGTCCCTGGAAGTACACGTCCGGATTCTGCTGCCCGACCTTGAGGACGGGCCGTTCGGGATTGAGGGACCTGTTCCGGAAGGCCTCCAGGTGCTCCGGCTCGAACAGCTGGGCCAGCGTTTCGTAAGGAACGACGTCGACCTTTTCGACGACGTTCGAGGTCCGGAAGCCGTCGAAGAAATGGAGAAAGGGGATGCGGGTCCGGAGGCTCGCCAGGTGGGCGACGATGGCCAGGTCCTGGGCCTCCTGGACGGAGCCGGCGCAGGTCAAGGCGAAGCCCGTGTTCCGGGCGGCCATGACGTCGCTGTGGTCGCCGAAGATGGACAGGGACTGGCAGGCCAGCGAGCGGGCCGAGACGAGGAACACGGTCGGCAGCATCTCGCCGGCGATCTTGTGCATGTTCGGCAGCATCAGCATCAGGCCCTGCGAGGCCGTGAAGGTCGTCGTCAGAGCCCCGGCCGAGAGCGCTCCGTGGACCGCGCCCGAGGCGCCGCCTTCCGACTGCATCTCGACCACGTCGACCGTCTGGCCGAAGATGTTCTTGCGGCCCTGGGCCGACCACTCGTCGGCCAGCTCGCCCATGGTCGAGGACGGCGTGATCGGATAGATGGCCGCGACCTCCGAATAGGCATAGGACACGTGCGTCGCCGCCGTGTTCCCGTCGATCGTCTGCATGTCTTTATTCATGGATGACTCCGTGTGCCGCTCGGAGGCAGCGGATATTCTTCGGCTACTCCTTGAGCTCCGTTCGCCCCTCCAGGGCCTTCTTGATGGTCACTTGGTCGGCGAAATCGAGGTCTGAGCCCACCGGCAGGCCCATGGCCAGCCGGGTGATGCGTATCCCGTAACCCTTGAGGAATCGCAGGAGATAGAGGGCGGTGGCCTCCCCCTCCACGGTCGGGTTGGTGGCGATGATGATCTCTTGGAACGTTCCGGCCTCGACCCGGCGGGCGAGCTTCTCCAGGCGGAGCTCGTCCGGCCCCCGGCCCTTGAGCGGGGAGAGAGGGCCCAGGAGGACGTGGTAGCGTCCGTGGAAGGCGCCCGTCCTTTCGAGCGAGGAGATGTTGAACGGCTCCTCGACGATGCACAGTGCGTCGTCGGCCCGGCGGCCGTCCGAGCAGATGAGGCAGGGGTCGACGTGGGTGATGTTGTTGCAGACCGAGCAGGTGAAGATCCGCCGCTTGGCTTCACGGATGGCCTCGGCCAGCTTGTCGGCCTCCTCGGTCCTCAACCCGAGCAGATAGAAGGCCATGCGCTGGGCGGTCTTGGCCCCGACGCCCGGGATCCGCCGCAGCTCCTCGATGAGGTCGCGGAGCGGCTGGGCGTACTCGAACATCAGAACAACCCCGGGATCTTCAGACCGCCGGTGAGGCCGCCCATTTTCTGGGCCAGGGCCTCGTCGACCTTGCGCGAGGCGTCGTTCGCGGCCGCGACGACGAGGTCCTGGAGCATTTCGGCCTCGTTCCGGTCGATGACCTCGGGCTCGATCCGGATCGTGTGGAGGTTCTTGTGGCCGTCGAGGACGATCCGGACCATGCCCCCGCCGCTCGAGCCGTCGACGCGCATCTCGGCGAGCTCTTTCTGCAGTCGCTCCTGCATGTCCTTGGCCGTCTTCAGCATCCTCTGGAGGTCCATGACGTTCTTCATGTTGCGTCCTCCGCGGGCGGCGTCCCTTCCGGGCCCTTGTCCCGCGGGTCCCCCACGGGGTCGGCCGACAGGACCTGGGCCTTGAAGGTGGTCATGAAATACTGGACGGCCGGGTCCTTGAGGGCCGTCTCGATCTCCCGGCCCGGACCCGGCGGAGGGCCGGCCGGGGCCCCTTCCCCGGGGAACCGGACCGCGATCCTCCTCCCGGCGATGTCCGCGACCGCTTTCTCGACGGCCTTGAGGTCCTTGTCCTGGACGCTTCTGGCGAAGAACGACCGGCCGCTGTCGAAGAAGACCTCGAGGACGTCGCCCGTGACCCGCGCCGACGAATACTGGGACAGGAGCGCGACCAGAGGCGCCCTGTCGGCGGCCAGTTTTTCGAGGGCCTGGGAGAAGAGGTCCTTGGCGGGCCGGGGGGCCGGTCCCGCCGCTTTCGGCGGCCTCGTCGGGGGGGGAGAGGGAGGTCCCGCTGGGGCCGCCGGTCCGGCGAAGGCTCGGCCGGAAGACGGCCCGCCCTCGCCGCCCTTCAGGGACTCCACCTCCCGGATCAGCTCCTGGAGCGGGACGAGCTTTCGGAACTGACAGAGCCTGATGAGGAAGGTTTCCAGATAGATCCTGGGAACGGCCGAGTATTTCAACCCCGGCTCGGCCTGCTGCAGGGCGATGAGGTAGCGAAGAAGGTCGTCGGCGGACGCCAGGGCCGCTTGCTCGCGCAGGGCCTGGAGCTCCTCGGGGCCCGCGGGCAGGAGCTCCTCCGGCGTCTTCATGGACCGGACGAGGAGCAGGGCCCGGAAGTGCTCGATGAGCCTGGAGAAGAAGAACCGGAGGTCGTGGCCCCCTTCGACGGTCCGGTCCACGAGGCCGAAGACCTCCCCCGGCTTCTCTTCGAGAACGGCCCTCGCGCAGCCGAAGAGAAGGTCCTGGCCGACGACGCCGAGGATCGTCCTGAGGTCCTCGTCGCCGATGTTGTTGCCGCTGAAGGCCACGGCCTGATCGAGCAGGCTCTGGGCGTCCCGCATGCTGCCGTCGGCGGCGGCCGCGATCAGGGCCGTCCCGGCCGGGGAGATGGTGATATTCTCCCGGCCGGCGATCCCCATGAGATGGTTGATGATCTCCCGGTGGGAGATCTTCTTGAACTCGAAGTGCTGACAGCGGGAGACGATGGTCGCCGGGACCTTGTCGAACTCGGTGGTCGCGAAGATGAACACGGTGTTTGGGGGCGGCTCCTCGAGGGTCTTGAGGAGAGCGTTGAAAGCGTCCTTGGTGATCTGGTGGACCTCGTCGATGATGACGACCTTGTAGCGGGCGTAGATGGCCTTGTATTTCAGGGACTCCCGCAGGAGCTTGATGTCGTCGATCCCGCGGTTCGAGGCGCCGTCGATCTCCAGGACGTCGATGGCCCTCTCCTCGTAGATGGCCCGGCAGTAGTCGCACGCATCGGGGTTCTTGCCGCCGTCGTCGCTCACGACTTTGCACGGGTGGGCTGTCGGGCCGTGGGCGCAGTTGAGGGCCTTGGCCAGGACCCGGGCGACCGTGGTCTTCCCGGTCCCTCTCATCCCCGAAAAGAGGTAGGCTTGGGCCACCCGTCCGGCCTCGATGGCGTTCTGGATGGTCCGGACTACGGACTTCTGCCCGACGACCTCCTCGAAGGTCTGAGGCCTGTATTTCAAGGCGAAGATCTTATAGGACATGGGTTTCGGCCGCTCGTCGCAGGTCGGGAACAGGTCGGATCCCCGAAAATGTAAAGATTATCTTAGCACAAACGGGGCAAATATCAAGGGAAACGATTATAATAAGCCGCGTGAAACCCCGCCGCCGGAGCCTCTGGGAGATCCACCTCGCCGTCCTCCTCTTCGGCTTCCCGGGTCTCTTCGGCAAATGGATCCCCCTCTCCCCTCCCCTGATCGTCTTCGGCCGGGTCTTTTTCGCCTCCCTGGCCCTGGCCGCCGTGCTGGCCCTCGGCCGGCGGTCATTCCGCATCGCCCCGGGCCGGGACGCGGGCCTGCTCGTCCTCTGCGGTTTCGCCTTGGCCGTGCATTGGAGCCTGTTCTTCCACTCGGTGCAGATCGCCTCGGTGGCCGTCGGGCTCCTGTCCTATTCGAGCTTCCCGGTCTTCACCGCTTTCTTGGAGCCCGTCCTTCTGAAAGAGCCGCGGGACCGGGGAAGCCTGGGGTTCGCCCTGCTCTGCGTCCTGGGGATCTACCTGATCATCCCCGGCTTCGACCTGACGGATTCGACCTTCCGGGGCGTGCTCTTCGGGCTCGGGGCCGGCCTGACCTTCTCGGTCCTGTCAATCGCCAATCGTCACCTCGCCGGGCGCCACTCCAGCCTGACGGTCGCGTTCTACCAGGATCTCGCCGCGACTGTCATCCTGGCTCCCTTCGTCCTGAGCTTGAGCCGGCCTTTGACGGCCCGGACGCTGGGCCTCGTCGCCGTCCTGGGCGTCGTCTGCACGGCGGCCGCCCACACGTTGTTCATCAGCGGGATGAGACGCGTAGGGGCCAGGACGGCCAGCATCTTGAGCTCACTCGAGCCCGTGTACGGGATCCTCCTCGCCCTCGCCTTTCTCGGCGAGCTCCCGTCGCCGAGAACGGTCGCCGGAGGGACCTTGATCCTGGCGGCGGCCTTGGCCGTTACGATCCGGGCCGGAAAGCCGCATCCCTAGGGAACCTCGATCTTCTTTCTGACCGGCGTCGGCGGCTTCTTGGCCTTCTCCTCTTCGTCTTTCTGCCTCTTGGCGAGCTCGGCCTTCTCCTCGGCGTGCTTTTTTCTCAGCTCTCCGATCCTCGTCTTGGCCTGCTCCTCCGCCTTCTGGCGGGCCTCGGAGCTGTCGACCGTCTTGGCCTCTTCGACCGTCCGTCGGCGGACTTCGGTTATCTCGGCCTCCTGGCTTTCCTCCATGAGCTTCTTTTCCCGCTTGTGGACCTGCCGGAGGGCGACGCTGCGGTCCTCCTGGGGGGTCTGACGGACGATGCGTCCGGGCCCTTCGGCCTCAAGCCGTTCGGCCGCCTGTTGCGGATCGACGATTTGCCTCGGCCGGGCTTGCTCGTTGCGCGAGATCTCGGGCCTGTAGACGACGACCTCCTGGCCGGACGATCGGACATCCTCGGGCCGGCTCCCGTCACGGAGGGCGGCCTTGGCCACCGGCTTGTTCGTCTCGCGCCGGACATGGTCCAGCCCGAGTCCCTCGTTGACGACCCGGTTGTCCCGGACGATGATGTTGACGTTGATGACCGTGTGGTTGATGATGGTCGTGTTCCGCTCGTAGGGCAGGACCCATTGGTTCAGGGACCGGTCCATGAAGTCGCGCCCCCGGACGAAGATCCAGGTGTGGCCGGGGATGTTCCAGTCACGGCGTCCGAACCCGCGGCCCGGATGGAAGTCCACGCCGGGCGGGAGCGGGGCCCAGCCGATGTGGCCGCCCCCCCAGCGCCAGCCGACCCAGGCCGGGCCCCAGACGATGTCAGGGACCCAGAACCAACCCAGGCGGCGGTCCCAGCCCCAGCGGCCGTAATGGAAGGCGATCCATCCCCAGCGCTCGAGCGACACCCAGGTCCATCCGTAGTCGGTCCAGGCCCAGTGCCCCCTCGTGTACGGACGCCACCGGTAACCGACGTCGCGCGGGATCCACACGTATCCATAGGGAGACAGGGAAACCCACATCCCGTACGGTTGGAGGTATTCGTAGAAATAAGAAACGTCCATCCGGCTGTAGGCGGAGCGCGCCGGCTCGTAGGTCCGGGCCCGGGGGGGCGGGGTGCGGGTCCCGTCATAAGGGACATAAATATAGCAGGCCGAGCCTGCCAGGACGGCGAGAGTCAGGATGCCAAGAAGCTTTTTCATTTCGCTCCTCCTATCCTTGCCTTAAGCAAGAGACGTGCCACATGCGGGAACAGGTTCGTCTCCGGCACCATGCCGCCCGATCGTCCTCGATGGAGGACAGCCGGGGTATCGAACCTGATCTTTTAGTCGCGCTTCAGGCCAGTCTCTTGAAGACCGTCTTAATCCGCTTGAAGGCCCAATTCAGGTCCTTTTCCCTGATGATGAGCGGAGGAGCCAATCGGATGACGTGGTCGTGGGTTTCCTTGCAGAGGAGCCCTTCATTCATCAGCTCCTCGCAATAGCGTCTGGCCCCGCCGGCCTCGGGCTTGAGCTCGATGCCGATGAGCAGGCCCCGGCCGCGGACCTCCTTGATGTGGCGGCTCCGGATCTTGCGGAGCTTCTCCAGGAACGACCCGCCCCGCTCGGCCGCGTTCTGGACGAGCTTTTCATCGATGATGACCCGCAAGCTTTCCCGGGCGACCGCGCACGCCAACGGGTTGCCGCCGAAGGTCGATCCGTGCTCGCCCGGCTTGAAGACCCCGAGGATGTCCCGGTCGGCGAGGACCGCTGAGATGGGATAGCAGCCGCCGCCCAAGGACTTGCCGATGATGACCATGTCGGGGCGGACGCCGTCGTGCTCGCAGGCGAACAGCCGGCCGGCCCGGCCGAGGCCGGTCTGGATCTCGTCGGCGATGAACAGGACGTTGTTCCGCCGGCAAATTTCGGCGGCTTCCTTCAAGTACCCGTCGGGCGGGATGAGGATCCCCGCCTCGGCCTGGATGGGCTCGACGAGGAAGGCGGCCGTCTGCGGCGTGATGGCCTTTTCCAGGGCCTCGACGTCGCCGAAGGGGATGATCGTGAAACCCGGAGTGAATGGGCCGAAGTCCTTCCTGTAGAGCGGTTCGGTCGAGAAGCTGATCGCGGTCACGGTCCGGCCGTGGAAGTTGTTCGAGCAGGCGATGATCTCCGCCCGGTCCTGGGCCACGCCCTTTTTCTGATAGGCCCACTTGCGGGCGCCCTTGACGGCCGTCTCGACGGCCTCGGCCCCGGAGTTCATGGGCAGGACCATGGAGTAGCCCGTCAGATCGCAGAGCTCCTTGGCCAGCAGGGGCCACTGATCGTTGCGGAAGGCCCGCGAGGTCAGGGTCAGCCGCCGGGCCTGCTCGATGAGGGCCTTGACGATCCGGGGATGCCGGTGGCCCTGGTTGACGGCCGAATAGGCGCTTAGGAAATCCATGAATTTCCGGCCCTCGACGTCGAACATCCAGATGCCCTGGGCCTTGGTCGCGACGACGTCCAGAGGGTGATAGTTATGGGCCCCGTAAACGTCCTCGAGGTGAATGAGGTCTTTGCTGTCCATCCTATGGCTCCTTGATCGGACTCGCGGCGTTTCCCGCGACGGGGTGGCGGAGAGGGCGGGATTCGAACCCGCGGTGCACCTTGCGGCACACACACGCTTTCCAAGCGTGCTCCTTAAGCCACTCGGACACCTCTCCGTTGCGAGATCGCGAAGCGATCCCCGCTCCACAGCGGACACAAACGTACCAAAAAAGCCCCGGCAGGTCAATCGACGGCGCCCGGCGATCCGCAGGGAGAGCCCCGGCGGCGCTCGGAGGTCAGGCCGGAGGTCTGTAGATGTTGATGATGTCCTTGAGCATGGCGGCCGCCGCGCCGCGGGGGTTCGAGCGGCCGCCCGTCACCGTCACCGTGCCCATGGAGTCCGTGAGGAACGAGATCCCCTTTTCCGTTCCGCTGACGTGGAAAAGAGGATGGGTCGCGTCGAGCACGGACGGCCGGACCTCGAGGCTCCATCTCCCGCCCTTCCTGCCAGGCGCGGCCGTGGCCAGCAGCTTGACGGCCCGGCCCTCCCGGACGGCCGAGCGGACGAAGTCCGCCGACAGGCCGGCGATCCCCGTGACCTGGACCTCCCGGAGGGCGTGGTCCGCGTCGAGGCAGGCGTTGGTGATGAGCAGGATCTTGCAGGCGGCATCCCGGCCCTCGACGTCGTTCGCCGGGTCGGGCTCGGCGATCCCCTTGCTCTGGGCCTCTTTCAGGGCTTCGTCGTAGTCCAGGCCCTCCGCCATGCGGGTCAGGATGTAGTTCGTCGTCCCGTTGAGGATGCCCTGAATGCCTTCGATCCTCGCTCCGGCCAGGGAGAAGACACCCACGTCCAAGGTCGGCAAGGCGGCCGCCGTGGCCCCGCTGAACTTGAGGGACACGCCGTTCTCCGCGGCCAGGGCCTTCAGCTCGCGGAGGCCGACGACGAGGGCCCCTTTGCTGGCGGCCACGGCGTGCCATCCGTTCCGGAAAGCCGAGGAGATGTAGGTGAGCCCCGGTTCTCCCGTCTCGAGGCTCGAGAGCGTGCACTCGACAAGGCAGCCGCCGGGCGGGGACCCTTCGAGGACCTTCCGCGCGTCCATCCCCTCGTGCCAGGCGGGATTGCCGGAGGTCCATGGCGCCCCTCCCCTCGAGATCCGCCTGACGTCGAGGGGCGCGCCGGTGAAGAAGCAGCCGTCGGCCTTGGTCACGGCCGCGATCTCGATCTCGAGGCCGTAGCGGCGGGCGAGGTCCTCGCGCTTCTCCCGCAGCAGCGAGACGAAAACCCGCCCGACGTTCCCGAAACCCGTCACGATGAGAGGGACCGTCTTCATGATCTTCCTCCCTGTCCGTCTCGAGCACCGCTCACGGTATCGAAAAAAAATGGCGGAGAGGGCGGGATTCGAACCCGCGATCCCGATCGCTCAGGATAACGGTTTTCGAGACCGTCGCCTTCAACCGCTCGGCCACCTCTCCGCCAGGACGGTCACTCGAAGTGCTGCATTATATCCGAAATCGGAGGCGGTGACCAGGCACGGGGACCTCTCTTGTCAGCGGCAGGGCCGTCGGCGGGCGCGGAAGAACCCGCGAACGGCGGCGGCGCACTCGTCCGCCAGGACGCCGCCCGCGATCTCCGGCCGGTGATTGACCCGCTCGAACGGAAAATCCATGATCGACGAGACCGCCCCCGCCTTGGGGTCGGCCGCGCCGTAGACGAGGCGCCGGATACGGGCCTGAACGACGGCTCCCAGGCACATGGCGCACGGCTCGACGGTGACGAAAAGGTCTAAGCCCGCGAGACGATAGTTCCCGGCCTTACGGGCCGCCCGCCGGAGGGCCACGATCTCGGCATGGGCCGTGGGGTCCGTCCTCGAGATGGGCGCGTTGCGGCCCCGGGCGACGATCTTGCCGTCCCGGACGACGACGGCCCCGACCGGGACCTCGCCCGCCGCGGCCGCCTTGGCGGCTTCGCGGAGGGCGGCCCGCATGAAGACCGCATCGTCCAAGGGAGTCCGGACCTTCATGGCGTCCGGAATTGTAACCTCATCCGGGCGGCATGACAATCCCTGTTCCTTAAAGGGCCCGAAATGGCCTATAATGCGTCGGATGGACGTTCTCTCTTGTCCCGCTTGCGGTCCGGCCGGCGCCGACGATCCCTTTCTTCGCCTCTGCCCCGGGTGCGGGGGGCCGTTGTTCGTCACCCCCGGAGGCGGGAGGCGGACCATCCGCGAGGGCGCCCGAAGGCCCCTCGAACGCTACGCCGATTTCCTGCCGTTGTCCTCCGTCGATGCCCGGCTGAGCTTGGGAGAGGGCGGAACGCCCCTGCTCCGGCTGACCCGCATCGGCTCCCGGCTGGGCCTTCCGGGCCTCTATGCGAAGGACGAAACGCGGAACCCGACCGGCAGCTTCAAGGACCGCGGGACGGTCGTGGCCGTCATGAAGGCCGCCGCCTCCGGTCTCCGCCGCATCGGGACGGTCTCGACGGGCAACATGGCGGTCTCGACCTCGGCCTACGGGGCCCGGGCCGGGCTGGAGACGTTCCTCCTGCTGAAAGAAGGGACCTCTGACGTTGCCATCCGGGCCGCAGCCGCTTACGGACCGCGGCTCATCAGCGTCGATGGGGACTACGGCCGCCTCTTCCATCGCAGCCTGGAGGCCGGCCGGGCCCTCGGCCTGCCGTTCCTGAACTCCGTCGACCCCTTCCGGATGGAAGGCTACAAGGTCACGGGCTACGAGATCTACGAACAGCTGGGGCGCCGGGCCCCGGCCTTCCTCTTTGTCCCGGTGAGCGCGGGAGGCCACTTTCTCGGGCTCCTGAGGGCCTTCGAGGACCTCGAGAAGGAGCTCCTGATCGGAGGCGTCCCGGTGCTCGTCGGAGTCCAAGCCGAGGGCTGTGCGCCCCTCGTCCGGGCGTTCGAGGCCGGACGGCCGCGCTGCGAGCGCCTCGACCGGGTCCGGACGATCGCGCACGCCATTTCCAACCCGGCCCCGCCCGCGGGCGCCGCTGTCCTGCGGGCGGTCCGCGAGCGCGGCGGCCTGCTCGTGTCCGTCTCGGACGAGGAGATGCTGGCGGCCCGGAGCGAGCTGGCCCTCCGCGAAGGATTGTCCTGTCAACCCGAGTCGGCGACGGTCCTGGCCGCCCTGTCCCGGCTTGTCGACGGAGGGACCGTGGCACGCGGCGACGAGATCGTCCTCGTCCTGACTGGAAGGGGCCACGGGGCGGATCAGGCCTCCGGCCCGCTTTCTTTGCCCGTCCGGCGGATGCCGCTCGACGGGCTCGAACGGGACATCCGCGACATGATCGGCCTCGAAGTGTGATAAGATAGGTCCGTCGCGCCCGGCAGGTCCCCCGGCCGCCCAGGCCGTCCTCGACGAAATCTCATAAGAGAGGTGACCATGACTTATGATTTCCAATCGTTCACACGGCCGGAGCTGCCCAAGATCCCCGTCAAGACCGTGAGGGCCGTCCTCATCGTGCTGGCCGCGGTCCTCATTCTGGCCGGGTCCTTCTATCAGGTCAGTCCCGAGGAGATCGGCGTCATCCTCAGGCTGGGCAAGTTCGTCCGGATGACCGATCCGGGGCTCCATCTCAAGATCCCCCTGGGCATCGAGCGGCTGACCAAGGTCCCCGTCGAACGCCAGCTGAAGATGGAGTTCGGCTTCCGGACGACCCGGGCGGACATTCGTTCCGAGTATGCGACGCCGGCTGAGGCCCTCAACGAGTCCGTCATGCTGACCGGCGACCTCAACGTCGTCGTCGCCGAGTGGATCGTCCAGTACAAGATCAAGAACGCCTACAACTACCTGTTCAAGATGCGCCAGGCTGAGCGGACCTTCCGGGCCATGGCCGAGGCCGTCGTCCGGAGAGTCGTCGGCGACAGCTCGGTCGACGAGATCCTGACCGTCGGCCGGGCCCGGCTGGCCCTCGAGGCCAAGGTCGAGCTCCAGAACCTCTGCGACGTCTACGAGATCGGCATCGACGTCAACCAGCTCATCTTCCAGGACGTCAACCCTCCCGATCCGGTCAAGCCGTCGTTCAACGAGGTCAACCAGTCCATCCAGGAGAAAGAGAGGAAGATCAACGAGGCCTGGTCCGAGTACAACAACGTCATTCCCCGGGCGACGGGCGAGGCGGAGCAGATGATCCGGGCGGCCGAGGGCTACCTTGCCGAGCGGGTCAACAACGCCCGCGGCGACGCCGAGCGGTTCACGTCGGTCTATAGGGAGTACGCCAAGGCCCCCGCCGTCACCCGCAAGCGCCTCTATCTCGAGGCCCTCCAGGACATCCTGGCCTCGATCGAGCGGAAGATCGTCTTCGACCAGAGCCAGAAGAACATCCTGCCGCTCCTCAACCTGGGCGAGGAGGTGAAGAAGTGAAGAAGCAGCTGACGGTCCTCATCGCCGCGATCCTCGGCCTCGCTCTGATCCTCGTCCTGGCCGACGCTCTCTACATCGTCTCCGAGATCGACCAGGTCATCATCACCCAATTCGGGGAGCCCAAGGGCGGCGCCGTGACGACTCCCGGCGTCCACGTCAAGGTCCCCTTCATCCAGAAGACCCACTTCTTCGAGAAGCGCTGGCTCGAGTGGGACGGCGATCCCAACCAGGTACCGACCCGGGACAAGAAGTACATCTGGATCGACACCTATGGACGGTGGCGGATCACCAACCCCCTGGTCTTCTACCAGCGCGTCCGCGACGAGCGCGGGGCCCAGTCGAGGCTCGACGACATCATCGACGGCGAGACCCGCAACGCCATCGCCAGCTACGACCTCCTCGAGGTCGTCCGCTCGACGAACAGGGAGTTCGAGGAAACCGAGGAGTCCGTCATCCTCGACGTCGTCGAGCCCATCGAGGAGATCAAGCTGGGCCGCGAGCGGATCGCCCAGATCATCCTCGAGAAGGCCTCGGCCATCACGGCCGAGTTCGGCGTCGAGGTCAAGGACGTCCGGGTCAAGCGCGTCAACTACATCGACGACGTCCAGCGCAAGGTCTTCGAGCGGATGATCGCCGAGCGCCAGCGGATCGCCGCCAAGTACCGCTCCGAGGGCGACGGGAGGAGCGCCGAGATCCGCGGCCAGAAGGAGCGCGAGCTCAAGCGCATCACCTCCGAGGCTTACCGGAGGGCCCAGGAGATCATGGGCAAGGCCGACGCCGAGGCGACCGCGATCTACGCCCGGGCCTACAATCTCGATCCCGAGTTCTACCAGTTCACGAAGACGCTCGACGCCTACCGGGCGACGCTGGCCAAGCAGACCTGGCTCGTCCTGTCGACCGACAGCGAGTTCCTGAAGTACTTGAAGAGCGCGGGCCGCTGAGGGGGCGGCGGCCGGTTCAGGCCGCGCCCCGGAGGAACGTGAGCACGGCCTCGCGGCTGGAGAAGAGAGCCGGCGTGCCTCCGGTGTGGAAGAAGACGACCTTATCGGTCCGCTCGAAACGGCCCTTTCGGGCCAGATCGATGAGCCCGGCCATGGCCTTGGCCGTATAGACGGGATCGAGGACCATCCCTTCTGTCTGGAAGACCAGGCGAATGACGTCGGCCACGGTCCGGTCCACGGCGCCGTAGCCCGCACCCAGGTAATCGTCGAGGACGACGACGTCCTCCTGGCCGAACCCCAGGCTCCTCCCGAGAGCTTCCTCCGTCGCCCGTCCGATCTCCAGGACGTCCTCGGAGAACGGACCCGCCGCTTCGGAGACGCTGATGCCGACGACCCGGCATTTTTCCGCGAGGGACCTAGCCCCGACGGCCAGGCCGGCCTGTGTGCCCCCCGAGCCCGTCGCGAGGACCACGTGATCGGGGACGAAGCCCTCCCCCGCCGCCTGCTCCAGCATCTCGGCGAAGGCCTCGACGTAAGCGATGGCGCCGAGGGGCCTGTCCATGTCTCCCCGGACGAGGGAGCCGCCGACGGGGACGAGATAGGTCCGCAGGCCCGCTTCCCGGAACTCCCGGGCCGCTTCCTCCAGGTCCTCGAAGGCTTGGGCCGGCTTGACGACCTTGCCCTTCCGGGCCTCCCGGATGCGGATGTCGGCATCGAGGATGACGTCGAGGAGGAGGTTGCCGTCGACCTCGGGGGGGAGATCGGAGGTCCTGAACAGGACGAGGACGGGCCGGATGCCGAACATGCGGGCCGCCGCGGCCGTCTGCAGGCACCAGTTGGACTGGACGCTGGCCCAGGTGATGACGACGTCGGCCCGCTTGCGGAGCATGTCGCCGACGATGAACTCGAGCTTGCGGGACTTGTTGCCGCCGAAGGCCAGCCCCGTCAGGTCGTCGCGCTTGACGTAGATCTCGGGGCCGCCGATGCGTTCCGAGAGACGGGCCAGCCTCCGGAAGGGGGTCGGACGCTGGATGAGCCCGACGCGCGGGAACTTCGCGATCCGGGCGCGGATGTCTCCGGTCGATGATCTTGCCATGTTCGGATCTCCCGGATCATCTTAACACACTGAGGTCTTCAGGGGGACATCTATCGCTACCAGTTAAACCCGGCTCCCCAGGAACGGGAGAAGGACGAAAGAAGAGCCGCCTCCCCGGAGGGAAGGCGGCCCTTCACAAAGTGGACTTCAGTGGCGCGGGTCCTGAAGGATCGCGCCGAGGGCGGTCAAGGATTTGCCGTCGACGAGGAGAACGAACCGGTATTCCCCCTCGGCAGCCGGATAAGAAGCGAATCCCGTGTCGGCGGCCGCTCCGCCGAACCCTCTCTCTCTCATCCGCTGGGCCGTCTCCTGGGCGGCTTTCCTTTCCGCCTCCGTCCTCTCGCGTCTCCCCGTCATGTTCCAGACGACGGTGTTGAGCCCGGCCTCGGTCGTTCCCCGAAGCTCGTTGATGAGAAGGGCTCCTCGGTAGACCTGGATCCTGACGTCGCCCTTGGGCTTGGCCCTGAGATAGTAGTTCACGACCACGCCGATGGGCTCGCTCTGGCCCGGGAAGTTCGAGCTGCTGGAGCTGCGGGCGTCGTTGCCGATCCAGCGGACCTTGGGCTCGACGGCGAAAAGGTGGGCGTCCTTGGCCAGGACCGCCGGCGTGAGCTCCTGGAGGGGCGAGATGTCGGCGATGAAGAGGCCCCGGCCGTGCGTAGCGACGATGAGGTCGTTCTCCCGGGGATGGACCTTGAGGTCGTGGACAGGCTGTGTCGGCATGTTGCTTTTCATCTTGAACCAGGTCTTCCCGCCGTCGATCGAGGCGTGGACGCCGAACTCCGTGCCGACGAACAGGAGGTCGGGGTTCTTGACGTCCTCGCGGATGACGTTGACCGGCCCTTCGGCCAAGCCGGCCGAGAGCGACGTCCAGGTCTGCCCGTAGTCCGTCGTCTTGTAGACGAAGGGGCGGAAATCGTCGTGGCGGTAGCCGGTGTAAGTGACGTAGGCCGTCCCGGGATCGAAGTTCGAGGCCGTCACCCGGCTGACCCAATACCCGGGGTTCCCTGCGATCCGGTCATTGAGCTTGGTCCAGTTCAGGCCGTTGTCCCTGGTGACCCAGACGTTGCCGTCGTCGGTGCCGACCCAGAGGAGCCCGGCGACGAGAGGCGATTCGTCGAAGGTCGTGATCGTGCAATACTGGATGTTGCCGTCCCCGCCCCGCCCGCCGACGACGAGCTTCGTCGGATCGTTGGTCGTCAGGTCGGGGCTGATCTCCGTCCAGGACTCGCCGCGGTTGGTCGACATGACGACGATGTTGCCGCAGTGGTAGATCGTCTCGTTGGCGTGGGCGGAGACGAGGATGGGGGCGCACCAGTTCCAGCGGGTCTCGGGCTTGATGCGCTGATAGGCGATGCTCTCGATCTCTCCCGTCACGAGGTCGACCCTCTGGAGGGGTCCGAA
Organism: Candidatus Aminicenantota bacterium; assembly: GCA_037447475.1. GTDB lineage: Bacteria > Acidobacteriota > Aminicenantia > Aminicenantales > Saccharicenantaceae > RBG-16-66-30. The sequence goes on from JBBIGP010000003.1 coordinate 71,400, forward strand.
TTGCGACTCGTTGTAGAGAGTCCGGTTCGTCCTCCGGTCGAAGACGTTGTACATGCCGTCCCCTCCCCCGAGCCGGAACCAATCCTCGATCTGGATCGGAGGCCCGGCCGGCGCGCCCGAAGCGCCGGCCATGGCGAACCGGCCGCCCGCGCTCCCCGGCTTGGTGCTGGGGCCCATGACGGAGCCGTTGTCCTGAAGGCCGCCCGCGACCCTATAGGGGAACGACGTGTCGTAATCGACGGCGTAGAACTGGGCCAGGGGCAGGAAATCGGGATGGTACCAGTTCCGGCCGCCGTCCCAGGTCACGCCCAGGCCGTGGTCGTAACCGAGGATCATGTGGTTCGAGTCCGCCGGATCGATCCAGAGAGCGTGATTGTCGCCCCCGAAACGGAACGGCGTCGTCCAGGTCTTGCCGCCGTCGCGCGTGCCGTGGACCCCGACGCTCAGGACGTAGACGACCTGGTCGTCGATGGGATCGACGATGATCTGCCCGTACCAGTAGCCGGGGTTCCCGCCGATGCTGCGGTTGTCGGGGCTGACCTTTCTCCAGGTCGCGCCCGCGTCGTCGGACCGGAAGACCTCCCCGTCAATCATGCCCTGGCTCGACTTGCCCTCCAGGATCTCCCGCCAGCGCTCTTCGACGGACATGCCGGGCTTGTTGACGTTCTCGACGCAGGCGTAGACGATCTTCGGGTTCTTCGGGTAGACGGCGAGACCGATCCGGCCCAGGAGCCCCCCGGGCAGGCCGTTGGTCAGCTTTGTCCAGGTCCGGCCGGCGTCGACCGTCTTGTAGATGCCGGAGCCGGGCCCGCCGATCTGGTAGGTCCAGGGCTTCCGGAGGCGCTCATAGGTCGCTGCGTAGAGCGTGTCGGGGGCCGTAGGGTCCATGGCTGCGTCCACGACACCGACGTGCCGGCCGTCGACGACGATCCCCAGGCTCTTGGTCCAGCTCTTTCCGCCGTCCTCTGTCTTGTAGAGGCCCCGCTCGGGGTTCTCCGAGTAAAGATGCCCGAGGGCGGCCACGTAGACGATGTCCGGGTTGGCCGGGTGAATGACGATCCGGCCGATGTGATGGGATCCCGGAAGCCCCATGTTCCGCCAGGTCTTCCCGGCGTCGGTGGACTTGTAGACGCCGTCGCCCCAGTAGGTCGAGCGGGAGTTGTTGGCCTCGCCGGTCCCAACCCACAGGATGTCGGGCTCCGACGGGGCCACGGCGACGTCACCGATGGAGAAGACCTTCTCGTGGTCGAAGATGGGCTCGAACGTCTGGCCGTTGTTCTCCGTCTTCCAGAGGCCGCCGGACCCGGCGGCGGCGTAGAACGTGTGGGGCCGCTGAAGGGGCACGGCGATGTCGACGAAGCGGCCGCTCTGCCGCGTCGGGCCGATCGACCGGTAAGGAATGCTGTTGGCGATGTCGGCCGCGTTGACGGCCGGCGCGGCGGGCTGGGCCTTGGCTTTCGCCGGCGCCTTCGTTTGCGAGAGAAGGCCGGCCGGCGACAGGACGAGGAATGCCGCCAACAGGCAGACGGGTCCGCGAACGGTCGTTTTCATGATGACTCCTTTGAATGAGGGATGGAAAATTCACGGGACGGGGTCCCTGAGGGCTGCCGTGATCCATCGATTTCCGGGGCATCGCTCTTCGGGCGCGATGCGCCATTATAGCCGACGGCCGGGCGGCGGACAATAAAAAAGATCGGGCCCGCGGCGCGCCGGCGGCCCTCACTCCTTGCGCTCGTACCGGATCCCCCGCGCTTCGAGCTCGGCCATGACGAACCGGAAACAGCCCTCGTCCGCGCCGATGTATTCGGGGGGACAGATCCCCTTCCGGTGGAAAGCCCCGGACAGGATGAGCCGGGCCGCGGCCGTGGCCGGGAATCCGGTCGTCCTGGCCATCGAGGAAAACCCCGTCGCCCGGTCCCTCCGGTCGAAGAGATCGTAGGTGGACCTCCGGGCCCGGCCATCTTCCTGTCCCTTGATGACGATCCGCATGACCGTGAATTCGTCGTCTTCCTCGTGGAGGTGCCACTGCTTGAAGAGCAGGGCCGACGTGAAATCGAGGGGCCGGATGCGCCGGCCGCCGACCTCGATCTCCTCCCGGTCGAGAAAGCCGCTGTCGCGGAGGGCCCGGATCCGCTCGACGTGGCCCGGATAGCGGAGGGTCTTCTCGATCATGTTCGGGACGGCCATGGTGCTGATGAGCGAGCGGAGCCCGTCGGAATTGAAGGCCTCCAGCGTCCCGAGCTGGGGAAAGTCCATGAGCTCGACGTCCGAGAGGGCCGGCTTGACGACGAGGTGCCCGTTCTCGACATAGCGGGCGGGGCGCGTGTATTCCTCGATGACGTCGGCGGGCGAGAACGGGGCCTTGTAATCGAAGGGGAACTCCCTCTTGAACGGGAGCCCTCCGACGTAGCAGGCGAAATGGCTGACCGCCATCCGGGCCGCATGATGCCCGAGGATCATGTTGCTCATGCCCGGCGCCACCCCGCAGTCGACGACGGCCGTGCGCTCTTTCGCGGCGGCCAGCTCGTCCAGGAGGAACGCGTCCTCGGGAAAGAACGAGATATCGACGGCGTCTTTGCCGGCCTCGAGGACGGCCTCGAGCGTCGCGAAGCCCATCGAGCCGGGGACGGCTCCGACGACGAGATCGAACGGCTCGACGGCCCGTCCGACCGCCTCCGCGTCGGAGAGGTCCGCGACGAGCGTCCTGACGGGCGTTCTTTTCAGCTTCTCGAGGTTGGCCGGCCGAAGGTCGGCGGCGGTCACGTCGAAATCGTGTGCCAGGTCCACGGCCATGACCCGCCCGACCATGCCGGAGCCGAGGACGATGATCTTCTTCATGCCCTCATATATACATCAGGTCCATGTCATCCGGCAACGGCCGGCGGACACGGGCGGTCCCGGGTGTTTACATTCCCCGGCGCGGGCTGTATCATGGGGCGGTCATGAACGGAAGACCGGTCCATGAAAGATGAGCGGCGAAGGGCCCGCGGCCGCCGGGGGATCATCAACGGGCGGGCCGCCCTCATCGCCGCCTTCGGCCTGGCTTGGGGCCTGCCGGCGCCGGCCCCGCTCGCGCCCCAGCAGGCGCCGGCCCCATCCGCAAAGCCCGCTCCGAACGAGGACGCGTTCAAGCCGAGACTCGTTTTACTGCCCTTCGTCTATTACACGCCGGAGACCCAGCTCGCTTTCGGGGCCGGCGGCGTTCTGACCTTCAAGACCGGAGCGGAGAAGGTCCCGACCCGGACCTCGACCGTCTGGGCGTTCGGGACCTACTCTTTGGCCAGACAGGTCCAGGTCTCGATCAACCCGACCATATTTTTCGAGCGCAACAACGTATCCTTGAGCGCCAACCTCCGCTACGAGAGGACGCCGCAGAAGTTCTACGGGATCGGCAACGACACGCCGTCGAGCCTCATGGAGCCCTACACGCCGCGGATCGCGCTCGTCCAGGCCGGAGTGAAACGGAGGCTCTGGGGCGGGCTTTTCGCCGGCCTGCTCGTCGATCTGGAAAAAACGACCGTGGAAAAGGTCCAGGCCGGCGGCCTCCTCGACACGGGCGGCTTGCCGGGCAACCGCGGCGGCCTGGTTTCCGGGCTCGTCCTCAGCCTCGACTGGGATACCCGCGACAGCGCCCAGTTCCCCCGGTCGGGGGCGTTCTTCCAGCTGACGGCCGGCACGTATAGCCCGGCGTTCGGGAGCGACTTCAGGTTCAGCAGCTTAAAGCTGGACCTCAGGAAGTATGTCTCTCCCGCCTCCGGACACGTTCTCGCCTTGCAGGCCGTCCTCAGGCTCACGTCCGGGGACACCCCGTTCTACAGGCTCTCCATGCTCGGAGGCGACTCCCTGATGCGGGGATACTACAAGGGCCGCTTCCGTGACAAGGACATGATCGTCGTCCAGGCCGAGTACCGCGTGGCCCTCGGTGGGAAGTTCGGCTTGGCGGGGTTCGCCGGCTTGGGCCATGTTTTTCCCCGCTTCGAGGACCTCGGGCTGGAAAGCCTCAAGTATTCCCTGGGGACCGGGCTCCGCTACAGCCTGGACGCCCGCGCGGGCACGAACATCCGCATGGACCTGGCCTGGGGCGTGCGCTCTTTCGGCCTCTACTTCACGGCCCAGGAATCGTTCTGACGTCCCCCTATTTCACGAGCTGCGAGGTGCAGTGCGGGCAACGGACGGCCTTGATGGGAATGGCCGTCGAGCAGAAGGGGCAATCCTTGGTCGTCGGCGCGGCCGGCGGCGCCTCGGCTTTTCTTTTGAGCCGGTTCACGCTCCGGATGACGAGGAACAGGGCGAAGGCGACGATCAGGAAGCTGATGATCTTGTTGATGAACTGCCCGTAATTGAGGGTCACGGCCCCCGCCTGTTGAGCGGCGGCCAGCGAAGCGTAGGGTCCGGGCGTCTGGCCGGCGGACATGACGATGTAGAGGTTCGAGAAATCCACGTTGCCCAGGATCAGCCCGATGGGCGGCATGAGGACGTCGGCGACCAGCGACGAGACGATGGCCCCGAAGGCCGCGCCGATGACGATGCCGACGGCCATGTCCAGCACCGAGCCGCGCATCGCGAACTCTTTGAACTCTTTGATCATAGGTGGTCCCTCCCCGTTAGAATAATCTCGGATGTACCTTCAATACCCCAGATCCCCGGTCCGTGTCAACGGCGTTCTCGAGGCCCTTCCTCGTCATTCCCACTAAAGGGCGAATCGGCGGCGGCCTCCTGCGGGCACAGCATTTCCCGGGATGAAACCGCGGTCATCGCCCAGGGGGTGGGTTCCCAGGCGGTGTGCAAGGCCTACCAGGCGATGCCGTAGTCCTCGCCGTAGTTGCTGCTGCCGCCCCAGAACGTGCCGTGGGCCCAGTCGAAGAAGACGGCGTTGATCGGGCCCGAGGTGTATCGCTTGGCGGTCAGGGCGTAGCCCATGGCCCTCAGCTTCGCGCGGACCTCTTCGGGGACCTTCTCGTTGACCTCTAGCTTCCCGGGGACGATCGTGTGGTCGTCGAAGGAATCGTGCATCTGATAGCTCGTGAAGTTGGCCGCCTCGCAGGCCTCCTGGACGTTCATGCCGAACTCGACGACGTTGAGGAAGAACTGGAGAAGATTCTGGTCCTGGGTGTCGCCGCCCTGGACGGCGAACGAGAGGAACGGTTTGCCGTCCTTCATGGCCAGCCCGGGAGTCAGGGTCGCCCGCGGACGCTTGCCGGGGGCGATGACGTTGAACGGGTTCTTGAACTCGTCGAGGACGAAGCTTTGGGCCCGCTGGCTGACGCCGACCCCGGTCCGGCCGGCGATGACGCAGGGGACCCAGGCGCCGCTCGGCGTCATCGAGACGACCCAGCCCTCCTTGTCGACGGCTTGAATGGAGGTCGTCCCCGACCTGAAGCTCTCTTCCAAGGCCGCGGCTTCCTCGGGCGCCATCACCCCCGGATCCTTCCGTCCCCACTCCAGCCAGCGGTCGAGATGGTGGAGGTAGGGATTTTTCCGGCCCTCGTAAGGGTACGGATCGCCGGGCTTGATGAGCGTGTCGTTCCTGTCGGGGCGGACGAGCTTGGCCCGTTCGCGGGCATAGTCTTTGGACAGCAGTCCCCGGATGGGCTCATCGGGGGGAAAATAGGGATCGCCGTAATAGAAGTCCCGGTCGGCGAAGGCCAGATTCATGACCTGGTAGAGCGTGTGGATGTACTCGGCGCTGTTGGCGCCCATGGCCTTGAGATCCATGGGCTCGAGCATGTTCAGGGCCTGGAGCATGACCGGCCCCTGGACCCAGCTCGTCAGCTTGTAGACGTCGATCCCTTTGTAGGTCGTCGAGACGGGTTCCTCGATATGAACCTTCCAGTTGGCCAGGTCCTCCATGGTGACGAGGCCGCCCTGCTCTTTGAGGCCGCGGACGAACTCTTGGGCGATATCCCCTTTATAGAAACGGTCGTAGGCCGCGGCGAGGGCGGCCTTGCGGTCCTTGCCGGCGGCCAGGGCCTCGCGTTCGGCCTCGACGAGCTTGCCGAGGGTCGCCAGGAGGTCGGGCTGACGGAAAATCTCGCCGGGACGGGGAGCCTCCCGGTCCTCGCCGAGATGCGGCAGGAGCGCGGCTCGAGAGTAGGGCCATTGCTTGATCTTCTCCTTGTCCCTTTCGATCCGGTCGCCGATCTCCTTGTCCATGGGATACCCTTCGGCCATGGCCATGGCCGGGGCCATGACCTCGGCCAGGCTCATCGTGCCGTACTCGGCCAGCATCGTGATCAGGCCTCCGGGCGTGCCCGGGGTGACGGCCGAGAGGGGCCCGTCGGGAGGAGGATACTCGTAGCCCCGGCTCTTATAGAATTCGGGCGTCGCCCCCGTCGGGGCCACGCCGAGGGCGTTGAGGCCGACGACCTTCTTGGTCTTGGGGTTGTAGATGAGGGCCTGCGTCTCGCCGCCCCAGCTCAGCACGTCGTACATCGTGCAGACGGCGCCGAGCATGGCGCAGGCGGCGTCGACGGCGTTACCGCCCTTGGCGAAGATCAGGGCCCCTGCCGTCGCGGCCAGGGGCTTGCCCGTGATGGCCACCCAGTTCCGGCCGTGCAGGACGGGCTTTTCGGTCCGGTCGGGGGAGCTCCGTCCCGGGACCATCACGGCCCCCACCAGCAGGATCGTCATGAACATAATCCTTCTTCGCATGCCTCCCACCCCTCATCTCCGGCGGTACTTCTCGAACCAGGCCTGCAGGTAGAGCTGTTGGAGGAGGCGGTGAGAGGGACGCCGCCAACCGTGGTATTCTTCGGGCATGCGCACGAGAAGGGTGTCTTTCTTCAGCATCTTCAGGGCCCGGTAGTACTCCTCGCTCTGGCTCATCGGCGTCCGCAGGTCGGCCTCTCCGGTCATGATCATGGTCGGCGTCGTCACGTTGGCGACGTAATGGAGGGGCGAGCGGACGGCGTACTCCAGGGGGTCCTCCCAGGGCATCTTCCGGAACTGACGGTACCAGTTGGGGCCGTCCGTCGTGCCGACGAAAGAATGCCAGTTGATGACCGGCCGCATGGAGACCGCGGCGCGGAACCGGTCGGTGTGGCCGACGATCCAGGCCGTCAGGACCCCTCCCCCGCTCCCCCCGCAGACGAAAAGGTTGTCGGCGTCGATGAAACCCTTGGCCAGGGCCGCGTCCACGCCGGCCATCAGGTCGTCGTAATCCTTGCCGGGATAGGAATGCTGGATCCCGTTGACGAAGTCCTGGCCGTAGCCGGTGCTGCCGCGGGGATTGAGAAAGAGAACGGCGTAGCCGTTGGCGGCGAAGTTCTGCCATTCCCAGTTGAAGGCCACCGAGTACATCGACCACGGGCCGCCGTGGATCCAGAGGAGCATGGGGTATTTTCTGCCGGCCTCGAAGACGGCCGGCCGGATGAGCCAGCCCTGGATGTCGAGACCGTCAGGGGCCTTGAACCAGAGCTCTTCGGCCTGTCCGAGACGGACGCCCCCGAGCACGTCGGCGTTGACGTCCACGAGCTCCTTCCAGGCGTCGGATTTGGACACGGGGAACGTCACCAGATAGCCGGGTCTCTGGAAGCTCGAGGCGATGGCCGCGGCTTGGCCGTTTCGGGCCAGGCTCAGGCCGGAGAGAACGTGGGTCCCCTTGGTGATCTGCCGGACCGGGCCCTGAAGAGGTGCCAGATGAAGGTTCGATTCGCCCCTGGCCTGCAAAAGGAAATAGACGCCGGAGCCGTCCGCAGACCAGCCGACGATGGACGGGGAGTTGGCCAGATCCCCGGCCAGGAGCCTCTTCCGGCCTCCGGACGCGTCCATGAGATAGAGGCTCGAAAGGTGGCTGGTAAAATTCTTGTCGTCGTAGCCCGCATAAGCGATCCATTTCCCGTCCGGCGAAATGCGGGGATTCGCGTCCGGTCCTTTCCGGTCCGTCAGGGCCTTGATGTCCAGGGTGGCGAGATCGACGGCGTAAATCTCGGTGTCCCCGAACTCGTATTCCGGTTCGGGCTTGCGGATGGCGCTGAAGTAGATCGTCCGGCCGTCCACGGACCATTCCGGGGCGGAATGGGAGAAATCCCCCGAGGTGATCTGCTTCGGGGTCCCGCCGAGGGCGGCGTCGATCGTGAAGATGTGCGTGTTCCCCCGGGGCAGGGGGCCCCGTCCGTCGGCGGCCCACGACAGACGGTCGACGAGCACGGCCGGTGCGGCCCACTTGGCGCCCGGCGGTCTGGGCGGGAGCTTGACGGCGAGAATGGGCTTGTCGTCGGGGAGGAAGCAGGTGAAGGCCAGGGTCCGGCCGTCGGGAGACCAGGTCAGGTTCTGCGGCGCCCGTTCGAGGCGCGTGAGCTGGGCGACTTCTTTCGTTTCGACCCACAAGACATGGATCTGGGTCGTCTGGTCGCGGTCGGAGAGATAGGCGATCCGCTTCCCGTCAGGGGACCAGACCGGCGAGAAGTCGCGCCAGTTCCCGTGGGTCAGCTCGCGGATCCGCTTCCCGTCGACGTCGACGATCCAGAGGTTCGACCGGGACTGGTCGTCGGTCTTGTCGATCCATCCCCGCGTGAAGAGGATCTGGCGGCCGTCCGGGGAAATGGACGGGCTGCCGACGCTTTCCATCTCCATGAAGGTGTTCACGTCGAGAAGAGGGAAGGAGGGCGTAGCCTGACTCCCGGCGGCGGCGCCGGCCAGGACGGCGAGGATGAAAATGACGGATAGCGGTCTTTTCATCGTTCGGGCTCCTTGATCGAGATCCCCGTTCCGGGAAAGGACGGGTTTCCCCGCAGGACGTTCGGGGACGGTCGGACTTCGCATAGCGGCCATGTCCCCTAATTTTAGCATTAATCCCGTTGTCCGTGAAAGAAACGGCGGGCTCCCCGAGAATTCCCGTTCTGTCTTGCGCCCGCCCGAGGTCTGATGTAAAATATTTCACTCTTCGTCACGATATCATCCCACGAGAAGCCGACCTTCTCGGAAAGCGAGCCGGCCATGAGTCGAGTCCAGGAGCACCCGATCCTCCGCATCCCGGAATCGGAGAGGATCGCCTTTTCCTTTGCGGGTCAGCCGCTGACCGGGCGGAAGGGCGAGATGATCTCCAGCGCGCTTTTTGCCAATGGGATCCGCATCTTCGGCCGGCATCACAAGGACGGCTCCCCTCAGGGGATCTTCTGCGCCAATGGGCAATGTTCCCAGTGCATGGTCATCGCCGACGGCCTGCCGGTCAAGTCCTGCATGGTCCCCGTCCGCGAGAGGATGAGCGTCCTGCCTCTCCAGGGATTGCCCGATCTCCCCCCTGTCAGCAGCACCGACCTCAAAGCGGGTGGCATCGAGGACATGTCCTGCGATCTTCTCGTCATCGGCGGCGGTCCGGCGGGCATGGGCGCGGCCATCGAAGCCGCCGACTCCGGGCTTTCGGTCATTCTCGTCGACGACAAGTCCGACCTCGGCGGAAAGCTCGTCCTCCAGACCCATCTCTTCTTCGGAGCGGCCGCCGAGTGCTACGCCGGGACGCGGGGGATCGAGATCGCCGGGCTCCTGGCCGACGAGATCGCCAAGCGCCAAGGGATCAAGGTCATGACCTCGAACGTGGCCGTCGGCGTATTCGCCGACAGGAAGGTCGGCGTGGCGTCGGGCGACCGCTACTCCCTCGTGACACCGCGCAGCCTTCTCGTCGCGTCCGGAGCCAGGGAAAAAGCGCTGAACTTCCCGGGCTGCGACCTGCCCGGCGTCTACGGCGCCGGCGCCTTCCAGACCTTGCTCAATCGGGACCTCATCCGGCCCTCGGAGAGGCTCTTCGTCGTCGGCGGCGGCAACGTCGGGCTCATCGCCGCCTACCATGCTCTCCAGGCCGGCATCTCCGTCGTCGGCCTCTGCGAGGCCCTGCCCGACGTCGGCGGCTACTGGGTCCACGCCGACAAGATCCGCCGCATGGGCGTCCCCATCTACACGACGACGAGCGTCGTCTCCGCCGACGGAACGGCCGCCGTCGAGTCGGTGACCGTGGCCCGCGTCGACAAGAACTGGAAGATCGTTCCGGGGACCCACAAGACCTACGCCTGCGACACCCTGCTCATCGCGGTCGGCCTCGACCGGGTCAACGAATTCCACGACATGGCCGTCAACGTCGGCCTGCGCTCCTACCTCGCCGGCGACGCCGAGGAGATCGCCGAAGCCTCGGCGGCCATGTTCTCGGGCCGCGTGACCGGGCGCCGCATCGCCCGAGACCTGGGGAAGGACGTCGAGGTCCCCGAAGCCTGGGAGAGGATGACGCAGCTTCTCAAGTCCCACCCGGGTCGCGAGAACTTCCCCATCGTCAGGGTCATGGACGGCGGCGACGGCCGCGGAGCGAAAAAGGAGATCTTCCCCGTCATCGGGTGCCTGGAGACCCTCCCCTGCAATCCCTGCGCGGTCGTCTGTCCCCAACAGGCTCTCAAGATGCCCTCGGGCGACATCCTCCAGCGGCCCGAATTCGATGGGGACTGCGTCGGCTGCCACAAATGCGTCGCCAACTGCCCGGGCCTGGCCATCACCCTCGTCGACATGACGCGACGCGCGTCCGGAAGGGCCCGGGTCACCGTACCGTTCGAGCTGCCCGTCCGTTTCGAGGTCGGGGACAGCGTGGCCATCGCCGGATGGAAGGGGGAGCCGCTCGGCCGGGCCAAGGTCCTGGAGATCCTCGACCGCTCCGGGCGCTCGCCCTGCCGCCTGGCCTGCCCGGCCGACGTTCGCGCCCAGGGCTACATCCAGCTCATCCGCCAGGGGAGCTACGCGGAGGCCATCGCCCTCATCCGCCGCGACCTTCCCCTGCCCGGCGTTTGCGGCCGGGTCTGCTACCACCCCTGTGAAGAGGGCTGCCTGCGCAAGGAGATCGACGAGCCCGTGGCCATCTGCGCGCTCAAGCGCTTCGTCGCGGACTGGGCCCGGACGAGCGCCGTCGATGTCCGCCCCCTGCCCGTCACGCGGCCCCAGCGCATCGCCGTCATCGGCTCCGGCCCGGCGGGCCTGGCCTGCGCCAACGAGCTGGCACACCGCGGCTACGCCGTCACGGTCTTCGAGGCAGCCGAGAAGGCCGGGGGGCTCCTGCGCTGGGGCATCCCCGCCTACCGGCTCCCGGACGAAGTCTTGGACTACGAACTCGACGGCCTCGCCCGTCTGGGCATCGCCCTCGAGACCGGCCGGCGGATCTCCGACGTCAACGAGCTCTTCGAGCGAGGCTTCGCGGCCGTCTTCCTGGCTCCGGGGGCGCTCAAGGCGACGAGCGCGGGCATTCCGGGGGAGGATCTCGAGGGCGTCGTCAACATGCTCGACTTCCTTCGCCGGGTCAAATCCGGCGAGCTGACGCGTCTCTCGGGACGGGTCGCGGTCATCGGCGGCGGCAACTCGGCCATCGATTCGGCCAGGGTCGCGCGGCGCCTGGGGGCCGACGCGGTCCGCATCCTCTACCGCCGTTCGCGCGAGCAGATGCCCTCCCACGACTGGGAGGTCAAGCAGGCCGAGGACGAGGGCATCCGCTTCGATTTTCTGGTGGCCCCGGAGGCCATCGTGGGATCGAACGGACGCGCGACCCGCATCCGGCTCATCCGGATGAAGCTCGGGGAGCCCGACGCCTCCGGGCGGGCCCGTCCGGTCCCCGTCCCCGGCTCCGAGTTCGAGCTCGAGTTCGACACGGTCATCCCGGCCATCGGGCAGCAAACGTCGCTCGGCGGCCTGGCCGAGGGCCTGGCCCTGACCCGCCAGGGCAACGTCATCGCCGACCCCGTGACCCAGATGACGCGTCCCGACGGGATCTTCGCCGGCGGCGACGCGGTGACCGGCGCCGACACGGTGGTCGCGGCCTTCGGGGCGGGCAAGCGGGCCGCCGAGTCGATCGACCGTTTTCTGAGGGGCGTCGACGTCGCCGAAGGCCGCCGGATACCGCCGGCCCAGGCGCCCGAAACCCTGAGGGAGAACGTCAAGCCCGCGCCGCGGGCGAGGGAAGAGGAATTGCCGCTCGCCGAGCGCCTCGACAACATGAGGGAGATCGTCAGGACCTTGAGCGAGGAGGCCGCCCGTGACGAGGCCTCGCGATGTCTCGGCTGCGGGTCGATCGGCGAATGCCTGCCGGGCATCGACCCGGGCATCGGCGCGGCCCGGAGGAGCCCGATCCAGGACAAGGCCCACATGGTCGTCGTCGAGGTCGACCCGGCGATCGCGGCCCGGGTCGGAGGCATCCGCATCCAGCCCGAGTCGGTGACCGAGCCCATCGGGAAGGTCCTGCATGGGCAAACGTCCGACGACACGATCGTCTGCCGGTGCGAGCGTGTCACCGCCGGCGAGATCCGCAGTCTCATCCGCGACGGCGAGCGGGACATCAACCAGATCAAGGCCGTCACCCGGGCCTGCATGGGCGCCTGCGGCGCCAAGACCTGCACTCCCCTCATCCACCGACTGTTCAGGGAGGAAGGCGTCCCGGCCGCCGAGGTCGTCGACCAGCCGAAAAGGCCGTTGTTCATCGAGGTCCCCATGGGGGCCTTCGCAGGGCTCGAAGAGGAGGGCGGTCATGACCGCCGCTAGGTCCTGGGACGTCATCGTCATCGGCGCCGGGAGCGTCGGAGCGCCGGCGGCGGTCTCCCTGACCGAAGCCGGTCTGAGGACCCTCGTCCTGGACAGGTTCCCGAGCGTCGGCCAGGGCGCGAACAAGAGCGCGATCGGCGGGCTCAGGGCCACCCACTCGGATCCCGCCAAGATCCGGCTTTGCCTCCGCAGCCTCGAGATCTTCTCCACCTGGGAGGAGCGTTTCGGCGACACGCTCGAGTGGCGCAAGGGCGGCTACAGCTTCGTCGCCTACCGGCCCGAGGAGGAGAGGACGCTCAAGGACCTCCTCCTCGTCCAACAGTCCTTCGGGCTCACCATCCGATGGCTCGATGCCCGCGAGCTCCTCGAGGTCATCCCGGACATCAATCCAGCGGGCCTCATCGGCGGGACCTACTCGCCGGACGACGGGAGCGCCTCTCCCCTCCTCGCGGCCCATTCGTTTTGGAAGCGGGCCAAGGCCCTGGGGGCCGAATTCCGGTTCAACGAAAAGGTCACGGGTCTCGTGATCGAGGGCGGCCGGGTCAAGGGAGTGCGCACCGACCGGGGGAGTTACGCCGCCGAGGTCGTCGTCAACGCCGCCGGGCCGTGGGGAGCGGAAACGGCCCGGTTGGCCGGCATGGACCTCCCGGTGAGGCCGGACTCGCACGAGGCCGCCGTCACCGAGGCCGTGGCCCGGTTCCTCGAGCCCATGGTCGTCGATATCCGCCCGGCGGCCGGGTCGGCGAACTACTATTTCTATCAGCACGAAACGGGCCAGATCATCTTCTGCATCACGCCGAATCCCCCCCTTTGGGGCTTCGACACCCGGGAGACGAGCTCCTTCCTGCCCATGGTCGCGCGGCGGATGGTCGAGCTCATCCCGCGCCTCCGGAACCTTCGCGTCCGCCGGACGTGGCGCGGCCTCTACCCGATGACGCCCGACGGCTTCCCGATCGTCGGCTGGTCGGGCGAGGTCGAAGGCTTTCTCCAGGCCGTCGGGATGTGCGGCCAGGGCTTCATGCTCGGTCCGGGGCTCGCGGAGCTCCTGGCCCGGATGGTCCGCCGGGAAACGACGGAGCCCGACCGGGAAACCCTGTCCTATCTCAGCCCCTATCGGGAGTTCAAAGGACAGGAAAAGCTGAAATAGGTCAGGCTATTTCCGGGCCTCGGACCTCCAGACGACGAGCCGGAGGACTAACGCCGCGGCGGCGAAGACGACCACCGGAAGGCTCAGCGAGGGCAGAACGGAGCTGAAGCTCCCGAAGTAGTTCGCCCAGCTGGCCCACTTGAGGATCCCGGCGTGGACGCAGGCGACGACGAGGGCCGCGTACCCCGCATAGCGAAGGCCCTTCCTCCACAGCTTCCCGCCCACCCAGCTCTTGGCGCCGGCGTTGGAGAACACCGCCATCGTCCCGAAGAGGAGAAGAGCGAGCCACCCCGATGCCGAGGCCGCCGGATGCTCGAAGGCCCAGGACGCGAGCGGGAACCTGTCCGGAAGGCCGAGATGGGAGACCAGGCCGTGGCCCAGCCCCACCCAGAAGCCGGCCAGCCCGTAGTGCTTCCGGAGGGCCAGGGCCTTGCCCGGTCTTCGGGAGAAATAGCCGATCCCGGTCAGGATCATCGACAGGGCGACGAGGAACAGCGAAGCCGTGGCCAGGGACTTGTTGAACAGATAGAGGTCGAAAGCCCAGAGCCCGTCCTTCAGCCGCAGCCGGACAAAGAAATACAGGCTGCCGAAAGCGATCGCGGCCATGGCGACGGCCGCGGCGCGGAGGCGCAGCTTCCGGAGCCCAGCGCCGGGGTTGGTCCGGGCGGCGGTGAGAGGTCGGTCGTCGATCCTTTGCGTGTTCATCGGTCGGGTCTTCGGGCGCAGGCTTGAAGAGGGATTATACCCGATGGGCGGCCCGCTTTCCAGCGCTTTCCTCCCTCTCCGGACGATGCTCAGGCGCCTTTCGGTTGACCGAGTCGTTTGCGGGCCTTCAGCGGTCCGCAGTCGCGCAGGCCTCGACCAGCCGGACGACGGCCCGGACGACGGCCAGTTCGGCGTGAGCCATGGGCCTAGCGGCCGCCGCGAGCCTCGCCCGGCTCCGCTCCGACCATTCCCGGGCGGCCTTCTCCCCTCTTTCGATATGGGCCAGGGCGGCCAGGCCTATCTCCGCCGCTTCGGCCAAGGCGAGCGAGAGGGGCTCGATCTCCCTCAGGGCCGGTGAGCGGAGGACGAGCGGCAGGACGAGAACATGGTTGTTCTTCCAGACCGTCAAGGTCTCTCTCAACTCGAGGATTGTCCGTCCGTCGCCGCTCCCGAGCAAGGCCTCGACTTTGAGCCGGAGATCGCGGGCCGCCATGGACTCGGGAGGACAGGCGTCCACGAACCGGGTCAGGGGGGACAGGGATGTATACGTGACACCCTGACTGTGGCGCTGGTAGTTCTTCAAGGGCTCGACGGCCTGGGCCAGGACCTCGAGCGGCCCGATATCGGAGCCCGCGGCCAGGCGCCTCAGCATCATGTCCTGGTTCTTGAGGTGCGTCAGCCCGTGCTCCTCGAGCTGGAGGCTGATGATTGCCAGACGGCGGTACATGTCCTCGACGTCCCTCACCGACGGCAGGGACCAGAGGCGCTCGGCGATGGCCGCCGTCCGCGGCCAGATCCGGGAGTCGATGGTCTCCGGGGTCACGAGCTCGGACCACATCGTCGCCTCGCCGCCGAGGACGAGTTTTTTCTGGGCCTCGTCCAGGGGCGAGCCGGGGGGGATGGGATCGTTGAGATAGTGGGTCTCGGCCGGCTGACAGAGGTCGATGTAATAGCCGTTCGACAGGATGCCCTGGTAGCCTTTTCGGGCCGCTTCGACGAGGGCTTCCGTGCCGCGCCAGGAGTGGATGACGATGTCGGTCGGCAGCCCCGGCTGGAAGATCTCGTCCCACCCGACCATTCTCTTGCCGTGACGGGTCAGGATCTTCAGAAGGCGCATGTTGAAATAAGCCTGCAGGGCGTGATTGTCGGCCAGGCCGTGCTTTTTCTTGAAGGCCTGGATCTCCGGATTGGCGTCCCAGTGGCGGCCCTCGACCTCGTCGCCGCCGATGTGGAGGTAGGGGTCGGGGAAAAGGGCGGCCATCTCGCCGAAGAACTTGTCGAAGAACGGGTAGATCCGCTCGTTGGCAGGATTGAAGACCGGTTCAGCAACGCCGAAGCGGCGTTCGATGGCGTAGGGGCCGGGCGCGCTGGCGAACTCGGGGTAGGCGACGAACCAGCTCGTCGAATGGCCGGGGACGTCGAACTCCGGCATCACCCGGATGCCGCGGTCGGCCGCATAGGCGATGACATCCCGGATCTGGGCCTGCGTGTAGAACATTCCGTCCGAGCCGAGCTCGTGGAGGCGCGGAAAGACCTTGGACTCGACTCGGAAGCCCTGGTCCTCGGTGAGATGCCAGTGGAGAACGTTCATCTTCAGGGCGGCCATGCCGTCGAGGTTCCTCTTGATGACGTCGACGGGATGGAAGTGACGGCCGGAATCGATGAGCAGGCCGCGCCAGGTGAAGCGGGGCCGGTCGCGGATCTCGACGCACGGGAAGTAATACCCGCCCTCGTCCGCGGCGAGGAGTTGGAGGAGCGTCTCGAAGCCGCGGATGATGCCGATATCGGTCTGCGCGGACAGAGCGACCTTGTCGGGACCGACCCTCAGCGTGTAGGACTCGTCCTCGTGGGGCTCGAGCTTCCCAAGGCGCTCGAATTCATAGAAGATCGCGGGGCTGCCGGCGACGCTGTGGGAGGCCAGGAAATCCTGTTCGAGGAACAGGCCCGTCCTTCCGGCCAGCCGGGCCATGAAACGCGCGGCGGCCTTGAACGCCCGATGGCCGGGCGCGGAGCGGCCGCCAACGGTCAGGGGCGCGTCCACCCGGAACCGCCCGTCCTTGACGGACAGATCCGAGGGGACCGGCATGAGAGGAAAGGACCCGGCCCGGGATCCGCCGCCTTCGGCGCCGTTCTCCGTCACCGCCGGCATGGCCGCGAGAGTCCCGGAGACCAGGGACAGGGCGATGACCGCCCGCAGGGTTTTTAACGCCATGAGGGGTCCTCCTTCCGTTCTCGTTCCTCCGATCGCTCTTTATCCTGGTCTATTCACGAGTCGAGGCGGCTGCAGATGCCATCCCTTCGCAACACAGCAGATG
>JBBIGP010000004.1:0-5806 GCA_037447475.1 Candidatus Aminicenantota bacterium
GGCATTTTCACCCTCCGGGCGAGCCGATCCGGCCGCATCTGCTGTGTTGCGAAGGTATGACATCTGCAGCCGCCTCGGCTCGTGAATAGACCAGGTAAAGAAGCGAGTGAGCGGCGTGGCCGCAGCCGCCCGGTCAGCCGCCCGAGTAGATCGGCGAGATGACGACCCGGTCCCCGGCCTGAAGCTCCTCTCCGGGCGCGACGGCCCGCCCGTTGCGGGTGACGATCTTCGGCCGCGAGCGGTCGATGGCTATGATGCCGAGGAGGCCGTCCGCCGTCGTGCCCGGGGGCGCGTCGAGGTCCTTCTCGCTGAAGCCGAAGGCCTGGACGAAGGGGCCGATCAGCTTGACCGTGATCCTCATGTCAGGGAGCCGAACGTCTCCGCCGCCTTGGCCTCCTCGGCCAGCCCGAGCGCCTCCAGGGTGGCCCGGGTCGGGATGCCGCGCCGGTCATAGCCGCGGATGTCGTAATAATGCTGGAGCAGGCCGTCGTACTTGTCGTATTCGAGGACCTGCCCGGCGATGGGCCCGTCGGTGTCGGCGTTGGACGGGTCGAACCAGACGGCCGGCGGGTAATCGAGCTTGCGGTCGGTCTGCGGGTACTCCCGGAGCCAGAACAGCTTGATGAGGGCGTAAATGCGGTCCGAGACCGTCCAGAAGTCGTCGAGCGTCCAATCCAAGCCGCTGACGAGATTGAAATACTTGGGATAGTTCTCGAGGCCCCAGCCGACCTCGATCCAGGGGAAGCGGCAGGCCACGATGTACTCGAACAGGCCGCCCCGGA
The DNA here is from genome assembly GCA_037447475.1 of Candidatus Aminicenantota bacterium. GTDB lineage: Bacteria > Acidobacteriota > Aminicenantia > Aminicenantales > Saccharicenantaceae > RBG-16-66-30. The sequence goes on from JBBIGP010000004.1 coordinate 783, forward strand.
TCCTCTGGAGCTCGATGACCTTCCGGGCCTTTTCCGGCCCGTAGGACTCGCGGGAGGTCTGCTTGAGCTCGAACGTGATGACCCAGGACTCCTTGTGGTGGGCGCCTATCGGGCTGACCCCGAAGGCCAGGGCCATGCCGGGAATGAACTTGCAGTTGTAGGCGGCGACCTCGAGCCCCTTGACGTGCATGGCGTAGGCCTGGGAGCCGTGCCCGAACTTGCGGGCGGCCCGGAGCGTGCCTTCCGCCAGGATGTTGCCGATCTCGCCCTCGCGCCGGGCGATCATCCCCAGGAGCTTCTTGGAGCTTTCGGCGTCGCCGAACCGGTAGCCGCCGGCAACCGCCCCCTGGTCGATGGCGTCGGCGTAGAAGCTCAGGACGCAGCCGCCCGACATCGTGTCGATGCCGTAGTCGTCGCAGAGGTAGTTGAGGGCCCCGACCTGGGGCAGGTCGAAGATCTCGAGGTTCGGTCCGAGGAGGCCGATGTTCTCGTAGTCGAGCTCGGACTCGCGGCCCTCGTCGTCGTGGATGGTGATGCCGCAGCGCATCGTGCAGTTCGGACAGCCGTAGGTCGCGATGCGGGCATCGTTGAGGCGCTCGCCGTCCACCTTCCAGGCCTCGGGGTGGCGGGTCTTCCGGAAGTTGCGGACGGGAAGGGCGGCGACCTCGTTGCACCAGGCCAGGACACCCGTCGTGCTCTGGATGGACCAGCCCGTTTCCTTGTCGATCTCGTGGACCCGGCGCAGGTCCTCCTGGCCGGCCTTTTTCATCCCGGCCGGGTCGGCCTGGGGGATGGGCTTCGAGCCCTTGACGACCACGGCCTTGAGGAGCTTGGAGCCCATGACGGCGCCCATGCCCGCCCGGCCTCCGGCCCGGCCCTCGAGGCTGCGGACGACGGCATAGCGGACGAGGTTCTCCCCCCCCTGGCCGATGTTGAGGACCCCCACGCCTTTGCCGTACTTGGCGTAGATCCAGTCGTTGGTCTCGTAGGTCCCTTTCCCCCAGACCGCGTCGGCAGGCAGGAACTCGACCTTGTCGTCCTCGATAGAGAGCATGGTCGGCCGGTCGGCCCTGCCCTCGACGATCAATGCGTCGTAGCCTGCTTTGCGGAGCTGGTCGGCGACCCTGGTGCCAAGGTTGCCGTCGCCGTATCCCCCGGTGCTCGGGGACTTGGCGGCCACGACGGCTTTCCCTGTGTTGGGAGCCGGGATGCCGGCGATGGGACCGAGGGCGACGATGAATTTATTTTCCGGGCCCAGGGGATCGATCCCCGGCTTGAGCTCGTCGTAGAGGATCTTGGCGGCGAAGCCCCGCCCGCCGATCCATTTCCGGGCGAATTCCTCCGAAAAAGCCTCCTTTTTGTAGGTTTTCGAGGTCAGGTCGACTCTCAGGATGTGACCGGTCCAACCGTTCATGATGATCAGTCCTCCTCGGGAATAACAAAACCACATCAATCTTAAACGGACGGACGCCTCGAGTCAACCTGATCCATCCATGAAATGCCGATGCGGTCCCTGAGTTCAAATAGACCAGGTCAATAACGGCCGGTAAGAATGCCGGGCGAAAAAGCCGGGAATCTCGTATAATAAGGGGGAGAAGGGCGCAGCCCTTCCCCGAGAAAGGAGGCTAGAGATGGCCAAGAGGCTTTATCGCTCGTACAGTCAGAAGATGTTGGGCGGCGTCTGCGGCGGCCTGGCCGAGTACTTCGACATCGACGTTTCGCTCGTCCGGCTGATCTTCGTCGGGGCCGGGCTGGTCACCGCCGTTCTGCCCATGACCTTCTTCTACATCATCGCCTGGATCGTCGTCCCCCAGGACAAGCCCAAGCCATAAGCGAGGCCTGTCTCCCGTTGACTTGACCTGCCGTATTGGATATAACCAAGACGGTCCCGACATGGGCATGAAGAGCGCCTTGGAGATCCCGTTCAAGCACATCGCCGTCGAAGGCGTCTTCCTGTCGCGGAAGACCCAGCTGGCCAACGTCCTGGCCCAGCGGATCGGTGGGAAGATCGTCCTCGACCAGGTCGGCAACCCCTATCTCAAGGACTTCTACAACGAGCGGGACGGGGCGGCTTTCCTGGCCCAGCTCGTTTTCCTGGCCAACCGCTACCACCAGCAGCTTCGCCTCCTCCAGAGGGACCTGTTCGTCGACCGGATCATCTGCGATTACCTGTTCGAAAAGGACAAGATCTACGCCTACCAGACCCTGACCGACGACGAGCTCTTGGTCTACGAAAAGATCTACGGCATCCTCTCCGAGCGGGTCCCCAAGCCGGACCTGGTCATCTATCTCCAGGTCTCGCTCTCGACCCTCGTCCGGCGCATCGCCAAGGAGGGCGACGAGGTCGAGAAGAACATCTCCGAGAAATACCTCGAGGACATCGTCGAGGCCTTCGACTATTTCTTCTTCAATTACCAGGGAGCGCCCCTGCTCGTCGTCAAGGCCGACGACCTCGATTTTGCCAGGGAGGAGGACGTTCTGGACCTCCTCGACCAGATCCGGGAGATGAAGAAAGGCTCCCTCTATTACGTCCCCCAGAGCTACGGGGGCAAGGCCGGGAAGAAATGAGAGGCGTACGGAATTGGCCCGGAGGCCGCGGGGCCCCGGGACCGGGACTTCCCGGCGATCGATGAGGACCTGCCCTCAATCCCGCGGACCGAGGCGGGATGGGGAGAAAGGACGGACAATGCCCGATCAACGCGAAGACAAGGTGACCATCCCTTCCCTTCAGGCCCGCAAGGGCGGCGGACCGAAAATCGTCTGTTTGACGGCCTACGACTACCCGACGGCGAAGATCCTGGACGAGCGGGGCGTCGACCTCATCCTCGTCGGGGACTCCTTGGGCATGGTCGTCCTGGGCTACGAGAACACCGTCCCTGTGACCATGGAGGACATGCTCCATCACACCCGGGCCGTCTCCCGGGGGGTCCGCCGGGCCCTGGTCGTCGGGGACATGCCCTATTTCTCTTTCCATCTCGGCCGGGAGGAGACCGTCCGCAACGCCTCCCGGTTCCTCAAGGAGGCCGGGACCGCGGCCGTCAAGATCGAAGGAGCCTCGGCGAAACGGCTGAAGCTCGTCGAGGACCTGGTCGAAGCCGAGATCCCGGTCCTCGGCCACGTGGGCCTGACCCCGCAGTCCATCCACCGGTTGGGCCGGTTCCGGGTCGAGGGCAAGGCCCTCGAAGGGGCCCTGAAGATCGTCGAGGACGCCGCCGCCCTGGAACGAGCCGGGGCCTTCGCGGTCGTCCTCGAGTGCGTTCCGGCCGAGGTCGCGGACAAGGTCACGAGGCGGCTGAAAGTGCCGACCATCGGCATCGGCGCCGGCCCTCACTGCGACGGGCAGATCCTGGTCTTCCACGACATGATGGGCTACTCGACCGGCTTCTTCCCGAGGTTCGTCAAGAAATACGCCCGTCTCCACGAGACGATGGGCCGGGCCGTGGCGGCCTACGCGGGCGACGTCCGGAAAGGGACCTTCCCGGATGCCGACACGTCCTATCACCTCAAGCCCGATGTGGCCGCCGATCTCGAGCGACGGAGCCGGTCCGCCGGGAAGGGAAGGAAGGCCCGGACGACATGAAGAGGGTCGCCGATATTCCCGGGATGAAGGCCCTGACCGCGGAATGGAGAACGGCCGGGAGAACGATCGGCTTCGTCCCGACCATGGGCTACCTCCATGAGGGCCACCTCAGCCTTGTCCGCGGATCGAAAAAGCGTTGCGGAGCGACGATCGTCAGCATCTTCGTCAACCCGGCCCAGTTCGGCCCCGGCGAGGACCTCCAACGATATCCCCGGGACCTCGAGAGGGACGCGGCGATGCTCGAGAGGGAGGGCGTCGACACCCTTTTCGTCCCGGCCGCCGAGGACGTCTATCCGCCGGGATATCGGACCCACGTGGAGGTCCACGGCCTCCAGGACCGCCTGTGCGGGAGGACCCGGCCCGGGCATTTCCGAGGGGTGGCCACGATCGTCCTCAAGCTTTTCAACATCGTCCGGCCCGATGTGGCCTTCTTCGGGGCCAAGGACGCCCAACAGGCCGTGATCATCGAGAAGATGGCCCGCGACCTCGACCTCGACGTCGAGATCGCGGTGGGCCCCATCGTCCGCGAGCCGGACGGCCTGGCCATGAGCTCCCGCAACGCATACCTATCCCCGGACGAACGGAGAGCGGCCACGGTCCTCTCGAGATCCTTGGCTGAAGCGGAGCGGCTCGTCCGGGCAGGGGAGAGGGACGCCGCCCGCCTCATGGACCGGGTGAAGGACGTCATCGCCGGCGAGCCTCTGGCCCGGCTCGACTACGCCGAGATCGTCGAGGCGGGGACCCTCGAGCCGGTCGTCGAGGTCCGCGGGGAGACGCTCATCTTATTGGCCGTTGTCATCGGCCGGGCCCGGCTCATCGACAATGCCCGGATCCGGGCCTAAGGAGAGATCGTCATGCTGAGAGCCTTTTTGCGTTCGAAGATCCACCGGGCCACGGTGACCCACGTCGACATCGAGTACGAAGGCAGCCTGTCGCTCGACGAGGACCTGATGAAAGCCGCCGACCTCCATCCTTTCGAGAGGGTCGACGTCTGGAACGTCTCGAACGGCGAGCGCTTCTCGACCTATCTCATCAAGGGGCCGGAGGGCGCGGGCCGGGTCGGCGTCTACGGGGCGGCGGGGCGCAAGGTCAGCGTCGGCGACAAGATCATCATCGCCGCCTACGGCTACATGGACGAGGCCGAGATGGAGCTGTTCACGCCCCGGATCGTCCTCATGGTTGACGGCAACCGCATCGCCTCCGTTAAATAGGGCTCTTCGCCCATTTCCGGGGAGTCTCTAGAAGGCTATCAGGCGATAGATGTCCCCCTAGCCCCCCAAACCCCCGGGAACCTGTCCCGACGGTTCCCCCGTCGCCGAAGCGACGGGTCCCCCTCCGCTATGGGGGTCTTCAGGGGGACATCTATCGCCTTCGCCTTGCCTTTATACCCCGGCAATTGGCGAAGAACCTTAAATAATGGGTTAGGGAGGAGCTCAGCCGCCGA
>JBBIGP010000004.1:5906-75654 GCA_037447475.1 Candidatus Aminicenantota bacterium
CCGGCAATTGGCGAAGAACCTTAAATAATGGGTTAGGGAGGAGCTCAGCCGCCGAGGCTTCTCAGCAGGACGAAACCGGTGGTGATGAGGAATATCACCAGGGTCAGGGCGAACAGTGTCATGCCCAGGGCCGGCGCGCCTTTCAGAAAGCCCTTAAAGAACCGGACGACCAGCCACTTGAGGAGGAGGACGGCGATCAGGGCCTCGGCCAGGACGACGTGGAGGATGCCCCGCGTCGACATGCCGTCGCCCATGGCCCGGACGAACCCCAGCCCGATGACGGCCAGGGGGATGAGCAGGACGATATACGCGTACCCGAGGACCTTGTGGGCCTTGCGGAGCTTGGCCGGGTCGCCCTTCCGTTCCCCTCCGCCCATGAGGGTCATCATGGTCAGCAAGGCGCCCACGGATACGGCCAGAAGGACGGCGCCGATGATGGTCTTGATCCAGATGCTCGGCACCTCCCGCTCTCCTTTCCCCGACCGTCAGTCGAGGTGATAGTTCGGGGCCTCCTGGGTGATGACCACATTGTGGACGTGGCTCTCCTTGAGCGAGGCCTGGGTGATCTTGATGAACTTGGCCTTGGTCTTGAGCTCTTCGATGGTCCGGCAGCCCGCATATCCCATGCCCGCCTTGAGCCCGCCGACGAGCATCTGGATGATGACCGTGGTGCTCCCCTTGTAGGGGACGCGGCCCTCGATGCCCTCGGGGACGAGCTTGGCGTCGCTCAAGGGCGTGTCCTGCTGGTAGCGGTCGCTGCTCTTGCCTTCCTTCATGACCGCCAGCGAGCCCATGCCCCGGTAGAGCTTGTAGGCCCGCCCCTGGTACATGACGACCTCCCCGGGCGCCTCCTCGGTGCCCGCCAGGAGGTTGCCGAGCATGATCGAGTCGGCCCCGGCGGCGACGGCCTTGGTGACGTCGCCGGAATACTTGACGCCGCCGTCGGCGATGAGCGGAATGCCTTTGCGGCTGGTCACCTTGTAGACGTCGGCGATGGCCGTGATCTGGGGGATGCCGGCCCCGGTGATGACCCGGGTCGTGCAGATGGACCCCGGGCCGACCCCGACCTTGACCGCGTCGACGCCGAGGTCGATGAGCTCCTCGGCGGCCCGGGCGGTGCCGATGTTCCCGGCAATGAGCTCCTGACCTGGGAACTCCTTCTTGAGCATCCGGACCGTGTCGAGGACCCTCCGCGAATGGCCGTGGGCGTTGTCGATGATCAGGACGTCGCACTTGGCGGCGACCAGGGCCCGGGCCCGGTCGAGGCGGTCCGAACCGACGCCGACGGCCGCGCCGACCCGCAGCCGGCCCATACTGTCCTTGGCCGCGTCGGGATACTGGATCTTCTTGAGGATGTCCTTGTATGTGATGAGCCCCTTGAGATGGTAGTTCTCATCGACGACGAGGAGCTTCTCGATCTTGTGCTCGTGGAAGACCTTCTCGGCCTCCTCGAGGGAGGTCCCGACGGGCACGGTGACGAGCTTCTTGGTCATGACCTTCTCGATGGCCAGCCCGAAGCGGCTCTCGAACCGGATGTCACGGCTCGTCAGGATGCCGACGAGCTTGTTCGATTCGTCGGTGATGGGCAGGCCAGAGATGCGATGCTCCTTCATGACCTCGAGGGCCCGCGAGATCTTGTCCTGGGGCCGCAGGGTGATGGGTTCGACGACCATGCCGCTCTCGTGGCGCTTGACCTTGTCGACCTCCTCGGCCTGGCCCTCGATGGACAGGTTCCGATGGATGATGCCGATGCCCCCCTGCTGGGCCAGGGCGATGGCCATCCGCGACATGGTCACGGTGTCCATGGCCGAGCTGACGACGGGGATGTTGAGGGAGATGTTGCGGCTGAGCCTCGTCCGGACGTCGGCCTCGGCCGGGATGACGTCCGAGGCCGCGGGGACGAGCAGGACGTCGTCGAAGGTCAACCCTTCGGGGATCTTGTCGTCGAGCATGGTGCCTCCTCCCTCAGCGTCTCTTGCGCTTGCTCGGGATCATGGACCGGGCCTGCTTGGCCCGCTGGCCCGAAGGGCCTTGGGGCCTCTGGTAATAGACCGGGGCCTGCTTCCTCTCCAGGACCGGCTGCTCCATGACCGGCTGGACGAGGAAGAGGTAGCGGACGGCGTCCTCCTCGATCCGGTCGAGGAGGGACTGGAACATGTTGAAGCCCTCTTTCTTGTACTCGATGAGCGGGTCTTTCTGGCCGTACCCGCGCAGGCCGATGCCCTCCTTGAGATGGTCCATCTCCAGGAGATGGTCCTTCCACCGGGTGTCGATGACCTGGAGGAGGATCATCCGCTCGAATTCCCGCATGAATTTGCCGAGGAGCTTCTCCTTCTCCTCGTAGGTCCGGCGCAGGGCCTGGGCGATCGTTTCCCGGAGCTCGTCATAGATGACCCCCTCCCAGTCGATCTTCAGGGTCTCGATGTCCAGGCCGAACTGGGCCTGGACGGCCTGGCGGAGGGCGTCCTTCTCCCACTCCTCGGGCGACTTGTCCTTGTTGGCGTAGGTGTCGAGCATCCAGTCCACGAGGCTGTCGATGAGGCCCAGGAAGTACTCGTGCTGGTCCTCGCCCTTGAGGATGCGCCGGCGCTGGCCGTAGATCGTCTCCCGCTGCTTGTTCATGACGTCGTCGTACTGGAGGAGGTGCTTGCGGATGGTGAAGTTCTGGCCCTCGACCTGCTTCTGGGCCCGCTCGATGGCCTTGGTGATCATGTTGTGCTCGATGGGCACGCCCTCGCCCATGCCGATGCGGGCCATCAGCCCCGAGATCCGGTCGCTGCCGAAGATCCGCATGAGGTCGTCCTCGAGCGACAGGTAGAACCGCGAAGAGCCGGGATCGCCCTGCCGGCCGGCCCGGCCTCGGAGCTGGTTGTCGATGCGGCGGGCCTCGTGGCGCTCGGTCCCCAGGACGTGGAGGCCTTCGAGGCCGACGACGGCATCGTGCTCCTTTTCCGTGACCTCCCGGACCTCCGCCAGGCACGTCTCGAACTGCTCGGGCGTGGCCTTCAGGGGATCGATCCCGCTCTTCTTGAGGCGCTCCCGGGCCAGGTATTCGGGGTTCCCGCCGAGGAGAATGTCGACGCCCCGGCCGGCCATGTTCGTGGCGATGGTCACAGCCCCGACGCGTCCGGCCTGGGCGATGATCTGGGCCTCCATCTCGTGGTACTTGGCGTTGAGGACGACGTGCTTGATGTTCTTGCGGCGCAGGAGCGCGCTGAGGTGCTCGGACTTCTCGATGGAGATCGTGCCGACCAGGACGGGCCGCCCCTTCTCGTGGAGCTCGGCGATCTCCTCGGCCGCGGCGTCCCATTTCTCCCGGGCCGTCCGGTACACGACGTCGGGGTTCTCGAGCCGGACGAGGGGCTTGTTGGTCGGGATCTCGACGACGTCGAGGCCGTAGATGTGCCGGAACTCCTGGGCCTCCGTGGCCGCCGTGCCGGTCATGCCGGCCAGCTTCTTGTACATCCGGAAGTAGTTCTGGAAGGTGACCGAGGCCAGGGTCTGGTACTCCTCCTCGACCCGGACGCGCTCCTTGGCCTCCAGGGCCTGGTGGAGGCCGTCGCTGTAGCGCCGGCCCGGCATCAGCCGGCCCGTGAACTCGTCGACGATGACGACCTTGCCGTCCTGGATCATATAGTCCACGTCCCGCTTGAAGAGATGGTGGGCCTTGAGAGAGGTGTTGACGGCGTGGACGACCTCCATGTTGGCGAGGTCGTAGAGGTTGGAGATGCCGAGGGCCCGCTCGGCCTCGGCGACGCCGGCCTCCTGGATGGAGACGGTCCGGCTCTTCTCGTCGATCGTGAAGTGCCGGTCCTTCTGCAGGCGGCGGACGAGGGAGTCGGCCCGGTAGTAGAGCTGTGTCGACTGCTGGGTCGGGCCCGAGATGATGAGCGGCGTCCGGGCCTCGTCGATGAGGATGCTGTCGACCTCGTCGACGATGGCGAAGTTGAACTCGCGCTGGGCGAGGTCCTCGAGCCGGAACTTCATATTGTCCCGCAGGTAGTCGAACCCGAACTCGTTGTTCGTGCCGTAGGTGATGTCGCTCCCGTAGGCCGTGCGGCGTGCGGCGTCGTCCAGGCCGTGCTGGATGGTCCCGACCGTCAGTCCCAGGAACCGGTAGACGGCCCCCATCCACTCCGTGTCGCGCTTGGCCAGGTAGTCATTGACCGTGACGACGTGGACCCCATGGCCGTCCAGGGCGTTGAGATAGGCGGGAAGCGTGGCGACCAGGGTCTTGCCCTCACCGGTCTTCATCTCGGCGATCTTGCCCTGGTGGAGGACGACCCCGCCGACGAGCTGGACGTCGAAGTGCCGCATGCGGGTCGTCCGGCGGGAGGCCTCGCGGACGACGGCGAAGGCCTCGGGGAGAATGTCGTCGATGGTCGCGCCCTGGGAGAGCTTCTCCCGGAATTCGGCCGTCTTGGCCATGAGCTGGGCGTCGGAGAGGGGCTGGATGCGGGGCTCGAGCTCGTTGACGGCGGAAACGATCGGCCGGATCCGTTTGAGCGTGCGGTCGTTATCCGTGCCGAACAGCTTGCGGGAAATCCACTTATACATTTATCATCTTCTATCAGAAAGACCCTGGAAAGTCAATTTGCGGCCGCCCTGGCGCTTTACAGAAGTCCCTGTTTCCCCTATAATTGGACGCCTTGCCCCCTCCCGGAAGAACGGGGCGAACCCCGTCGAGCTCCGAGAGGGAAGGCTGTACGGAGAGGAATTTCGGCATGACGCTCATCGAAGCCCCGCTCGGAACCCCCCTTCGGATCGTCGACCTGGCCGGCGGCGAAGGGATCCGGCGCCGGCTCATGGCTTTGGGCTTCCACAAGAACGACATCATCGAGCTCGACGGCCAGGCCATCCTCCGGGGCCCGCTCCTCGTCCGCAACGTCACGACTGACACGAAGGTCGCGCTCGGCCGGGGGGTCGCCCAGAAGGTCGTTGTCGAAGAGGTTCATGAGCGGTCCTAGGGTCCCCGTCGTCGTCTTCATCGGCCAGCCGAACAGCGGCAAGAGCACCCTGTTCAATTCCATCGCCGGGCACAAGGCCGAAACGTCGAATTTCCCGGGCACGTCCATCCAGCATACCCATAGCCGCGTCAACATCGAGGGCCGGCTCCTCGACATCGTCGACCTGCCCGGCACCTACACCCTCTGCCCCACGGACCGGGCCGAGCAGGTCGTCCTCTCCCACCTTTTCTCCGAGAAGCCCGACCTCGTCGTCAACGTCGTCGACGCCTCGACGCTCAGCCGGAGCCTCGAGCTGACGCTCGAGCTCGTCGAGCTCGGGTACCCCCTGGTCGTCGCCCTCAACATGATGGACCTGGCGGAGAGGAAAGGCATCGAGGTCGACGCCGCGAAGCTCGGGTCCCTCCTCGGCGCGCCGGTCGTCCCGATCATTGCCGCCTTCGGCCGAGGGATCAGGGAGCTCCTGGAACAGGTTTTCTCGGTCCTGGACGGCGGGCAGCGCCTGCAGGGGATACAGGGGTCCGGGGACGTGGAGGACATGATCGCCGAGATGGAAAGGCTTGTCCCCCCGGGCTTTCCCATCGTCGGGAACCGCCGGTTCACGGCCGTCAAGCTCATCGAGGCGGGCGGGATGGCCTGCGGCGACCTGATCGGCGAGGTCGACCCGGAACTGGCCTCCATTCTGGCCGGCATCCGAAAGGGACTCGAAGAGAGCCGCGGCGCGCCGGCCTACGAGATCATCTCCGCCGAACGCCACCACCTGGCCATGAAGTTCTTCGAGGAGTCGTGCCGCGTCCTGCGCGGCAGGCGCCTGACCTGGGAGACCAAGGCCGACGCCGTCCTCATGCATCCCGTCCTCGGCTATCTCATCCTGATCGCCGTGTTCCTGGCGTTCTTCTTCATCATCTTCAAGGTCGGCAACCCCCTCGAGGCCCTTCTCCTCGGGCCCTTCGAGGGCCTCAAGGACACGCTGGCCTCGCGCCTGGGCGACGGATTGGTTTTCTATCTCGCCGAAGGGCTCGTCCAGGGCGTGGGCGGGGGAGCGGCCATCGTCCTGCCCTATTTCCTCCCCCTGCTGTTCCTGATGGCCCTGCTCGAGGACCTCGGGTACCTGGCCCGGGCCGGCTTTCTCCTGGACACGTTCATGCACCGCATCGGGCTGCACGGGAAGTCGGTCTCGCCGTTCATCCTGGGCTTCGGTTGCAACGTCCCGGCCATCGTCTCGACGCGCATCCTCGAGTCGCACCGGGACCGGGTCCTGACTGCGCTGCTCATCCCGTTCATCCCGTGCGCCGCCCGGACGACGATCATCCTGGCCCTAGTGGCCTCCTATCTGGGCCCGCTCTGGGCCATGGGCTTCTATGTGGCCAACATCGCCGTCGTCGCCCTGGTCGGGGGCCTCCTCAGCCTGTTCCTCAAGGAGCCCTCGCCAGGGCTCATCCTGGAGATCCCGTCCCTCAAGGCGCCGCGGCCGGGCTCCGTTCTCCGCAAGACATGGCTCCAGATCCAATCGTTCATCAAATTCGCTTGGCCCATCCTCATCGCCGGCAGCCTCGTGCTCAGCCTGATGGGTTTTTTCGGCCTCGACCGGCTGGTCAACGACATCCTCGCCCCTCTCGTTTCCAAGGGCCTGGGCCTGCCCCGCGAGCTGGGGGTCACCCTCGTTTTCGGCTTCCTGCGCAAGGAGCTGTCGCTCATCATGATGCTCCAGGCCCTGGGCGTGGAATACCAGGACCTGCTCTCGGCGATCACCCGGGAGCAGATCATCGTCTTCACGGTCTTCATCAGCTTTTTCATCCCCTGCCTGTCCACGTTCGCCATCCTCTGGAAGGAGATCGGGAAGAGATGGGCCTTCGTTTCGGTCGGCCTGAGCGTGTCCGTGGCTTTGGCACTGAGCTGGCTCGTCCGTTTGGTGATCTGATGCGGCGGAAGGAAAGGACCCCATGAACCACAGCGCCCCCGTCCCCGAACGCATCGGCCGCTTGGCCGAGCTCGCCGACAATCTCTGGTGGAGCTGGCATCCTCCGGCGAGGGCGCTCTTCAAGGCCGTCAGCCTGCCGCTCTGGCGGGCAACGCTGCACAATCCCGTCCGGATCCTCCAGACGGTCAGTCCGGAGCGCCTGGACGCCTTGTCCCGGGACCCGCGGTTCCTCGACCTCTATGACCGGGTCATGACGGCCTTCGACACCGAGCTGAAGAACGGCCATCTCTGGTTCCCGAAAAACCATTCCGAGCTGCGGGATCCCGTGGCCTATTTCTCGGCGGAGTTCGGTCTTCACAGCTCCCTGCCGATCTATTCCGGGGGGCTCGGCGTCCTCTCCGGGGACCACTGCAAGGAGGCCGGCGATCTCGGGCTGCCGCTCGTCGGCGTGGGCTTCATCTATCCGCAGGGCTATTTCCGGCAGATCATGCCGCCCGACGGCTGGCAGCAGGCCGTCTATGACACCCTGAATTATGATCATGTCCCCCTCCACCTCGTGACGGGAGCGGACGGCAAGAGGCTGCTCGTCGAAGTGACGCTCAAGGCCGTCCCCATCTACGTCCAGGTCTGGCGGGTCAACGCCGGCCGGGTCCCCATTTTTCTGATGGACACGAACATCGACCGCAACGCCCCCTGGGACCGGGACCTGACGGCGCGGCTCTACGGCGGCGACCAGGAGGTCCGCGTCCGCCAGGAGATGGTCCTCGGCCTCGGCGGGGTCCGGGTCCTGCGGGCCCTGGGCATCGATCCGGCCGCCTGGCACATGAACGAGGGCCATTCGGCGTTCCTGCTCCTCGAGCGTCTTCGCGAGGCGACCCACAGGGGCCTTCTGTGGGAGCAGGCCATCGACGAAGTCCGGAGAGCGACCGTCTTCACGACCCACACGCCCGTTCCGGCCGGCCACGACGCTTTCCCGTTCCACCTCATCGACGAATATTTCGGCCGGTTCTGGCAGGACATGGGCATCAGCCGGGAACAGTTCCTGGCCCTCGGCGAGTTCGACGGCCGGTTCAACATGACCGTGCTGGCCCTGCGCCTGGCCGGACGGTCGAACGGCGTCAGCCGGCTCCATGGCGAGGTCTCGCGGCGGATGTGGCAGCCCGTCTGGCCCGACAGGCGGCCGGAGGACGTGCCCATCGGGGCCATCACCAACGGCGTCCACGCCCCGGGCTGGATCGCGTCGTCCCTGAAATCGGTCTTCGCGGAGCGCTTGGGAGGCGACTGGCTCGACCGCCACGACGATCCGGCCCTCTGGGACAGGATCGACGACGTCCCCGACGAGGTCCTATGGGCGGCCCACATGGACCTGAAGGCCAAGCTGTTGGCCAGGATCCACGACCGTTCCCGGCAGCGTTGGACGTCCGGCTCCATGGACGCCAGCCAGATCATGCCGTCGGGGGCCCTGCTCGACCCCGACGCCCTGACCATCGGCTTCGCCCGGCGATTCGCCACCTACAAGCGGGCGACGCTCGTGTTCCACGACGAGCGCAGACTGAACCGCATCCTCCAGTCCGAGAGCCGGCCCGTCCAGATCATCTTCACCGGCAAGGCCCACCCCGCGGACGGCCAAGGCAAGGAGTTCATCCAGAAGGTCTATCACTATGCCCAGTCCACGGAGTTCGGCGGGAGGATCGCCTTCTTGGAGGACTACAACTTGCACATCGCCCACTTCCTCGTCCAGGGCGTGGACCTCTGGCTCAACACGCCCCGGCGGCCCAACGAGGCCAGCGGGACGAGCGGCATGAAGGCGGCCATGAACGGGGTCCCGAACCTGAGCGTCCTCGACGGATGGTGGGCGGAATCCCACCGGCCCGCGGCGGAAGGGCGGGCGGCCAACGGCTGGGCCTTCGGCGAGGCCGAATACGGCGACTGGGACACCCAGGACGAGATGGACAGCCAGGCCCTCTACCGCCTCCTCGAGGAGGAGATCGTCCCGCTCTATTACGACCGCGGCGCCGACGGCATCCCGAGAGGCTGGATCAAGGTCATGAAGGAGGCCATGAGGACCAGCCTGGCCGCCTTCTCCATGCGCCGCATGGTCAAGGAGTACATCGAGCGGATGTATCTGCCGGCCATGCGCCGCGAGGGTTGAGGCCGGGCAGGCTCATAGAGGGGATATCTATCGAGATCGCGGGGGCATATCTGCCCGGAATCGGCAAAGGGAGCTATTTCTTATTGAGGTTCTCCCGAACCTTGGCGGCGGCCGTTCGGCCGACGATCCTCTCCAGATCGGGGACCGGGGCGGCTTGGACCGCCTCGAGACTCCCGTAGCGCGCCAACAGAGCGGCCTTTTTCTTGGGCCCGAGGCCGGGGATCCCATCGAGCTCCGAGGCGAAGCTGCGCTTTTCTCGCCGGCCCCGGTGGTAGGAGATCGCAAATCGGTGGGCCTCGTCCCGGACGGCCTGGACGAGCTTGAGGGCCGCCGACGTCCGCGGCAGACGGAGACCTTGCGGCGCCCCGGCGGTGAAGAGGATCTCCTCGCGCTTGGCGATCGAGACGAGCGGAAGGTCTTCGAGGCCGAGGCCGGAGAGGGCCTTGCGGGCGGCCGAGAGCTGGGGCCTGCCGCCGTCGACCATGACCAGGTCGGGGAGGGGCCCCCGCTCCTCGAGGACCCGGCGGTACCGCCGGATGATGACCTCCTCGAGGCTGGCGACGTCGTTGGGGCCCTCGACCGTCCGGACCCGATATTTCCTGTAGGCGTCCTTGTCGGGCCGGCCGTCCCGGAAGACGACCAGCGAGCTGACCGGTTCCTCGCCGCCCGTGTTCGAGACGTCGAAGCCTTCGATCGTCCGCGGCGGTCTTTCCAGGCCGAGCGCCTGTTGCAGGGCTTCGAGAGGGCCCGGCCCCGGGGCCGTCTTGTGAAGGTGGGCCTCGGCGTTGCGGGCGGCCAGGGCCACGAGCTTGAGGTCCCGGCCGCCCCGGGGGACGTGAAGGGGTGAGCGGCGCCCGGTCCGCCCGCCGAGGACGGTCTCGAGGGCTTCGGCGTTCGTCGGCCGGAAGGGGAGCAACAGGCGCGGCGGGATCTCGCGGTCCGAAGGGCTCCCGTAGAATCCGGCAAGGAGCTTGCCCAGGACATCGGCGTCCGGCACCCCGGCGGGAGCCTCGATGAGGGCCGCCTCGGAGCTGCGGATCTTGCCCCGGCGCATGAAGAAGACGTGGACGGCGGCCCGGTCCCCCTCCCGGGCGAATCCGGCCGCGTCCTGGTCCTCGAGGGCCACGGAGATCGACCGGGGCCGGTCCCGCATGTCCTCGACGGTCCGCAGGACGTCGCGCCAGCGGGCCGCCTCCTCGAACCTCTGCTCCCGGGCCGCCCCTTCCATCCGCTCGCGAAGGGTTCTTGCCAGCTCGGGCATGCGGCCTTCGAGAAAAAGGCATGCGGCCTCGACGTCGCGGCGGTAACCCTCTTCGGAGATGAATCCCACGCAGGGGGCCGAGCAGAGCTTCAGCTCATATTCGAGACAGGGTCGCTTCCGTCCCCGGAACACGGCATTCTCGCATCCCCGGACGCCGAAGAGCTTGTTGACGAGGTGGATTGACGTCCGGGCCCGGCGGGCGGGGCTGAACGGGCCGAAGTAGCGGGACGCGTCGCGCTCGACCCGGCGGCTCGAATAGACGCCGGGGAACATCTCGCCGGCCGTCACTTTGAGGCAGGGGAAGCTCTTGTCGTCCTTGAGCCGGAGGTTGAAGCGCGGCTGGTGGCGCTGGACGTAGTTGTTCTCGAGGAAGGCCGCCTCCTTCTCGGAGCCCGCCAGGACATAGTCGATGGACGCCGTCTCCCGGAGGATCGCCCGGACCTTGACGTCGGGGTCCGGCAGGAAGTACGACCGGACGCGGTCGCGCAGGGAGCGGGCCTTGCCGATGTAGACGACCTCGCCGGCGGCGTTCTTGAAGAAGTAGATCCCGGGCTTGGCCGGCATCTCCGCGGCCCGGGCCTTGAGGCGGTCGTCGGCGCTCATGTCACAGGTCCAGCTCGAGCTCGCGCTTCTTGAGGCGGGTCAGCTCGTCGCGGTAGCCGGCGGCCTTCTCGAACTCGAGGGCCCGGGCCGCCTCCTTCATGAGCTTTTCGAGCTCCTCCATCCGTTTCTTGCGCTTCTGCGGCGACAGGTAGATCTCCTTGTCCTCGGCGACCCGGGTGTAGTCGAGGTAATCGCGCTCGTAGACGCTGGACAGGACGGCGTCGATGCCCTTGACGATGCTCTGGGGCGTGATCCCGCGGGCCGCGTTGTAGTCCCGCTGGAGGAGGCGGCGCCGGTCGGTCTCGTCGATGGCCGCCCTCATCGAATCGGTCACCGTGTCGGCGTAGAGGATGACCCGGCCGGCGACGTGGCGGGCCGCCCGGCCGAAGGTCTGGACGAGGGCGGTCGCCGAGCGGAGGAAGCCCTCCTTGTCGGCGTCGAGGATGGCGACCAGGGAGACCTCGGGCAGGTCCAGGCCCTCGCGGAGAAGATTGATGCCGATGAGGGCGTCGAACTCCCCCTTGCGGAGGTCGCGGAGGACCTTGACCCTGTCCAGGGTCTCGACCTCGGAATGGAGGTAGCGGACGCGCAGGCCGAGCTCGTGATAGTGGCGGGCCAGGTCCTCGGCCATCTTCTTGGTCAGGGTCGTGACCAGGACCCGCTCGTTGCGGGCGGCCCGGGCCCGGATCTCGCCCATGAGATCGTCCACCTGGCCTTTGACGGGCCGGACCTCAAGCTCGGGGTCGGTCAGGCCGGTCGGCCGGATGATCTGCTCCACGACGCGGTCCGGGGCCTTCGCGAGCTCGTAGGGGCCGGGCGTCGCCGAGACATACAAGACCTGGCCGACGCGCCCTTCGAACTCGTCGAAGTTCAGAGGCCGGTTGTCGAGGGCCGACGGGAGCCGGAAGCCGTGTTCGACGAGGGTCGTCTTCCGGGAGCGGTCGCCGGAGTACATGCCGCCGATCTGGGGGACGGTGACGTGGGATTCGTCGATGATCGTCAGGAAGTCCCCGGGGAAATAGTCGAGGAGAACGGCGGGCGGCTCGCCGGGCCGGCGGCCGCTGAGATGCCGGGAGTAGTTCTCGATGCCCGGGCAGTATCCGAACTCGCGGAGCATGTCGAGGTCGTAGAGGGTCCGTTCCTCGATGCGCTCGGCCTCGACGGCTTGCCCGCGGCGCAGGAAGTGCGCGACGCGCTCGGCCAGTTCCGCCTCGATCCCGGCGACGGCGGCGCGGAGGACGTCGGGGGGGGTCGAGAAGAACGTCCGGGGGTGGATCATGACCGACTCGAGGGACTTGAGCGTCGTGCCGAGCAGGGGATCGACGAACGAGAGGGCCCGGATCGCCCCGTCCTCGAGCTCGATGCGGATGGCCGAGTTCTCGTAGCTCGGGAAGACCTCGACGATGTCGCCCCGGACGCGGAAGCTGCCGCGCTTGAAGTCGCCCTCCTGGCGCTCGTACTGGACGGCGACGAGCTTGTCGAGCAGGGCCTTGCGGGTCGTGGGCCGGCCGACGGCCAGGCTGAAGCTCATCGAGTAGTAGGTCTCGGGGGCCCCGATCCCGTAGATGCAGGAGACCGAAGCGACGACGATGACGTCGCGGCGGGCGAAAAGGGAGTTCGTGGCGCAGAGGCGGAGACGGTCGATCTCGTCGTTGATGGTCGCTTCTTTGGCGATGTAGACGTTCGAGGCGGGGATGTAGGCCTCGGGCTGATAATAATCATAGTAGCTGACGAAATACTCGACGGCGTTCTGGGGGAAGAAGCGCCGGAACTCCTGGTAGAGCTGGGCGGCCAGGGTCTTGTTGTGGGAGATGACCAGGACGGGGCGGCCGACGCGCCCGATGATGTTGGCCATCGTGAAGGTCTTGCCGGATCCGGTCACGCCCTTGAGGACCTGGTGGCGTTCGCCCTTCTCGAGTCCCTCGGTCAGGCGGTCGATGGCCCGGACCTGGTCGCCCTTGGGTTCGAACTCGGAGCGTAACGTGAAATTCATGGCCGCCGACAGCGGGTCAAGCCTTCGTCCTTTCCGGCCTTCCGACGGATCTCGAGGCCTAGGACTTGGCTCCCGTCCGGATGCCGCCCTTGAATCGGGCTCCGTCCGCGACCGTGATCTTCGGGGCGGCGACATCGCCGTCCATCCGGGCGGTATCGAAGATCTGGACGCGTTCGCCGGCGTCAACGTTGCCCGCGAGCTCCCCGTGAAGGACGAGGGTCCGGACCTTGATCTCGCCCTCGGCGCGGGCCCCCTTGGCGACGGTCAATGTCCCGGACGGGAGCGTGATCGTTCCTTTGAGCCGGCCTTCGATGAGGACGTCCTCGTGGGCCTCGAGATCCCCTTGGACGACGACGCTCGGCCCCAGGCGCGTGGCGCCGGGACGCCCGGTCCGTTCCGAGGATGAGTTCTGGGCCTGGCTGGCTTTTTCGTCCGACATGGGTGGTCCTCCCGTCTGGCCGGTCTGAACGGTCCACTGCGATTATAGGGGGGCCTCCGGAGCCTGTCAACGCTGCTTTGAAACGCCCGGGAAATGTGCTAGAATGCGGCTTTCCGTGAGCGGGCATAGCTCAATGGTAGAGTACCGGCTTCCCAAGCCGGGTGTTGTGGGTTCGAGTCCCATTGCCCGCTCCATTTTTTTAGAGGGGGTCAAATCTCCACTTATTAAATTTTGGACGGCGCGTCGACCATGAACGAAAAATTCGATAATAAGTGGAGATTTGACCCCCTCTGGTCTTTGATCGTTGAGCCGGAACCCCTCCCCGGGGCCCGGAACATGGCCGTCGACGAGCATCTTTTCTTCTTGGCTCAGGCCCGGCCGCGAACTTTCCTGCGCTTCTACCGCTGGGAGCGGCCGACGGTCTCCCTCGGCTTTTCCCAAGAGGCGGACAGAGTCGCCGACCTCGATTTCTGCCGGAGGAACGGCATCGATGTCGTCCGGAGGCTGACCGGCGGCAAGCTCGTCCTCCATCACCGAGAGGTGACCTACTCCGTCGCCTCTTCGGACACCGCCCGCTTTCGCGAGACGGTGCGCGACTCCTACCGGCTCATCTCCCGGGCCCTGCTCGCGGGTCTCGAGCTCCTGGGAATCCCCTCCCGGATGGCCGGCCCGGCCCCGCCGTCCTACGCCCGGGGGACCATGCCCTGTTTCGCCCACGCGGCCCGCGATGAGATCGAGAGCGGCGGCCGCAAGATCATCGGAAGCGCCCAGAAAAGGCTCGGGCCGGCCTTTCTCCAGCACGGATCCATCCCCCTCGAGGACGACACCGCCCTCCTGGCGGCCGTGTCGCGTCCCGGCGGAGCGGGGCCCGGCGGAGGAATGACCTCCCTCTCCGAGGCCGCCGGCCGCCCCGTCGATTTCGCCGCCGCCGTGTCCGCCCTGTCCCGTGGCTTCGCCGATTCTTTCGGGGTGGAGCTCGTCCCGTTCGCCCTCGGTCTTGCCGACGAGAGCGCCGTCTCCGCCCTCCGATCCGCCAGATACGGCGACGAGGCCTGGACCCTGCGCCGCCCGCCCGGGCCTCGTTGACTTTTCTTTCGGGGCGGTGTTACACTTCCCTCCGGAGCGAAGACGGTCCCATGAACGAGATCGAAGAACTTTCCAAGGTGGACCCGGCCAGCCTTCCGCCCCTCCGGGCCATGCTTCTCGACGACCTCTACCAGAGCGTCCTCAAGAACCTCCACCTGGAGCTCGGCAGCGGTCCCGTCCTCTACCTCCTCTCGCCGAGCTATTCCGTCCTCAATCCGGCCGCCGACGCCCGCATCTCGGATTTCATCACCCGCCACGAGCCCGTCCTCGACTGTCTCAAGGAGTCCATCGTCCAGAACCTGGCCGTCCACTCCGTCCTGGTCGATATCAGCAGCTACTTCATCGAGCAGAACAACGGTCTCGTCCTGGCCCGGCTCCGTGACCGCAATGCGGAGGGCCGGCGGTTCGAGATCAAGTTCTACACCCATTCCCCGAAGGAGCTTCTCAGCCATTACGAGGACAAGATCTACATCGGGCGCGACTTCCTCGACCTGTTCACCCCCCACCGGAAATACTTCGGGATCAAGGACTTCATCGTCTCCCTGAAGGCCCAGTTCGACCGCCTCTCCGAACGGGCCGGGGCTAAGCTCAAGAAGGCCCAAGAGTTCGGGTCCTATTTCCAGGAGATCGGTGAGTCCGTCGGCGAGCTCCACACCGAGAGCCTCCTCATCCTGCAGAGCCTGCCGCCGCACCTCGACCTGGCCAAGCTCGGGGCCCAGGACCTCATCGACATCAACGCCCAGTACCGGACCATCAACCACTACGTCATCGAGCTCCACGACACGGTGGCCGAGTTCGAGAATCTGCTGCGGTTCAAAGAGAAGTCGGATTTCGTCCGCTATGTCACGAAATACAAGAAGGACGTGACCAACCTCATCTCCTATTTCAATATCAAGATCAACGGGGCCATCACCCAGCGGATCTACCAGTGCAGGAACCGCCACGCCTGACGGGCGGGCTCAGAATTTCCTTCCCGCCTCCTTGATGCGGATGTCCGCGTAGGTCGTCTCCAGGTAAAGGGCCGGCCTGTCCGCGCGGTCCTGGAAGGCCTTGAGAACGGACGACCCGTTCGACGTCACGGCGTCGGGCTTTCCGTCGAGGCCCCAGTCGACGGCCCCGCCCCTGGTGCGGGCCTCGAGCCGGGCGGCCTCTCCGGCCGGCCAGTCGAGGAGGATCATGCCGTGCTCGTTGCGGACCTCCATCCCGTGCTTCAGATCGATCGGCTTGAGGACGGCGTTGCCGTTGCGCAGGACGACCGACACTTCGGCCGAGAAGCCGTCCAGCTCGACGTTCGCGTAGGACGTCCGGACCGAAACGCTCCCGCCGCCGACGCGCGTCGCCGAAACGGAGCCGTTCCGGGAGGCGACTTTGAGATCGCCGCTGACGTCCGTCGCCCGGACCCTTTGATAGCTCGTTTCGATGTCCAGGTCCCCTCGGACCGTCGCCGCCGTGATCGAGGAGTGGCGGGCCCGGACGACGGCCGGCCCGACATCCTCGAGCGCGACCTTCTGGTAGCTCGTCTCGACCGAGACGGGGCCCCCGACGCGCCGCGCTTCGACCTCCATGTGGCGCCCGACGATATCGGCCCGGCCCCCGACATCCTCGACCCGGGCCCGGGCGTAGCTCGTTTCGACCCGCAGGCCGCCCGACACGGATGCCGCCCGGACACTGGCGTGTTTGCTCGTGATCGAGCAGTCGCCGTCGACGCCGTCCACGTCCGCGGCTTGATAGCTCGTCTCCAGCGTGCAGGGTCCTCGGATATCCGAGACGAAGAGCTTCCCGTGCCGGTTCCGGACGACGAGCCCGGCCACGGACTCGACACGGACCGGGCCGTGGGCGTTGACGACCTCGACCGTCATTCTCCGCGGGACCGTCAGGATGAAGCCCGTCTCGAAGTTCCGCCTGCGGAATTCCTCACGGTTGGTGCCGAGGGCCAGCCGGTCCTCATCCCGGCGGACGGTGTATTGCAGCTGCCCGGCGACGTCTTGGGCGTCCTCCTCGCTTCGCCGCCGGATGATCTTCTTGAAGGTCAGCTCGATGTGGCCCTGATCGCCGCCCCGCACCTCGACCCATCCGTGGCCGTTTTGGACCTCGAGCGCCGCGGGCACGGGGGCCTCGAAGACCAGGGTCTCCTCGTAGGAATACTCCCGGCTCAGACCGAACCACTCCTCGTCCCAATCGAACCGGATGTCCCAGCCGCCGGTCTGGACCTGGTAGACGACGAACCCGGCGACCAGCAGGACCGCGAGAAGAACGATCTCACGGAATCGCATGGCCTCAATCCTGCGGCGGGGCCGGCGGCTTCTCGCGCTCGCGCCTCTCCTTAAGACCGAGCATGAGCTTGTTGGCGCCCCAGACGATCAGGATGACCGGCCAGAGCCTCCAGACATAGCGCCAGACGGCGACGTCGAATTGCTCGAGCAGGAAGATCCCGCCGAGGACGATGAGGATGATGCCCCAGACGAGCGAATCGCGCTGTCTCTGCTTTGCCATGATGGTCCTCCTTCAGTTCCCGTTGCCGTTCTTCTTCCTGGCCATGGAGTCGGTGACCAGCTTGAGTCCGATGGCGATGACCGCGACGGGCCAGAAATCGAAGAGGGTCTCGTAGCGGATGACGTCGAAGTTGGCCAGGATGAGAAGGCCGCCGAGGCCGATGAGAACGGCCCCCCAGAAGATCGAGCCGGATGGCACGATCTCGGGCAGGCCCTGTATCCCGGCTTCGTCCGGCTTCTCGCCGGCGGCCTTCAGGTTGATGGCCTTGGCGACCTGGACGCTGTCGATGACCTGGAAGA
The DNA here is from genome assembly GCA_037447475.1 of Candidatus Aminicenantota bacterium. GTDB lineage: Bacteria > Acidobacteriota > Aminicenantia > Aminicenantales > Saccharicenantaceae > RBG-16-66-30. Next base: position 23,118 of record JBBIGP010000004.1, read on the forward strand.
CGTAGAACCCGGCCAGCAGCAGGGCCTTGAAGGGCTGCCCGCCGCCGCTCTCTTGGATAGTGATCAGACCGGCGAAAAGGATCATGTAGAAGATGCCCTTCGCGATCTGCCCGTTGTAGAGGGCCCCGGTGCCGGGGAAGACGGCCGACAGGATGCCGGCCGCCGCCGGCGACTTGGGCGGCTTCCGCGGGATGACGGATCTTTCGTCCATGGAAATGACCTCCGTTGATGTTAGGGTTTATCCTCGCCGGCCTTCAAGAGATCGAAATCCTTGAAGGACCTGATGACGTTTCCCGTGAACTCGCCCAGCCCGCTCTTGATCGAGCCCGCCTCGGCGTAGAGCTTCTCGACCGTGCCGACGCCCCGGTGGAGCTGGACGTCGATCGTTTTCCGGACGGCCTGTCCCTCCGGGTGGAAGAGGACGAAGGACAGGGCGACGAGCAGGACGGTGAACGCGGCGTAAACGGGCTGGAGGGCGGGCCGGACCAGGAGGTCGATCGCCGCCCGGACGCCCCTTTTCCTCCCGGCTCTCTCGCCGGGGATCCCGTACAGACGGGCCATGAGGGCGGGGGAGGGCTCGGCCTCGGGGAAGACGGCCATGGCCCCGGTCACCTCCCGGAGCGCCTCCAGCAGCCCCGCGCAATCGGGGCAGGCGGCGAGATGGATTTCCGTCTCGGCCCGCTCCGCGGCGCCCAGCTCGCCCTCGAGGTAGGCGGAGAGAAGCCCTTCGACGCGTTCGCAGGTCATGACGTCCCTCCCTTGGCTTCCCGGAGGACCCGGGCCAGCTGGATCCGGGCCCGGTTGACGCGCGACTTGACCGTGCCCAGCGGCAGGCCGAGCAGGCCGGCCATCTCCTCGTAGCTGTGCCCCTGCAGGTCCCTCAGGACGATGACCGTCCGCATCTCCGGCGACAGGCGATCGAGCCCCTGCCAGACGAAGGCCTTGGTCTCCTTGTCGGCGAGGCTCTCCTCCGGGCCGTCGGCGGCGGCGTGGGCCAGGACGCGTTCGTCGAACTCGTCCCGCCGGGCGCGCTCCCATTTGGTCCGGCGGTACTCGTCGATGAGGTGATTCTTGGCCAGGGTCAGGAACCAGGCCTGGAAGTTCTTGGCGGGGTCGTACTTGGGCAGGGCCCCGTGGAGCTTGAGGAAGACCTCCTGGGTCATGTCCTCGGCCTCCTGCCGGCTCCCGCTGAACTGATAGGCCATGTTAAAGATCCTCCCGGCGAACTGGTCCACCAGCGTTCTCCATGCTCCCTGGCTCCCGGCCAGGCACTGGCTGACGACTTCGCTCAAATCCACTCAATCCACCCTGGTTGACGGGACCGGACGGCGAAAAGTTCCGTTTCCGGGCCCATTTTCTTATAAAAACGCCCCCCGGGCAACCCGGAAAGGAGGTGCTTCTGCCCGGCTCGGGACGTTCCTCTCGCGGCGCACCCCCGTCCGTGCTCGCCGCTCCAAAGGGCTCTTCGGCATCAGCGGCTGCGCACGGGCGGGGGGCCCCCACGCCGCTGCGTCACTGTCCCTCGCCCTTCCGAGTCCGGCCTCCTCAGGCCCTGGGGCGGGCGTGCCGGGCGGGGGCCGTCTTGCTATAATGAAAGAGGGGCGGGAACGCAACTTTCCGCCCCCTGAGGAGTTAAAGGTAGTGAGCATGGACGAACAAGAGCTGATCCGGCGCGTCCAGGACGGGGACGAATGGGCGTTCGGCCGGATCATGGCTCTTTATAAGGACCGCATCGTGAACTACTTGTACCACTTCTCGGGCGATTATCAGAAGGCCGTCGAGCTGGCCCAGGAGACGTTCCTGCGGGTCTACTTCAAGGCGGGGAAGTACCGCCCCATCGGTCCCCTGTCCTCGTGGATCTATACGATCGCCTCCAACCTGGCCAAGACCGACGCCCGCAGGTCCCGGCGGGCGGCCACCGTCTCCCTGGAGGACATCCCCAACGACTTCGCGAGCGGCGCCTACTATGAGGACCCGGTCGATCCCGGGCTCGTCAGGAACCTTCGGGAGGCCCTCGACGAGCTCCACCCCCGCTACCGGATCCCCGTCGTCCTCAAGGACGTCGAGGGCTTCTCCCAGGAGGAGATCGCCCGGATCATCGACCGTCCGGTCGGGACGGTCAAGGCCCGCATCAGCCGGGGCCGCGACCAGCTCAAGCGGAAGCTGGAGAAGGCCCTCGAAGGCCGGGTCACGCAAGTCGACAGCGAGGTGAGCGAACATGGAAGGGCATGACATCCTCGGCAAGATGAGAAAGGTCGGCGCCCCGCCCGACTTCGACCAGAGGGTCTTTTACCGCCTGCGGGAGGCCCGCAGGGAACGGGCCCGGCGCCGGGCCGTCGCCCGCTATGCCCTGGCCGGCTCGGCGGCCCTGTTCCTGGCCGCGTTCCTGATATTCGACAGGGGCTTCATGCGGCAAGGGGCCTTTCCGTGGTCAGCGGGGAAGCGTGCCGCCGAGGCCGAACAGAAGCTCGAAACGAAGGATCCGTCCCCATGGCGGGGGCCGGAGGCAGCCGGCCGGCCGTTCGTCCCGGTCCTCGAGACCCTGGACTACGCGGCCGATGTCCGGCGCGACTCCCCCGGGCCCCGGACGGTTTACATACTGGAGCAGGTTTCCGATGTCCGAACGTCGGGAATCATCTACTAGGAGGTCTTCGCAGCCATGAATATGAAACATGGATCGGCCCTCACGGCAATGGTCGTCCTTTTCGTCGCAGGCCTCTCGCCGCTCGCCGGGCCGGCGGCGGCGATGGGCGCTCAGCGCGACAGCGCGGATATCGCGAAAAAGGTCTACCCGTCCGTGGTCCGGGTCGAGGCCCAGAACCACACCCGCAAGGTCGCCACGGGCGTCGTCGTCGAAAAGGGCGGGTACATCGTGACGACGGCCCTCATCTCGCCGCGCGACCAGAGGATCGTCGTCACCACGGCCGACGGCAAGACGATCGAGGCCGAGTTCCTCGGCTTCGACACCGAGACCCAGCTGGCCCTCGTCCGGGCCAAGGATGCCGCCGGGCTTCCCGCCCTGGCCGCAGGGAGGGCCGCCGACCTTTCGGCGGGCTCCTGGATCTGTGTCGTCGGGGTCTCCCCCGAGAGCGCGCCGGCCGTGACCCAGGGCATCGTCAGCTCCATCGCCGAGGACCGGCTGCGGCTCAACGTCTGGGTGACGCCGGGAACGAGCGGCGGCCCCGTCGTCGACGACAAAGGCCGGATGGTCGGGCTCCTCCGGGGCATCTACGTCGAGGAGAAGCCCGTCGTCTTCCAGTTCCGCGACCGCGAACAGACGGGCTCCGGTCTCGTCATCAGCCGCGGCGAGGCCCCGTCGTCAGGGATGGCCGTGGCCGTACCCGTGGACGTCGTCAAGGACGTCGCCGCCCAGATCAAGGACAAGGGCTGGGTCGAACGCGGCTGGCTCGGGGTCGGCATCGGGCAGGACGCCGACGGCCGGATCATCATCGGCCAGGTCGACAGGGAAAGCCCGGCCGAGCTGGCCAAGCTCCGGCCCGGGGATATCATCCTCAAGATCGGGGACAAGGACATCGCCGGACCCGACCAGCTGGCCGCCGAGATCCGCAAACGGAAGCCGGGCCAGGAGGTCACCCTGAGGATCGAGCGGGACGGAAAGCCCCAGGACGTCAAGGTCAAGCTCGGCGAATACGCCGAGGCCGACGCCAGGCGGGAGCTTGAGTTCCGCTTCCCCCGGCTCTTCCCTCCGCCGCCGGAACAACCTGCCGCGCCGGCGGCTCCCAAGGGACTGGCGGCGCCGGCCGTGCCGGCCCGTCCGGCTTGGGCCTTCGAACAGCGGAAATACATCGGGATCTATCCCTTGGAGCTCAACCGGGAGCTGGCCGAGCACTACGGCGTCAAGGATGGCACGGGGCTGCTCGTCTCGCGGCTGACCGCCGGCGGCCCGGCCGAGAAGGCCGGCCTCAAGGTCGGCGACGTCATCGTCCGGGTGGACGGCCGGCGCGTGGAATCGACCAACGATCTCATCGACCGCATCCAGGCCAAGGCCAAGGGCGACAAGGTCAAGGTCGAGGTCCTGCGGGAGAAGAAGACCGTCAGCCTCGAGATCGAGGTCGCCGAGGAGAGCTCGGGGGGCTTCTTCGGCCCCGAGGGCCTGAGGGACGCGCTCGAGTCCTGGCAGGGCGCCACCGATGCCTTCGAGACCGTCCTCAAGAGATGGCGGTCCGATCATCTCCCGGAGATCCGGGAGAACCTGAAGAGGATCCAGGAGGAGATGGCAGTCAAGAGCAAGGAGTCAGCCAAAGAGGTCGCCGCTCTCGTCAGGGGGGTCTTGCGAAGGGTCTAAGCCTGATTTATTCACGAGTCGAGGCGGCTGCAGATGCCATCCCTTCGCAACGCAGCAGATGCGGCCGGATCGGCTCGCCCGGAGGGTGAAAATGCCGGTCTTTCTGAGAGGCGCTTGTAAAAAGCCCTGGAAAAATTGGAGAGCTGGATATCCTGCAGATATCGCAAGACTTAGAGAACACATCGGCATTTTCATGAATAGGTCAGGTAAGAGACCTGCTCCTGTCTATAGGGGGACATGCACTTCTGGTCCCCCTTTCTTTCTATTCGAGCTCCAGCCACTTTCTCCGCAGCTTCTCAAGGTCCTCGGCGGGCAGGCGGGGCGCGTCTAAATAGCCCTTTTCCGACCTCTGGCGCAGGGCTTCGTAGAGGATGACGGCGACCGAGACCGACAGGTTGAGGCTCTGGACCATGCCCAGCATGGGGATGCGGACGATCCGGTCGGCGAAGGCCAGGGCCTCTTCCGAGATGCCCTCGGCCTCGCTGCCGAAGACGACCGCCGTCGGGCGGCAGAAATCGATCTCCGTGTAAGGGACCGAGTCCTTGCGGAGATGGGTGGCCAGGACCTGGAAGCCCGCCGTTTTCAGCGGTTGAAGGCCCGCGGCCGGCGTGCCGTGGACGCCGATCTCGAGCCACTTGTGGGCCCCCGTCGAGATGGCTTCGCTGAAATGGAGGAGCTCGGGATTCGGCGAGACGAGGTCGAGATGGAGGACGCCGGCCGCGTCACAGGTCCGCATGACGGCGCTGGCGTTGTGGGCCATGGCCACGCCTTCGAGGACGACCCGCAGGTCGGGCTGGCGAAGGAATAGGACGCGGTCGACCTTCTTCGTCCGCTCCGGCGTCGGCATGGATGAAATATACCAGAGGGGCGGGGGACGGGGCAACCATTCGGCCGTGCAGGTCAGGGAGGCATCGGGCCTGGGTAGAACAATCCGGAAGAGCGGGCGAGGTCCGGCCCAATCAGGATTTGGGAAGCCCCGACGGATAGGTGAAAGTCCTTGGTGAGAAAGGGAATGAAGCCTATTCGATCAACAGAGGTCCCGTTATTGAAAAGAGGCGGCTTTTCCCTTATAGTGAACGGGCCGCGCCGGTGTGGCGGAACTGGCAGACGCGCTGGACTCAAAATCCAGTCCGGAGCAATCTGGGTGTGGGTTCGATTCCCTCCACCGGCATACCGTTCTTTCTCATAGGCCCCCATTTCTCAAGCCCCCGGCGCCCCTCGTTTGACAACCCTGCCCCGCGGGACTATCATGCTTCCTTCGCCGGCACCCGGTATCCCCCCGGCGTCCGCCGGCATCCCTTGCGAGGAGAGTGACGATGAAGAGACGCGGGATCCTCGGCGGTTTGCTCCTGACGGCCGTTCTCCTGGCGGGCTCGCCCGGCCCGGCCCAAGAATACGACTGGGAACAGTACAAGAGCTACGACGTGCCCTTCGTGCCGACCCCCATGGAGGTCGTCGACGAGATGCTCCGCCTGGTCGACATCAAGGCGGGCGACATCCTCTACGACCTGGGCTGCGGCGACGGACGGATCGTCGTCGCGGCGGCCAAGCGATACGGGATCAAGGCCATCGGCATCGACATCGATCCCGTCCGCATCTCGGAGAGCAAGCAGAACGCCATCGAAGGCGGGGTCGCCGACAAGGTCAAGTTCATGGAGGGCAACCTCTTCGAGGCCGATTTCAAGGACGCCTCGGTCATCACCATGTACCTCCTGACCTCGGTCAACCTGAGGCTGCGGCCCAAGCTGCTGGCCGAGCTCAAGCCGGGCACCCGGCTGGTCTCCCACAGCTTCGACATGGGGGACTGGAAGCCGGACAAGACCTCCATCGTCGGAACGGCCTACGATGACGAACGCCACGTGTATTTCTGGATCGTCCCGGCCAACGTCAGCGGCCGGTGGGATTGGACCGTCGCGGAGGGAGGCAAGAACCGGCGCTACACGTTCCAGGCCGAACAGAAATTCCAGGCCGTCAGCGCAACGGTGACCGCGAACGAATGGCCGCTGGCCGCCAAGGACATGAAGCTCGTGGGGGACCGGATCTCCTTCCGGCTCGACGTCGATGTCGACGGCAAGATGACGCCCTACTTGTATGAGGGCCGGGTCCAGGGGCACGCCATCGATGGCACGGCCCGCCCCCTCGGCAACCCCAAGAACTCGGAATTCAAATGGCGGGCCGTCCGCGACCCCAAGACCGTCGTGCCTCTCGACACCGGCGACGACTGAGCCTGCCTCGGGCGTTGCGGGGGCATCCGTGAAGCGGATCGGCCTCATCGGCGGCATGACCTGGGAGTCGACGCTCGAGTATTACCGGATCATCAACGAACAGGTCAAGGCCCGGCTCGGAGGCTTCCACTCGGGCCGGATCCTGATGGATTCCCTCGATTTCGATGAGATCGAGGCCTGCCAGAGCCGGGGCGACTGGGACGGATCCGCCCGCATCCTCGGCGACTCGGCCGAACGCCTGGAGAGGGCGGGCGCCGACCTCCTCCTCATCTGCACGAACACGATGCACAAGGTCGCCGACGCCGTGGCCGCGAGTGTCCGCATCCCGCTCCTCCATATCGTCGACGTCACGGCCCGCAGGATCCTGGCCGCCAGCTTGAGGACGGTCGGTCTCCTGGGCACGCGCTTCACCATGGAACAGGACTTTTACAAGGGCCGGCTCGCGGCGAAGTTCGGCGTGACGGCCCTGGTCCCCGGTCCCGAGGAGCGGGCCGTCGTGGACGGCGTCATCTACAACGAGCTGACCTTCGGGATCATCTCGCCGGAGTCGAGACGAAAGTACGTCCGGACGATCGAGGGTCTGGCCGAAAGGGGGGCCCAAGGCGTCATCCTCGGCTGCACGGAGATCCCGCTGCTCGTCCGGCAGGAGGACGTCCGAGTCCCGGTCTTCGACACGACCCGCATCCACGCGGAAGCCGCCGTCGAAGCCGCTCTCGGGATCAGGGATTGAAGACCCGCCCGGGCCGGGAGGGGGGCTTCAGGAGACCGAGGAGGGGATGCCTTCCCGTTCGCTGTAGAGGTGCCGGATCAGCGACAGAAGGGTCTGGGATATGCTGTGAAGGAACTCCACGCCGATCTCGAAACGCTCCCCGTCCTCGCTCTTGCGGGTCCATTTGACCTCGCCGTCGATCTTCAGGGACTGGTGGGTCCTCTCGAGGTCGATGACGATCCGGATGACGCTGCCCACGGGGAAATCCTGCTGGCTCGAGATCCGGGCCCCGGACAGGGACAGATCCCGGGTGCAGGCGTTGATGCCGCGGTTGCCGGCCGCTTCCCGGGGTTCCAACGCCCCCTTGATGACGACGTTGTTCTCTTCCACGAAACGCTTATCTTTGCGGTGTTCCATGTCAAGGTCCTCCGGGCGCCTTCACGGCGATCGTTCCAAGCGGCATTCTCATACGACCCCTTCGAGGGGTCAATCACCCCTAAAGGTGATTCGAAGGGTGATATCTCACCCCCTCGAGGTCACCCCGTCACCCGATCCTTTTTCTATCCTTCACTTCCTCCTTGTCAAGCTGAATGCGAGGAGGGTTTCCAGGACCTGGCGATAGCGGCGGTCGACAGGCAGGTCCCGGATGGCTGCCCCCGCGAGGCGCCCGTGACGGTCCATGGTCCGGCGGACGTCGTCGTCGATCCCATAGCGCCTGGCGAGCTCCCTGACGGCCCCGATGTCCTCTTCGGAGGCGTCCCGGCATCCGAGGATGGCCGTCAATCTCCTCCGTTCGCCGGCCGTGGCCTTCTCGAGCAGCTGGAGATGGATGAGCGTTTTCTTGCCCTGCCGGATATCGGACCCCACCGGCTTGCCCAGGACCTCCTCCTCGCCGAACAGCCCGAGCTCGTCGTCCTTGATCTGGAAGATCAGCCCCATGGCCTCGCCCAGGCGCTCCAATCGCCTCCGGACGGGGACTTTCCCGCCTCCGAGGACCCATCCCGCGGCCAGGGGGAGAGAGAAGGAATAGCGGGCCGTCTTGAACCGGTAGATGTCCAGGATCTCCTTTTCCGCGACGGACCGGGAGGAGGCCCCGGCGTGGATGTCCCGCATCTGGCCCAGGCCGACGAGGGCGAACGTGCTGGCGAAGAGCCTCTGAACGGCGGACGCCCGGTAGGGCGGGAGGCGGGGCGAGAGACCGGCCAGGGCCTCGAAGGCCAGGAAAATGGCGATCTCGCCGGCGCAGACGCCCATGCTGACCCCGAAGTGATCGGCGTCGGGAAGCCCCTCCTTTTCGGCCAGGAGGGCGTATTGGCGGTGGAGGGAGGGGGCGCCGCGCCTCCGGGGATCCCTGTCCATGATGTCGTCGTGGACGAGGAGGGCCGACTGGATGAGCTCCAGCGCGGCCCCCGTCCGGACCGCGTCCGCGGAGACGCGTCCTCCAGCCATCTCGCATCCGAGGCAGACCAGCCCGCCGCGGATGAGCTTGCCTTTGCGGGTGAAGCCGGCCAGACGCCCGACGACGTCCTTCCCCCAGGGCCCGAGCCGGGCCATTTCGGCCTTCTTGCCTTCCAGGAAGCCGTCGAGGAACCTCAGCAGCCTCTTTCGGGTCCGCTCGAAATAGGTCTCGAAGGCCATCAGATGCCTCCCCGCGGCTCGAGGACGTTGCGCAGCCCCGTGACGAAGATCCTGGCCCTCGACGGCCGGACCTTGCGGCGGAAGACGATGAACGGGTCGGCCGCGATGCGCCCGGCGGTCCATTCATACATCCGGGCGGCCGTCCGGACCGGGGCCCGAAAACGCCGGGGGATGAAGGCGTATCCTTTTTCGGCCTCGGCCTGCCAGGTCCTGTACCTGCCGATCTGCCCACCGACGAACTCCCGGAAGGCTTGCGGCCGGGACCTGGCCTCCTCTTCCGCCAGGGAGGACAATCCCGCCGCCCGCATCTCGTCCCGGGGGAAATAGATCCGGCCGAGGGCCAGGTCCTCCCGGATGTCCCGGAGGAAGTTGATGTACTGCATGGCCCGCCCCAGGAGACGGGCGCAGGGAAAAGCCTCGGGGGCGAGCCCCAGGATGCGCGACATCATCAGGCCGACGACCTCCGCCGACCCATAAACGTAGGACAGCGTCTCGCCGAGGGTCGCGTATTCCGTCTTGACGAGGTCCATGGACATCGAATCCAGGAAGGCCTCCGTCCAGGCCGGATCGAATCCGCGTCGCAGGGAGAGGTCGACGAAGCGGTCGATGACCGGCCCGGCCGAGGCCGTCTTCCCGTCCCGGCGGCCGGCATAGGCCTCCCGGAGCTTTCGGAATCCCGCCGCGTCCTGGGGCACGCGGTCGACAAGATCGTCGGCCGTCCGGACGAACCCGTAGAGGATCCCGACGTCCTCGCGGACGGGCCTCGGGAAGAAGCGGGAGCTGCGGAAGTAGGTCCGGCTCCCGCTCCGGAAGATGCCCGAGAAGACGCGGCCGTCAGTCTTCATGGACGACCCGTTCCGCGGCGGGCCCGGGCCTCCAGCCGCTCGACGACCTCGGAGATCAGGCTCTCGGGCGTCGAGGCGCCGGAGGCGATGAACACGGCCGCGTCGTCAGGGATGTCGATCGTCTCGACGCTCTCCGCGCTGTCGACGAGGTGAGTGCGGGGATTGATCCTCTCGGCGATGTGGAAGAGGTGCATGGTGTTGGCGCTGCGGCGGGAGCCGATGACGATGACGCAGTCGGCCGACCGGGTGTGCCGCTCCACCTCTTGCTGCCGGCTCTTTGTCGGCTGACAGATGGTGTCGTGGAAGACGACCTCAGGGACGACCTCGCGGATGCGCTCCAGGATGCGCCGGGCGTCCGCCTCGACGAACGTCGATTGGACGACGACGCCCGCCCTCGCGACGCCCTCGAAGAGCTCCGGGGTCACCTCCTCGGGCCTTCGAACGACCAGGGCCCGCCGGACCTGGCCGACGATGCCCTGGACCTCCTCATGGCCGACCTGCCCGATGACGACAGGGGTGAGGCCCTCGGCTTCGATCTCCCGTATCCGTTCGTGGATGATGCGGACCATGGGACAGGTCGCGTCGATGAACTCAAGCCCGCGCTCCCGGAGCTCCAGGTAACGGCGCAGGGGAGACCCGTGGCTCTGGAGGAGGACGACCCCGCCGGGCGGGACCTCCTCCAGGGTCTGGACGATCTCCAGCCCCTTGGACCGCAGGGCCTCGATGACGTGCTCGTTGTGGACGAGCTCCCCGAGCATGTAATAGGAACGGTCCTGGTTCTCCGCCAGCAGCCGCTCGGTCAGGTCGAGCGTCTTCCGGACGCCGAAGCAATAGCTCAACGTCTCGGAAAGCACGATCTTCATGACGGCACAGGACCTCTCTCAGGCGTTCCGGACGTCGAAACGCCGCGGGGCGTAAAGGAACCCGAAAGACCGGGCTTGGCCCTTGCCGAAGCTCTGGTGGCGGTCGGCATGCGCCCGGACGATTCGCTTGAGGTAGAACGTCCAGGGCTTGAGACGGAGCCCCCGGACCCGCTTATGGAACATGACATGCTTGTGGGTGGCCCAAGCCACGCCCTCCATGAGGACGGCGACGGACAGAGCGAGCAGAATGGCGGCCGCGGCGATCATCGGTGTTCCCTTGGAGAGGCTATCTTGGCAGAAGTCCGAAGGCCTGTCAACGCGCGAAAAACTCGAGGAGCCGCTCGTTCGGCCTCGCTCCCAGCGGAACATCCTGGCGGAGAGCAGGACGCCGATGACCAGGGGCCCGGCGAGGACGGCGATCACCGTAGTTACCGGGAGAGGGGGTTGCCGAACGTACGCCTATAATGCTCCCAGCCGTCGCGGACCGTCTTTTCGATAGGGGTGTACGCGTGCTCGAACCCCAGCCGGCTCTTGGCGTTGTCGTAATAGGCCGTCCATCCGCTCAACCGCCCGTACGCGGCCGTGAGCAGCGGCCGTCGCCTGCTCACCCGGCTGACCCCTTCGAGGAGGCCGCCGAGGGCGGCGAGCAGGCCGGCCGGCAGCGGGAAGGGATGCGCCCGGCGTCCGCAGGCCCCGGCGATGAGGCGGATGACCTCCCGATAGGGCAGGTTGGCCCCGACGACGAGGTAGCTTTCGCCGCACCGGCCGCGCCCCTCGAGCGCCTTGAGGATGACGGCGACGAGATCGCGGACATCGACCACGGCCAGTCCTCCCGAGAACGAGCCGAAGAGGCGTCCGTTCGAGATCCGGCGATAGAGCTCGTTGTGCGGGCTTTTCAAGTTATGGTCGCCCGGGCCCATGATGGAGGCCGGGTTGAGGATGACGGCGGGAAGCCCGTTTTCACGGACGGCCCGTTCGACGAGGTCCTGTCCGCGCCGCTTCGAGCCCATGTAAAGGATATCCGGCGGCCAGTTGAAGGGGGTCGATTCGTCCGCGGGCCGGCCGGACCTGTCGAAACCGATCGCGCCCACCGAAGAGATATGGATGAGCCGGCTCACGCGGGCGGCCAGGCAGGCCTCGATGATCGACCGGACGCCGTCGACATTGATCTCGTCCAGCCAGCCGGCGTCCCCCTTCCAGTACGAGATGAACCCGGCCAGATGGACGACATGGGTCTGCCCGTCGACGGCCCGTGCGACGGAGGGACGGTCCCGAATGTCGCCTTCGAACAGGCGGATCCCCGACCGCCTCCAGGCGTCGGACAAGGGGTCGCCGGGCAGAGCGAGAGCGGAAACGCTCTCCCGACCGTAACGGTCGACGAGTTCCGGGACCAGGACGGAACCGACGAAACCCGTCGCCCCGGTGACGAGGACCTTCACGGCCTCTTTTCCCGCCTTCGCAGAAAGAGAATGGTGTCCGTGGCCACCCCCGCCGCGGCGTGGAGGATGAATGGATAGAGGAACGAGCCCGTCAGCCAGGCGATGATCCCGAAAACGAGCCCCGCTCCGGCCGCGGCGAAGACCTCGGTGTCGGGGTGCCCGATATGAAGGAGAGTGGAGATCATCGTCTGCACGGCGAGGGCCGGGATGAGCCCGATGGCCGGGACGAGCGGCAGGAAGAGGACGCCCCGGAAGACGAATTCCCAGGGGAGGTAGTAAAGGACGACGAACGCGGCCTCATAGGCCACGAAGGTCCGGGCCGAGGCGCAGGCGTCCTTGGCGAAGGGGTACATGCGGGCCATCCCGGGATCGCGGGCGCCGATGGCGCTGGCCGCGACAGCCACGGGGATGCCGACCGCGGCGATGAGCGCTCCCAGGTCCGCCCGCCCGAAGGTCCAGCCCCAGGAGGCCAGCGTGATCATGGGTTCGGCTGCGGCCAGGCACACGATGAGCAGGGGAGCGGCCAGGGCGAGGCCGAAGAACGAGACGAAATAGAGCCGGACGGCGCGCAGCTCGGGCCTCTTCTCCCGGAGGCGCCGGAAGTGAAGCCCCGTCGCGAGCAGGGTCAAGGCCAGAACCAGCTCCAGATAGACCAAAGACAGAGGCCATTTCAAGCCGGCGGCTTCATCGATCCACGCGCCCACGGTCCCTCCCTTCGAGATACCAGGCGACGATCTCCGCGAACTGCCGCTCGACGTCGTCGTCCGGATCGTAGCCGAGCTCGGCGATCGTCTTCGAGATGTCGTAGGTCGTCTCGGTGGTGATCCGCTTGATCCGGTAGTAATTCAACTGCCGCTCCATCCGCGGGAAGATCTTGGACATGAACCCGGAGGCCCCGGCGACCGCGAAGGCGAACCAAACGGGGATATAAACGCGCTGTCGCCGCCCGAGCCCGGCCTGCAGGGCCCCGAAGAAATCCCGCCACGTCGGCATGACGCGGTTGGTCACGGTGTAGGCTCGGCCCTCGATCCCGTCCCGGGTCAGGGCCAGCTCCACGGCCCGGCAGAGGTTGCCGACATGGCAATAGCCGAACCGCCAGCGGCCGTTCCCGACGATGAGCGGCGCACCCCGTTCGCATCCCCGAAGAAGTTTGGCGCAAGTGACCCGGTCGTTGGGACCGAAAACGTCACCCGGGCGGAGGAGGACGAGAGGCAGCCGGCCGGCGGCATGTTCGGCCAGCAGCTCCCTCTCGGTCCGGATCTTGTGGCGGACGTAGGGCATGAACTCGGCGGATTCCCCCGGCCGCCCTTCGGAGATGTCGAGGCCGTTGTACCCGAGGGTCAGGGCCGAGGAGAGATAGACGAAACGCCGCAGAGGGGCCCCGGCCGAACGCAGGCCGTCGACGAGGTTCCGGCTCGTGTCGAAGATGTTCGACCTGCATTCTTCGTCGTCCGCCATGTCGGAGACGAGGGCCGCGGCGTGGACGACGTACGGGACATCGCCGGGGAAAGCGATCCCCGCAGGCTCCCGGAGATCGCCGCGGATGAGACGGACATCGAGACCCTCGAGGAAACCGAGGTCCGAGGACTCCCGGACGAGGCCTTCGACGCGCCAGCCCCGTTCGATGAGGAAACGGCAGAGGTTGGAGCCGATGAAGCCGTTGGCGCCGGTGATCAGGACGCGCTTCATGGCCCCTCGCCGGCCCGCCGGCTGGCCCGGGAGTCCCATGCCTTCCGGACGACCGGCGACACGAGCAGGACGGGAACGGCCACGGCGATGCCGATGACGGCATCGGTGAAATAATGGAAACGGCCGTAAACGGTCGAAACGTAGACGGACAGGACGATGGGGGCCAGCACCCAGAATCCCCACCGGGCGTGTCTCTTGGCCATGAACCACATGACCGTGGCCGCGGCGCAGTGGGGGCTGGGGATGGTCCCGCCCGGGGCGTGGAAATGCGTCCGGATGTACTCGGCGGCCTGTCCGAATCCGCGGACGGGGAGAGGCTCCGTCAAAAGGCCCCGGACGCTGTCCCAGTGCAGCGGGCCCTTGACGGGAAACAGGATGAAGCCCCATCCGCAGAGGAGGTTCACGAGCCCCAACCCGAAGAGATAATCCTCGTTGGCGGACTCGCCGCGCCGGAAATAGATGACCGCCCCGAGCAGGGGATAGATGACGACGTAGGCGACGTAGACGAAGAACATCCAATCGGAGAGCAGGGGAGAATAGAGCTTCTGGATCCAGACGAGCGGCTGGGTCTTGAAGAGCGCGCTTTCCCAGCGGAGCACGGCGTTGTCGTTCCAGCCGAAGAACAGCAGCTGGAGATCGCGGCTCATGAGGTAGATCTGCAGCAAAAGGATCTGGACCGATCCCGTCCGGACCAGGAATCGCAGCCAACGGGGACGCAGGCTGGGAAGAACGGCGACGGCGGCCAGATAGGGGAAAAGGAAGAGGAGGTGCCGCCCGATGATCGGCCAGGGATCGGCCAGCCTCGCACGGAACACGACGGCCAGGAGGACGAGCACCGCGCTCCCGCCGAGGACCACGGCGTCGGCGGGCCTCAGGCCTAGCCCCAGGATGCGGACGGAGAGTGGACCGCCCTTGGTCAAGCGCTTTCTCCCCGGCGACGTGGCCTTCCGGGCACGACCGCGTCCGCCGCCCGCCGGACGGAGTCCCGCATGGTCCTCTCCGCCCGGAAACCCAGGTCCCGTTCGAACCTCGAGCCGTCATAGATCCAATGATAGGCCCGGCCGGACCTTACGATCTCCCGGGTCAGAAGGGGCGGGCGGCGGCTGAGGCGGGCGGTCTTCTCGGACAGCCAGGCGGCCATGATCTGGACGATATAGGGCACGCGCAGGACCGGTCCTCGGAGCCCGAGCTCGTCACGGACGGCCTCGAGGATGTCCTTCCAGGCATAGGCCCGGCCGTCGGTCACAAAGAAAGTCTTTCCGACGCTGCGGGGGTCCTCGGCCGCGAGGATGAGGGCTCTGACGAGGTCCTCGACGTCGATGAGGCTCGTCCGGGGGCGGCCGTTCCCGAGCGAGGGGACGATCCGCCGGCGCATCATCCTGACGGCTTCCTCGAGCTCGGGCTGCCCCGGGCCGAGCACGTTCGGCGGGCGGAGGATGGTCGCCGGGAGGCGGTCGAAGGCGGCCCTGACCAGCTTTTCGGCCTCGAGCTTGCTGCGGCCGTAGGGCGAGACCGGCCGGGGCTCGGCGTCCTCGTCGAGGATCCCGCCCTCCGGGCTCGGGCCCGCGGCGGCGATGCTGGAGACGAAGACGAAGCGTTCGAGACCAGGGGCGGCCCGCAGGCAGGCTTCGAGAAGGTTTGACGTCCCCCGGACGTTGGCCGCATCATAGGCCTCCCAGCTCGGGGCGCTGATGGCACCGGCCAGGTGGAAGACGACATCCCGACCCTTGACGGCCGGGAGCAAGGAAGCGGCGTCCCGGAGATCGCCTTCGATAAGGGAGACCGGGAGGTCCCGAAGCCTGGTCGTCCGGCTCGTCGGGCGGACGAGGCAGGAAACGTCGGCGCCCCTGCGGACCAAGGCTTCGACGAGATGACCGCCGATGTAGCCGCTGGCGCCCGTGACCAGCGCCTTCATGCCGCCCTCTCTGACAATCGCCCTCCGGTCGGGATGGAATGAAATGGGTTTGATTCTAGCAAAAGCCGAGGGCCGAGCCAAGCCCCCCCGGCGCCGGCCCCCGGCGCCGGACGCCCCGTCGGATGACCTCGCCCGGCCTCGGGCCAAGGACCGGCGGGAATGCCCCGGTCAATCCGTTCTATGGATCGGTTGACTCGTGGCCCGCAGGAGAAACGAGCGGCCTGCCCGGGTGACGGCCCGGACCACGACCTCGGCCCGGGTCCCCGTTTCCCACTTGGGACCGCCCCTTGCGATCTTCTCGAGCTGATGGGGATGGAGGCCGTCGCGGGGCCTGTTCTCTCCCGAGAACGCCGTCTCCCAGACGTCCCGGCCGTTGATGACCCAGAGGCGGTCGGCGTCGAGGTCGGAGGGGAAAGGCTGGAGGTCGACGGCCGTGATCCGCACGACGGCCCTGAGATCGGAGCCATCGGGAGGGCTGACCGGCATGAAGTCGCGCCAGAGAAAGGTCTCTAGAACGTACTTTCGCCCGGCGACCTCGATCTCCAGCGGGGCGGACAGCAGTTCCTCCAGAGGAACGGAAGGGACGGTCGGGCCGGGGCAGCCGACGGCCAAGAAGACCGCCGCGGCGGCGATCCTAGGGAACGGCTTCCTCATGGGACGGACACCTTCAATAAAAATAGGGCCATCGAGGGAGGCTGTCAAGCGCACCCTCTGATCTGTCAGCGCTCATGTCCGCACACAGAGCCCTTCCGGGCCTTGACTTGCGAAGGGGAAATGATTAATTATCTGAATATCGAGAATCCGAAACTCATATTGTCAAAGGAGGGAAAGAAATGAAAAAGCCGCTCATCGCGCTGGGCATGATAGCCCTGTTCCTCATGACGGCCGCCGTCTCCGCGCAGGAGCGCGGCTCGGTCCGCGGCGTCGTCAAGGACCAGGACGGGAACGCCATCCAAGGCGCCACCGCGACGATCGCGGGGGCATTCCTTCCGCGGGGGAGGGAGTTCGTCACCGGCCGTGACGGGATCTTCCTCTTTCAGGCCCTGCCGCCGGGCAATTATACGCTTCTCATCATCCATCCGCAGATGATGGACTATACGTCCGATGTCATCGTGGCCCTCGACCGGCAGACGGCCGTCAACGTCACGATGTCCGCCGTCGGCCGGGTCCAGGAGGAGATCACGGTCATGGCCGCCTCGCCCATCGTGGACCTGAAATCGACGTCGATCTCCGCGAGCTGGCACAAGGACCTCGTCGAGAAGCTGCCCATGGGCCGGTCCTACGCCTCGCTCTTCCAGCTGGCCCCCGGGGTCGCGGACAACCGCGATTTCGCGCCCAATGCCGGGGGGAACAAGCAGGACAACGTCTATCTCTACGACGGCTCGAACATCACGAATCCCCTTTTCGGGTATCTCGGGGCGAACTTCTCCGAGCTCGACATCCAGGAGGTCAACATCAAGAGGGGAGGCGTCACCGCCGAGTTCGGGCGGGCCGCGGGAATGGTCACCAACGCCGTCACTAAATCGGGCTCGAACACGGTCTCAGGCTCGATGCGGTTCATCTTCGAGCCCGCCGCGTTCACGGCCGGCTTCGTCGACCCCAACATCGTCACTAAATACAACCAGTACCAGCCGGCCGTCGGCGTCGGCGGCCCTCTCGTCAAGGACAAGCTGTTCTGGTACGTCTCGGGGAACCTCCCTTACTCCCTGACCACGGGCCGGGTCAACAACTTAGGCAGCGTCCCGGATTCCAAGAGGACCTCGAACGAGTTCTTCGGCAAGATCACCGCCAACCCCCACAAGGCCCACACGATCACCCTGAGCATCCGCAACAACGACTACAAGAACAGAGACGCGGGGATCGGCGTCAACGACCATCCGAGCGCCGCCTACGACAGCGAAGGATTGAACCGGATCATCTACGGATCTTGGGTCTGGACGATCTCCCAGAACACGATCCTCGAGACCCGCTACAACCACGTCAACGAGGACTATTCCGCTGTTCCCATTACGGATCTCGGCTACCGCCCGGCCTTCGACATCAACAACCTTCCGGCCATGGGCTATTTCCGGACGGCGACAGGCTATATCGTCGGCGGGGCCACGGCCAGCGGCCAGTTCGTCGGCGGCTATTCAATGAAAGACACCCAGAACTTTTTCCGGGATGAGCTCAAGTTCGTCCTGAGCCACTATGCGGATTTCCGCGGGCACTCCCATGTGCTGAAGGCGGGATTCTCTTACGACGACGGCGGGGAGTACCTGGACAGGATCGCCAACGGTTGGGGCTCCATCACCGTGACCACCTACGGAGGCCAGCCCGTTTTCCGGGCCGCGTATTACTCCGAGCAGGCCCCCCAGGATTCCCGGGGCCGGACCTATTCCATCTTCATACAGGACACGGCCACGATCGGCGAGCGCTTGACCCTGACCGCGGGCCTGCTCTTCAACCGGGACGAGTTCAGCGCCAAAACGGCCGCCGAAAAGAACACCTTCCTCAGATTCAGTTTCGAGCAGGAAGTCCAGCCGCGCATCGGGCTCGCGTTCACCCTCGACCCCAAAGCCGGCGACAAGATCTACGCCAACTGGGGCCGTTACAACAACATGGACAACCGCAGCCTGTCCCGGGCCGCAGCCCCTATCCGGATCTTTCTGTCCGATGCCTATTTCCTCCGCTCGGACGGCTCCCTGATCGCCGACCTTCCCCGCACCGCGGAGACCGGCAAGGTCATCCTGCCAGGCCTCAAACCGACCTACACGGATGAGGTCGTGGGCGGATACAGCCGGCCGCTCGGCCGCGTCTGGAGCATCGATGTCTGGGGCCAGTATCGGACCATGAAGAACGTCATCGAGGATTTCCCGACCCGTAACAGGGAAACCTCCCCAAGCCAGTATGTTTACGCAAACCTCAACGGGCAAACCATCTCTTATGGCGGGAACCCTGCGTTCGAAGCCGGCAAGGCCCGCCGCGTCTACAAAGCCGCCAGCTTCGAGCTCAAGAAGCAGTACGCGGACCGCTGGTCGATGACGTTCATGTACACCTGGAGCCGTCTCGAGGGGAACTGGGACCTCGACTATGCCGCGTCGGCGTTGTTCTACGCCTCTTCCGCTCTCGAGGATGGCCCCGGCCTGTACGTCAGCGACCCCAACCGCGACGGGCTCCTTATCGGGCACAGGACCCACGTCCTCAAGTTCTTCGGAAGCTGGGAATTCTACAAGAACTTCACCCTGGGCTGGTTCAGCCGGATCCAGAGCGGCCGTCCTTGGGAATCGCGGGGCTTGGATTACGTCAACAGCTACCGCAGATACCTGGAGCCGGCCGGATCGAACACCCTCAAGGACTGGGGCAACCTCGACCTACAGGTGTCCTACGCAATCCCCATTGGCCGGACGTTCCACGGCATAATTGAGGCCCGCATCATGAACCTCTTCAACGACCAGACGGCGCTGACCATCGACCAGCGCGCAGACCAGCCCACTTTCAAGAACCCGACATCCTATGCGCCGCCGAGGAAGTTCGCACTCTCGTTCCACCTCAACTTCTGATCCGGCGTTTCGTTCGGGAAGAAAAGGGCGGCGACGTCTTCTTTTCGGCGGCGAGCACCCCGGCGGCCATGAACCCCCGGGGGGACATCTCCTGGATCCAGACCCGGATCGTCTCGAGAGGGGCGCCGATGGATTCGTGGACGGCCTCCGTGACGGCCGCGAGCAGGGCCTTCTTCTGATCGTCCGTCCGGCCTTCGAGGAGGTGGATCTCGATGAGCGGCATGGGCGGCTCCTTTCGGGCCTATTCTATCAAAAAAGGGGCAGTGATTCCGGCGCGCGGTTGACTTTGGCCAGGGCTTCTGATAAACAAATGAGCGAAGGCGGGCCATCATGACCATAGCGACCCGAGACACGGACGGCGTTGTCATTTTCGACATCACGGGCGAGATCCGGCGCTCCGACAACATGGAAACGACTCTCCATCACCTCGTCAAGTCCCACCTCGACCGGGGCAAGCGCAGGATCATGCTCAACTTGGAGAAGGTCGATTTCATCGACAGCTTCGGCGTCGGCGAGATCCTCGCTAGCTACATCTCCACCCAGAACCTGGGCGGGAGGTTCAAGCTCTTCAGCATCTCGAAAAAGCTCCTCCTCATCTTCCAGATCACGATGCTGACCAAGGTCCTCGACATCTACGAGGACGAGGGCTGCGCCCTGCGGAGTTTCGAACAGGCGTGACCGGGCCGGCGCTGAGCGCGACGCTCCATGCCTGACGACGGCCGGCTGAACAGGTTCCTGAACCGTTTCGGCTTCGCCGATGTCCGCGTCCCCGAAACGCGGGCCGTGTCCTATCTCTTCGCCCTCTTCTTCCTGACGACATTCTCGTTCTACATCATCAAGCCGGTCAAGGAGACCTTCCTCATCGGGGTGACTCCCGCCTGGTGGCCGTACGCGGACCTGGCCACGGCCCTGCTCATCGGCTTCGTCGTGGCCCTCAACGCCAGGCTCCTCAACCGCCTTCCGCGGCGGGCCTACTTGACGGGGACCGTCCTGTTCTTCGCCGCCTGCTTGTTCGTCTTCTGGTACGTTTTCGACGCCGCCCTGCAGCTCCAGATCCGGACGCCCGTGATCCACTCCTCGGCCATTTTCGGCGTCATTCCCTTCCAGGTCGCCGTCCGCAACATCTGGCCCCTTCCGGTGTTCGCCTTCAGCTTCTTTTCCGATGTCTTCATCGCCATGTCCGTCACCCAGTTCTGGATCGCGGTCAACGATACCCTCGATCCCTACCAGGCGAAGAGGACGGTCGGCCTGTTCGTCTCGGGGGGGCTGTTGGGCGGGATCGCCGGCGCCCTCCTGACGTCCCTCCTCGTCCGCGTCGTCGGCCCCGAGAACCTTCTCCTCGCCTGCCCCGGCATCCTCCTCGTCGTCCTGGCCGCCGTCCGCCTCGTCTACGGCGAGCAGAAAAAGCACAGGGGGGAGGCCGAGCCCTCGGCATCCCCGCCCAAGGCCCGGGTCGGCTACCTGGAGAGCTTCGGCGCCGTCCGGAGGAACAGGTATCTCCTGCTCCTGGCCGGGCTCCTGGCCTCGGCCATGGTCGCCGGGTCGCTCATCAACTATCAGTTCAAGATCGTCGTCAAGAGCGTCTTCGCGAGCAGCGTCGACCGGACCTCGTTCCTGGGCTCGTTCTTCTTCGCCATTCTCGTCCTCTCGACCCTTTTCCATCTGGCCGCCACGCGCCTCGTCCTGAAGAATTTCGGCATCCGGCTGGCCCTCCTCGTGGCCCCCGTGGTCCTGCTCCTCGGCTCGCTCTCGGTCTTCCTCCTCCCGGCCGGCGCCCTGATGGCCTGGGCCAGTCTCGTCAGGGGCGGCGACAAGATCTTCGACAACACGATCGGCCAGTCGGTCCGGGAGCTGCTCTACATCCCCGTCCCGGACGAGATCAAGTACAAGGCCAAGATCTTCATCGACATGTTCGTCAACAAGTTCGCCGTCGGGCTCGGGGCCGGGCTGTTCCTCCTGCTCTACCACGCGTCGCGCTTCGCCTACAAGGCCGAACCGGCGCAGGTCCGGGAGGTCGGCGTCCTGGCCGTCGCCTTCATCGCCCTCTGGATGGTTCTCACGGGCGTCGTCTACGGGGAGTACCCGAGCGTCGTGAAGAAGGACCTGGCCCGCAAGTGGAAGGACGCCGACAAGGTCGTCGAGGAGAGCGTGGACGTCGATGTGACCCGCCGCGTCTTCGACACCGTCCAGAGCCGGGAGCGGAGCGCGACCCTGTACGTCATGAACGTCTTCGACCTCATGCGCCGCGGCCGCCTCAGCCCCGAGCTCAAGGAGCTCTTGGGATCCCAGAGGGACGAGCTCAGGGCCCGGTCCATGGACTGCTTGTTCGACGTCGGGGGAGAGGTCTTCTTCCAGGGGTTCGAGGAGGCCATCGCCGACGAGGACTTCGGGAAAGAGGTCGAGAAGGTCATCCAGTCGGACGATTACAAGGCCCTCATGGAGGGACGCCTCGAGACGGTCGCCGGGTCCGCGTCGGAGATCGAGCGCATGGAAGCGGCCAGGCTCATCGGGATGATGGACCCGACGCCCCGGGCCATGAGGGTCCTGAGCGTCCTTCTCCAGGACCCCTCGTCCGAGGTCGCAACGTACGCCCTCGACAGCGCGGCGATCCACCGGAGGAAAGAGCACATCCCCCTGGCTCTCTCCCAGCTGAGCAATCCCTTGACCTGCCAGGGCGCCCAGGCCGCCTTGGCCGCCTACGGCCCGGCCGCCGAGGAGGCCCTGAGAGCGGCCCTCCAGGACGAAGACCTGCCCCCCGGCGTCCGCCGGGCCATCCCCGATGTCCTGGGCCGGATCGGGACCCAGCGGGGGGCCGACATCCTTCTCGCCGAGCTCGGGAGGTGCGGCGAGGACATGGAGCCGGAGATTGTCGGAGCCCTTTACAGGATCCGCTCCGCCCGGCCGGGCGTTCTGTTCAAGGAGAAGAAGGTCCGTCCCGAGATCCTCCGCCTGGTCAGGAAAGCGGGGGAGATCTTCCTCGAGAGGGTCCTGGACGGACAGGACCCCGGCGCCACGGCGGCCCTCGACCTTCATGTCAAGCGGATTTTCGACCTGCTGACGCTCGTCCAACCGGCCGAGGACGTCGTCAAGGCCTACCAGAACATCCTTCAAGGGACGAAGCGGTCTGTCGATTATTCCCTCGAGCTTCTCGACAACCTGCTCGATCGGGAGCTCAAGAGGGCCCTCTTCCCGCTCCTCGAGGACCTCCCGCCCGAGGACAGGAGCGTCCGGCTGAGAAAGGCCCTTCGGGGCCTCGGCCGGGGCCGGGGTTGAAATGGCCGGACGCGTCGTCTACAATGAGGGCGCAGGGGATGACATGCCCGACTTCTACGTCTATCCCAAGACGGGCGATCCGTTCACCGTGCCGCTGAAGCCCGGCAAGATCACCATCGGCCGGGCGCCGACGAACGACCTCGTCCTTTCCGACCAGTTCAGCTCGGGATGTCACGCCTCCGTCTATCCGACGACAAGCGGATTCGTCCTTCTCGATCACGGCAGCAAGAACGGCACGTTCGTCAACGGCAAGAAGGTCACGGGGGAGATCCTCCTGGCCCGGGGGGACGAGATCCTCATCGGCTCGACGAGGATCTACTTCGACCGGGAGTTCCAGAGCAGCATCGAGATGGTCGAGGGGACGACCTTCACCCACAGCTCGAACACCATCATCCAGGTCAAGGACATCCTGAAGAAGGCCCCCACGGCCGGCGACTACAGGACGCCCGGAGGGGAGCTCGACCTGGGGAAGCTCCAGCAGGAGCAGAAGATGATCGCGGTCATGGGGGAGGTCAGTCAGGCCCTCATCTACCACATGCCCCTCGACAAGCTGCTCAACCACATCATGGACGTTCTCATCCAATACCTGCCCATGGACCGGGGCGTCCTGATGCTCAAGGACCCGGCGACGGGCGAGCTCGCCCACAAGGTCGTCCGCGTCCAGAGCGGGTCCCTGAGGACGCAGAACATCGCCATCAGCAAGACCATCGTCCAGACCGCCGTCGAGAAGAACTCGGCCATCCTGCTGTCCGACATCCGGTCGGACGAGAGGTTCGGCGGCCAGGCCAGCGTCATCCAGGCCCAGATCCATTCGGCCATGTGCATCCCCCTCTGGAACAACCAGAACATTCTCGGGCTCATCTACGCCGACCGGGCCTCCCTCGTCGAGCAGTTCACGGAAGACGATCTGAAGCTGCTGACCCTGCTCGCCAACCTGGCCGCGGTCAAGATCGAGAACGCCCGGCTCTACGAGAATTCCCTCAAAATGGAGCAGATGGAGCGCGAGATGGCGATGGCCGTCCAGATCCAGAAGAACTTCCTGCCCCGGGGGAACCCGTGGTTCGAACCCTACGACGTCAGCGGCAGCATGCGGGCCTGCCACCACGTCGGCGGGGACTACTACGATTTTCTGCCCGAGGCCGACGACCGGCTGGGCATCGTCATCGCCGACGTCTCGGGGACGGGGGTCAGCGCGGCCCTCCTCATGGCCAACCTGAGGGGGGCCCTGACCGAGAAGTTCCCGGTCACGCCGGACCTGGGCGAGCTGGTCGCCAAGCTCAACGACTTCGTCCATTCGAGCTCGGACAGCCATTGCTTCATTTCTTTTTTCCTGGCCGTCCTGGACCGCGCCCGGGACAGGCTGACCTACGTCAATGCCGGCCACAACCCCCCCCTGCTCGCGGACGATCGCGGCCGGATCAGCCGGCTCGAGAGCACGGGTCTCTGTCTCGGCATGTTCCCGGCCCGGGCCTACGAGCAGCGGACGATCGACCTCGGGCCGGGGGACGTGCTGTGCCTCTACACGGACGGGATCGTCGAGGGCCGGAACAAGGGCGGGGAGGAATTCGGGGAGGAGAGGCTCGCGGGGATCCTCCGGTCCGCCGCGGCCATGCCGGCCCGGGGGATCATGGAAAGGATCTACGAGGAGGTCCTCGCCTTCACGGACTGCTCCGCGGCCGGCGACGACATGACCCTCGTCGTCGTCCGGAAGAACCCGCGGCGGGAGGACGGCGAACGGTCTTCGACGGAAAGGGACGTGCGGGAGATCCGGGTCCCCGCCGCTCTCGAAGCCGTCGACCGCGTCAGGGAGTTCCTCCGGGCCTACATGGGCGAGCAACGGGTCCCCGACGAGGAGGCCCTGGCCGTCGAGCTCTCGCTCCACGAGATCTGCGTCAACATCGCGATGTACGCCTACTCCGGGGGTCCGGCGGGAGAGATGGCCGTCCGGATCTGGAACGATGACGGCATGCTGTTCCTCGAGATCCGCGACCGGGGCGTCCCCTTCGACCCCGCGGGAAAGCCGGACCCCGACCTTCTCGTCAAGGTCCGCCGCGGGCAGCGGGGCGGATTAGGCGTCTTTTTCTTCAAGACCCTCATGGACGGCTTCACTTACCGCCGGGAGAACGGGGAGAACGTCCTGACCGTCCGCAAGCGGATCCCGCCCCGGCCCGCTCCGGTTCAGTAGAGGACCTTCTCTTCTCCGTTCATCCTGACGAGCCTGTCGATCTCCTTGAGGACGAGGTCCCTGCGGACGAGCACGGCCTTGATCTCCTCGTCCGTGAGGTACTCGCCCACGACGCCCTTGACGGCCTCGGCATCGAGCGTCTTGATCTTGTCGACGATGGCCCGGGGCAGCTCGCTCATGAGCTTGGGGCCTTCCTTGTGCTTTTCCGTGTAGATCAGGCTCTTCGTGAACTTCCCCGAGGCCCGGAAGGACCGGGAGTGGTCGATGAGGATCATCCGCCAGTCGGGCTGGGTGATGAGGATCTGGTTCTGGTGGCGGTCCTCGTTGGCGATGAGATTGTCCCAGAACCGCTGCAGGTAGGTCGCCCGGTTCCAATAATAGACCCTGATGGGCGGGACCTTGAGGTTCTTCTGCTCCTTGTCGCGGAGCGTGATGCAGTCCTCGACCCAGAGCTGGCAGGACCCGCGCTCCGCGCGGTAACGTCGCTCGACGGTCGGGGGGACCATGTTGAGCCCGAGGTGCTTGTCGAGGAGATAGGCGGCGACCTCGTAGTTCCAACCCTCCCAATACCCGCCCATCCGGCCTTGGGCGTTCTTCCACAGGGCCCGGTGGGACACGTCGTCCTTTTTCAGGGTCAGGACCCAGGGGCTGGTCACGGATTCCCTTCCTGTCATCTGCCGGCTGTCGACGACCTCGGCCGTCCTCAGGAACTCCTCCCACTTCTCCCGCTCGGCCAGGTCTTCGGGCGTGAACTGGGCGGCGCCGAGTCGCGGGGCCGGCCCTCCGGGGCCGTTGGCCGGGCTCATGGCGTGGCCCAGGAGGACCACGGACAAGACGCCGGCGGCGATGGCGCCGGACACGATGGATACGATCGCGGACTTTTTCATTCTTCCCTCCCTGATCTATCCGGTCGATGGCCCAGCCATCTCCTCTCCCTCAGTAGAGGACGGCGGCTTCGCCCTGTTCCCGGACCATCTGGCGGATCTCCTTGAGCAGGAGGTCGCGGCGGGCCAGTACGGCCCGGATCTCCTCGTCCGTGAGGTACTCTCCCACAGCGGCCCGGATGGTCTCGAACGATAACTCCCGGATCCGGTCCACGAACGAGCGTGGCAGGCGCCGGAAGAGGAACGGCGTCCCCTGCATGGACGTCTGCAGGCCCCGCTGTCCGAACATCAGCCTTTTCGTGTGCTCCTTCGTCGCGCGGAACGACCGCGAGTGGTCGATGAGGATCATCCGCCAGTCCTCGGTGTAGAGGATGTTCTGCTGGTTCCGGTCCTCGTTGGCGATGAGACTGTCCCAGGCGCGGGTCAGCCACTTCATCTTTTCCGTGTGTTCCGTCACGGAGTCGGGAATGCGGATGTTGTTGTCGACGATCTTTTCCAGGCTGTGCTTGTTCTCGGCCCAGAGGACGAGGGCGCCGCTCTGTCCCTGGAACTCCCGCTCGACGGCCGGTGGGATCATGTTCAAGCCGATGAGCTTGTCGAGGCGGTAGGCGGCGATCTCGAATCGCCAGCCCTCGTAGAAGCCCAGCTGCATGCCGCTCGGGTTCTTCCAGCAGGCCGCCGCCTCGCGGTCTCCCTGTTTGAGAGTGAGCTTGAAGGGCTTGGTCACCCCTTCGCCGATCTCCTTGAAGCCGGCGATCTCGGCCGTCCTCAGGAACTCCTCGAACGCTTCTCTCGCGGCGATCTCGTCCGGGGTGAATTGCCCGAACAGGGCGGCCGGAGCCGCTATGAGCAGGAGAAGGCAAACGGCGGCCCGAAACGCACATATCATCGAATCTTCCTCCGATGGCACCCTGATGCTCCTATCATAAGGAGGGTCAAGGGGGAAATCAAGCCCAGCCCGAGCCCCGTTTCCGCTTCGTGTGGCCGTCGAGGGGGATCAGGCTTTGGCAAGGGCATCCTGGGCGGTCTTCCGCCTTCGGTAGGCGGGAATGATCTTGAGACAGATGCCGATCAGGACGGCCACGGCGAAGACGTTGAGGAGAGCGTAGTTTTCGATGTGAAGTCCGAGAAGGTGGACGCCGATGAGGACGGCCAGCGCTGAAAGCGTGTCTCCCCCCCTGACAAAGAAGGTGTCGATAGCCGCCTTGGCTTTATACTTCTCCTCCCGCTTGGTGACCAGGAACAGCGCGGCCTTGGTCGTATTCTGAAGGGAATAGTCGGTGCCGTTCTCGAAGGCCTTGACCCAGCGGACGAGCACGAGAACGGCTCCGAAGGAAATCAGCGTGTAGCCGCCCAGGGCGATGAGAGGAAGGAAGAGCAAGGCCCCTCCCACGCCGATCCACTTGAAGATGCGCGAGACCAGGAAGAGCTGGATGATGAGGGCGATCAGATTGGTCAGGAACTGGTAGTTCATGAATGCGCTGTGAATGGCCTTGCTCTCCGTTCCGGCGGGCAAGGCCGGGGACGCCGCCGGGCGCTTCCGATCGGCTCCATCGTCGGGAAGCGGGACGAGCCGGCCCCGCGGGCCTCCCGCGGCTCCATCGGCTATCGACTCCCTGACCGTGACGGCGGTGATGATATATTCCCCGGTCGCATTGATGAAATTATAGAGGCCGATCATGGCCGCGATGAGAAGAAGGTAGCGGCTCTTGAAGATCAGCCGGAACCCTCCTCCCGCTCTTAGCGGCTGTTCACTGGCGACGCTTTCCTCCTCGGCCTTGGCCAGGCCCTTTTCGCGGGCCTCGCGGGTGTCCCGGACGGCCCGGTTGTGGATATGCCAGGCCAAGGCGATGCAGAGCAGCAGGATGAGGCCCGCGATGAGCATGAGCTCGTATTCCCAGTTCTCCCCCAGGATATCCCTCAACCGCTTCATGATCGGCAAGGTCGCGACGAGCCATCCGAGCGTGGCTCCCAGGGCGACGAGCGGAAACGTGCGCTTTCCGACCTCGTCCGAATAGAGGTCGTTCGCGAAGCCCCAGAACTGGGCGATCACGAAATAATTGAATATGCCGATCCAGATGAAGAACATGATCCCCATGGGCTTGACGGCCATCCCGCTCAAGTTGAGGAAATAGAAGACGACGAGGTTGGAGATGAAGAATGATGTTGTCCAAGTGATAAGGATATGCCGAGGCACCCTGGAAGCGAGGCGACTGAATGCCTTGATGACGAAGATGAAGAGAACGGCTTGGGCCCCGCTCAGGTAGCTCTTGACTTGAGGGGAACCCTGGTCAACAAGGAGAAGCGACTCGCGCAGCGGCTTGAGGATGTAGTAGGCCAGAAGCAAAAGAAAGATGTTGAGGGCGAGCAGGAGGGCCTTCAGGGCTTCCCCCTTGCGGACGTCGGCGAACAGCCTGAGGAAGCCGTAGCCGATGTTCGAAGTAGCGCCGCCCGACGGCGGGATCCCCCCGCGGATTCTATCCCCCATGTCGACCTCCCTCCGGGACGCTCAGATCAGGACATGGCCCTCCCCGCGGGTCTCGATGAGCCTTTTGATGATCCGGATGATGAGGTCACGGCGGGAATGGAGGGCTTCGATCTCTTCTTTGTCGAGATGGGGCGACAGAAGGAGGAAGACCGCCTTCCTGTCCCACCCCAGGAGCTTGCCGAAGAGGTCTTTCGAGCACTTGCGGATCTCGCATCCGGGCGGAAGGCTCTTCCGGGGCGCGAAGGCTTCCGAGAAATCGACGCGGTAGATCCGCTGGTCGTCGCGGCTGACGAGCACGTCCCGGTCGTTGTCGCACTCTTCGTGGACGAGCATCTCGAAGAGCCGCAGGTCTTCCCGGTCCCGCTCGAAGGCCGCGGGCCGGGCCGGGGCGAGCTTCTGCTCCTTCCAGTCGAATTCCGAGATGGCGTTCTCGACGAAGACCTGCAGGGAGCCGGGGATCCCGTCGATCTCCCGCTCGATGACAGGCGGGACGAACGCCAGCTTGAGGTACTTGGCGAGGTCGTAAGCGGCCAGCTCGTAGCGGTAGCTGTCGGGGAGCGGGTGAGGGCGGCGCCGGTCGATGTACTTGAACATGGCCCTGCGCGTGACGCCGTCCTTCTCGAGGGTCACCCGCCAAGGCTCCGTCCGCCCGGCGGCGGCCGTCTTGCGGGCCATGGCCTTGGCCGTCCTGAGGAACTCCTCGACGGCTTTGGCCGAAGCGAGCGGTTCCGGGCGGGTGACGACCGGAGAGCTGCGGGCGGCGGCCTCTTCCGTCTCGCCCCAGAGCTCGAACCGTCCGTCCTCGTAGATGAGGGCCGCGGGCAGGCCGCCGTAAAACTCGGAGATCCCGGTGTCGATGACGAAGACCTTGCCGCCGAAGCGGCTGACGGTCTCGAGGGTCGCGATGGGGCTCGACCCGGCGTTGTTGACAGGCAGATAGCTGTGGCCGACGACGATGGCCCGGGCCCCGAGGTTGTCCAGGATACGGTCGACCTCGGCCTGAGCGGTGCCTTCGATATGGGTCGTCAGGCCCCGGAACCAGACCGGGCCGTCCGGCGCGTAGACGAGCTTGGGCTTGAAGGGCCTAAAATAGCGATGAGGGGACTTGATCCTCTCCCGGAACTCCTCGAGCTCCTTTCTCATGAGGTCGTTCGTCTCGCGCAACGGCCGTTTCGAGTAGTGCTCGTTGACGCCCCCGTGGAGGTAGACGACGTCGTTGATCTTGATGATGGTGTTCTTCGTCAGCAGCCAGCTTCCGTACAGGTCGTTGAAGGCGTTGACATAGGCCAGGCGGGCCTCCCGGTCGTGGCGGATGACACGCTGCCAGTAGGCCCGCAGAGCTTCGTCCGTCCCGAGATCCAGGCCCTCGGCCTCGGCCTGGCGGCGCCGGTCGCGGGGGAGCCTGGCGATGTAGGCCGCTTCCAGGGACCTGCGGACGCCGTCCGGGAGGAAGGAGACGAACTGCTCGGGCGTGACGTACTGAGGATAGTCCAGGGCGATGCCGGTGATGTTCATCTCCTCGTGGTTGCCGATGAGGACGTGGACCAAGCCGCCGGCCGCCTCGGCTTCCTTTTCGAGGCGCATGAGAAGGTCCATGATCTTCCTGGCGTCGGGGCCGCGGTCCATGATGTCGCCGAGCTGGACGAGGTGGGCCGTCCCGGCGGTCCATCGGAGGTCCGCGTCGATGACGCCGACCTCGGGGTTCGAGAGGATGAAGACGAACCGGTCGTAGTCGCCGTGCAGGTCGCCGACGGCGACGACGCGGCCGACGCCGGACCAGGCATAGGGGATCTCGGAGGCGGGAGAGAGCGGGACATGGAGCAGGATGAGCAGGAGAAGAATAAACAGACCTTTGAGGGGCCGACATGGGGCCTGTCGCGACCATCCCCTGCTGCGTTCGGGCATCTGTATCCCTTATACACGTTTTTGTGGTGGGAATCAACGGCTTGGCCGTCCACGATGCGTGTCATCGATAGACACCACGGGACCGGTCGTTTCCCATCAGGGGAGTGGAGCCGAAAGAATTGACTCCGCCGCCGGGCCCCTGATATCCTGAGGCGCGCGGGCAAGGGTGACGAAAGGACGGTGGACCGTGCGTTTCGGATCGTTCGTTGGTGTCATAGGGCTTGTGGGAATGTTTGTCGTTCTTGCCGGGGTTTCCGGCTGCAGGGGAGGCGGGCGGCCGGTCCCCTCCGAGGATGTCGCTGTGACGGTCAAGCCGGGCGTCGAGGTCTTCCTCGAGAGATATGTCGGGCTCGTGGAGGGCAAGCGCGTCGGCCTGATCACCAACCCGACGGGAGTGGATGGGCGCCTGCGGTCGACGGTGGACCTGTTCGCCGGGAGCCCCGATATCGACCTGGTCGCGCTCTATGGCCCCGAACACGGCGTCAGGGGGAACGCGCAAGCCGGCGAATACGTGCCGTTCTACATCGACGACAAGTACGGTTTGCCCGTTTTCAGCCTCTACGGACAGTCGTTCAAGCCCCCGCCGGGCATGCTCAAGGACATCGACGAGCACATGCGGTCGTTCGACACGGACATCGCCGGGAAGGTCCCCGAGAAAGCCATGGTCGAGAGCGTCGACGTCCTCGTCTTCGACGTCCAGGACGTGGGGACGAGGGTCTACACCTATATCGCCACCATGGCTTACGCGATGCAGGCGGCGGCCGAGAGCGGCATCGAGGTCATCGTCCTGGACCGCCCGAACCCCGTCAACGGCGTGGACATGGAGGGGCCGATCCTGGAGTATCCCGCATTCAGCTCGTTCGTCGGGCTCTATCCCGTCCCTGAGCGCTTCGGCATGACGATGGGCGAGCTGGCCCTGCTCTTCAACGACAGGTTCCTGGAGAAGAAGGCCCGTCTGACGGTCGTCGCCATGGAGGGCTGGAAGAGGCCGATGTGGTTCGACGATACGGGACTGCCCTGGATCATCCCTTCGCCCAACATGCCGACCCTCGACACGGCCACGGTCTATCCGGGCCAGGTCTATATCGAGGGGACGAACATGTCGGAAGGCCGGGGTACGACCCGGCCGTTCGAGCTGTTCGGAGCGCCTTGGATCGACGGCCACGAGCTGGCGAAAAGGCTCAACGGGCTCGGCTTGCCGGGCGTCGTCTTCCGGGAGACCTGGTTCACGCCGTGGTTCTCCAAGTTCCAAGGGCAGCTCTGCGGAGGCTGCCAGGTCCATGTCACGGACAGGGAGGCATACCGGTCGTTCGGGACCGCGCTGCACGTCATCAAGACGGTCCGGGACATGTATCCGGACAAGTTCGCCTTCCATGCGGACTACTTCGACAAGGTCATGGGGACGGACAAGGTCCGCCGGGCTCTCGAAGCGGGGGAGACCGTCCCAGCGATCCTCGAGAGACTGGAGCCCGGGCTGGCCGCCTTCGCCGCGCTCCGCCGCCCGTATCTGCTCTATTAGCAAGAAGGGGTCAAATCTCCACTCATTAAATTTTCAGCTGCCATGTCGTCGGGAAATCGAAAAATTTAATGAGTGGAGATTTGACCCCCTCTTGTTGCATCCTTGCCGCTGTTCCCATAAAATGAATGCTCTTGCCTTACGGAGCCACAATCATAAAAAGGAGAGCGACGAGATGGCGAACAAGACCCTTCACTACGCCCTGGTCAACCCGCTGTCCAAGTTCCTCGATAAGCCGGCCGCCGACTTCACCCGGGCCGACCTGCTCAGGGTCATCGAGGACCGGCAGATCGAGCGCATCACCTTCCACTACACGGCGGTCGACGGCAAGCTCAAGGAGCTCAAGATCCCGGTCGCCGGCCGGTCCCAGATCGAGGCCATCCTGGCCGAAGGCGAGCGGGCCGACGGCTCCTCGCTCTTCAAGGGCATGGTCGATATGGCTCTGTCGGACGTCTATATCGTGCCCCAGTACCGGTCGGCCTTTTTCAATCCGTTCGACGAGGGCAGCCTGGACTTCGTCTGCCGCTATCTGACCAAGGAGGGCGACCTCGCCCCGTTCACCCCGGACAACATCCTGGCCCGGGCCGCTGCGATGTTCCGCCGGACGACCGGCCTCGAGTTCAACGCCCTGGGCGAGCTCGAGTTCTTCCTGCTCCTCGAGCCGTCGGACCGGAGGTACCCGGCCGAGCCTCAGCGCGGCTACCACGGCTCGTCTCCCTTCGTCCGCGGCGGCCCCATCCTCGACGAGATGCTGCGCCACATCGCCCGCGTCACCGGGGCCGTCAAGTACGCCCACAGCGAGGTCGGCCTTGTGGACAGCCTGAAGAGCGACCTCGACGAGATCCGCGGCCGCCGGGCCGAGCAGATGGAGGTCGAGTACCTGCCCAAGCCCGTCGAGGACATGGCCGACGACCTGGTCATCGGCCGCTGGATCATCCGCAACACGGCCTACCGCCACAACGCGATCGCTACCTTCGCCCCCAAGCTCGAGGAAGGGGTGGCCGGCAGCGGCCTCCATTTCCATCTCGAGTTCACCAAGGACGGCCGCAACGTCATGGCCGGCCCCGACGGCAAGCTCACCGAGGCCGCCCGCAGGCTCGTCGGAGGCCTTTGCGAATACGCCGACTCGCTGACGGCTTTCGGCAACACGGTCTCTTCGGCCTACCTCCGCTTGGTCCCCCACCAGGAGGCCCCGACCCGCATCTGCTGGAGCGACCTCAACCGCAGCGCCCTCATCCGGGTGCCCCTCGGCTGGCACGGCCTCGGAAACCTGGCCCGGCGCGTCAATCCCCAAGAGACGGGGGAATTCGTCGACCCGCGCGGCGGCCGCCAGACCGTCGAGATCCGCAGCCCCGACGGCAGCGCCAACATCCATCTGACCCTGGCCGGCATCTGCATGGCCGCCAACTGGGCTTTCGCCTCCGACCAGGACCTCCACAAGGACCATGGCCCTCTCGACCTCGCCGAGCGCCTCTACGTCAAGGGCAATATCTTCGCCGACAAGGAGCTCCTCAAGCGCCTGCCGACCCTGCCGTCGAGCTGTGTGGAATCGAGCCGCCTCCTCCTCAAGAAGCGGGCGCTTTACGAGCGCGACGGGATCTTCCCCCCGAGCGTCATCGACTGCGTCGCCCGCATGCTCCAGGCCGAGGACGACGAGGCCATGAACAAGAAGCTCGCCGGCCTGCCGGCCCACGAGCGGCTTCACGAGATCCGCAAGATCATGCACAAGGACCTCCACAAGCATTGACCCGCGACATGATGACCCCGCTCGAGCGTTGGCGGGCCGTACTCGAGGGCCGCAAGCCCGACCGCGTCCCCATGGACTACTGGGGCACCGAAGAAGCCACCCGCAACCTCATGCGCCACCTCGGCTGCCGGACCCGGCGCGAGGCCCTCCGCAGGCTCCGCGTCGACTACGAAGTGCGCGTCAAGCCGCGCTATATCGGCCCGCGCCTGCCCCGCATGACGGACGAGTTCGGCCGCCGCTTCCGGAAGGTCGACTACGGGACCGGCGCCTACCGGGAATGCATCCATTTTCCGCTGGCCGGCTTCCGGTCGGTCGCCGAAATCGAGCGCGGGTATATCTGGCCCTGCCCCGACTGGTGGGACTACTCCGATATCGCCGCCCAGGTCCGCGGCCACGAGGAGTATCCCATCCGCGGCGGAGGGTCGGAGCCGTTCCTCATCTACAAGGAGCTCCGGGGCCAGGAACAGGCCTTCGTCGACCTCATCGAGAACCCGGAGATCGTCCGCTATGGCCTGGGGAAGCTCTTCTATCTGGCCTACGAGAACACGGTCCGGATCTTCGAGCGCCTCCCCGGCCGGGTGACCATCTGCTACATCGCCGAGGACATGGGCGGCCAGACCGACATGATGATCTCGGTCCGCCATGTCCGCGAATTCCTCCTGCCCGGCATGAAGCGGATGATCGACCTCGTCCACTCGGCGGGCGCCTACGTCTTCCACCACAACGACGGCAGCTGCTGGCGCATCGTCCCCGACATGATCGCGCTCGGCATCGACATCCTCAATCCCCTCCAGTGGCGATGCCCCGGCATGGAACGTGAGCGGCTCAAGGCCGAGTTCGGCCCGAAGGTCGTCCTCCACGGGGGAGTGGACAATCAGTTCACGCTCCCGTTCGGAACGGTCGAGGACGTCCGCCGCGAGGTCGAGGACAACCTGCGCATCCTGGGCGCGGGCGGCGGCTACATCCTGGCCCCCTGCCACAACATCCAGGCCAACACCCCCCCGGAGAACGTCGTGGCCATGTACGAAGCCGGCCTCGAGCTCGGCCGGACCTAGGTCTTTTTCCGCAGAAGCTTAGTCTGCGCCGCCGGGCTTCAGTCCCCCGCGCTGGGCCTTGAACTCGGGGATGAGGCGCTTCCACAGGGAATTGAACCGGTCTTGAAGTTCGGCGTAAGTCGCCGCGTTGGCCGGGTCGGTCACGGCCGCCAACTTGCCCAGCGAAACGCGTTCGTCGGTGATCTCGGCGATCGTCACTTTCTCGCCCTTCTCCCGGAGGAAGCACCAGATCGATTGGAGGGCCGCCCCGAAAGCGGCCGCCTCCTGTTCCTGGAGCGTGACGACCGGCGCGCCCAGGACGTCGGCCGCGATCTGCAGCCAGAGCCGGCTCTTGGCGCCGCCTCCCGTGGCCCGGATCTCGCTCGGCTCGAGCCCGAGCTTTCGCATCCTGGCCATCCCGTACCCGAGGTTGAGGATGGCCCCTTCCATGACGGCCCGGGCGATATGGGCCGCGTCGAAGCTCCGGCGGTCGAGTCCGAAAAGAACGGCGCACGCGAAGGGCAGCGCCGGGACCCGCTCGCCGTCGACGAACGGCAGGAAGAGAAGCCCGCCGGCCCCGGCCGGCGCCGAACGGGCCAGGGCCTCGAGGCGGACGTTGTCGATCCTGAAGAGCGGCTTGACGAGCTCGGTCGTGTTGGTGACGTTCATCGTGCAGAGGAGCGGGAGCCAGCCCCCCGTGCTGTCGCAGAAGGATGCGATCTCGCCCCGGGGATCGACGAACGGCTTTGCGGAATACGAATAGACCGTCCCCGACGTCCCCAGGCTCAGCGTGCAGGCGCCGGGCTTGACATTGCCGCTGCCGACGGCGCCCATCATGTTGTCGCCGCCGCCGCCCGAGACGAGGACCTTGCCGAACCCGAAGCGGGCCGCAACGCTCTTCTTTATCAGGCCCGCCGGCTCGGCCGGGTGGCTGAGGCGCGGGAGCTTGACGGCCAGGCCGGGATCGACGGTCCGGACGGCCTGCGGGCTCCATCGTCGCCGCCGGACATCCATGAGACCGGTCCCCGACGCGTCGCCGTATTCCATATGGATGCGGCCGGTCAGGTGGTAGTTCAGATAATTGTGGGGCAGGAGAACGGCCGCGAGCTTCGCGAAGTTTTCAGGCTCGCGGCGCTTGAGCCAGAGGATCTTTGAGATCGTGTAGCCGACCGCCGGGGCGATGCCCAGCTTCTTGATCCAGCCTTTCGCCCCGCCGAGCCGGGCCAGCAGCTCCTCGGTCTCCTCGATGGTCGAGGTGTCGTTCCAGAGCTTGGCCGGCCGGATGGGCCGGCCCTTGCCGTCGAGCGGAACGAACCCATGCTGTTGCCCGGAAACGCCCAGCGAGACGACGCTCCGGGGCTCGACCCGGGACTCCCGGAGGGCCGCGGCCAGCGCCTTGTCCATGGCCCGGACCCAGGTCGCCGGGTCCTGCTCGCTGGCCCCCGGGCCGAGCCCGGCGATCATTTCGTGGGGCGCGTATCCGCGGCCGAGGACGCGGCCCGAATCGAAGTCGACGACGAGGGCTTTCGTGCCTTGGGTGCCGGAATCGATGCCGACGGCGCATCTCGCGCTTTTCGCCCGCGACGGTATATTTTTCATGCTCCCGCCTTTCGTCCGAGGAACACATCGTGATGAAGAATCGGCTTCATTGTAAGGAAGCCCGCGCGGAGGTGTCAACCGCGCTCGATATCAATGGGCGGCAATCTCATAGCTTTGTCAGCGGCCGGACCTTGACATGCCATGAAGGGAGCCATAGAATGGCTCAACCCGAGCGTCGTGATAGCGAGAGACCGATGAAGAGAACACACCTTAGGTTGTTGATCGCGGCGATCTTGGTCCTGACGGCCGGCAAAGCATGGGGGGCCGGGTTTTCGCTGACGCTCAAAGGCGGCTATTTCATGCCCGCCGACCAGGTATTCAAGGACGTCTACGGGAGCGGCCCCATCTTCGGGGCGGAGTTCGCGGCCCCGCTCGCCGGCGGCCTCCACGTCTGGACCGGGGCCGAGATCTTCACGAAGAAGGGCCTTCTCCCGGTGACCGAGGAGGAGACGAGCGCCCGCATCGTGCCCGTCTTCGCCGGGCTCCGCTATCACGTCGGGTCCTCTTCCGTCCGGCCCTATCTCGGCGCCGCCGCCGGCTATTTCATGCTCCACGAGGAGAACCCCCTGGGCACGGCCAACGAGAGCGGCTTCGGGTTCCTCGTCCGCGGGGGCCTGCTCGTCAAGATCGCCGGCCCTCTCTCGCTCGACCTGCACGGGAATTATTCCGGGTGCACCATCAAGTCCGACGATCCCGACCCGCTCGAGGCCAAGATCGGCGGGCTCCAGGCCGGCGGCAGCCTGGTCATCCGGTTCTGACCGGCCTCCGCCGCTTGAAAAACCGCGGCTGGCCCGCTACACTGGATTCCCACGGAACGAAGATCCTGGAGAAGCCATGAGCACCGTCCTCAGATCCCTTGGCGCCGCCGCCGCCCTGTTCATGCTAACCGTCTCCTCCTTCGCCGTCCTCAGCCCGGGAGATACGCTCATCCCGTTCTCCCTGCTCGACGTCGACAACAGGGAATACACGGTCTTCCTGGAGGACGGCAGGCTGACCCTGACCGTCTCCGAGACGGCGGTGGGCGGGACCCGGACTGTCAAGTCCTATCCGGACGCGGTCCTCGTCGATTTCTGGGCGACATGGTGCGTCCCTTGCCGCAAGGCCATGCCCCACCTGCAAAGCCTCTTCGAGAAGTTCGGGCCGGCCGAGGGCCAGGAAGAGGGCGGGCTGTGGGTCATCGGCATCGCCCTCGACGACGCCGGCTCGAAGGTCGTCCGGCCGTTCTATCGCAAGCTCAAGATCACCTACCCCATCCTCGCCGACTCTTCCAAGGGGGGAGCCGCCGCCGGGACGGTCATCTCGGCCAAGGATATGATGAGCCGCTACAAGGTCCAGGAGATCCCCGTCGTCTATCTCATCGACGCCCGAGGCCGCATCACCCATGTCCATGTCGGGTTCAAGGAGGAGTTCGTCGCCGAGCTCGATCACGCCGTGATGGGTCTGGTCAAGGGCAAGACGCCATGAAGCGCAAGCTCCCCTGGGTCCTGCTGGCGCTCTTTTCGGGGCTCATGGTCGCCGGTCTCCTGCTCGGCGAATACAAGGTCGTCTTGGAGAAGGCCGTCATGGTCTGTCTCGACTGCATCGGGATCGGATGAAAAAGCCCAGGGACAGAAGAGCTTGGTACCAGGCGGCGAGCGCCCTGGCCATGAACGCCTGGCTCCCGGGCTGGCTCAAGGGCCGCATCTTCCAGGGCGGAATCAAGGGCGTCTGCGTCCCGGTCCTCAACTGCTACTCGTGCCCTTCGGCCCTCGGCGCGTGTCCCATCGGGGCCATGCAGACCTCGTTCGGAGGGCTGCGCTTCAACCTGTCGATCGCCGAGAAGAAGTTCGGGCTCTACGTCATCGGCTTCCTCGGCGCGGTCGGCGCTCTGGTCGGCCGGCTGCCCTGCGGTTGGCTCTGCCCCTTCGGCTTTTTCCAGGAGCTCGTCCACAAGATCCCCTCGCCCAAGGTCCGGATGCCGTCGTTCTTCTCCTATTTCCGGTACGTCTTCCTGGCCGTCTTCGTCGTCGCGCTGCCCCTCCTCGTCGTCGACGAGTTCGGCTTCGGGGAGACCTGGTTCTGCAAATGGATCTGCCCGGCCGGGACCCTCGAGGCCGGCCTGCCCCTCGTCGCCCTCAACGCCAACCTGCGGGCCCTCGTCGGCTTCATGTATTACTGGAAGGTCGGGCTGCTCGTCCTGTTCATGGCCGCCATGGTCCTCGTCCGCAGGCCCTTCTGCCGGGCCGTCTGCCCGCTGGGCGCGATCCTCGGCCTGTTCAACAAGGCGAGCATCTTCCGGATGGCCGTGGACGACGAGAAGTGCACGCGATGCGACCAGTGCCTGAAGGACTGCCCCGCCGGCATCCGGATCTACGAGTCGGCCGACACTCCGGATTGCGTCCGCTGCCTCAAGTGCGTCTCCTCGTGCAAGTACGGGGCCGTGAGCTACTCGTTCCTCAAGAAGCGCGAGGTCGCCGAGGACTTGAGGGCCGCCCGCGGCCGGGCCTGAGATCCGGGACTCTCCCCGCCCTTGGTCCCTACTTGACGACGACCTTGTCCCGCCAAACGGGATCGGACCGCCCGTCGCCGTCGGCGTCAACATAAATGGGGTTTGTCAGGGCGTAGGGAAGTGCGGCGTTCTCCGCCTGCCCGTCGCCGGAGCGGCGCTGGACGAGAGGGAAGAGCGACGCCCGGCCGACGACCTCGACGGCGATCCAGGCGTCGCGCCCGAGCGTGAGCCGGACGCGGTCGCGGAACTTGACGACCGCGCCGGGCCTCGTCCGGACGGCCAGCGGTTCCCGCCGCAGGCCGTCGACGACAACCCGGACCTCCGAGACATCCATCCACGGCGCTCCCGTCACTGTGATGTCCAGGTCGACGCGCCCGTTCCGGGCCGTCACGAGGTCCCCGAACGTCGCCCGGCCGTTGGCCCGGACGGCGACGACCGGCCCGGTGCTGACGAAGGACCGGCCCGCCTTGACGGCCTCGACGAGGGCCCCGGCGTCGAGCCCGGCGCCCTTGGGCCCCTTGTAGAGAACGTAGGTCCGGGCGTATCCCGGCTCGCCGCCGTCGATCGTGTGGGCGTCGGAGGTCCCGACGATCCGGATGGGATAACCCCGATTGAGCAGGTGGAACCAGTCCTCGATGGACTGGCGGTTGGCCTCGTTGACGGCCGGCCCGTTCATGGCCTCCATGACGTCGAACCTCAGGTCGAAGGGCGCGGCCGCGGTCGCCGCGAACTCGGGGTCCAGCTGATAGGACGCGAAATAGTCCAGGCCGGGCGTGCGGGGATGGTTGACGTGGATGAGCGTCCCGGGGTTCTTCTCCCGGCTGAGGGAGAACAGCGTGCCCGGGGTCTCGTCCCGGACGCTGACAGCCCCGCGGCCGGGTTCGCCGGGCCTGACGGCGTCGGGGAAGGTGTTGTAGTGGAGGCTGCCCGTCCGGGCCGTGACCTCGTTCCCCGGGATGACCGCGAGGAACGCGTCCAATCCCAGGGCCTTCAAGTCGGGCTCGTAGTCCGTGACGAAATTGTGATCGGAGGCCACGGCGACCTCGATGCCCTCGGCGATGACGCTCCGCAGGCGCTCGGGGATGCCAACGGCCCCGTCCGAGTTCCGGGTGTGCATGTGGGAGTCGAGGGAGATGAGCCCCCGGGTGTCGACCGCTTTCTCGATCGTCAGGTCGAGCTGAAGGTTCTCGCCGTTGAGGACCTCGATGACCCTCGTTTCCCGCGTGTATTCGGGGCCCCGGGAGCAGGCCACGAGATAGGTCCCGACGGGCAGCTGGACTTCGAGGACGTCATTCATCGGGAAGACGGAGTTCTTGAAGGTCTCCCAGCTCCGGCCGGTCTCGATCGGG
Source organism: Candidatus Aminicenantota bacterium (assembly GCA_037447475.1). Taxonomy (GTDB): domain Bacteria; phylum Acidobacteriota; class Aminicenantia; order Aminicenantales; family Saccharicenantaceae; genus RBG-16-66-30. The sequence continues at coordinate 62,757 of JBBIGP010000004.1, forward strand.
TCGTCGGGTTCGAAATAGGGGGAGGGGATCGGAGCCAACCCGATGAACGAGACTTTGCCCGGCACGTGCCTGCCGCGTCCGTCCCTTATCGCGATCTTGAGGCTGCCGAACGCCGGGACGGCCAGCTTCCATGACCGGCTCTCCGGCCGGCCGTCAATCGCGAAGACCCGCTCGACGACCGCCGGGAAGAAATGGGCCTGAGCGCGGTACGTCCCTTTCGGCGCCGGGAACGAGATGGGGGCCGCCCGGCCGAGGAACGTCCGGAAGAAAACGGCTCCGGTGGCGGGCTCCCGGACCAGGATCTCGACCGGGCCGTCGAACTCGCCGAGGTCGAGCTTGACTATCTCGGTCGCGGCGCCCGCCAGCCGGTAGATGCGCTCGAGGACGTCCGCGATGTCCGTGCCGGTCAGAAGACCGTAGGCGACCTTGTGGACCTGGCCGGGGCGCAGGGTGCCTGGCAACGGCTTGTCCGAGGTTTCTACAGGGTTCGGATTGAACCAGGCCAGAACATGGTCGGGCCGCTCCCAGACGCGGAAATTCAGCTTCGGAAAGGCCTCGGCATGGAAGGGGCTGAAATTGAAGTTCTGGGCGGCGCTGGCCCCCAAGCCGAAGCTCAAGTCCTCGACCACCGCCTTGCCTGCGTTCCGGATCTCGGACGTGACGGAGATCCTGCCGGCGTCGAAGGCAAAATCGTAGCGGGTCCTGATCTCGAGCCGGGCCCCGCCGGGGCCTTCGCAGGAGGAGAGCGCGACGATGCCCGTGCCGGACCGCTCGACCGACCGGGTCGAAGCGGCCAGCGCCTTCCCGGCGATCCGCACAGCCGGCGCCCCGAACTGGGCCATGAGCCTTTTCTCGGCGCCTTTCGGCGCGAAGGCCAGCACGAAGCCGTTGATCTCGGGGTGGTCGTAGTTGATGGTCGAGAACATCGTCCGCGGCGAGCCGGCGACGACGGCCGTGTATTTCCCGTCGGTGACCAGGAGATCGCCTTTCCGGACGAACTCCCGCCACGGGGCAGGGAGCTCTCCCGTGTCCTCGACGGTCTTGATCTCGAGGCTCGCGGCGAGGACCGGGCCGCAAAGGAGCAGGACGAGGATGGCCAGACGGGCGGCTTTTTTCATGGATTCGGACCTCCTCAAGGAAGAATGACCTACTTGCCGGATGTCCGGAAGACGATCTTCTCGAAGACTTCGGCGTGGGTGTCGACGGTTGTCCGCGAGGCCCGGACGACGGGCACGGCGACCGTAAAGGCGATCTCCGCGGGCGGCAGGCAGGTCGCGTCGTCGCACGCTTGGTAGCTCAGGGTCCCCTGGAGCTCGATGGTCCCCGGGGCGATCTTGCCGGCCGCCTTGAGAAGCAGGCCGAGGATGACCCGGCCCTCGTAGACGGCGACCTCGACGTCGGAATAGTCGACCTTCGTCCGGCGTCCGGCCGGGTAGAAGGTCTCGAGGAGCTCGATCCCGGCCGCGTCTTCGATGTCCAGGGACGTAGGGTACAGGAATTCGTCCAGGGGGGCGCTGTCGTTGATGTGGAAGCCGGGCTTGACCTCGAGGATGACGGCGGCCTTGAAGGTCTCGCCGGGCCGGACGGCGTCGCGCGAGAGGAGGACTTCGATGGAGGTGATGACCTGGACCTCCTGGCCGGCGGCGCCCGGACCGGCGCCTGCGGCGAGCGTCAGAATGATAAGGGCGGCCCGGGGTCGGACCAGCGATCCCTTTCTCACGTGATCCCTCATCTCAGACCTTCACTTCCTTGACCCAGAGCTTCGGCAGGAGTTTGACGAGCCCGAGCCCGCTCGCGACGAAGACCGCCGTCCAGACGAGCCCGAGCGTCGTTTTGCCGTAGATGTAGCTTCCGGCCCCGAACAGGGCGGCATAGACGAAGGCGATGCCCGTCACCCAGCACAGGAGGGCGTTCGGCAGGCTGTCGGGGGAGGCCTCGACGCCGGCCTCGGCCCGGACGGGCTCCCAGCCGCGGCCGCCAGGCCGGACCAGCCGGTAAAAGCTCACGAGGGTCATCCGGTCCGCGGGCTTGGTCAGGAAGGTCACCGTGAGCCAGACGACCGTCGTCACGGCGATGGTCAGGACGAGCGAGACGTGCGTGGGCACGGGATGGCCCGTCCTGCCCAGGATGAAGAAGGTGAAAGCCATCAGGAAGGAGCTGGTCATGGCCGCGATCTCGCTCCAGGCGTTGATCCGCCACCAGAACCAGCGCAGGAGGTAGATGAGCCCCGTGCCGGCCCCGACCGACAGGAGCAGGTCGAAGCTCGTCTTGGCCGTGTCCAGGACGTAGGTCAGCAGGGCCGCCAGGACCATCAGCAGGGCCGTCATGACCCGGCCGGCCAGGACGTAGTGCTTCTCGCCGGCGTCCTTCTTGATGAACCGGCGGTAGAAGTCGTGGACGACGTAGGAGCTGCCCCAATTGAGGTGGGTGATCAGGGTCGAGACATAGGCGGCCAGGAGCCCGGCGACCATCAGCCCCAACAGACCCGCCGGCAGGAACCGGAGCATGGCCGGGTAGGCCATGTCGGGCCCGACGAGCTTGGGATCGACGCCGGGGAAGGCCGCCTGGATGTCCGAGAGCTCGGGGTAAACGATGAGCGAGCAGAGCCCGACGAGGATCCAGGGCCAGGGCCTCAAGGCGTAGTGCATGGCGTTGAAGAGCAGGGTCCCGCCGAGCGCGTCCTTCTCCGACTTGGCGGCCAGCATGCGCTGGGCGATGTAGCTGCCGCCGCCCGGCTCGGCGCCCGGGTACCAGACCGACCACCACTGGACGGCGACGGGGATGATGAAGATGGACAAGGCCAGCCCCCAGTCGCCGAAGTCGGGCAGGATGCTGATCATCTTCGGGTCGAGCTTCTCGAACAGGCCCGAGAGGCCCCCGATCTGGGGCTGCTTGACGGCGAAGTAGGCCGCCGAGAAGGCCCCGGTCATGGCGATGCCGAACTGGATGAGGTCGATGACCAGGACCCCCCAGAGTCCCGACGAGACGGCGAAGAAGATGTTGATGGCCGCGCAGATGAGCAGGGTCTTGGTCATCGGCCAGCCCAGGAGGACGTTGGCGATCTTGACCGCGGCCAGGTTGACGGTGGCCATGATGACGCAGTTGAAGAGCAGTCCCAGATAGACGGCCCGGAAGCCGCGGACGAAGCTCGCCGGCTTCCCCGAGTAGCGGATCTCGTAGAACTCGAGGTCGGTCAGGACCCCCGAGCGGCGCCACATCCGGGCGTAGAAGAAAACGGTCATCATGCCGGTCAGCAGGAAGGCCCACCAGACCCAGTTGCCCGCGACTCCCTGGGTCCGGACGATGTTCGTCACCAGGTTCGGCGTGTCGGTGCTGAAGGTCGTCGCGACCATGGAGACGCCGACCAGCCACCACGGCGCGGCCCGGCCCGAGGTGAAGAACTCGGCCGTGTTCTTCCCGGCCCGCCGGCTGAAGAGAAGAGCGGGCACGAAGCAGATGGAAACGGAGGCGGCGATGATGATCCAGTCGATCAAGACAAGTCGCATGCGGGAGTCCTTTCGGTCAGTATCTCTGCCAGTCGGGCTTGTTGTCGTAGACCCATCGGTAGTAGGGGGCCATCTCGAGCTCCGAGGCCGCGTCCTCGTCGAGGATGACCACGGTCCGGGGATGCATCTGGAGGACCGAGCCGGGGACCATGGCCGTGACCGGACCTTCGACGGCCTTGGCCACGGCCCGGGCCTTCTTGCGGCCGAAGGCGAGGAGGAGGCACATCCGGCTGTCCATGATCGTTCCGAGGCCCATGGTGATGACGTGGGCCGGGACCCCTCCGGGCCCGCCGAAGCCGGCCGCGGCGTTCCGCCGGGACTCCTCGGTCAGCGTCTTGATCCTCGTGCGCGAGGACAGGGAGGAAGTCGGCTCGTTGAAGCCGATATGGCCGTTCGTCCCGATGCCGAGGATCTGGGCGTCGATCCCGCCGGCCGACCGGATGGCCTGCTCGTACTGCCGGCAGAAGGCCGGGATGTCCCGGGCCAGGCCGTCCGGGATGTGGATGCGCTCCTTGGGAACGTTGATGCGGCTGAACAGATGGGCCCACATGTAGCTGTGATAGGAGGACGGGTGGGAGGGAGATATGCCGACGTACTCGTCGAGGTTGAAGGTCGTGACGGCGCCGAAATCGAGCCCGTTCTCCCGATGCATGCGGACGAGCTCCCGATAGAGCGACAGGGGAGTGTTGCCTGTGGCGAGGCCGAGGACGGCGTGGGGCTTGTCCTCGACGAGCCGGGCGACGATGCGGGCCGCGACCCCGCTCGCTTCGCGGCCGTCCCGCTGGATGACGATCTCCATCTCTTCCTCCTCCGGACCGGGGCCCTTTCAGGGCTTCTTGACCCAGTATCGCTCGATCGCGCCGGCGACGCTCCGGCGGAACTTGTCGACGTGCGACAGGACGAAATCCGGCACGTCCAGGGAGGCGTCCCGGACGACCGGGGTCAGGTCTATGGCGAACCAGAGCTGTTCGGCCGCGTCGGTGTGATGGGACTGGAAGTAAGAGGCGTTGGCCCGGCGGCGGCCCATTGTCGCCAGGTCGTACCTTTTGCCGCCGGCCACTTGCGAGTCGTAAACGCCGATAAGGGCCATGGCCAGTCCCTCCCGTGCCCCGACGTCGAAAGCGACCTTGTCGCCGTCGTCCATCCAATCCAAGCCCCTCCAGACCTCGCAGCCGTAGACGGCCCGGGGACGCTCTTCGGCCGGGAGCTCGCGGAGGGCGGCCAGGGCCGTGAAGACGACGGCCAGATGGGTTTCGTGCTTGTCGATGGGATTGTGAGTATAGACGAACTCCGGCCGGGCGGCCCGGAGGGCTTCGACGAGATCGGCTTTGAGCCTGCCGTTCGCGACATCCTTGACGGCGGCGCTCGGATGGTTGAGCTGGATGAGGATACCGTAATTGCCGAGAGCGGCCGCCTTCTCCTGTTCGCGCCGTCTCAGGGCCGCCATTTCCCCGTCCGTATAGGAGGCGTACTCGCCGGACCGGGGGCTGCCGCCGCCGTTCGTGCAGATCACGGCCCCGAACCACAGGTCCCGGCGATGGAAGCACTGCTCGATGCCGTGGAAGGCCATGATCTCCAGGTCGTCCTGGTGGGCGCCGATGCCTAGATGGGTGGTCCGGCGGACGGCCTCCGGGACCGCCGCGCCGTCGGGCACGAAGATCGAGGCTTCGGAGTTGCGGAACTTCATGGGCGCGCTCCTTGAGGATCTGGGGGGCCTTCGAGCTCGGGGAGGCTGGCCGCGGCCACGGCCTGGCCCACCCTCCGGCTCTTCTCGTCCAGGAGGTGGATCCGGACCCGGGCGGCCGTTCCGGGGTAAGAGGACTCCAGGACCTGGCCCGCCTTGCGGACGATGATCTCGCCCCCGGGGCCCGACATGACCCGGCCCAGGACGAGCAGGTTCCTGAACCGGTAGAAGACCTCGTACCACGGGACCGTGTGCCCCAGGTAGATGCCGATGGATTCGTAGACGCGGGCCGCCCGCTCGTCGCCGGCGTCCATGCGGGCCTGGATCTCCTTCAGCCGTTCGGGGAGGGGTCGATCCGGGGAAAAGACGAAGCCCGCGGCGACGGCCAGGCGGTCGGCGGCCTGCTGCGAGAAATAGTTGGCCCCGACGCCCCTGTCTCCCGACCATTCGTCCATGGGGGCCAGGGGATTCAGGTCGACGGGCGCGAAGGCCAGCTCGTCGAGCCAGTCCATGAGATGCCCGTCCTCGTTGAGGAAGCCCGCCGCCTGGCTGGAGCCCATGGCGATCCCCAGGACGGCTTTCTCGCCGAGCGAGAGCATCCCGGCCAGGGCCGTGACCTCGCCGTCGTTGAGGACCTCCAAGGGGACGCCCCATTCCCGTCCGAGGCGACGGAACATGCCCTTGACCTTGTCCTCGAAGACGTCCTCGGGCACGGCCCGGAAGAGCGAGGCGATGCGGACCTGGTTGTTGATGAAGACGCCCGCCGAGCTCCCGCCGATGGCGTCGACGCGGGGGAGATGGGCGGCCGCTCTCTTCAAGCCGTCCTGGATGCGCCGGTAATGATAATCGGGATCGGCCTCGACCGCGGGCGTCCAGGGGAGCTCCGCGCAGAAGACGGGCTCTCCGTCCTTGACGGCGGCGATCTTGTAATCGCTCGCCCCGAGGTCGAACCCGATCCGGCAGCCGTCGAGAAAGCCGCCCAGGTGGCGCCGGCTTTCCCTCGCTTCGGGGAATGTCCCATCGCGATGAAGGACGACCTCGAAGGGCCGCTCGTAGATGCGGCCCATGAGGCGGATGTCGAAATCCCGCGGGCCGCCGGCGGCATATATGGCCCGAAGGCGCTCGCCGGTCCCGTCCGGGCCCAGGAAATGGATGCGCCAGCCGCCGCGCGACCAAAGCAGGAACTTGACGAGCCGTTCGACGACTTGCCGCGTCTCTTCCCCTCGAGGGTCCCCGGCCGGGTCCGGAATGGATGTCTCGAACGTCGAGACCTGACCGTCCTCGCGCTCGACCCCGATCTTGACCCGGATCTGCCCGACGCGGGCGGCCCGGTCCAGCATGTCCCGATAGGCGAAGACGATCGGACGGAATCCGGGATCGCAGGGGGGGGCGATCGGCGGCGGCCCAGGCCCGCGGGCGTTCGAGGAACCGGGAACGGTCATGGGCGCGGACCGTTCAGCGGGCCTTGAACTCCACCGTGACCGGGGCGAGAAGGCGGGCGGCGAGATTCTCGATCCGCAGGGCCCAGTTCTGGGCGGCCGGCACGCCGGGCGAGGTGGTGCCCCTCTCCCAGGAACCCGCGACCCAGAATGTCAACACCTGGGAGGCCTGAGCCTTGAGCTTGACGGCCCGGTCGACGGCTCCTTCCTCCAATCCGGCGAACCGGGCAGGGGGGAAGATCACGGCCAATCCGATCTCGCCGGCGCCTGGCGCCTTGCCCCACCCGGCGATAAACCCCTTGGCTTCCTTGAGGGCCCGGGTCTCGGAAGCGAGCTTCTTGAGGCCGGGGCCGGCATGGATCGGCCCCTCGGCCTTCGTGTCGATGGTGACGTCATGACGGGACCAGGCGTTGTCGGCGAACGCCGAGAAGCGGACGGTCACGCCGGCCGGCACGCCGCCGGCCAGCTTGACCGTCCCGAATTCCGCCTTGACCATGGCCCGGAGGGGCCCGGAGGCGACCACGCTCAGCTTGGCCTCGGGCGCGGACGGGCCGAAGAGAGGCCGCCGCGTGTCCCCGTCCCACAGGGACAACCCGCCGAGACCGCCCGAGTCGCCGGCGTCGAGGACGTTCATGCCCCATTCCTGCAGGCGCCTCTCGTCGGCCGGGAGCTTCTTCAGCATGAGCTCGTCGTAGGACTTGCCGTAGAACTCGATCCGGCCGTTCACGAACTTGTAGGCGGCGAGGTTCGACTCCCAGCCGGCCGTGGACGAGCCGGGCTCCCAGCCGATGCGGGCGCCTGCCTTGGCGACCGGCATGAGCTGGAAGCTCCGGGTGGGGGAGTAGTAGCAGATCAGCCTCGTCTTGGACCGCGGCCCGAGGCTGCGGAGGAAGACGATCTCGTCGTGATAGCGGTCCCCGTCCAGGTCGTCGGCCTGGGTGACGACGAGGTTATAATCGCCGCCGGCCTCGTCGAATACGGCGTAATTGTAGCTGTTGAAATCGGGAGCGAAGGCGCGGACGGCCGCGACATCGACCACGATGGGGTGGTTGTCGAGGGCCGCGGGCCCGGGATTGGAAAGCTCGATGACGAACCGTTTCTTGAACCCGAGGACCGAGGGGTCCTGGCCCTGGGCGGCGGCCCACCCGGCCGTGAGCCAGGCCAGGGCGAGGAGGCCGGCCGGCGCGCGGACGGCCTTATGGGCGGGACGGAACATCGGCGTCTCCTTTCCGTGACGGTGGCGAGATGACCATTCTACCTCAATTCCGCGGAAACGGGTAGGCGCGACGACGGACTGGTCGGGCGCCGGGCCGGGTGGCGGCAGCGGGCTCAGCGGCACCCGTCAGGGACGGCGACCGGCCCTTTCCCGCCGCGGAGAACGCCGGCGATCTCCTCGACGAGCGGCTTCGAGCCGAGGTAGAGGGCCGTCCGCTGATGGTGATGTTCCGGGACGATGTCGAGAATGGGCCGGCCGCTCTCGTCCACGGCCGCGCCCCCGGCCTCGCAGCACATGAAGGCCACGACGGCCGCCTCGTACATCAGCCGGAGCTTGCCCTGGGGGCGGTTCTTCTTGGGGTTGGGGTGGTTGACGATGGCCGGGTACATGAACAGGCCGCCGTTGAGGAGGATGCGATGGAAGTCGCCGGCCAGGGCCCCGAGATAGCGGAAGACGAAGGACGTCTCGTTCTTCCGGACCCACTCCTGGATGCCCGCGGCGCAGTGTTCGAGGTTGGCGGCGTTGAAGGACAGCTCCCATGTCTTGCGGTCCTCGGGCAGGACCATCCGACGGGGCTTGACGTAGTTCATCATCTCGTCGATGTGGAACCGCCAGCAGCCCGCGTCGCGCAGGGCCAGGGTGAAGGTTCCCGTGGGGATGACGAACATCCCGGCCGCCCGGAACTCGTTGCCGGCCCGGAGGTGGTTGTCCTCCGGGCCTTCGAGGTTCCGCTTGCCGATCCCGAAGAGGAACCCCACCGGCAGGTTGTGGGGGACGTTGGACGTGCCGTCCATCGGGTCGTAGTAGAGGAAGTAGCGCCCCCCCTCGACGTTCATGGGGATGATGTCCTCCTCCTCCTCGGAGACGGCGTGGATGACCCGGCCCGACCTCAGGAGGTAATGCTTGACGACCTCGTTGGCGATGTCGTCCATCTTCATGACGTCCTCGCCCTGGACGTTGACCGAGCCGGCCAGGCCGAGGTTCCCGTGCAGGGCCCCGGTCAGATAGTAGTACTGGATGCGCTTGGCGGCGTTGAGGATGGAGTTCATGAGGATGAGGAAGTGATAGGTCCGGTGATGGCGCTCCTGGTGCTCGAGAAGGAAATCCATGAAGGTCTGTTCGAAGCTCAGCACGGCTCGTCCTCCTTGACAAGACAGGGCCCTGCCGGGGCCGGCCCGGCCGTTCACCCCCGCTCCTCTAGTTAACACAGGCGGCGGGGGCGGTCAAGGGAACGGGAGGTTTTGATTCCTTCCGTGGGGCTGTGATATCGTGGGGCCGTAGGAGAGGAGCCATGTCATGTGTCGCGACGTTCGGCGAGATCATGCTCAGGCTGTCCCCGCCGGGCAAGGAGCGGTTCTTCCAATCCCCGCTCCTGTCGGCGCGTTTCGGCGGCGGGGAGGCCAACGTGGCCGTCTCCCTGGCCCTCCTGGGCCACAGGTCCCGATGGATCTCGGTCGTGCCCGCGAACGAGATCGGCGAGGCGGCCCTGGCCGAGCTCCGGAAGCACGGGGTGGACACCGGCCGCGTCCGGCGGGCCGGGCGACGGCTGGGGATCTATTTCGCCGAGACGGGGGCCAACGAGAGGGCGTCGCTCGTCGTCTATGACCGCGAGGGGTCCGGCCTGGCCGAAGCGGCCGCCGGGGACATCGACTGGAGCGAGTCGCTCGCCGGGTTCGAATGGTTCCACGTGAGCGGCATCACGCCGGCTTTGAGCGCCTCCGCGGCCGGACTGACCATCGAGGCGGTCCGGGCGGCCAAGGCGGCTGGGATGACCGTGTCCGTCGACCTGAACTACCGGTCCAAGCTCTGGCGGTACGGCCGCCGGGCCCCCGAGGTCATGCGGGAGATCGGGTCCGTCGCCGACCTCCTCGTCGGGAACGAGGAGGACTGCCAAAAGGCGCTCGGGATCGGCGCCGAAGGCGCCGGCCCGGCCGCGGGCCCGCTCGACCCGGCGGTCTACGGGGCCCTGACGGCCGAGGTCATGGCCCTATTCCCGAACGTGTCGCGCGTGGCGATCACCCTCCGGGAGAGCTCCGGCGCGGATCGGAACAGGTGGTCGGCCGTGCTGAGGAGCCGGACCGGCTTTCTCGCCGGGCCCTCGTACGACATCCAGGACATCGTCGACCGCATCGGGACTGGCGACGCGTTCGCGGCCGGTCTCATCCACGGCCTGCTCTCGGGATGGGAGGACGACAAGGCCTTGGCCTTCGGGGTCGCGGCGTCCTGCCTCAAGCACTCGATCCCCGGCGATTTCAATCTGATCACGGAGCCGGAGGTCAAGGCCCTGATGACGGGCGACAGGTCCGGGCGGGTCCGGAGATAAGGGAGTGGGAGGACGATGAACAAGGACGAGGTCCTGGAAGGGCTCCTCGCCTCGAAGGTCGTCGCCGTCATCCGGATGAAGGACGCGGGCCGGTTGAAGCGGGTGGCCGGGGCCCTGCTCGAGGGAGGCGTCAAGGCCCTCGAGGTGACGATGACAGTGCCCGGGGCGGTGGGGACCATCCGGGAGTTGGTCCGGACGAAAGCGCCCGGGACGCTGGTCGGGGCCGGAACGGTCCTCGACGAGAGCACGGCCGTGGAGGTCATCGAGGCCGGGGCGGACTTCGTCGTTTCGCCCGTTTCGGACAGGGGGATGATCGAGGCCTGCCGTGCTGCCGGCGTCCTCGTCGCGCCGGGGGCCTTCACGCCGAGCGAGATCGTGGCGGCCTGGAAGGCCGGTGCCGACATCGTCAAGGTCTTCCCGGCGACATCGCTCGGCCCGCAGTTCTTCCGGGACCTGCGGGGGCCGCTGCCGGGGATCCGGCTCATGCCCACGGGAGGGGTGACCATCGACAACGTCCGGGAGTTCCTGGACGCGGGCGCCTGCTGCGTCGGCATCGGGACGGCCCTGCTCGACAAGAAGGCGATCGAGGAGGGCGACTGGGGAGCGCTCACAGAACGGGCGCGACGGCTGATCCTGTCGATCGCTTCGGTCCCGCCGGCAGATATTTGATATTTTTGACGGCTGTGGTATAATGAAAACAATCGCTTTGCTTGGCTGGCTGTGCAAGGCACAAGGACTTACCCTCCTTCAATATCCCCCTAAAGCTTATAACCCCTAAAAAACAGCCAGCTTACTTTTCTCGCTTGTTCCAGCCCGATGTGGATTTGACATCACTTGCCAGGTCCTTTATATATCACGTTCGGGCCGTCGCCCATTTTTTGTTCGAGTGACGACGGACCGCGACGCCGATATGGACGACAATAACCGCTCTTTTTGGAACCGGGACTTCCTGCTGGCCTTCGCCGGCTACCTGCTGATGTTCATGTCGATCTCGATGTTCTTCCTTCTGCCGGTGTTCCTGGGGCAGCTCCAGGCCCGGCCGAGCCGCATCGGGCTCATCATGGGCGTCCACAGCATCGTGGCTATCGCCGTCAGGCCCTTTTTCGGACGGATGATCGATGTCCGCGGCGGCCGGGGGATCGCGCTGCTCGGACTGGGGATCCTCGTCCTGAGCGTGCCGCTCTTCCACCTCGTCAGGGACGCCGGCTGGCTGCCGCTTGCGCTCCGGGCTTTGACCGGCCTGGGCTGGGGCATCAGCATGACGGCGACCATCGCCGTCTGTTCGGACCTCGCGCCCGTCGACCGCCTTGCCCGGTCGATGGGCATCATCGGCATCGGCGGCCTGGTGGCCAACGCCTTGGGCCCGCTCGTCGCCGAGGAGGTCATCGGCCGGTTCGGGTTCGCGGGCCTGTTCAACGTCAGCCTCCTGTTCCTGTTGGCGTCGGGCGCGTGCCTGTTCGCGACACGGGAGATCGCCCGGCCCGAGATGAACGGCGGGAAGACCGACCTCGGCCTGTTGCGGGCCATCCCGGTGGCGACGATCCTGGTCATCTCGGCCATGCCGGTCGTCCACGGATCGATCCGGGGGGCGATGATCTATTTCGTCGCCGTGTTCGGCAAGTCCATGCAGGTCGAGCGGGTCGGGGCCTTTTTCCTGGTCTTCTCGCTGGCGGCCATCCTGACGCGCTTCGGACTGAGCGACCTCTCGGACCGCTTCGGCCGAAAGACCGTCATCCTGCCGGCGGCCCTGATCATCGCCGCCAACCTGTTCCTCATCTCCCAGGCCCGGAGCTATCCGTTCCTGATCCTGACGGGCCTCATCGGCGGCCTGGGCCAGGGGCTGATCTTCCCGGCGCTCAGCACCTATATCATCGATTTCCTGGGCCGGAGCCGCAAGGGGTTGGCCATCAGCCTCTATCTGTCGCTCTTCGACGTCGGGATGGGCCTCGGCTCACCGTTCTTCGGCTGGATTTCGGACCTGGCCGGGTACCGCAGGATGTATATGGCCGCCGGACTGTTCCTTCTCGTATCGACGGCCGTTTTCATGATCAAGGCGCCGAGGACGGAAACCCGCGCCTTGCAGGGAGGCCCATGATGTGCGAAGAAGGCAAAAGCCTTTACGATCTCATCGTTTCGCGCCGGACGGTGCGGCGCTTCAAGCCGCAGGCCGTGCCGCGCGAGACCCTCGAGAGGATCGTCGACGCGGGGCGCCTGGCCCCGTCGGCCTCCAACATGCAGCCCCTGGCGTTCGTGGTCGTCGAAAGCCGCGGCAGGCGGGAGAAGATCTTCCCCTGCCTGAAATGGGCGGCCTTCATCGCTCCCGAGGGAGACCCTCCGCCGGGCCGGGAGCCCATGGCCTACATCGTGACCCTGGTCGACGCGCGCGTCCGGGACAAGATGTTCGAATACGACGTCGGGGCGGCCATGGAGAACATGATCCTGGCGGCCATGGGCGAAGGCCTCGGCAGCTGCTGGCTCCTGTCCGTGGACCGGGACAAGGTCCGCGAGATCCTCGATATCCCCGCCGAGTACCGGATCGACTGCGTGCTGGCCCTCGGCACCCCGGACGAGGAGCCGGTGGCCGAGGAGATGGGCGGGTCGCATCGCTACTGGAAGGACGCCGAAGGCCGGCTCCACGTCCCCAAGCGCCCCTTCTCGAGCGTCGTCCGCTTCGCCTAGCCTGATCTATTCACGAGTCGAGGCGGCTGCAGATGCAAGGCGCGGAGGGTG
>JBBIGP010000005.1:0-51744 GCA_037447475.1 Candidatus Aminicenantota bacterium
TAAAAGCGGTCTCTGAAAAGGGAGGCACGGATACCAAAAAAATATCCTTATCTTCTAAAAAATAACACGCGTCGACTGGCCGCCGTCGAAGTCGGCCTCGATCTTTTTCCCCTGGATGTCTTCTAAAAGAAGCCGTTCGGTGTTACAATCATTCATGGCTGTTTCCTCCTTCCATGTGCTTGCAAACGTATTGTAGATCAATACGTTAGGAGGGGAAACAGCTTTTTTTTGAATAATTGAGGTTAGGAAGGGAGAACGAAAATGCGTCCTGGAAATAGGCTGACCGGAATCCTTTTGTCCGTCATCGTTTTGAGCCTGGCGGGCGGAGCCCTCCTCGCGTCGGAGGGCCAATCCGCCGAGGCCCGGCTCGACCTGAACAGGATCTTCAACTCCCGTGAGTTCGCCTCCGAGCATTTCGGCCCGGCCCGCTGGATGAAGGACGGTGGGTCCTTCACCCTCCTGGAACCGTCCGCCTCGCGTCCCGAGGCCAGGGACATCGTCCTCTACGGCGCTGCAGGCGCGGCGCGCGAGATCCTGGTCGCCGCCGCGGACCTCGTCCCCGCCGGGGAATCGGCGCCCCTGACGATCGAAAACTACGCCTGGTCCACCGACGGTTCCAAGCTCCTCGTGTTCACGAACTCGGTCCGGGTCTGGCGCCAGAACACCCGGGGCGACTACTGGGTGTTCGACAGGCCCCGGAAAACCCTCCGGAAACTCGGCGGGGATTTCGAGGCCTCCGAGCTCATGTTCGCCAAGTTCTCCCCCAACGGCAACCGGGTCGCCTACGTCTACAGGAACAACATCTACGCCGAGGACCTGGCGACGGGCCGGATCCAGCGGCTCACCTGGGACGGATCGGAGAGGTTCGTCAACGGGACCTCCGACTGGGTCTACGAGGAGGAGTTCGGCGTCCGCGACGGCTTCCGCTGGAGCCCCGACGGATCGAAGATCGCCTTCTGGCACTTCGACACCTCCCAGGTCAGGGAATTCCACATGATCAACAACATTGACGGGCTCTATCCCCGGGTCGTCACCTTCAAGTATCCCAAGGCCGGGCAGACCAACTCCGCCTGTCGCGTCGGCGTCGTCGGCTCGCACGGGGGGGGAGTCGTCTGGATCAGGATCCCCGGCGACTCCCGCAACACCTACGTCGCCCGCATGGAGTGGGCCCCTGACGGGAAAGACGTCATCGTCCAGCATCTGAACAGGCTCCAGAACACGAACCAAGTGCTGGCCGGGAACGCCGCCACCGGGGACGTCCGGACCCTCTTCGTCGACCGCGACGATGCTTGGGTCGAGGTTGTCGACGACATGCACTGGCTCGGCAAGGGCGCCCGGTTCACGTGGTTGAGCGAACGCGACGGCTGGAGCCACGCTTATCTCGTCGATACAAGCGGCAGAGCCACACTTCTCACGCCTGGGTCCTTTGACGTCCTCGGGATTGACGCCGTCGATGAGAAGGGCGGATGGCTCTATTACACCGCCTCGCCCGACGACCCGACCCAACGGTACCTCTTCCGCGTCCGTCTCGACGGGCGGGGCAGGTCGGAACGACTGAGCCCTGCCGCCCAGCCCGGGACCCACTCCTACCAGATCTCCCCGACCTGTGAGTGGGCGTTCCACACCTATTCCGCGTTCGGGAAGCCTCCCGTGGTCGACCTGATCAAACTGCCCGCCCACACTCCGGTCCGTGTCCTAGCGGCCAACGCTGAGCTCGCCCGCAAAGTCGCGGCCCTCGACAGGAACCCGGTCGAGTTCTTCCGCGTCGATATCGGCGGCGGAGTCCTCCTCGACGGCTGGATGATCAAACCCCCGGATTTCGATCCCGGGAAAAAGTACCCGCTGCTCTTCCACGTCTACGGGGAGCCGGCGGGCCAGACCGTCCTCGACCGCTGGGGCGGGAGCAATTACCTCTGGCACCTCATGCTCGCCCAGCAGGGCACCATCGTCGCGAGCGTCGACAACCGCGGCACTCCGGCCCCCCGCGGCCGGGCCTGGAGGAAGATCATCTACCGTCAGATCGGGATCCTGGCCTCGGAGGACCAGGCCGCCGCCGCCCGGGCCCTGATCGCGGCGAGGCCCTACGTCGACCCGGACCGGATCGGCATCTGGGGCTGGAGCGGCGGGGGGTCCATGACCCTGAACATGATGTTCCGCCACCCGGACATCTACAAGACCGGGATTGCCGTGGCCTTCGTTTCCAACCAACGCTTCTACGACACAATCTACCAGGAACGCTATATGGGGCTGCCCAGGGACAACGAGGAGGGCTACAAGAACGGCTCGCCGATCACGTTCGCCCACAGGCTCGAGGGAAACCTGCTTATCGTCCACGGAACGGCGGACGACAACGTCCATTACCAGAGCTTCGAGGCCCTCGTCAACGAGCTCATCCTCCACAACAAGACGTTCGCGATGCTCTCCTATCCCAACCGGGCCCACGGGATCTCCGAGGGGAAGAACACGACACTCCACCTGTACACGGCGTTCACCGGATTTCTCAGGGAGAACCTGCCGCCGGGGGCGAAAGGGAGATGACAACTGAGGCTCCGGGCGCGTCGGCGCCCGCCGATCGGAAAGGGCGCATATGTTGGGGGCCATCGGAAGTGAGCCAATAACGGAATCGGTGGCGTCGCGTCGATGCGGGTGAGTTTAGGGCTCTGCCCGTATTCTCGATCGCCGTGTGCGGTCTAGCCCAAGTTCGACACTTTCGGGGTTTTCTGAAGGTTAAGTCCTTTATTTTCAATGCATCTATTTCCGAGTCTTCACTACAAATGGGGTTTGATTTTTAATCTTTTCGGCGGCGACAGCTTGAGTTTGTGAAGGATCGTGGCCAGTTCAGGGTCCGGCATTGTGACGCAGCGGAGTCGGATGTCCACGCCTTTTCGGGTCGGGAGAACGACATCGTTCAGCTGGAGTTTTTTGATTTCTTCGATGATTCTCCGGGGCTCATCGCCCAGGCCGGCTTGCCGGCACATCTGTCCGAAGCACTTCCACAAGACATAGGCCAGGAAGCAGACCAGGATGTGAACCTGGACACGCCGCTCTTTTTGATGCCAGACGGGGCGCAGCCGGAGGTCGTTTTTTTCAATGCGGAACGCTTCTTCAGCGTCGGTCAGCTGAATGTAGGCTGTCCAGAGATCTTCCGGCGTCCAATCTTTGACATTGTTGCGCAAGAGGTAGCAGCCCTCGCTGCGGCGAGCCCAGGCCAGCTTCTCGTCCCGCCTCGCCCACTCGAACCGAACGCCGCCTTTTTGCTGCATGACGGCCGTCGTGAAAAACCGTCCGGCCCGCTGAAACCGCTCCAGGAGACGGCCCAGCCGTCTTTCGGCGAGCGTAACGCTTCGGACACGACCGCTTCGGCAGCTGTTCTCGAGCCTTTTCAACCCCGCCTCAAGCCGCCGCACAAAGCGATCATGGATGGCCTTTTCTTTGGCTTGTCGGGCCGTGCTCCGGCAGAGGATAAACACTTCTTGCGGGTTCCCAAAGGGCGACGGGCAGAGCTTGACCTCGAGCCCCGGATGCACCTCACGCCATCCGCCTGGCCCCATCTCCTGATCGAACTTTTTCAGCAGGCTCTTCGGCGTCCCCAGGATGTAGCGTCGGTTCTCCAGGCTCAGCAGCCGCAGGGTCTCCGCGCTCCCCATCCCTCGGTCCATGATCCAGATGCGCTCCGCTTGACCATTAAGCGCCTCGATTTTTCCGACGATCACGGCCACGGTCTGGGAGTCGTGCCGGTTGCCTTCGAACACCTCATAGCCAAGAGGCAAGTCCTCCCGGGCGACGACCAGGGCGATGAGGACCTGTTTGCAATCCGGCCGATGGTCGCGCGAATAGCCGCGTTGAGCTTGGGAGTTGCGCGCCGCCTCCCCTTCAAAATAGGTCGAGGTCACGTCGTACAGGAGAAGGTCGTAGTTGATCTGAAAGAGGTCCCCGAGCCGCTCCTTCAGATAGGCCTGGAGCCGGTCTTTTTGGCCAAGCAGCTTGTCCAGGGCTCGATAGAGCCGGTTGTCATAGATGGCGAAGGCGGAACGCCGTACAGGTCGGCCAGGGCGCTCTGACTGTAAAAATGCTCCGCGTTCCGGCAGACTTTCCTGAGGAACACAACTCTATTTAGAAGAAGTGCCGCCCCGTTTTCAATGGACTTGGTCTTCACTACATCCGCTTTTGACGAAAACGAAGAACCGATCAGGCGGGAAAACCGGAAAGAAGCCTCAAAAACCTATGAAAATACTTTTTTCTGTCGAACTTGGGCTAATTATTGCCCCTGAAGGAATAGGGTAATAGGTATCATGTCCCCCAATTAGCGGCGCTTGACACAGCCGCCCGCGGCTTCTACTATCCCAGGCGAGCGCTTGCCGGCCGATATGCGCCGCTCCATCCCCTTCGAGGAGAGAACTCATGCCGGAAGACAAGCTTCTCCAGCCCGTCGCTCCATCCGAGCGATTGGCTTCCCTCGACGTCCTGCGGGGCTTCGCCGTCCTGGGCATCCTCCTCGTCAACATCCAGGATTTCTCGATGGTCGTCGCCGCCTATCTCAATCCCACGGCCTACGGCGATCTCACCGGTCTCAACCGGTGGGCGTGGATGCTCACCCATGTCCTCGGGGACCAGAAGTTCATGACCATCTTCTCCCTTCTCTTCGGGGCGGGCATCCTCCTCGTCACGAGCAAGGCGGAATCCAAGGGCCTGCCGCCCGCCGGCCTCCACTATCGCCGGATATTCTGGCTGTTCGTCATCGGGCTGATGCACGCCTATCTCCTCTGGCGCGGCGACATCCTCGTGGCCTACGCCGTGTGCGCGGTCTGGGTCTACCTGTTCCGGAAGAAAAAGCCCAAGACCCTGCTCATCGCCGGAGCGGCGTTCATCCTTGTCCCGGCCCTCCTCTTTCTCTTCTCCAGCTGGTCGGTTCCCTACTGGCCGCCCGAGGCCGTCCAGGGAAATCTTCAGATGTGGGCGCCCTCGGCCGAACGGATCGCACAGGAGTTGGCGGTCTATCGCAGCGGCTGGCTCCAGCAGATGGGGAGTCGCGTGCCGTCCGCCGTCGCCTTCCAGACGTTCATCTTCCTCATCTATATCGGCTGGCGAGTGACGGGCGTCATGATCATCGGCATGGCCCTTTTCAAGTGGCGCGTCTTGAGCGCTGAACGAAGCGGAAGGTTCTACGGGATCATGCTGGCCGCGGGCTTCGGGATCGGCATCCCTCTCGTCGTGACCGGCGTCATCCGCAACTTCGCCGAGGGATGGGCCTGGCCGTACTCCATGTTCGTCGGCTGGCAATTCAACTATTTGGGAAGCCTGGGTGTGGCCGCGGGCTACATCGCCCTTGTCATGCTGCTATGCAGGTCGGCGCGGCTTCCGGCGCTCCGGGAGCGCCTCGCGGCCGTCGGCCGGATGGCGTTCACGAACTACCTGCTCCAATCGCTGATCTGCACGACCCTGTTCTACGGCCACGGGTTCGGCCTGTTCGGGAAGGTCCAGCGCTGGCAGCAGGTCCTGATCACCGTCGCCATCTGGACGATCCTGCTCGTCATTTCGCCCCTATGGCTCCGGCGGTTCCGGTTCGGACCGGTCGAGTGGCTTTGGCGCACATTGACTTATAGGAAATCCCAGCCACTGAGAATATCGCGTCCGACGCAGGTTGTGCCGGGCGTTTGAAAAAGCGGGATACAATACCCCTTCCCCCCTTTTCCGTCCTGGAGAAATGAGCGAATGGGGTCTTGTGTCCCCGAATCAGCGGATGATCAGGAGGCGGCCCTTGGCCGGCTCGAGGCGGATGGCGTCGCCCGGCTTGAACTCGGCGGCCTCCTGGAAGCCCTCGATGGCCGGGGCGCGCAGCACGGCCCGCCCGGGATCGAGCCCCAGTTTTTTCCAATCGATCGTGAGCCGCACGTCAACGGGCACCTTGGCCCATGAGGCCAGGGCGACAAGGGCGGACGGCTTCTCCCTGGCGCCGCCCCGCTGCCGATAGCAGGTCGTCGCCAGCACGTCTTTGTTCCCTGCACTGACCGGCCCGCTCTCCACCCACCAGCCGATCATCTCGCTCTCCGAGATGCCGAACTCGTCCCAGACCTTCCACAGCGGTCGCGGATCGCCGGCCCACGGCAGCCGGCTGGTCATCCCGAAGACCATGCCGCGCCAGGGGTTGCCGCCTTTCTCGAGCATCTCGCCCATCAGCCCGAACGGGATGCCCGAGAGCTCCACGAGCCAGTAATCAGGGCCGCTGCCGTCGTAGTCGAAGTACTCGCCGAACCACAGCCGGTCGAGGAAGGGGAAATGCTCCAAATAGAGGTTGGCGCTCGAGGCGAACCCATCACGCACATTGTATTGGTTGGCGCTGTGGAGGTCGATGAGCGCGCCCTCGCGGTTGCGG
Source organism: Candidatus Aminicenantota bacterium (assembly GCA_037447475.1). GTDB lineage: Bacteria > Acidobacteriota > Aminicenantia > Aminicenantales > Saccharicenantaceae > RBG-16-66-30. Next base: position 6,374 of record JBBIGP010000005.1, read on the forward strand.
TCGAGGACCTTGCGCACCCGCTTCATCGTGGTCCGGTCGAAGGCCACGTCGTCGAGGTAGAGGCCGTCGATGCCGACGTTGAGGGCCACCCAGTCGAGCCCCTCGATGTAGTAGTTGTGCCAGCGCGACATGCCGCTGTTGATGACCGCCGCGTCCTTGAGCTCGGGCACGAACCAGGCCGCGATGTAGTCGCCCCCGAGGTGCTCCTGGAGCCATGAATAGCCGCCGCCCGGCCCAGCCGAAAAGACCTCGTGGCCCAGGCTGCGGAGAGCGAACAACTCAGGGGCCCGGTTCGACAGCTCGCGGATGGTGTTGTAGATCTTGACCTTGAAGCCGCGCCGGTGGGCCTCGTCGATGTAGGCCTTCATCTCCGGCACCCGCAGGAACGGGTAGTTGATGTACGGATTGATGTCGTTGGCGTGGTGGACGTTGATGACGTTGGCCCCCGTTCCCGCGACCTCGTCGAGCGGCTTGAAGGCGTGGAAATAGCGCTCGCGGAAATGACGCCCAGGCTCGAGCGGCTTGAAGGGCGTCAGCAGCAGCGTGAAGTCGAAGTGGAGCATCTCTCCGGCCCTGATCGACCGCAGGCCCGAGTGGGCGCCGATGACGACGACGCGCCGGTCCGCTTTATCACGCTGGGCCGAGGCTCTTCCCGGCGCGTCCCCGCCTGCGCCTCCCTCGGTCACCGTCCGCACGGCGACCGAGCCCCGCCCCTCGTTCCACCACGAGGGCGGCATGTTGAGGGGCTTCGACAAGTAGAAGTTGGTGTTGAGCGGTCGCGCATAGTTCTCGGCCCGCCACGAGATCTGCATCCCCGCGTTCACCGCGCCGAGCCACAAAGCGTCCTGGTTCTTGGTCCGGTCCCACGACCAGTCGAAGGTCTCCGGCCGCGTCCCGCCCTTGAACCCGAGCCCCATCATGTAGCGGGCGGCCTCCTCGCGGAGCGGCACCTCGAGCCAGATGTCCGAGACGTCCATGTCGCGCTCTGCGGTCAAGGCCACCTTGTACCCGACGAAGCCGTCGAACTCCATCCGGCCGCGAACGCTCATCCGCAGGCCCTCGGCGCGGTTCTCGGTCTCCCACTCGACGGTCCCCGGGGACTGCTTGAGCCACCGCGGGCCCGGAGCGGCCGCCTTCCAGCCGAGCTCCCTCTTTTCGCCGTCGTGGACGCGCAGCTTGAAGGCCGAGGCCAGGAGGTCGACCGGCACGACCCCGATCTTGGTCATCTCGGGAGCGAAATAGCTCCGGATGCGGGCCGGCAGGCCGTCCTTGCCTACGGTCAGCGAGCGTCCGAGGCAGCTGACCGTCCAGCCGTCGACCGCGATTGGCGTGTACGGCGGCACGATCCCGTCGTCCTGAGCCAACCGCGAGTCGAGCCAGCGCAGGCGCGTCATGCGGAACGGATCCCCGTCCCCGCGGTCCTCGACGACCTCCTCGGTCAACTCCAGCTCGACCGCGACGACGGTCTCGGGCAGACCCTTGGGCGCGACGGTCACCGTGCCCCGGAAGATCCCGGGTCGAGCGTCCCGGGGGATGTCCACTCCGCACCAGAGCGCCTGGACCTTGCCCCGACCGACCGGAACGGCCTTCGTGATGACCGAGCCGTCCCAATCGACGCCACCCGTGTTGAGGCAGTTCAATGCCGAGGCGGGGATGCGCGCGTGCTGTGCGGGCGAGCCGTCCTCGATCTTCCCCACGTCCTGGACGAGATCCGAGAACGTCACTTCGAGATCCTCGATGGCCCGCCGCGCCGCCCAGACGCCGATCTGGAACGCGAAATACTCGCCGCGCGCGGCCCGGCCCCGGAACGCGCCTCGCGGCCCGACGACCGTCCAGCGATGGGGCAGGTCGTCGGTCATGCGAATGGAGAGACGGCGGTCCTCCGGGAACAGGAGATAGGGCGCCCCCGGATGGGCCGCGAGGAGCGCCTCGGTCTCGGCGGCCGTGGCGATGACCTCCATCGGATGGAACGAGCTGAACTCGTCGGCGGATTGGATGGCGACGACCTCGGCGCGTGGCAGGGCCTCGAGGGCCGCGGCCGGCACGGGTTTTCCGGACAGCCCGAGAGCCTCCAGCCACGCCGGATCGGCCGTCAGCTCGGGCGGGTCGTACTTGACGTTGGGGTAGTTCCTGCGGCCCTCGGACTTGTAGGGCAGGTAATAGACATAATAGTCGCCCGGCGCCGTCGCCGGCTCGAAGACGATGTCGCCGAACTCCCGGTTGATCTCGAAAGGCAGGACGTTGAGGACGCGCTCTCCCGAGGCGGCGTGGACGACCAGGATGTTCTTCGTGTCCGGATCGATGTCCCGCCTTCGCCATGGGATGCGCACCCGGACCGCCACGGACCTGGCAGCCCCGGGCTTGACGGCCGCTTGCGGCGCCGTCGCGGCGGCCGCCTTTTTCACGCCTCTCGCCGGGACGGAGGGCTTGGCCGGGAGCGCTGATGCCGCCTCGACCCGCACCACCGCCCGGTGGTTGCCTAGGCCCGACTCCGGGTCCCAATCCCCGACGCCGAATTTCATCTCCTGGGCCTTCGGCCCCGCGCTCGACGCCACGATGGCCACCGCGATCCCGGCCGTCGTCAAAGCAACACCCGCCGCTGTAAGGATGACCGTCCTTGTACGCGTTCTCTTCATATCCCGCCTCTCTTTCCGGGCCGCTCGCAATTCGGCTCTATCCGAAATTTCGGGCGACTACTTTTCCAACCTATGCGTTCTCAGGAAAGATTTGATGGAAGCGACGGTTCTTCAGCTATCCATTCCCCAACTTGATGAGCAGGGGGCCATATTGCCTAACGGTCTTTTTTACGGCTTGCTTTATCGCCCTTTTTCTTTGGGGAGTCAGGATTCTGCCGGTGACCTGCCGTATATAGGAGGCAGGGATCGCATAGCTCCTGCCGATTCTGATGGCCTTGATCTCGCCTGCCTTGACCTTCTTATAAACAGCGACCCTGCTGATCCCCAGGAGAACAGCGACTTGAGGGATCGAGTAATACTCTTGCGCTTCCGTGACTGTTCTTTTGCTCATTACAACAAGTTGAGATCGATGGAGGTTAACTATTGTTAACCTCAAAATCAATAGAAAGTCAAGAAAAATTAGGATCTGCTGTGTTGCGAAGGGATGGCATCTGCAGCCGCCTCGACTCGTGAATAGATCAGGTTAAATAGGGGGACATGATACCTATTTCCCATTTCTTCCCCCTATTATGGATTTGACGGGAAACCCCCGGCTGTGCTAGATTAGCGCTTCATTTGAGCGGATCGTCCTTCATATCCATGATCATCCACCGGTTGGGGATGACTATCCGGGCCCGCCCGGACGACAAGGAGGGTTCTCATGGCTGACACGCTGTTCTGGCTGACCCCGATCGGCTCCGTCTTCGCCCTGTTCTTCGCCTGGCTGTTCTTCTCCCGGATGATGAAGGAGAGCGAAGGCACCGTGCGCATGGCCCAGATCGCCGCCTACGTCCGCAAGGGCGCCATGGCCTACCTCAGGCAGCAGTACAAGGTCGTAGCCATGGTCTTCGCGGCCCTCGTCATCCTGCTGTCGTTCATGGCCTTCGTCCTCAAGGTCCAGAACCCCTGGGTGCCGGTCGCCTTCCTGACCGGCGGCTTCTTCTCGGGCCTGGCCGGCTTCTTCGGCATGAAGACGGCCACCTACGCCTCGGCCCGCACGGCCTGGGCGGCCCGCAAGTCCCTCAACAGCGGCCTCAAGGTCGCCTTCCGCAGCGGGGCCGTCATGGGCCTGACCGTGGTCGGCCTCGTGCTCCTCGACATCGCCGCCTGGTTCCTCATCCTCCGCATCTTCTACCCCCTGACCGACGACGGCCACAACCTCATCATCATCACCACGACCATGATCACCTTCGGCATGGGGGCTTCGACCCAGGCCCTGTTCGCCCGCGTCGGCGGCGGCATCTACACCAAGGCCGCCGACGTCGGGGCCGACCTCGTCGGCAAGGTCGAGGCCGGCATCCCCGAGGACGACCCGCGCAACCCGGCCACCGTGGCCGACAACGTCGGCGACAACGTCGGCGACGTCGCCGGCATGGGCGCCGACCTCTACGAGTCGTACGCCGGCTCCATCCTGGCGACCATGGCCCTCGGCGCGGCCGCCTTCCTCGGCCGGGGCGCCCTCCAGCTCAACGCCGTCGTCGCCCCCATGGCCATCGCCGCCGTCGGCACCCTGCTCTCCATCCTCGGCATCCACCTCGTCCGGACCCGCGAGGACGCGACTCAAAGGAACCTCCTCAACGCCCTGGGCCGCGGCATCAACGGCAGCTCGGCCCTCATCGTCGTCTTCTCCTACTTCATCATCCGCGGCCTCGCTCTGCCCCTCGGCATCTGGTTCGCCCTCGTCGTCGGCCTGGCCGCGGGACTCGTCATCGGCAAGTCGACCGAGTACTTCACCTCCCATTCCTTCGCCCCGACCCGCAAGATCGCCGACAACGCCACGACCGGCCCGGCCACGGTCATCATCGCCGGCCTCGGCGTGGGCATGGTCTCGACGGCCGTCCCCGTCCTGGCCGTCATCCTGGGCATCGTCTTCGCCTTCCTCTCGGCGGCCCACTTCGACATCACCAACGTCGCCCAGGGGCTCTACGGCATCGGCATCGCCGCCGTCGGCATGCTCTCGACCCTGGGCATCACGCTGGCCACCGACGCCTACGGCCCGATCGCCGACAACGCCGGCGGCAACGCCCAGATGAGCGGCCTCGAGGCCGAGGTCCGCAAGCGAACCGACGCCCTCGACGCCCTCGGCAACACGACCGCCGCCACCGGCAAGGGCTTCGCCATCGGCTCGGCGGCCCTGACGGCCCTGGCCCTGCTGGCCTCCTACGTCGAGGAGCTCAAGGTCGGCCTGCTGCGCATCGGCCGGACCGTCCTGACCTTCGTCGACGGCACGACCATGGACACGGCCACGGCCTCGTTCCCCGACTACATGCGCTTCTACAACATCACCCTGATGAACCCCGTCGTCCTGGTCGGCATCTTCCTGGGGGCCATGATGGCCTTCTCGTTCAGCGGCCTGGCCATGAACGCCGTCGGCAGGGCCGCCGCCCGCATGGTCGACGAGGTCCGCCGCCAGTTCCGCGAGATCGCCGGGATCCTGGAAGGCAAGGCCGAGCCCGACTACGCCCGCTGCGTGGCCATTTCGACCCGCGGCGCCCAGCGGGCCATGATCCTGCCCTCGCTCCTGGCCATCGCGACGCCCATCGTCACCGGCCTCGTCCTCGGCGTCGCCGGGGTCATGGGCCTGCTCATCGGGGCCACGTCGACCGGCTTCGTCCTGGCCATCTTCATGGCCAACGCCGGCGGCGCCTGGGACAACGCCAAGAAGTACATCGAAGAAGGGGCCCACGGCGGCAAGGGCTCGCTGGCCCACCGGGCCGCGGTCATCGGCGACACGGTCGGCGACCCGTTCAAGGACACGGCCGGCCCCAGCCTCAACATCCTCATCAAGCTCATGAGCATGGTGGCCATCGTCATGGCCGGCCTGACCGTGGCCTTCTCGCTCATGTAGCCGCGAGGCCGTGTCGATGAGCTGGGTAGCCGGCGTCTTCGCCCCCGATTCCGTCGTCCAGGCCCTGGTCATCCTCTGCCTGGCCGGCGCCCTGGGCCTCGTCCTGGGCAGCTTGCGCGTCCTGCAGGCCAACCTGGGCATCGCCGGCATCATGTTCGTCGGACTCGTCCTGGGGCACTTCGGGGTCTCCATCCATCCCGTCATCCAGGATTTCGCCCGCGACCTCGGCCTCATCCTCTTCGTCTACAGCGTCGGCCAGGAGGTCGGCCCGGGCCTGCTGTCGTCGCTCCGCAAGCACGGGCTGGCCCTCAACGGCCTGGCGGCCTTCGTTGTCCTCGGCGGCGGGGCGATCGCCCTGCTCCTCAACCGGCTCGGGGGGGTCCCGATGGCCGCCGCGGCCGGCATCTTCGCCGGGGCGACGAGCAACACGCCCAGCCTGGCGGCCGTCCAGCAGGCCCTCCAGCTCGTGCCCGAATCCACCGCGGCCCTCGTCGAAGCCCCCGCCATGGCCTACGCCATGGCCTATCCCTTCGGCGTCCTGGGCATCATCCTGGGGATCGCCGCCCTGCGCCTCGCCTTCCGGGTCGACCCCGAGGCCGAGGCCCGCAAACTCGAGGCCGCCCGGGAAAAGGACGTGCACCGCCTCCAGGCCGTCAACCTCGAGGTCCGCAACGCGGAGATCGACGGGACGCCCGTCGCCAAGGTCGTCGGCGAGATCGGCGGCGGGGTCGTCGTCTCGAGACTGGCCCACGCCGGCGGGGTCCCGGAGGTCCCCCGGGCCCTGACGACCCTTCGGCTGGGCGATATCCTCCACGCCGTCGGCACGCCCGAGAAGATCGAGCGCCTCAAGGCCCGCGTGGGCGTTGAGAGCCAGGTGGACCTCAAGGAGGTCGCCTCCGGGTTCACCAGCCGCCGGGTCGTCGTCACCCGGCGCAACGTCATCGGCAAGCCCGTCCACGAGCTCGACCTGCGGGAGGACTACGGGGTGCTCGTCACGCGCATCATCCGGACCGGCCAGGAGTTCTCCCCGCGGCCGGACTTCACGCTCCAATACGGCGACGTCATGGTCATCGTCGGGACCGTGCCGGCCATCGAGCGGCTGGCCCGCGACCTCGGCGACGCGAGCGGCCGGCTCGACCAACCCCAGCTCATCCCCATCTTCATCGGCATCGCCCTGGGCATCCTTTTGGGCCACGTCCCCCTTCACCTGCCCGGCATGGCCGTGCCTTTCCGCCTCGGGCTGGCCGGCGGGCCGCTCATCGCGGCCATCGCCCTCAGCCGGATCGGCCGCCTCGGGCCGCTCGTCTGGCACATGCCGCTGAGCGCCAACCTCATGCTTCGCAACCTCGGCATCTCGCTCTTCCTGGCCTGCGTCGGACTGCGGGCGGGGGGGGGATTCGTCGCGACGCTCCTCGACGGCGGGCTGGCCTGGATCTTCGGCGGGGCCCTCATCACGCTCGCTCCCGTCGCCCTGGCCGTCCTGGCGGCCCGGTTCGTCTTCCGGATCGACTTCCTGTCGGTCGCCGGGTTCATGGCCGGGAGCATGACCAACCCGCCGGCCCTGGCCTATGCCGGCTCCCTCGCTCCGGCGTCGGACGGCCCGATCATGGCCTTCGTGTCCGTCTATCCCCTGACGATGATCCTGCGGCTGTTCACGGCCCAGGCGCTGGTCCTGTTCTTCGGCTGAAACCGCGGCCCCCGAAGATATGATATAATACCCCCTTTTAACCCCGGAAAGACCCTGACGGACCCATGAGCGAGTTCCTCTTCAAGCCCTTCGCCGAGATGACCGAGGCCGACTATGCCGAGATCGGCTTCCGCTCCGGCCTCGAGATCCACCAGCAGCTAATGACCGCCAAGAAGCTGTTCTGCCGGTGCCCGGCCGGCCGCTACAGCCGCGAGTTCGACGCCGAGATCCTCCGTCACATGCGCCCGACCCTGTCCGAGCTCGGCGAATACGACGGCACGGCCCTCATGGAGTTCAAGACCAAGAAGGAGATCATCTACCGCATCAACCGCGACACGGTCTGCACCTACGAGATGGACGACACCCCCCCGTTCATGATGGACGAGCAGGCCCTCGACATCGCCCTGGGCGTCGCCATGCTCTACAACCTCAACCTCGTCGACGAGCTCCACATCGCCCGCAAGCAGTACCTCGACGGCAGCATCCCGACGGGCTTCCAGCGGACGACCATTGTCGGCGTCAACGGGTGGATCCCCTACAAGGGCCGGCGCATCCCCATCGTCCAGCTCGGCCTCGAGGAGGACGCCTGCCGCGAGGTCAGCGACGTCGGCCACCTCCGGACCTACATCACGGACCGATTGGGCATGCCCCTCATCGAGACCGTCACCGGTCCCGAGATGCGGACGCCCCAGGAGGTCGCCGAAGTCGCCCAGATCTGCCGCCGGCTCGTCCGGAGCACGGGGCACGTCCGGACGGGGATCGGCGCCGCGCGCGAGGACGTCAACGTCAGCGTCACGGGGGGCACGCGGGTCGAGATCAAGGGCGTGCCGCGCATCCCGCGCATCCCGCTCCTCGTCCATCACGAGGCCATGCGGCAGTGGAACCTCCTGCGGCTGAGAACGGAGCTCCGCCGCCGGGGGATCACTCCGGAGAGCTTCGAGTCCGCGGCCGAGGACGTCACCCGCGTCCTGCATAGGACGAACTACCTGCCCGTCCGCGACGCCCTCGAGGCCGGGGAGGTCGCCCAGGGCGTCGTCCTGCGCGGCTTCCGCGATCTCCTCAACTGGCAGACGCAGACGAACACCCGTTTCTCGCGGGAGATCTCGGACCGCGTGCGGGTCGTCGCCTGTCTGACGCGGCTTCCGAACATCGTCCACTCCGATAGTCCTTCCGAGACCCTCTCGAGCGCCGAATGGCAGGCCGTCCGCAAGGCCCTGCGGGCGGCCAAGGACGATACCTTGGTCGTGGTCTGGGGCGGGGCGGAGGACGCCCGGACCGGGGCCCAGGAGATCGCCATCCGGGCCAGAGAGGCCACGGTCGGGATCCCCTCGGAGACGCGCCAGGCCCTGCGCGACGGGACGAACGGGTTCGAGCGCATCCTGCCCGGCCCGGATCGGATGTACCCCGACACCGACCTGCCGCCGATCAAGGTCACCGAGGAGCGCCTGGCGGGGATCCGCGAGGGGCTGCCCGTGCCGGTTTGGACGAGGGAGGCCTGGTACGCGGAGATCGGCGTTCCGGCCGATGTCGTCCAGCCTCTGGCCATGTCGCCGCACGCGGGCCTGTTCGAGACGCTCGTCAAGGAGTGGGGGCTCGACCCCGTCGCGGCCTCGGTGGCCCTCGTCCAGTTCGTCAAGAGGATCCGGCGCAAGTGCCTCGACGCCGAGCGGCTCGACGGCGGGACCCTGCGGCCGATCTTCGCCCTCTTCCGCGACAAGAGGATCTCGAGGGACGGGGTTTACGCTCTCATGGAGAAGGCCGCCAGGGGAGAGGAGGTCCCGGCCCCGGAAGCGCTTCCGCCTCCGCCGCGGCCCGAAGAAGTCGAGGCCGAGATCGGGCGGTCCTGCGCCCGGCTCGGCGGGATGGCCCTTCACAACCCCGAGAGGAAAGCCCACGTCCTGATGGGCCTGGTCATGCCGGCCCTGCGCGGGCGGGTCGAGGGCGCCGAGGTCGCGCCGCGCATTGAGGCGGCGCTGGCCGCGGGGAGAAGCTGAGATGGCCGGCGACGATTCCTACAAGGGCTACCGGGGCGAGGCCCTGGCCGTGCTCAAGGGCTTCGGGGCCATGGTCTGGAGCGACGTCGAGATCACGACTTCGCGCGGGACCTACACGGGCATCATCCTGCCGCGCTCGGAGACGGCCGATCCCTATCACGTGGTCGTCAAGCTCCGTTCGGGCTACAACATCGGCCTCCTGGCCCGGTCCATCGAGGCCGTCAAGATCAGCGGCCGCAAGGAGGCCCACTACAAGATCCCGGAGAAGGAGTTCCCTTTCGACCCGGCCAAGCCCAATGTCAAGCTCCTCGGAACGGGGGGCACGATCGCCAGCCGGCTCGACTACCGGACGGGCGCGGTCATCCCGGCCTTCTCGCCGGGCGAGCTCTACGGGTCGGTGCCCGAGCTGGCCGACATCTGCAACCTCGAGACCGAGAAGCTCTTCGGGGTCTTCAGCGAGAACATGGGGCCCGAGCAGTACATCGCGACGGCCAAGGCCATCGGGCGGGAGATCGAGAAGGGCGTCCAGGGCATCGTCATCGGCCACGGCACCGACACCATGCACCATACGGCGGCCGTCCTGTCGTTCATGGTCCAGGATTCGCCCGTGCCCATCGTCATGGTCGGGTCGCAGCGCTCGAGCGACAGGCCCTCGTCCGACGCGGCGCTCAACCTCATGCACAGCGTCAAGACGGCCGCCGAGAGCGACATCGCCGAGGTCATGGTCTGCATGTTCGGGCCGACCTCGGACATGTACGGGCTGCTCCACCGCGGGACGCGGGTCCGGAAGATGCATTCGAGCTACCGCTCGACGTTCCGGACGATCGGCGACATCCCCATCGCCATGGTCAGCCGGGAGAAGATCACGCCGCTGCGGCACGACTACAAGCGGCGGAGAAGCGACCGCGACGTCAAGATCGACACGGCCTTCGAGGAGATGGTCTCCATCGTCTACTATTACCCGAACATGAAGCCGGACATCATCGACTCGCTCGTCGACAACGGCTACCGGGGCATCGTCATCGCCGGGACGGGCCTGGGGCATGTCAACAAACCGCTCTACCCGGCGCTCAAGCGGTGCCGGGAGAAAGGCGTCGCCGTTTACATGACCGTCCAGACGCTGTGGGGCTACGTCCAGATGTACGTCTACGACACGGGCCGGGACATGATGGAGCTCGGGGTCATCCCGGCGGCCAACATGCTGCCTGAGGTCGCGTATGTGAAGCTCGCGTGGGCGTTGGGCCGGACGGGCGACCTCGAGGAGGTCCGGCGGATCATGCTGACCCCGATCGCCGGCGAGACGACCGAGCGCGAGCCCTCCAACGGCTACCTCATCTTCCAGGGCGGCATCCCCGAGGTCGAAGACTTCATCTCGACCATCAAGAAATAGCCGGCCATTCGCGGTTCCCCTCCAGGCGGTTCTGGACAGACCCGTCGGGATTCTCTAAAATACCGCTGACAGGTGGTCATGGAGGTGCGTGAGCCTGATCTATCGGATAGGAGTCACCATCATGAAAAGGCTTTGTGTGTCTCTGGCCCTTCTGCTCGTTCTGGGAGCGGCGTTCGCCGCGGCCCAGCCGGTCCCCGGCAAGACGTTCGAGCTCGGCACGGCCATCGCCCTGTGGAGCTATAACTACACGAGCGACGAGTACTCGAACTCGTGGACCGTGCTGAATGTCCCGGTGCGCTTCGGCTGGTTCCTCTGGAAGGGGCTTCAGCTCGAGCCCGAGGCCATGCTCACCCTCCCCATCGGCGAGGACGAGGGCGATGCGGCCTACTTTCTGGCCGGGCACCTCGTTTACAACTTCAAGGCCTCGCCCAAGCTCGTCCCCTTCATCGGCGGCGGCGCGGGATTCGGCAACGGCATCCCGTTCCTGGGCTGGGTCGAAGGCAACAGCGATACCAAGACCTGGTCAATCAACGGCCTGGCCGGCGTGAAGTACCTCGTCAGCAGCGCGGCCGCCATTCGGGCCGAGTACCGGTTCATGCGCTACACAGATAAGTATGAGTCGGAATGGTACAGCGATACCGCGAAGGGCAACATCCACCAGGTGCTCATCGGCCTTTCGATCTTCTTCTAAGCCGAGCTCGGGACGGTTACTTGATGAACTGAAGGGTCCGCGGCTCGCGGTCCATGTGATAGACGATCATGGACTGGAGGGCCTTGCGGATGCGGGCGATATCCTCCGGCGCGAAGGGGCGGCCGCAAGCGCCCGGGGGAGGGTTCTTGCGGGCCCAACGGACAAAGGCCCGGATCTCGGGCGTCAGCTCCTCCTTCTTCAGCGGGGCGCAGTCCGGGCAGTAGGCGCCGTCCCTCTTGGGCGAGAGCCAGGCCGCGGCGAGCGGCTTGCGGCAGGCGCGGCAGCCGGCGAGGTCGGGGAGCAGGCCGTTGGCCTGCAGGAACCAGGCCTCGAAGTAGGCGGCCAGGAAGGCCCGGTCGCCGCCCTCCTTGAGGCAGCGCAGGACGGCCAGAAGGAGGCGGTAGAGGACCTCTTCGGCGGCCCGGGCCGGGGCGAACTCCTCGATGAGCTCGGCGAAGTAGGTCAGGAGGAAAGCCGTCTCCGGGTCCTTCTGGACGTCGAAAAAGGACTCGACGAGGTCGCAGGATGAGACAGTGACGAAGTCGCGCCGCTCTTTCTCGTGGTAGAAGACGCGGACGACGGACATCGGCTCGAGGCTGCTCCCGAAGCGGTTGCCGAACTTGCGGGCCCCCTTGGCGACGCCGCGGAGGAGGCCCCGGTCGGGGCTGAAGAGGACGACGATCTTGTCCTGGTCGGCGAAGTTCGTCGTCCGCAGGACGATGGCGTCGGTCTGGTCGTTGGGCATGATGTCACGCGGTCGGGACCATGGCCATGCGGAGAGGTATCAATCGGCGGGCGGATCGGGCGCCGGCGTCTGCAGGAAGTCCTTGTAATTGTCGGCGGTGATGCGGATGTCCTTGATGACGGCCCCGGCGCGGCCGAGGGGCTTGGCGGTGCGCCCGTTGAGGAGGAATCGGAAGCCGCCTGCGTTCCCGACGTGGATGACGAGCTCGGTCGCGGCCGGCGTCTTGGCCTTGGCGCCCGGAGGGAAGAGACCGTCGATCTTGAGGAGGCCGTCGGCGTAGACCTGCATCCAGGTCTCGGCCTCGAACGAGATCTCCATGGTCACGCCCGGCGGCTCGGGTTGAGGCGCGGGCTCGGCGGCGGCGGCCTGGGGGTCGTGCATCGCGGCCTGGGGCTCAACGATCGAGGGAATGGCGACCGGGGCCGGTTCCGGCGGGGCCTTGGGGCGCTTGGCCGTCGGCAGGAGGACGATCACGGCCAGGACGAGGATGACGGCGACCACGATGATGACCCAGAAGAGGAGGCGGGTCGGCGAGGAGGGGGCGGATTCGGCGGCAAAAAGCGGCTCCGGGGAGGGCGCGGGCTCGGGAGATGGCGGGGGCGGAGCGGGGGAAGCGGGATGAGAAGGGGCGGCCGGAGTGGGCGGATGAGGAGCGGACGAAGGCGGGGAGGGCGGGCGAGCGGGGAAAAGCATGGGCGTCGTCGGCTCCGCGGAAGCGGAGGGGGCGTTCGTGATCCGGGGTGGCGGAGCGGCCTTGGGAGGCGGCGGAGGAGAAGCCGGCGGGCGCTTGTGGGCCGGGCTTTCGGAGAGGACCCCGGCCGCACGGTAGCGGGACAGGATCTCCTCTTCGTCGAGGCCGAGATAGCGGGCGTAGGTGCGGATGATGGCCTTGATGAAGAAGCCGCCGGGCATGAAGTCGAAGCGGTCGGCTTCCAAGGCCTCGAGGTAGCGGGGGACGATCTTGGTCGAGGAGGCGATCTCCTCGAGCGATATGTTGCGGGCCTCGCGCTCCCTCTTGAGATAAAGACCCAACTCCGCCATTTGCCCTGATTCTAGGACATGCGTCCCCCCCTGTCAACAAGAAGGGGTCAAATCTCCATTCATTAAACATTCGGCTCTTCAGAGGGGTATGTTCTTGGATTTTTTAATGAATGGAGATTTGACCCCCTCTTAAACTTTGAGGAATTTCGAGACGGAGGTGGCGCTGCCGACGAAGCCGGTGGCGGCCCCGCCGAGGAGCAGGCCGAGTGCCTGGCGGAGGTCGGGGTAGCGGAAGCTCAACAGGTCCTGCAGGGCGCCGAGCGACGGGCCGACGTAGAACGGGAAGAGCCGGATGACGACGAACAGCAGGCCAAGCGACAGCAGGCTCCCCAGCAGGCCAAGGGTGATGCCCTCGAGCCAGAACGGGATGCGGATGAACAGGTTCGTCGAGCCGACGAGCCTCAGGATCTCGATCTCATTCTTGCGGGCGAAGACGTTGAGCTTGACGACGTTGGAGATGATGAAGAACGAGGTCAGCAGGAGGATGCCGCCGAGGAACGCCCCGACCGCCCCGGCCAGCCGGCTGAAGCCCTGCATCTTCTCGACCCAGTCCTGGTTGAACTGGACGTCGGTGATCCCCGGGCGGCCCCGCATCGAGTCGACGAACTCGAGGACGGCCCCGGCCGCCGAGACCTTGCTCCGGACCCGGGCCTCGATGGACGCCGGGAAGGGGTTGACCTTGAGGTTGGCGACGATGTCGCCGAGCTCGGGGAAGCTCGCCCGGAACTTCTCCATGGCCTCCTCCGGAGAGACAAACCGGACCTCCTCGATGAACGAGGGCTGGCCGGCCTCTTCCCGGAGGGCCTTGACCGTCGAGGCCGGGACCCCCTTGTCGAGGAAGAAGGCCACGGTCAGGTTGTTCGAAAGCTCCCGGGCCGTGTGCCGCAGGTTGTTCGCGAGCGACAGGAAGATGCCGACCGTCAGGAACGACAGGCAGATGATGGTCACCGAGAACAGGTTCCTCGTCCGGAACTGCCAGAGGTTGTTCCCCGTGAGCCGGAGGAAGAACTTGGCCTTCTCGATCACGCCCGTCCCTCCTTGCCGACGATCTTGCCTTTCTGGAGGAAGAGGATGTTGTCGCCGAAGTGGCGGATGAGCTCGCGGTCGTGGCTGCCGATGATGACCGTCGCCCCCTGCTTGTTGATGTCCTTGAACAGGCTGATGATCTCGAAAGCCAGCTCGGGATCGAGGTTGCCGGTCGGCTCGTCGGCCAGGATGATCTCGGGGTTGTTGACGACCGCCCGGGCGATGGCCACCCGCTGCTGCTCGCCGTAGGACAGCCGCGCCGGCAGCTCCCACATCTTATGGTGGAGGTTGACCTTCTGGAGGGTGTTGAAAACTCGGCGCCGGATCTCCTTGCGCGGGACGCCGATGACCTGGAGGGGCACGGCGACGTTCTCGAACACCGTCCGGTGGAACATCAGCCGGAAGTCCTGGAAGACGATGCCCATCCGCCGCCGCAGCCGGTAGATTTTCGAGTCGGGGATGCGCAGGATGTTGACGCCGTTGATGAGGATCTGACCCTCGGTCGGCAGGAGCTCGCGGAAGATCGTCCGCAGGAGGGTCGTCTTGCCCGAGCCGCTGGGGCCGGTGACGAAATAGAAGTCGCCGTCCCGGATCCGCAGGGTGACGTCCGAGAGGGCCCAATAGGGCTTCTGGTATTGCTTCCAGATGTGGAAGAGCTCGATCATCCTTTGATGAAGAGGAACATGAACCAGCCGAAGGCCAGGGCCCCGACGACCATGATCCCGAACAGGGTCAGGCCGTAGCGCCAGCGGGCCTTGGGCCCGGTGCGGCGGATGAGGGCCATGACCATGGAAACGAAGAACGCGTAGACGACGAGCGACAGAAGGTGGCTTTCGAGGATCATGACTTCTTCCCCGCGGCGATGTCGTGGGCGTCGAGGGCGACCAGGAAATTGAGCAGCCCGGCGCCGGCGATGTAGGCCGTGCCGAACTCGAAGGTCGCCCGCTCGAGGTCGCCCGCGCCCCAGCCGAGGAGGCGGGCCAGGCCGTAGAACAGGCCGTTGCCGAGGTCGGCGAAGAAGGCCAGGATGGTCAGGGGGTTCTCGGTCTGGAAGGGATAGACGCGCCCGCCCATGGCCAGCCCGAGGGCGGTCATGGCCAGGATGGAGACGAAGAAGACGGCGGCCCGGGCGTATTTTCTCTGGATCGCGTGGCCCAGGCCCGGCACGGCCCAACCGAGGAGCATGACGCTGGCGGCTTTGATCTTCATAAGGGCCCATCTTAATAGAAAATCAAGAAGGGGTCAAATCTCCATTCATTAACTTCTTCGGGCGATTTCTTAATGAATGGAGATTTGACCCCCTCTTCGCCTTTCCATTATCATTAGCCTAGTCCAGCTAAGGAGTCGCTCATGAACAAACGCATGCGCCTCGGGGCGCTCGTCCTGGCCGTGGCCGCCGTCTTCGTCCTGCTCTACGCCGAGACGGTCGTGGTCAAGGTCAAGACGACCGCCGTCCGCAAAGAGCCCAAGTTCACCTCCGCCGTCGTGGCCAACCTCCAGGCCGGCGCCGCCCTCGAGAAGACGGCCGCCAAGGACGGCTGGTTCCAGGTCAAGACCAAGGCCGGGGCCGCCGGCTGGGTCCACTCGAGCGCCATCGACACCAAGAAGTTCACGCTGACGGCCATGGACAAGACCATGAAGACCGAGGCTACCGCCGGCGAGGTCGCCCTGGCCTCCAAGGGCTTCAACAAGCAGGTCGAGGACGCCTACAAGGCCCGCAACGCCGCCGCCGACTTCGCCGCCGTCGACAGGATGGAAGCTCTCAAGGCCCTGGCCGCCGACATCGAGGCCTTCCTCAAACGCGGCCGCCTCGGCGAGCTCGGAGGTGCGAGATGAACGCCCGCCCCCCCCGCGCCCTCCCCGCCCTGTTTTTCGTCCTCGCAGCCGCCCTCGCCCTCTCCTCCTGCTCCGCCGTCCAGACCGGCGCCGACGTCCTGGCCGCCCAGGGCAAGATCTCCGAAGCCGACCGCGACTCCCTCGTCCGCACGACACAGGCCCTGCGATCGTCCTTCGACGACATCACCGAGGAGGAGGAGTACTACATCGGCCGGGCCGTGGCCGCCAACATCCTCTCCCGCTACAAGCCCTACGACAACGCCGCCCTCACCCGCTACCTCAACGTCATGGGTACGGCCATCGCCTACGCCTCCGACCGCCCCGAGACCTACGCCGGCTACCGCTTCCTGGCCCTCGACACCGACGAGGTCAACGCCATGGCCGCTCCCGGCGGCTTCGTCTTCGTCACGACCGGCCTCGTCAAGCTCTGCCGGGACGAGGAGACCTTGGCCGCCATCCTGGCCCACGAGATCGGCCACGTCGCCGCCCGCCACGGCCTTCAGTCGATCAGGAAGTCGCGCCTCGTCGACGCCTTCAAGGTCATCGGCTCCGAAGCCGCCGGCCGGCTCGACTCGGCCGAGCTCACGAAGCTCACGACCCTCTTCGAAGGCGCCCTCGGCGACGTCGTCGCGACCATCGTCGAGCGCGGCTACGACCGCAAGTTCGAGTACGAAGCCGACGCCCTGGCCGTGGCCATCTCTTCGAGCACCGGCTACAGCCCCGCCGGCCTGACCGACTTCCTGGCCGCCATGGACCAGACCAAGCCCGCCGGGCCCGCGACCGGCTGGTTCAAGACCCATCCCTCGGCCGCCGACCGCCTGGCCCGGGCCCGCGCCGCGATCGACGCCCTCGCGTCCCCGCCCGCCAAGCTCGACGTCCGCACCGCGCGCTTCGCCGAGGCCGTCAAAGGGATGAAATGACCGGGGACCGTCCCGGAACGCGCCGCCCATGAGCGACTCCCGCCCGCCCCGTCCGCCAAGCCCCCGCACGCGGCCCCTCCCGCAGCGCGTCCTCCACAGCAAGCTCCTCCGCGGCGCGGCCGTCGGACTGGCCGCCTTCGCCCTCACGCTCCTTCTCTGGCTCGCCGGCGCCTTCCGAGGCCTCGAGGCCAAGTCCTGGGACGCCCGCCTCCGCGTCTTCGCCGACCCTTCCCGCGCCAACCCCGACATCGTGCTTCTGGCCGTCGACCAGACGAGCCTCGACGTCTACGAGGACCAGCAGGGCCTGCCCTGGCCCTGGCCGCGACAGATCTACTCGGCCGTTCTCGACTTCCTCTCCGCCGCCCCCGCCAAGGCCGTCTTCTTCGACATCTTCATGACCGAGTCCTCAGCCTACGGTGTCGAGGACGACGACCACCTGGCCGAGGCCGTCAGCCGCGCCGGCAACGTCTTTTTCCCCATCTTCCTCAGCCGCGAGGAGCGCGCCGCGGCCGACGCCTCTGACCCCGCGTCCGCCTCCGACGCCTCAGCCCTCTTCGAGATCCTCGCCCCCTCCGCGCTCTCTCCAGGCCGCCCCATCCCGCCCCGCGCCGTCCATACCCTCCGCTCCGTCACCCTCCCCGTCGACGTCCTGGCCGCCTCGGCCCGCGGCCTGGCCAACGTCCAGTTCGAGCCCGACCCCGACGCCATCTACCGCCGCCTGCCCCTCGTCTTCCGCTTCGGCCCGCTCACGCTCCCGTCCCTCCCCCTGGCCCTCGCCGACTTCATCACCGCCGCAGCGCCCGAAGCCCCCGCCGCCGCCCCCCTCGACCTCGCCCGCGTCCCCTTCGACCCCTCCGGACGCATGATCCTGCGCTTCCACGGCCCTATCGGGACCTTCAAGACCTATTCCATCGCCGCGGTCATCAACTCCCAGGCCGAGCGCGAGGAAGGCCTCGCCCCTCAGCTCGACCCGTCCCTGTTCGCCGGCAAGACCGTCATCATCGGCACCACGGCCCCCGGCCTCTTCGACCTCCGCCCGACGCCCTTCGGCGGCGTCTACCCGGGCGTGGAGATCCTGGCCACGGCCCTCGACAACCTGCTCGACGGCGAATACATCCGCCCGGCCCCCGCGCCGCTCACCGTCGCCTCGCTTCTCCTTCTCGCCCTGCTCGCCGGCTTGGGCACGACCTACCTCAAGCGGATCGCCCACCTCGCCGCCCTCCTCCTCGCCCTCCTGGCCCTGCCCGCCGCCGCCTCCGCCCTCGCTCTCTCGGCCGGCGTCTGGCTCGAGTTCGCCGCCCCGCTCTTCGCCGTGCTCTCGTCCTTCATCGCCGCCTCGCTCCTCAACTACGGCGTCGAGGGCCGCCAGCGCCGCTTCATCAAGAGCGCCTTCCGCTTCTACCTCAGCCCCGACGTCATCGAGCGCGTCCTCAGCGACCCCGGCATGCTCCGCCTCGGCGGCGAGCGCCGCGAGATCACGGCCTTCTTCTCCGACGTCGCCGGCTTCACCTCGATCTCAGAGGGCCTCTCGCCCGAGGACCTGGTCGCCCTCCTCAACGCCTACCTCTCCGCGATGACCGACATCATCCTCGGCTCGGGCGGGACGCTCGACAAGTACGAGGGCGACGCCATCATCGCCTTCTGGAACGCGCCCCTCGACCAGCCCGACCACGCCCTGCGCGCCTGCCGGGCCGCCCTGGCCTGCCAGCGCCGCCTCGACGAGCTCCGCGACGAGTTCCGGCGCCGCTGGGGCCACGAGCTGCGCATGCGCATCGGCCTCAACTCCGGCCCGGCCGTCGTCGGCAACATGGGCTCCGAGCGCCGCTTCGACTACACGGCCATGGGCGACACGATGAACCTGGCCTCGCGCCTCGAGGGCGTCTGCAAGCAGTACGGCATCCACAACCTCGTCAGCGAGGAGACGCACGCCCGCGTCCGCGGCGAGATCCTGGCCCGCGAGGTCGATCTCATCCGGGTCGTCGGCAAGAAGCAGCCCGTGCGCATCTTCGAGCTTGTCGGGCCGCGCTCCGAGGTCCCCGCCGCGAGCGCCGGGCGCGTCTCCCGCTTCGAGGAGGCCCTGGCCGCCTACCGCGCCCGCCGCTTCGACGAGGCCCTCGCCGCGTTCGAAGAGCTCGCCGGACCGTCCGCGCCGCCCGATCCCGGCGCCGCCGAGCCCGCCTCCGCGCCCCGCGATCCCGCGGCCGCCGTCTACGCCGGCCGCTGCCGCCGGTTCGCCGCTTCCCCGCCGCCCCCCGACTGGGACGGCGTCTTCGAGATCACAAAGAAATGAGCTGCGAGCAGGGGAGGGCCGACATGACCTACGAGTTCTGGGGGGTGCGCGGCACGTCGCCGACCCCCCACGCCGACAAGATGCGCTACGGCGGCCACACCCACTGCGCGTCCCTGCGTCTCGGCCCCGGCGAATACCTCGTCGTCGACGCCGGCACGGGCCTCATCGACCTCGGCGAGCGGCTCATGGCCGAGGCCGCGCGCGACAGCACCCTTCCCATCCGAATCCACCTCCTGCTCACCCACTTCCACATCGACCACATCCTGGGCCTTCCGTACTTCCGGCCGCTCTTTTCCCCCCGCGCCATGATCGCCGTTCATGCCCCTTGCGACCCCGCCGAGACCGAGCGCCATCTCGCCGGCCTGATGTCGGGGCGCTATTTCCCCGTCCCTTTTGACAAGACGCCGGCCGACAAGACCTTCCACCGCCTTGAGCCGGGCCTTGCGATCGGCGGCGCCCGCATCGGCTCCTGCCCCCTCGTCCATCCCCAGGGATGCGTCGCTTACCGCCTCGAGTTCGAAGGCCGGGCCCTCGTCTCCGCGACCGACACCGAACACCCCGAAAGCGGACTCGACGCACGCCTCGCCGGCCTCGCCTCCGGAGCCGACTGGCTCATCTACGACGCCATGTACACGCCCGAGGAATACGCGGCCGAAAAGCGGGGCTGGGGCCATTCGACCTGGGCCGCCGGCGCCGACCTGGCTTCCGCCGCCGGCGTCCGGACCCTCGTCCTCACCCACTTCAGTCCCGGGCATTCCGACGACCTGGTGGACACCCTCCTGGCCGCCGCCCGCGAAAGCTTCCCCCGGACCCTGGCCGCCCGCCAGGGCCTCGATCTCACCCAAGGATGATGCCATGACCCCGAAACTCTCTCCCGAACTGACCCTTTACGCCGAGATCCTGTTCACCTTGGCCCCCATCGCGGCGGCCGGCCTCGTCTATGCCCTCCTGCGCCGGCTGCTCGTCCTCGGCTCTCCCGCCTCGTCGCGCGCCGAATCCTCCGTCCCGTCCATCGGCCAGCACCTGGCGCTCCCGACCTCGCTCCTCATCGTGCTCTCGGTCCTCCGCTGGCCGGCCGTGCGCGCTCTCCTGCCCGTCGGCCCAAGATACCACGCCTTCGCCGACGCGGCGTTCTTCTTCTTCGTCGTCTTTTTCCTCATTCGGATGGCCGACGTCCTCGTCCGACGCTCCTATGCCAAGCGGGACAAGCCCTTCCCTCTGCCGCGCGTCCTGCACGGCTTCATCCTCATCGTCATCTACGTCGCGGCCCTCTTCGCCGTGCTCGACGGGTTCCTCGGCGTCGACATCAAGCCGCTGCTGGCCGGCTCGGCCATTCTGACCGCGGTCATCGGCCTCGCGCTCCAGGGCGTGCTCGGCAACATCCTGGCCGGCATGTCGCTCCACTACACGAAGTCCTTCAGCCGCGGCGACTGGGTCAAGATCGGCGAGACCGAAGGCGTCGTCGTCGACACGAACTGGCGCGAGACGCGCATCCTCGACCGGGCCAAGAACATCATCGTCTTGCCGAACAACGCCGTGGCTTCGCAGACCATCACCAACTTCTCGCTCCCGGACCGGACCGCGGCGGCCACTCTCTCGGTCAAGGCCGGCTTCGAGGCCCCGCCGGCGACCGTGCTGCGGCTCCTGACCGACGCGGCCCGCGACGCGCCGGGGGTGGCCGCCGCGCCGCCGCCCGACGCCTTCTGTCTCAGCTACGACGAGTTCGGTCTGTCCTACCTCCTGCGGTACTTCATCACCGACTACAGCCGCAAGAACCACATCACGACCGAGGTCGCCCGCATCGTCTGGGCTAAATTCCGCCGCCACGGCATCGAGATCCCCCTGCCGGTCGAGAACAAGGTCAAGCGCGTCCTGTGGGCCTTCCAGAGCGATGACCGCATCGCCGAGGCCACGGTCGAGAAGGAGCGGAACTACCGCGACCTCGCCCGCTCCTCGTTCCTCCGCGTCCAGGAAGGGGAGAGGGCCGGCGAGATGGCCCTCTCGGAGTCCGAGGTCCGCGACCTGGCCTCGAGGGCCGATCGGCGCCGGTTCGCCGCGCGCGAGGTCCTCTTCCGTCAGGGCGAGGCCGGCGAGAACTGCTACCTCGTCGCGAGCGGCAAGGTCCGCGGCGAGCTCGTCACCGAGGAGGGCGGCCGGAGGTTCACGACCGAGTTCGAGGTCGGCCCGGGCGGCATCGTCGGCGAGATGTCCCTGTTCACGGGCATCCCGCGGACGGCCACGGTCCTCGTCGGCGAGGACGCCGAGCTCATCGAGATCGGGGCCGAGGCCTTCGCGGCCCTGCTCGGGCGCAACCCCGGGCTGGCCGAGTCCATCGCCGAGATCGTCGCCGCCCGCAACCGTTCCAACCTCGAGACCCTGCGCAGGATCAAGGAGCTTTCGGCCGGGGCCGCCGAGGGCAGCGCCGACAAGAAGTCGGTCCTCGAGTATCTCAAGCGCCTGGTCCAGGTCTTCAAGAGGTAGGGGCGAGAGCCCCCGGCGACGGGGCAGGAGCTTGGCGATATCACACGCCTTCAGGCTGATCCGAACAGCCGGCCCGAAATTGAAAAGCCTCCGGAATTCGGCTATAGTAAGGCCGCTTCCCTCGAGTGCCCCTGTAGCTCAGTATGGATAGAGCAGCGGATTCCTAATCCGTTTGTCGCCTGTTCGAGTCAGGCCAGGGGCACGCTTTCTACCGCTTGCCGCTGTCCTTGCGCCGAGTGACGCCCAGAATGATAACCTTTTTCTTGACAAGCCCTCCGGGGATCCTTATAATCCCGCCGACATGGACAGTCTGAACGGCCTTCGGAACCCCTCGCCGGCGCTGTCCGCTCGTCTCTCCTGGCTCTGGTGGGCGGTCCCGACCGCCCGATAAGTCCGTATCCCCCGCGTTCTTCCCCCCTCGGGGCGAGCCCTGCCCGCATCCCTCGGATCCGGGCCGTCCTTGCCTCTGGAACGAACCCCGACGACACGACGAGATCCCCGTCGTGAAAGGAGAGCACTCATCATGCGCTGCGCATCCCGGAACACGGATTACCTGCCGGCGGCCTATTACAACATCAAGGCGGACCTGCCGTCATTGCCGAAGCCGCCCCTTCACCCCGGAACCAAGGAGCCGATACGGCCCGAAGACCTCGAGGCCATATTCCCCAGGGGCTTCATCGCCCACGAGGGGACGGCCGAGCGCGAGGTCCCCATCCCCGAAGCCGTGCGGGAGGCCTACGCGGTCTTCCGGCCGACCCCGCTCGTCGAGGCCGCAGCCCTTCGCAAGCATCTCGGCACGCCGGCCCGCATCTTCTACAAGTACGAAGGCGTCGGGCCGGTCGGCAGCCACAAGACCAACACGGCCCTCATGCAGGCCTATTTGGCCGCGGAGGAAGGCGTCGCCTCGCTGGCCACCGAGACCGGCGCCGGGCAGTGGGGCTCGGCCCTGGCCTACGCCGGCTCGCGGTTCGGCATCGAGACCCGGGTCTTCATGGTCCGGTCGAGCTTCCGCCAGAAGCCGGGGCGCCGCATCATCATGGAGCTTTTCGGCGGGACCGTCCTTGAAAGCCCCGGGCCGACAACGGCCTCCGGCCGCAAGTTCTACGATCAAGACCCCGAGCACCCCGGCAGCCTGGGCATCGCCATCTCGGAGGCCGTGGAGGCCGCCGCCAAGGATCCACGGACGAAATACTCCCTAGGCTCGGTCCTCGACGCCGTCCTCATGCATCAGACGGTCATCGGTCTCGAAGCCGAAAAACAGATGGCGGAGATGGGCGTTGTCCCAGACACGGTCATCGGCTGTGTCGGCGGGGGCTCGAACTTCGCCGGGCTGGCCTTTCCCTTCGTCCGTCACGCCCTGTCGGACGCCCGGACAACGCGCTTTCTGGCGGTCGAGCCCGAGTCCTGCCCGACCCTGACACGCGGCGAGCTGCGATACGATTTCGGCGACAGCGTCGGCCTGACGCCTCTTCTCTACATGTACACGCTGGGCATGGATTTCGTGCCGCCGCCGCTTCACGCCGGCGGGCTCCGGTATCACGGGATGGCGCCCCTCGTCAGCCATCTGGCGGACATGGGCCTCGTCGAGGCCCGGGCCGTCGATCAGGGCTCCGCCTTCGAGGCCGCCGTTCTCTTCCTGCGGACCGAGGGCGTCCTCCCGGCGCCCGAGTCGTCCCACGCCGTCGCTGTGGCTATCGATGAGGCCCTGAAGGCCAAAGAGGACGGCCGGGAACGCGTTCTCCTGTTCAACCTGAGCGGCCACGGGTTCCTCGACATCAGCGCCTACGCGCCGGTTTGAGCCCCTTCTTCTGCCGTTTCCGGATGATCCCGGAGTCCTCATGAGCATCGGGCGGGAACGTTCCGTCTTCTCCTGCCGCGGCCGGGCCGCCCCCCGATCATCATGTTGCGAGGCCGGGATATCGTAAAAGGCTTTGCCCTGCGGCCGGGATTTCTTTATGATGGGGACATGAATGACGCGCGGACGCCCGACGACCGGATGATCACCGGGGGGTGGGCATGATCGTCCGAACCGCTTTCCCTTGGCTCCTCGCGGCGGCGGCCATCGTCCTGGCCGGCTGTCAGGCCGGCGATACGGCGCCGCCGGTCGCCCAGCCCGACACGATCGTGACCGTCGACGGCAACTCGGTCCTGCGCACCGTGGCGCCGGGCCTCATCTTCGGGGCCAACTTCGGCGCCTGGGTCTCGGACGCGAAGCTCGGGACGGCGACCCGGGACCTCGTCCGGGCCCTGCGGCCGTCCGTGGCCCGCTTCCCCGGCGGCAACATCTCCAACAATTTCTGCTGGGTCGAGCAGAAGGTCAGCGACAACGACCATGTCGTCTGGAACGATTGGAGCTGGGGCACCGACGTCGGCGAATTCATCGCCTTCATCAAGGCGGCCGGATGCGTCCCCATGTTCTCCCTCAACCCCTTCGACCACGTCATCGGCGGCCGGCCGCACAGCGCGGCGAACGAGGCCGCGGAGCTGGCCGCCCTCTTCGTCGCCGAAGGCTTCGCCGGCGCGTATTACGAGGTCGGCAACGAGAACGACGGCCCCTGGAACCCCATGCTCACGGTCAACGAATACGCCGACCGGTTCGTTCAGCTGGCCATGGCGGTCAAGTCGGTCGATCCGTCGGCCCAGATGATGGGCCCCGTCGGCTCGGGGGTCTCGAGCTGGATCACGGGCTTCCTCGACCGGCTCGCGCACCTCGGGGCCACGGGCCTTCTCGACTGGGTCAGCTTCCACCGCTACGGCGGCTGGATCTCGAACAGCAATACGAACGGCATCGATCTCGACGATCCCCAGCGCTACGCGGACGATCTGGCCGCGATCCGGGCCTCACTCGCGAGCCGCAACCTGGCCCGGGTCAAGATCGCGGTGACCGAGATCAATGCCGCGATCTGGGATACGGGCTGCACGCGGGACCAGTTCACCATCAAGCAGGGGCTGTGGCTGGCCGACTCGCTGGGCGTCTCGCTCATCGGGGCCGACGCGACGAACGTCTGGATCCATCTCCATCCCGGGGCCGACCCGCATACGCTTGTCGACAGCGAGGCGGCGCCGCCGGCGATCACCAAGAACTACTGGGCCGTCGCCCTGCCGGCCCAGACGCTCTCGTCCGCCGACCCGTCGGCGCCCGTCGAGGTCCTTGGGGTGACCCGCGGCCTTGCCGACTCCGTGATGACCGCCTACGCGGTGCGGAAGGCCGACGGCTCGCTCGGGGTGCTGCTCGTCAACAAGAGCGGCCGGGACTATAATGTCGGGATCAACCTGCCGGCCATTCCCCAGACCGTGACCGCCCGGCGGATCGGCCCCACGGAATACGCCGCCTCCGCCCCGGCCGCGGTGGCCGCGACAAAGGTCTCCCGCCGGGTCACGGTGCCTGTCCCGGCCGCCTCGATCGTCGGGCTCGAGGTCCGCTGAGACCCATCAATGCCAATCCTAGAAGCATCTTCTTCATGCCGCCTCCCTTCGGCGGACGTCTTTCCGCCCGCCGATATGAATCTGCAGCGGCCTGAGAGTCGAGCTGTCAAGACTTTGTCAAAATATCCTCAGACCCGCATCCCGGCGGCGGGAGGGATCAGGATCGTCAGTCGGCGGGAGCCTTAGGGGTCCGTTTTTCGACGAAGCGCGAGGGCCGGCCGTCCGCGCCGGACATCTTGATGTCGCCTTGGAAAAAACATCCTTCGGCGATCGCGATCCTGGCGGCCTTGATGTCTCCGCCCATCCGGCTCTCGGGGCCGAGCTCGACCTGGCCCGAGGCCTCGATGTGGCCTTCGAGCGCTCCGTTCACGATGACGTCGGGGGCCGTGATATGGCCCCGGACCCGTCCGCCCTTCTCGATCTTCACCCGGCCCCGGCTCTCGATATCCCCTTCGACGGATCCGACGACGCGGACGCCGTGGGCGCTGCGGAGGTCCCCTTGGAGCGTCGTGTCCTCGGCGATCACGGACTCGATGGGCCCGGCCCTGTCGTCGACACGCCTCTCGCGGTTGTCCCGTGTGAACATCATCCTTTCCTCCTTAACGTCTCGTAGATCAGGGGCAGGACGAGCAGGGTCACGACCGTCGAGGTCGCCAGCCCGCCGACGACGACCGTCGCCAGCGGGCGCTGGATCTCGGCGCCCACGCCCGTCGCGAGAAGAAGCGGCAGGAGGCCGAAGATCGTCGTCAGCGTCGTCATCAGCACGGGCCGGATGCGGGCCGCGACGCCCTGCGCCACGGCCTCCGCCAGGCTCATCCGCGTCTCCAAGTGCCTGAAGTGCGACATGAGCACGAGCCCGTCCTGCAGGGCGATGCCGAAGACGGCGATGAATCCGATGGAGGCCGGGACGCTGAGGTAGGTGCCGGTCAGCTTCAGGGCCAGGGCCCCGCCGGTCAAGGCCAGGGGGATGTTGACGAGGATGATCAGGACCTCGCGGACCGAGGAGAACATGATGAACAGAAGAAGGGCGACGAGGGCCAGCGTCACCGGGGTCACGACGAGCAGCCGGCGGTTGGCCTTCTGCTGCAGCTCGAACTGCCCTCCCCAGACGACCGCATAGCCGGGGGGAGTCTCCACGCGCTCCTCCACGAGCCGCCGGGCCTCGGCCACGAACCGTCCGATGTCCCGGCCCCGGACATTGGCCTGGACCGTGATGAACCTCCGGTTGTTCTCCCGGTTGATCTGCCGCGGCCCGACCTCCTCGCGGATGTCGGCGAGGCCCTTCAAGGGGACCCGCCCCCCTCCAGGCAGGCCGATGAGGAGGTTCCCGATGCTCTCATGGTCCTTCCGGTGGCTGTCCGCATAACGCAGGAAGATGTCGAATTTCCTCTGCTCTTCGTAGATCTGGCCGAGGGTGATCCCCCCGATGGCCGCCTCGACCGTCTCCTGGATGTCGCGGATATTGAGCCCGTGGCGCGCCACGGCCTCCCTGTCGATGACGACGCCGATGGTGTTCTGGCCCGTGAACTGCTCGATCTGGACGTCCCGCCCGCCCCGGACCGACGACAGGACATCCTTGATCTCCCCGGCCGCCGTCTTGAGGACCTCGAAGTCCTCGCCGTAGATCTTGACCGCGAGCTGGGCCTTGACCCCGGTGATGAGCTCGTCCAGGTTGTGGGCGATGGGCTGGGTCACGTTGAGGGCGACGCCGGGGAACCGCTCGAGCCGGTGCTCGATCTCCTCGGCCAAAGCCTCGCGATGCCCGGCCCGGGCCTCGGAGGCCTGGACGTACATCTTCACGTCGTTGACGAAATGGGCGTGGGCACCGACGTCGCCCCGCCCGATCTGGGTCAGCACGCCCTCGACGCCGGGCACGCCCATGATTTCCTTTTCCATCTCCGTGGCCATGGCGACCGACCTTTCGAGGCTGATGTTCGGGTCCAGGGTGGCCATGAGGAGGAGGGTCCCCTCCTCGAGGGTCGGGATGTATTCCCGGCCCAGGAAGGGGAACAGGGCGAGGCCGGCGGCGAACACGACGCCCGTTACGATGAAGACCGTCCGGCGGCGCTTCCGGCAGGCTTCGAAGAACGGCAGGTAGGCCTTCTTGACAGCCCTGAGCAGAACGGGCTCCCGGGCAGCCCCCGCGCGGTTCCGTCTCAGGACGAGGTAGGCGATAGCGGGCGCGACGGCCAGGGTGAACAGGAGAGAGCCCAGCATGGCCGTCGAGACGGTGATGCCCATCGGCCGGAACATGGTCCCCTCGACCCCGGTCAGCGTGAAGATGGGCAGGAAGACGAGGATGATGATGACCACGGCGAAGAAGAGCGGCCGGGCTACCTCCCGCCCGGCGTCGAGGATGACCGGGAGCCGGTCGCCGCTCTCCGTCTGGAGCCGGCTGTGGGCGTTCTCGACGAAGATGATGGCCGCGTCGACGAGCAGGCCGATGGCCACGGCCAGCCCCCCGAAGGACATCAGGTCGGCCGGCAGCCCGAGCCGGTTCATGACGATGAACGTGAACAGGATCGAGAACGGCAGGGCCAGGACGGCCACGAGCCCCGTCCGCAGCTCGCCCATGAACACGAAGAGGACGACGACGACGAGGAGGATGCCCAGCAGCAGGTTCGTCGACACGGTCGTGAAGCACTGGCGGACGAGGGCGGCCTGGTTGTAGAAGGGCACGATCCGCATGCCGGGCGGCAGGATCCGGTTGACGGCCTCGACGCGGGCCTCGATGCTCCCGATGAGCCGGGCCGTGTTGGCCCCGAAGAGCTTGAGGACCATGCCCGTCACCCGGGGCCCCCGCCCGTTCATCAGCGACTCCCCGCGCTTGACGGCCGGCAGGACCTGGATGTCGGCCACGTCCTTGAGGTAGACGGGCGTCCCGGCCACGGAGGCGACGACGATCCGCCGCAGGTCGTCCAGCCCGGAGAGAAGGCCGATGCTCCTGACGACGTATTCCTCGGGTCCACGGGTGATGAAGCTCGCGCCCACGTTCTGGTTGTTGACCCGGATCGTCTCGGCGACCTCATGGATCTCGAGGCCGTACTTGACGAGGGCCTCGGGGTCGACGAGGACGTGGAACTGCTTGATGTCGCCGCCGAAGCTCAGGACCTCCGTCACTTCGGGGATGGCCTGAAGCTCGAAGCGGACGATCCAGTCCTGGGCCGTCCGGACGTCGATGAGCGGGGCGTCGCCGCCCTCGAGGGCGTAGAGATAGACGAGGCCCAGCCCCGTGGCGATGGGGCCGAGCCGGGCGTGGCCGGCCTGCGCGGGCAGCGCCTCGCGGGCCTCGGCAAGCCTCTGGGCGACGAGCTGGCGGGCCCAATAGATATCGGTCCCGTCCTCGAAATAGACGCTGACGATGGACAAGGCGAAGGTCGAGAACGAGCGGATCGTCCGGACCCGCGGAAGTCCGGACATGGCCGACTCCAACGGGTAGGAAACGAGCCGCTCGACCTCCTCGGGGGCCATGCCGTCGGCCTCGGTGAAGACCTGGACGAGGGCCGGCGAGGCGTCGGGGAAGACGTCGATGGACAGGCGCTCATAGGCGAAATAGCCGAGGACGAGGATCGCGAGAGCGGCGGGCAGGACGAGCAGCCGGTGTTCCAGCGAGAAGCGGATGATCCGGGTGATCATGGGACCGACCTCAATGGACGTGGCCGTGGCCGGCAAAAGACGCCTTGGCCGCCTCGGTCTTCAGGGCGAAGGCGCCGCGGACGACGACCCGCTCGCCGGCCGCGAGGCCTTCGGTCACGGCGGTCAGTCCGCCGGCCGAATTCCCGACGACGACCTTGCGGGCGGCGAAGGTGACGTCGTCCTCGGGCACGAAGACGACGGTCCCGCCGTCCAGCTTCTGGACGGCTTCGGACGGCACGGCCAGGACCTTCTCCGTGCCCTCGGCCGCCGCCTCTCCGACGATGTACATGTTCGGCTTGAGAAGGCCTTCGGGATTGGCGACCTCGGCCCGGACCCTGACCATCCGCAGCTTCTCGTCGACGACGTCGGAGACGACCCGGACGATGCCCGGAAAGACTCGGCCGGGATAGAGCGTCGAGCGGACCTCGATCCGGCCGCCGGGGCGCAGGAGCGGAAGGTCGCTCTCGTAGGCGTCGAACAGGGCCCACAAGGTGCCGAGGTCCGAGACCGTGAACAGGACCTTGTCGGGGCCGATCTGTTCGCCGACGACGGCGTCGCGGAAGATGACCCGCCCGGCGACCGGCGAGACGACGGCCAGGTCCGGGTCGACGAGCTCGCAGAGCCAGCCGTCCCGATCCAGATTGTCGCACTGCGCGAGCCAGGCCTCGATGTCCGCGTGGCTCAGGCCGTAGGAGTGGAGCTTGGAGCCCAGGACGCCGAACTCCGTGGTCGCGTCCGCGTACTCGGCCTCCCGGCGGAGGAACTCCTTCTGCTCGATGGCCTTCTCCTCGACGAGCAGGCGGGCCCGGTCGAATTCCCGCCGGGCGAGGGTGAAGCGGGCCCGGGCGCGCAGGAAGTCCGAGCGGTCCCGGGCGAACTCGGGGGAGTTGACGACGGCCAGGGTCTGCCCGCGGCGGACGTCGCGGCCGAGGTCCGCGGCGACGGAGACGATCTTGCCCGGGGCCAGCGACGAGACGTGGGCCGTGCGGTTGAGGTCGAGCGCGAGCGCGCCGTTGAGCCGTGTTGCGAGCGGGAGGACGGCCTCGGCGGCCGGGGCGATCCCGATGCCCCATTCCTTCTGCCGCTCGGCGGGGACGACGACATGGACGTGCTCGTGGTCATGGTCGTCTTCGTCGTGCGCGGCGGCCGCCTGCCGGTCCCCCCTCCCGCAGGCGAGGAGGCCGAGGGCGGCGGTCAGCGCGGCGATCATCATCCAGCGTTTCATCGGCTCAACCTCCTATGGGGTCTTTGCCGGGTTCATCTCCGCTCCCCGGTCCTTCCGGTCGTGGAGCTTTCGCGGGCAGGCCCGCCCCGGCGGCCTTCTCGAGCGCGGCCCGGTCGATCTGCCATTGCAGGAGCGCCTCCTCGAAGTCCCGGAGGATGGCGTAATGGGTCCTCCGGGAGTCGAGATAGTCGAGCAGGGACAGCTCGCCCTGGCGGAAGCTGACCTCGGCGATGCGCAGGCTCTCCTCGGCCTGCTTCATCAGGCCGCCGCGGAAGAGGTCGAGGGTGCGCGCGGTGAGCCGCATGCGGTTGACTTGGGCCCGGACCTCGAGCCCGACCGAGGTCCGGACGGCCCGGAGGGCGCTCTCGGCGGCCAGGGTCAGGCTCGACGCCTCGGCCACGGCCTTCGACTTGAAGTCCCAGAGCGGGATCTCGAACGACAGCCCGATGCCCGTCTTCCGGCCGTCCATCTCGTCGCCTGTGAAACCGGAAAGCACCGGGTCGGGCAGCCTCTGCCAGCGAATGTATCCCAGCCGACTCCGGGAGGCGTCCAACTCGCTCCGCTTCGCCAGGATCGAGGGGTGTGACGAGTCGGCGAGGGCCATGAGCGCCGTTTCGTCGAGAGCGACGGGCTCGTAGACGATGTCCCCGGCAAGCTCGAAATCCGGGGGCAGGGACCCGCCGACGAACCCGTTGAGCTCTTCCCGGGCCAGATGGAGGTCGGCCTGGACGCGATGGAGTTCGTTCCGTCCGCGGAGCGTTTCGACCTCGATCTTGAGGGCCTCGAGCTCGCGGCTCTCGCCGAGCTCGACGCGCTTGCGGACGAGGGCCCGCATGGCTTCGAGCGATTCGGCGTCGGCCCGGGAGATGGCCTCCAGCCTTCCGAGATGGAGGACGCGGGCGAAGAGGACCTTGACCCCGGCGACGAACGCGATCTCCTCGGCCCTCAGATCATGGCCCGCGGCCAGCCATTCGCTCTCGAAGGCCTCCACCCGGTACTTCCTCTTGACCGGGTTCTCGAAAGCCTGGCTCAGGGCGATCCCGCCGATCGTCACGGAGTTCTCCGTGCCGGTCGGCCGTCCCTTTCCGGCTTCCAACCCGAGGGTGGGATTGGCCAGGCGTCGCGAGGCGCCCCAGGCCGCTTTGCGGGCCTCGGCCTCGCTCCGGAGGGCCATGAGGCCGGGATTTCTTTCCAGGCCGGCGGCGATGACCGCCTCGATGGTGTAGACCCTGCGCACTTCGGGTTGTCCGCCGCCCGGGAATGCGGGCGCGGACACCGACAGCAGGATGATGGCCAGGATCAGCGCCAGGGCCAGGGTCGCCGTTCTCATGTCGTCCTCCCGGGGAGGGACATTATACCATCTCCCCGCTGATGTCCGTTTTTCTCTTTGGGGCGGCCCCGGAACTGTTGGATCAGAAGAACTCTTCGAATACGGCGGCGAGCTTCTCCTTGTCGAGCGTCCGGTCCTTGAGGGGAGGAGCGCCCTTCAGCCCTCTGAGGTCCTCGTAGGTCCGGCGCTCGGACCGGTAGATGACGCCCAGGGGGATGCGGTCGCCCCATTCGAGCGCTTTCTCGAAGGCGGCCGTCCTATCGGTCGGATCGTAAGAGGCCTCGTCCAGGACATAGACCCGCTTCTTGTACCAGTCGAAGGTATTGACCTTGTTGAAGGAGACACAGGGCTGGAGGATCTCGACGAAGGAGAAGCCCTCGTGCCGGACGGCCTTCTTGATGAGCTCGACGAGATGGTCCATGTTTCCCGAGAATCCCCGGGCGGCGAAGCCGCACTCGCTGGCCACGGCCAGGGCCAGGGGCTTTTCCGGCCCCAGGACATTTCCCTCCGGCGTCGTGCCGGTGACCATGTCCCGGTCCGTGGTGGGGGAGGCCTGGCCCTTGGTCAGGCCGTAGATCTGGTTGTTGTGGACGAGGTAGGTCATGTCGAGGTTGCGGCGCATGGCGTGGATGAAATGGTTCCCGCCTTCCGCGTAGCCGTCGCCGTCCCCTCCGTCGGCGATGACGACCAAGACGGGATTGGCGATCTTGGCGCCGGTCGCCACGGGCAGGGTCCGGCCGTGCAGGCCGTTAAACATATTGCAGCGGAGGTAATGGGGGAGCTTGGCCGCCTGGCCGATCCCCGAGACCATCAGCACGTCCTCGGGTCTGAGCTCCAGCTCGACGAGGGCCCGTTTCAAGGCGTTGAGGATGCCGAAATTGCCGCACCCCGGGCACCAGGCGATGGGGTCGGGGCTCGCAAACAGGTCCTTGGGGGCCATGGCCGTCATCACTCCGCTCCTTTCAGTCCTTCCAGCCGCCGCCTCAGCTCCGCCGGCGTGAACGACCGGCCGTCGTACTTGAGGACCCGGGTCCCGATGTCGAGGCCGGTCTCCATCCGCAGCAGCCGGCAGAGCTGGCCGAGGGCATTGTTCTCGACCGCGACCAGCCGGGCCTTGCCCGCGATGTCCCGGGGGATGGGCTCCTCGACCAGGGGATAGAGCTCGCTGAAGTGAATGTAGCCCCAGTCGGCACCCTCCGCCCTCAGCCCCCGGACGGTTTCGTCAACCGCGCCGAGCGTCGAGCCCCAGCACACCAGGTACGATCCGGCCCCGGCGCCGGGGAAGATCGCCGGTCCGGCCATCTCCGCCCGCATGCCGGCGAGCTTGCGGAGCCTCTTCTCGACCATGGCCTTGCGGATCTCGGCGCTCTCGGTGATATGCCCCTCCACGGTGTGCTCGTCGCTGTCGGCGTAAAGGACCTGGCCCGTCGTGCCGGGCAGGAGCCGCGGCGAGACGCCCGTGTCCGTGATCTCGTAACGGGCGTATCCGTAGGGCGCCATGTCCTTGAGCGCTTGCGCCGATATGAGGCTTTGGGGCTCGCGGAACAGACTGTCCATGACGAACGGCTCAGTCGTCCATGACGAGTCGTTGAGGTGTTGGTCGCCGAGGACGAAGACCGGGGTCTGATACTTTTCCGCCAGATAGAAGGCCTTGCCGATCAGGCGGAAAGCCTGCTCGGCGTTGCCGGGGGCGAGAACGGCCCGGGGGAACTCCCCGTGGGCGCAGTGGGTCACGTAGAGAAGGTCCGCCTGCTCGGTCCGGGTCGGGAAGCCGGTCGCCGGGGCGGGGCGCTGGCAGTCGACGACGACGAGTGGCGTTTCCGTCATTCCGGCCAGGCTGATGCCCTCGACCATGAGGGCCAACCCTCCGCCCGACGTCCCGGTCATGGCCCGGGCGCCGCTGAAGAAGGCCCCGATGGCCATGTTGACGGCCGCGATCTCGTCCTCGGCCTGCTCGACGACGATCCCGAATTCCTTCTCTTTTGTGGCCAGGTACTCCATGATCGCCGTGGCCGGCGACATGGGATAGGCCGAGTAGAAACGGACGTTGGCCGCCAGCGCCCCCAGGGCCATGGCCTCGCTGCCCGTGAAGAGCATCCTTTGGGGACCGGCTTGATCAGAGGGAGGGAGGCCGCAGGCTGGCAGACTCTCGCGCTTGTCCTTCATCCGCTCGTAGCCCCGGAGGGCGCATTCCCGATTGGCCCGGACGACCTGGTCGCCCTTCCCGGAAAAGACCTCGCCGAGAAGCTCCGAGAGGGGCTCGAGCGGGAGCCCGGTCAGGGCGGCCAGGGCCCCCGAGGCGACGGTGTTGGCCATCCGGGCGCTGCCCCCGGCCTCCTCGGCGATCTTTTCCATCGGCAGGGGCAGAAATCGCTTCCCCGCGGGAGCGTCCCCTTGGACTTTGCCGTCGTCGTAGATGACGAGTCCTTCCGCGCTGTCCTTGTAAAGGTCCAGGGTGTTCTTGTCCAGGCACACCAGAATGTCGACGCGGGCGGAGGGGCCGTTCACCGGCCGGTCGCCGATGCGGATCTGGGTGAAGTTGTGCCCTCCCCGGATCCGGCTCATGACATCGTGGTTGATGAAGACGTGGAGGCCCTGGCGCACAAAAGCCTTGCCCAGCAGGCTGCCGATTGAATTCATGCCCTGCCCGGCCTCGCCGCCGATGCGGATGCTGAGGTCGCAGACGCCCGGGCTGTCCTTTTTAGCGCTCATTTCGCGAACCTCCTCCGCGATCCTCTGGATTCCCCCGCGTTTCGGCGCATGCCTCCCGGCGATGCTCTTCCGCTCGCCCTTGATCGACCGATCGGAACGAGGATAGCATCGGCGCGTGCGGCGGTCAACCGCCCGCAATGACCCGCTTCCGGCCCTCTCCGTGGTCGTCCCCGTCGGCGATCCATTTCTGTCGTTTCGTCGCTTCCGTTGGATCGGTTGCCGATCCGGTTGGTCAGACGGTCTTACATGACCCTACGAAGCCGATCGCCGACCCGAACGGCCCGGACCTCGTTCTTTGTCCCGAGCTGGATGGGCGGAAAATCTCGCCGATCACCTGGAATAAAGGCGGGCGCATGCGTTCGGGAAGATAAGGCTCAGTGGAGCTTTTTCATGACCTCCCGGGCGAAGGCGCGGGCACGCTCGATCCGGGTGGCGTCAGGCTGGCCCTGGCTGTTGTCCTCCCGGGCCCACCTGCGGAATTGGGCGTTCGGCCAGATGGACATGAACCGTTTGATGCCCTTGGCCAGCTCCCCTTGGCAGTGGAACATGTCGATGATATCGGCCCCCCGGGCGGCCTGCATGAACTTCTCGAGCATCGGGGGGAGATCGGGACCGTCTTCGGGGCTCGCGTGGGTGATGAAGAGGACGACCTTTCGGCCTCCGGAGCAGTGCTTCTTCAACAGCTTTTCCGTCCGCTTGTCCGGGCCCATCCGGTGGATCGGGAAGCCGAGAAATACGACGTCATAGCCCGCGGCGCTGTCGACCTGCTCGATGGGCTTGATCTCCGTCTCTCCGCCGATCTCTCCGAAGATCGCTTCGGCGACCTTCTTCGTATTTCCGGTCTTTGTCATGTAGGCGACCAGGATTTTCATTCGACACCTCCTCTCCGAAGGACGCAGGCTCAGGACCGCCAGCCTGTCATGATCCCGTCCCGTTGGGTTCATGAGCATATTTCAAGCGCCGGCGGCCGTCAATGGCCCCGATTTGCCCTGTCGCGCCACGACGGCAACTTTTGATGGATAATGAAGGGCTAAGCAACGATCCAGGACGCCCCGCGCTTTCTCATCGTGCCGACGTCGCCTTAGGCCCGATGGGCCAAGTGAACGAGGGCGGTCATTCCTTAGGTATCGATACGGAATGGCCGAAAATGGTATCCTAAGCGGGGCGGCCGGTCCGCCAGGCAAGGAGGGTTCCGCATGGCCGAACCAACCGGGAAACTCAGCTATCCGCGGGCCGCCGCCATCTTCTTCGGCTTCACGGGCTATTTCTACCTGCTCGTTCTGTGCCTCATACCGTGGCTCGAGGCCCGGTTCGACCTGAACCCGGCCATGCATTGGTTCATTACCGGTTATTGCCTGTTCGCTCCCTTGCTCGCGGGCGCCCTGCTCCTCGCGCGCCGCGAAGGCCGGGGCTCGATCGGGGAGTCTCTGGCCGTCAAGCCGCTCGGCCGAAGGGATTGGAGCTATGCTTTGGGCGGGACCCTGCTCTGCTTCGTCCTGTCGGGGCTTGTCTTCGGCGCCTCACGGGCGGCCGCCGGGATTCTTGGCACACGGCCCCTCGAGCCAACGCCGTGGTTTATGGCTTTCGAGCCGTTCACCGGGCCCGAACGCCTGCTGCTTCTCGTCTGGCTTCCGATGTTCGCCCTCAACATCCTGGGAGAGGAGCTGATGTGGCGGGGGTACATACAAGCCCGGCTCGCGGGCCGTCATTCCTGGGTCGCGGTCTCGCTGCTCTGGCTCGTTTTTCACGCCCCGTTCGGGACCGGCCTGATGATCATGCTCTCGCCTGTCGTTGTGATCCTGCCGTACTCGGTCCACAAGACGCGCAACACGACGGTCGGCATCGTCATCCATGCCCTCTACAACGGCCCGAGCTTCGTCCTGATCGCCCTCGGCCTCGTCGGCGGAACTTAGGGGTTTCCAGCGGGTTGAACGCCGGATTCCGGCGCTCAGGCCTTCGCCGCCTCCTTGGGCTTGTAGATGACCGCCACCAGGATGCCCGCGACGAGCATTTCCAGCAGGCCGGCGAGCAGCCATTGGAAGATGATCCGGTACGGGATCGGCAGCATGACCCACATGAAATGGTTCATCGGCACGGTGAAGAACAGCCAGATGACGATCCCGAAGCGCACGCCCTCCTGGATGCCCTTGCCTTCGCGGCCCTTGACGAAGATGTAGGTGAAGACGAGCGCGATGAGCGCGCTCATGAGATACATCACCCAGGCCCGGGACATCATGTCGGGCCGCCACAGGGCCTGGAGAGACTCGTTGGCGCTCTTCATGAGGAGCGTGCTGATGAGGAACTCCATGGCCTGGACGGCGACAAAGACCGCCAAGGCCGCAACATAAAAGCGCTTCCAGTTCATGCCCTCCTCCTTGTCGTGAACGGGACCCTCCGCCCCGGCCCTTCCCCGGCCGCCCGGACCGAGGATAGCACCGCCGCGCTCGGTGGTCAATGTCCATGGGTTCCAGCATGTTCGTCCGCCAATGAAGGCCGGCCCGTTGCTGAAAGCGTTGGGGGGCTGAGGCTTTGCCGGAGGATTGACACGGCCCGGGGATGGACGTATCCTCGTTGGGCGAGGAAGGCCTCGTGATCACAGAGCGCGAGGCTTCCAAGGAGCCGCTATGAAAAGCATGATGGTATTCGTTCTGGTCCCTCTGCTGGCGGGCCTTGCCGGCGCGACGGCCCGCGCGGAAAGCCATGAGCTGAAGAGCCCCGACGGGAGGCTTCTCGTCCGCATCGAGACCGACGGCCAGGTCCGCTACTCCGTCCAACTTGACGGCCGGCCGTTGACCGGACCGAACACGCTGTCGATGACGCTCGGGGACGGACGGGTCCTGGGCAAAGACGTCCGCAGGGTCAAGGCCCAACGCAAAAAGGTGAAGGACACCATCGTCCCGCCCGTCAAGATCAAGAATGCCGTCATCGATGATGTCTACAACGAGCTGACCCTGACTTTCGCGGGCTCCTATTCCGTGGTCTTCCGGGCCTACGACGACGGCGTGGCCTACCGCTTCGGGATCGCGGCCGGCGGACCCGTCACGGTCGTGACCGAGGACATCCAATACCGTTTCGACCGGGACCACCACGTCTACTTCCCGGCCGAGGTCAGCTTTCACTCCCACCAGGAGCGGCAATACGAACACGTCCCGCTGCGGTCCATCGGCCCGGACAAGTTCTGCTCGATCCCGATGCTCATAGAGGCCGGCGAGGGCGTCAAGATCGCCGTCACCGAGTCCGACCTCAGCGACTACCCCGGATTTTATCTTGCCGGCCGGTCCGACACGGCGCTCAAGGCCGTCTTCCCGGCCGTCGCGACCATGGAGGAGCGAACCTCCGATCGCAATGTGAAAGTCGTCGAGCGGGCCGCGCACATCGCCGAGACGTCAGGGCCGCGGAGCTTCCCGTGGCGGGTCATGGTCGTGGCCCGGACGGATGCTGACCTCGTCAGGTCCGAAATGATCTACAGGCTCGGCCGTCCCTGCCGCATCGAGGACACCTCCTGGATCAGGCCCGGCAAGGTCGCCTGGGACTGGTACAATGCCAACAATCTCTTCGGCGTCGATTTACGGGCCGGCATCAACACCGAGACCTACAAGTTCTATATCGACTTCGCCTCGAAGTACGGCCTCGAATACGTCATCCTCGACGAGGGCTGGTACCCGCTCGACGACGTCATGAAGGTCGTTCCCGCGATCGACATGGAAGCCCTCCTCGAGCATGCCCGGCGGAAAAATGTCGGCCTGATCCTTTGGGTGACGTGGAAAGCCCTCGACGACCAATTCCTGCCGGCCTTGGACAAGTTCGCGGCCTGGGGGATCAAGGGCATCAAGGTCGATTTCATGCAGCGCGACGACCAATGGATGGTCAATTTCTACGAACGGGTGCTCGTCGAGGCCGCCAGGCGGAAGCTGCTCGTCGACTTCCACGGCAGCGCCAAGCCGTCCGGCTTCCAGCGGACCTATCCGAACTTCATCACCAGCGAAGGGGTCCAGGGCAACGAGCACAACAAGTGGTCCGACACGATCACCCCGCGCCACACGCTGACGATCCCCTTCATCCGCATGCTGGCCGGCCCGATGGACTTCACGCCCGGCGCCATGCGCAACGCCCAGAAGAAGAACTTCCGCCCGATCTTCGACCGGCCGATGAGCCTGGGGACCCGTTGCCGTCAGCTGGCGATGTACGTCGTGTACGAAAGCCCGCTCCAGATGCTCTGCGACAGCCCCTCGCTCTATCTCCGGGAGGCCGAATGCATGGAGTTCCTGGGCCCGGTACCGACGGTCTGGGATAGGACGCTCGTGCTCGACGCCAAGATCGGCGAACGGCTGGTCATGGCGCGCAGGAGCGGGGGCGAATGGTACCTAGGCGGAATGACCGGCGACGAGGCGGACCGCATGACGGTGGATCTCGCGTTCCTCGACGGCGGCGAGTACACGCTGACGCTGTTCGAGGACGGGGTCAACGCCGACCGCTGGGCGGAGGACTACCGGAAGACCGTCCGGACCGTGACGACCGCGGACAGGATCGAGATCGTCCTGGCCCCCGGCGGCGGCTTCGCGGGGCGGCTTGTCCCCAAGCGGTGACGCGCTCGGGCCCATCGATCGACGCCCGCGTCGAGTGCCGGGGATCACAGTTTCTCAGAGGCGTTCCGGACCTGCCCAAGAGACCGAAGCGGCTCTCCGTCCGGCACATGATATCGACGCATCTTTCCCCGGAGGCCCCATATATAGGGGCGCGGGCACCCGTCAAAAAAAACGGGCAGGCCGGGCTTGACAACCGCGTCTTGAAATGTAATATTTTCAACGCTTTCCTCGCGTAAGCAGTAGCCGACGAAGCCAAGGAAGGCCCATCCGCAGAAAAGGAAGAGCGGGGCTTTGTGAAAAGGACGGGCAGATGAACATGATCATCGTGGCCGGCGTTTGCAGCCTCATCATCCCCGTATACTTCATTCTGCTGATGGCGGACGGAAGAAGGCTTCGGGAACGCCTTCGGGAGCCGCAGATCGGGCCCCTCAGAGAAGTGCGGGAAGAGCAGAGGCCGCTCATCAAGCACGCTTTCCCCATGTGGACGGCGCCGCGCTTCTGCAAGGCGGAGCTCGAGAGCGGAGACCGCTAACCTCGGGCGAGGCTATTTCCTGCGGGCAAGCTCGATGATGTCGGAGTCCCCGTCAGGATTGGCCCAGTAGCCCGTTAAGGCGTCGCCCTCGAGCGTGAGGCTGATACTGATAAGGATGGTGCCCATCCCGTCGGGAAAATCGAGGTCGCAAGTCAGCTTCTTGTCGGCGAAAACCACACGGCGGCAGACGAGCTCGGGGAACATTTCCGTGTCGCTGGTGATCTTGGCCGTCAGCCCCTCGGCGCCCTTCCCCACGACGAGGACGATCTCGGCCCGGACGCCGTCCCCGACGAACGTGTGGCCGGCCCAGGTCCCGACGATGCCGGGCTTGTCCTGAGCGAAAGCCCCGCCGAACAGGGCGAGCAGGGCGACCGCCAGGACCAGGATTTTCCAAAGCGCTTTGTTCATCAGTGCCTCCTTTTCGAGCGACGCCCGGAAAGTCCGTTTGATAGTCCTCGGTTCTGTTCGTCGCTCAATGCCATGCGAAGATTATGTCAATCCGGCCGCTCGATCCGTAAGGCCAATGCCCTCCGGAGCCAGTCGGATGTGTCCGGGATCGGACACCCGGCGTTCAT
Organism: Candidatus Aminicenantota bacterium; assembly: GCA_037447475.1. GTDB lineage: Bacteria > Acidobacteriota > Aminicenantia > Aminicenantales > Saccharicenantaceae > RBG-16-66-30. The sequence continues at coordinate 46,020 of JBBIGP010000005.1, forward strand.
ATGTGGATACGCAGGCGGAGCGTGAAAGGTTCCCCGAAGACCTCTCCTCGCCGCCATTGACAGCCCCGGCCCGCCCGCCCGCCCTCGTCAAAGTCGATCGAGGCCGTCCCCGCAGGTCCCGCGCGGCCGGGGTGGCTTTTTCCCGGGAATCTTGGTAAAGTTGAGGACCCGCTGCGGGCATAGACAAGGAATGAAAGAGGAGTAAGACATGGGAAAGAATCGCAAGCAGGTTCTCCAACGGCAAAAAGCGAGCCTCGAGCAGGCCCTGTTAAAGCGGCTGGCCTTCCTGTCGGAAAAGGGGGTCGCCGCTCCCAAGATCGAGAAGGATACCCTCGTCAAGAAGCACAGGGCCGCCGTGAAGGCCGTCAACAACCGGCTCAAGAGCCTTGCGGACGTCGAGAAGAGGTTCGAGGACGCCGCCAAGGCCAAAGCCGGGAGAGCCGCCGCTGCGGCCGGCAAGGAAAAGGACGCAGGCAAGCCCGGGAAGCCCGAGAAGCCCAAGAAGGGCGGCGAAGGCGGAAAAGAGAAAAAAGCCAAGCCTGAGAAGAAGGCCGCCGGGCCGGGGCCCGCCGACGGGGCCAAGGCCCCCGCCAAGGATTAAGGGGCAAAAGGCGGGCCCGCGATGATCGTGAGGAGAGAGACTTCAGCCCCGGGAAGGATCGCGCCTGCCGTTCTCGTCGTGATCGCGATGACGGCCGTCTTCACAGGCGGCCTTTATGCTGCGGCCGAAGAGCCGCCGAAGCTTTCCTATTTCACGGAACTCTGGCACCTTGACAAAAAAGCGCGAGCCGGCAAGCCGTCCATCACGTTCCATCGGTCAAGCCATGCCCTCGCGTTCTCCTTCAACGAGCTGCCCAATCCGGCCCCCTTCCAGGCCGTCGACCCGGCCAAGACGCTCGTCAAGCCCGAGGTCACGTTCCAGCTGAGCTTCAAGGCCAAGCTCTGGCAGGACGTCCTCGGGCAGCCCGTCGACCTGTGGTTCGCGTACACCCAGCGGTCCTTCTGGCAGCTCTACAATTTCGACGACAGCTCGCCCTTCCGGGAGACGGACTACGAGCCGGAGGTCCTGTTCAACATCCGGACGCGCTTCAGCCTCCTCGGGCTGAAGTTCCGCTTCGTCCAGATCGGGATCAACCATCAGTCGAACGGCCAGTCGGAGCCGCTGTCCCGGAGCTGGAACCGGCTGGTCGCTAACGTCGGGGTCGAGCGGGGCGATCTCGCGCTGTTGCTGAAGGGTTGGTATCGCCTCCCGGAGAGCGTCGAGGAGGACGACAATCCCGGGATCGACAAGTACATGGGATACGGGGAATTCTGGGCCTATTATTTCCTCAAGAGGCACCGCGTGGGGATCATGTTCCGCAACAACCTGGACTTTCGCGAGAACCGCGGGGCCGTCCAGCTCGAGTGGAGCTTCCCGCTGTTCGCCCAGCTCGGCGGCTACGTCCAGTACTTCATGGGCTACGGAGAGAGCCTCATCGACTACGACCACCGCGTCAACCGGATCGGCGTCGGCTTCATCCTGACCGACTGGAAGTGACGCCGCTGGCGCGGGCCGGGGACCGGAGGCGGATGACCATCCGGGAGGCCACGCGGAGGCGGGAGAAGGGGAGCGGCCGGCAACTTTTTGATCGGTCGGAACGTATTATCCTCTTGAAAGATGATTTCCGCGCATTTTTTAACATCACCTAGGAGGGACCGCCCATGAAGATCGTCAGCCGCCGGGCATTTCTCAGGACCGGCGCCGCGGCCACGGCGTTCGCGGCCGCGACCGCCGCTTCGCCCCTGCTTCCCAGGGGCTGGTACGCCCTGTCCGGGGCCGAGGACCCGGACTATTTCGAGCGGGAGTTCGGGGTCACGGACGCCCTGTGCCGCAAGGTCCTGTCGCAGGCCCTGGCCAAGGGCGGCGACTACGCCGACCTCTACTTCGAGCACACCATCAGCAACTACCTGATGCTCGAGGACGGCCGGGTCAACCGGGCCTTCAGCGACATCGCCCTGGGGGTGGGCATCCGGACCGTCAAGGGCGACCAGGTCGGATACGGCTTCACCCAGGAGATCGGCGAGAAGCCCCTGCTGGCCGCCGCCGCGACGGCCGCGACGATCGCCTCCGGGACGGCCAAGAGCGTGAGCGCACGGTTCGCCCCGTTGAAGCTCGCCGACCACTATCCGCTGAAGACGCTGTTCACGGCCGTCCCGCTCGAAACGAAGCTGCCCCTTGTCCAGAAGGCGAACGACCGCTGCTTCGCCCTGTCGCCGATCGTCGTCAAGGTCAACGCCTCCTTCCATGACCAGCAGAAGCGCATCCTCGTCGTCACGAGCGACGGCGTCAAGGCCGGCGATCTCCAGCCGCGGAGCTATCTGACCGCGTCCGTCGTCGCCGAGAAGGGCGGCCGGCGCGAGCGGGCCGGCTGGAACTTCGGCGGCCGCCGGGACTTCTCGTTCTTCACGCCCGCGATCGTCGAAAGCCTGGCCAAGACGGCTGCCGAGCGGGCCGTTCTGCTGTTCGACGCCGTTCAGCCCCCGGCCGGCGAGATGCCGGTCGTCCTCGGGCCTGGCGTCACGGGGGTCCTGCTCCACGAGGCCATCGGGCACGGCATGGAGGCCGACTTCAACCGCAAGAACATCTCGACCTACTCCACGATGATCGGCAAAAAGGTCGCCGAGCCGTTCGTGACCATCGTCGACGACGGGACCCTGCCGGGCCAGCTCGGCTCGATCAACGTCGACGACGAAGGGACGCCGGGGCAGAGGACCGTGCTCGTCGACAAGGGCATCCTGACGAGCTACCTCCACGACAAGATCTCGGCCAAGTTCTACGGCGTCAAGCCGACCGGAAACGGCCGGCGAGAGAGCTACCGGCACTTCGTCATCCCGCGCATGCGGAACACCTACATGGTCGCCGGCCCGGCCAAGCCCGAGGACGTCATCAAGGCGGCCGGCCGGGGCATCTACGTCCAGGACGTCAGCAACGGCCAGGTCAAGATCGGCGAGGGCGACTTCGCCTTCTTCGTCTCGCAGGGCCGGATCATCGAGAACGGCAAGCTCGGGGCGCCCATCAAGGACGTCAACATCATGGGCAACGGGCCCAAGATGCTGGCCAACACGACCATGGTCGCCGACGACTTCGAGATCCACGCCGGCGGGACAGGGGCCTGCGGCAAAGACGGGCAGTCCGCGCCGTGCGGGTTCGGCCAGCCGACCTGTCTGATCAAGTCCCTGACCGTGGGCGGGACCCGGGGCTGAGATAAGGAGACCGACGATGAAACAGGACATGTACGTTCTTGCGGCGTGGGGCATCAAAGAAGCCAAGGCGGCCGGCGCCGGCGCCTGCCGGATCCGGATCGACGGCGAACGGTCGGTCGAGATCGGCTACCGCGACCGCAAGCCCGAAACGATCAAGGAGGCCGCGACGAAGGGGCTGGGGCTCGAGATCTTCGTCGACGGGCGGTATTCGAGCATGAGCACGTCGGACCTCAGGAAGGACGCCCTCAAAGACTTCATCGGACGGGCCGTGGCCCAAACGAAGCTCCTGGCAGAGGACCCGTTCCGGACGCTGCCGGATCCCAAGCACTACGAGGGCCGCAGGGAGATCGACCTCGAGCAGGTCGATCCCGCCCATCGGTCGCTGACCCCGGAGGACCGCCATGCCTTCGTCAGGGCCATCGAGGCGAGCTGCCTCGCGGCGGGCGGCGATAAGGTCATCTCGGTCACGGCAGGATCGACCGACGGCCACGGCGAGCAGCTCATGATGGCCAGTAACGGCTTCGAAGGCTATTCGGAGGTCACGTACTTCGTGGGCAGCGCCTCGATGACGGGCAAGGACGAAGGGGACCGCCGGCCGGCGGAGTACGCGGTCGCGGTGGCTTTGAAACGGAAGGACCTGCCCAAGCCAGAGGAGATCGGGGCCGACGCGGCCCGGCGGACATTGGCCCTCTTCGGGGCGAAGAAGCTCAAGACGGAGACCCTCCCGGTCATCATCGAGAACCGGGTCGTGAGCCGGTTCGGCGGCGGTTTCCTGCAGGCCATGTTCGGCCGCAGCATCCAGCAGAGGCAGAGCTTCCTGGCCGACAAGAAGGGGCAGAAGGTCGCCAGCGGCAAGCTGACCCTCATCGATGACCCGTTCGTCAAGGGGGCCCAGGGGAGCCGGCTTTACGACGGCGAAGGCATCGTGGCTAAGAGGCGGGTCATGATCGAGGCCGGGGTCCTCAAGGAGTTCTACGTCGACTGGTACTACGGCCGCAAGCTGGGCTGGGAGCCGACCTCGGGGAGCCCGTCGACGCTCATCGTGCCTCCCGGCACGCGCTCGGTCGCCGAGATCATGAAGGACCTCGGGCGGGGCATCCTGATCACCGGCTTCATCGGCGGCAACTCGAATTCGACGACGGGCGACACCTCGATCGGCATCGTCGGGCAGCTCTTCGAGAAGGGCGTCCCGGTCCAGGCCGTGGCCGAGATGAACATCGCCGACAACCATCTCAAGATCTGGCAGCGGCTGGCCGAGGTCGCGAACGATCCCTATCCCTACTCCTCTCAGAAGTTCCCCAGCCTGGTCTTCCAGGACGTCGTCGTCTCGGGCGTCTGATTTCGGCCCTTCGGGCGATTTGGTGTAGGGTTCTTCCGGTTGGAGCCCGAAGTGTCCGAAGCCAAGGCGGAAGCGAAAGAAGCTATAGCCACCGTTTCCTTTTGAAATAGGCCAGCATCGCCAAGGCCAGGGCGGCCATGAGGCCGAGAATCCCGAAATAGGACCCGCGCCAGCCGAGCTCGGGCATGTGCTCGAAGTTCATGCCGTAGATGCCGGCGATGAAGGTCAGGGGGATGAAGATCGTGGCGATGATGGTCAGGACCTTCATGACCTCGTTCATCCGGTTGCTGATGCTTGACAGGAAAGTGTCGTGCATCCCGGAGAGCATGTCCCGGAAGGTCTCGACCGTGTCGATGACCTGGATGGTGTGGTCGTAGAGGTCGCGGAGGAAGACCCGCGTCGCCTGGTGGACGAGGGGGGACTCGCCGCGCTCGAGGGAGGCGATCACCTCCCGGAGGGGCCAGACGGACCGGCGCAGCTCGATCATCCCCCTTTTCAGCTTGTGGATCTCGCGGAGCGTCTCGGGCCGGGGATCGGAAACGACGCGCTCCTCGATCTCGTCGATCCGTTCGCCGCTCCTCTCGAGGATGACGAAGTAGTGGTCGACGACGGCGTCGATGAGGGCGTAGGCCAGGTAATCGGGGCCCATCTTCCGGATGCGGCCCTTGCCGCTGCGGATCCTCTCCCGGACGGGCTCGAAGATGTCGCCCGCCTTCTCCTGGAACGAGAGGACGAAGTTGCGGCCGAGGACGAGGCTGACCTGCTCGGTCTCGATCTCCCGGCTGGCCTCGTCGTAGAGGAGCATCTTCAGGACGAGGTAGATATAGCCCTCGTACTCCTCCATCTTCGGCCGCTGCTGCGTGTTGAGGATGTCTTCGAGGGTCAGGGGGTGGACCTCGAAATGCTCGGCCAGCTTCCGGACGGCCTCGACCTCGTGGAGGCCGTCGACGTTGATCCAGGAGACGGTCGGCGCCTTCTTGCAGGGGAAGCAGTCCTCGATCTTTTCGACGACCTTCTCTTCGAACCCGGCCGGGTCGTAGTCGAGGAGCGTGACCTTTGTGACCTCGGCCTTTCGCTCGCCGACGAAAACCGCGGTCCCGGGCGGCAGCCCGATCTTGTTCTTCCGCTTGCGGACGATGCTGT
>JBBIGP010000005.1:51844-72737 GCA_037447475.1 Candidatus Aminicenantota bacterium
ACCGCGGTCCCGGGCGGCAGCCCGATCTTGTTCTTCCGCTTGCGGACGATGCTGTTGACGACGTTCATAACCCCTTCTTAAACGAATGGATGGGGCGCGTCAAGCCGCCCGGCGATCTCAAGGCGTTCTTGGCAGAACATGCTGAACATGCTCCCTTCCGCTATATGCGGCCGTTGATGCTCTCACCAGGCCTTGACTTGTCCGGGGCGTTGGCCGTATTTTGGGGAGGACCATGAGCGCTCCGTCGAAATCCCCCGCGGGGGGCAAGCTCGCCCGCTTCGGGATATCCCTCGGGGAGGACCTCCTGGCCCGGTTCGACGACCTCGTGGCCAAGCGCGGCTACGCCAGCCGGTCGGAAGCCTTCCGCGATCTCATCCGGGCTGCGCTCGTCGAGGAGGAGTGGCGGACGGGGGGAGAGGTCGCCGGGGCCATCACTCTCGTTTACGACCATCACCGCAAGGACCTCGTCAACAGTCTGGCAGATATCCAGCACGACGCCCACGGCCTGGTCGTCTCCACCCAGCACATCCACCTCGACCACGACCACTGCCTGGAGATCATCGCCGTCCGGGGCCGGGCCCGGGAGGTTCGCCGGCTGGCCGACGCCCTGCGCTCGGTCAAGGGCGTCCTCCAGGGGACCATCGCCATGGCCAGCACCGGGAAAAAGCTCGGTTAAGGCCGTTCTGGATACGGTTCTTCTCCCGTTTCCGGGAATCCTCAGTTGAGAAGATCTCCGTAAAGGGGTCGTCCCTCTCCTTGACATCGGGGCCGGGCGTCCGTAGAATAGGCGTGCTACGAATATTAAAAATCGTGCTACCAACGGAGGTCCCCGATGAGGAAGCCCGCTCGGATCCTGACCTGGGATTGAGGCCCGGTGCACATCGCCGACGGCATCTTTCCCGTCCCGGTCGCAGCGGCCGCCAACATCGCGGCCCTGGGCGCGGCGTCCCTGCTCGGCCGCCGCATCGGCACGGCCGACATCCCCAAGACGGGGCTGATGGCCTCGGCCCTTTTCCTGGCCTCCCTCCTCCATTTCCCGTTCGCTGGGACGTCGATCCATCTGGGGCTGTTCGGCCTGGCCGGCATCCTGCTCGGCCGGACGGCCTTCCCGGCGGTCTTCATCGCCCTCCTCCTCCAGGCCCTGCTCTTCCAGCACGGCGGACTGCTGGCGATCGGCTTGAACACCCTCAATATGGGACTCGGGGCCCTTGCAGCGGCCCTCATCTGGCGGGTCCCCGGACTCCCCGCAGCGGCCCGGGCGTTCGCGGCCGGCTTTGCCGGGATCCTCGTGCCCGCCGTCCTGATGAGCCTCGAGTTCCTGTCGGCCGGATACGGCCAGAAGGTCCTTTTCCTGGCCGGCGTCTATTCCGCCGTGGCCGCCCTCGAAGGCGCCCTGACCGTTTCGGCCGTCGTCTTCCTTCGCAAGACGGAGCCCGCTCTCCTGGAGAATCCGCCATGAAGAACCTTCTCGTGAGACATGCCCTGGCGGCGGCCGCCGTTGCGGTCCTCGCCGCATCCATGGCCGCCCACGGGCTCGACATCGAGGTCCGGAGGCATGCTCCGCTCATCGTCCTGAAAGCGGCCTACTCCGGGTCCGAGCCCGTCGCCTTCGCGGCGGTCAAGATCTATGCGCCGGGGACCTCGCCCGCCGCCTACCAGAGCGGGAACGCCGACGCCTCGGGCCGGTTCGCCTTCGTCCCCGACCGGGAAGGGGAGTGGCGGGCGGTCGTCGATGACGAGCTCGGGCACCGCGAGGAACGTCTCATCCCCGTCAGCCGGGAGTTCATCGAGGGCGGATTCGAGCCTCCAGGGGCGTCCGCCCCGGCTCGCCTGCCGCTCTGGGTGAGGGCGGCGGCCGGGCTGGCCCTCATCTTCGGCGCATCCGGTGTCTTATACGGGATCAAAGCCCGCCGCCGGACGGGACAATAGGGGCCGCGCCGTGGACCTGAGGCTTGAACCTCGCGGCCCCGGCCTCGAAAGCCCCTTGTGCCGGTTCGATCCGCGGGTCAAGGTCCTCGCGGTCCTGGCCGTCATCATCGTCGTCGTATCCGTTCCGGGCGCGGAATGGCTGTCTCTGGTCGTTTCGCTGGCGGTCCTGGCCGCCATTGCCGCAGCCTGCCGCGTCCCGGCCCGAGAGGTTTTGAGGCGAGCCGCCCTGGCGTCGCCGTTCATCCTCCTGGCCGCCGTCATGTTCCCCCTGTCGCGTGCGGGCTCCGCGACGGGCTGGTTGGCGCCCGGACTATGGCTGCAGGCCTCGGCCATCGCCCTCAAGGCCTACGCCTCGGTGCTGGCCCTGAGTTTGCTTGTCCTGACCGAGAGGTTCGGCCGGATCATCGGCGCGATCCGGTCGCTCGGGTTCCCGGCGGCCCTCGGTTCGGCCATGGCCGTCGCCGGCTCCTTTCTGGGCGTCCTCGGCGCGGAGGCCGCCCGCATGAATCGGGCCCGCGAGAGCCGCACGCCCGGCCGGCTGCGGGTCTCCAAAGTCGGGACCTTCGGACGGGCCGCGGCCCTCATCCTCCTGCGCGGCTGGGACCGGTCGAAGCGGGTCCAAGCGGCCATGGAAGGCCGGGGATTCACGGGCTCGTTTCCGGACTTGGACCCGCCTCGCGTTCGTCCGCGGGACCTCGTCGCCGCGGCGGCCCTGCTGGTCCCGTTCATCGCCGTCAGGGTGTTCCTGCCGTGAGTCGCGAGGCCAGAGGCGCGGGGGTCGAGGTCGAAGACCTGGCCTTCGCCTACGAGATGGACCGGCCTATCCTTCGCGGCGTGTCCCTTGACATCCGCCCCGGGGAGAGGTTCGGCATCCTCGGCCCGTCCGGGGCCGGAAAATCAACGCTCCTCCTCCACCTCAACGGGCTCCTTCACGGCCGGGGGAAGGTCCGGGTCGGAGGGGTCGAGGTCGGGCCCCGGACGCTCGGTGAGGTCCGGCGCCGGGTCGGGCTCGTCTTCGAGAACCCGGACGACCAGTTCTTCTGCCCGACCGTCGAAGAGGACGTCGCTTTCGGGCCTCTCAACCTCGGCTTGGACCGCGAGGCGGCGAAGACCCGGGCCCGGGAGGCGCTGGGCCGCGTGGGCCTGGCCGGCTTCGAAGGCCGAGACCCGCGACGCCTGTCCCTCGGCGAGCGCAAGCGGGCCGCGCTGGCCACCGTCCTGGCCATGGGGCCGGATGTCGTGGCCTTCGACGAGCCGTTCTCCAACCTCAATCCGGCCTTGGTCGAGTCGCTGACCGGGCTCATCGCCGGTCTCGAGGCGACGGTCGTCCTCGTCTCCCAGCAGGTCCTGCCGGCCCTCGCCGTCTGCGACCGTCTCGCGATCCTCGTCGAGGGCCGCATCGTCCGGACGGGCGCGCCGGCCGCGATCGCCGCCGACCGGGATTTCCTGCGCTCGACCGGCTTGGATTTCTGGGGCTCCCTCGACGCCCTGCGCCGGAAAGGGATACGTCCGGACGGCGGTTGAAATTCTCCTTTCTCGGCCCGATGATCGGGGCCTTAGTCGAACTTGAACTTCTTGGCCCGGAAGAGCGTCAGGCAGGCGTCCACGACCTCCCGGTCGTAGAGGATGCCCCGCTTCTGCGAGATCTCGTCGAGGGCCGCCTGGATCCCCAGCGCGGGCCGGTAGGGACGGTGCGAGGACATGGCTTCGACGATGTCCGCGACGCAGAGGATCTTGGACTCGAGGAGGATGTCCTTGCCGTGGAGCCCTTGGGGATAGCCCGATCCGTTGAGATATTCGTGGTGCTGGTGGACGATGTCGGCGATGGGCCACGGGAAATCGATCTTGCCGAGGATGGTGTAGCCGGCCTGGGCGTGCATCTTGATGAGGGCGTACTCGATCTCCGTCAGCTTGGTGGGCTTGCTGAGGATCTCGGCGGGCACGTAGAGCTTGCCGATGTCGTGGATGGCGCCGGCGACCTCGATGGCCTCGAGGCGCTCGCCGGCGAGACCCATCTCAACGGCAATGGCCCGGGCCAGGTGGGTGACGCGCTCCTGGTGGCCGGCCGTGTAGGGGTCCCGCATCTCGATGGCCGAGGCCAGGGAGTCGATGGACGCCTTGAGGGTCGTCCGGAGCTTGTCCAGCCCCCTGCGCAGCCTCTCCTCGGCCAGCTTGCGCTCGATCGACTGGGCCACCTGGGAGGACACGAACTCCAGCATGCGGCGTTCGGCATTCCCGTAGGCCAGGGGATCGGAATAATGCTGGACGACCATCGCCCCGATCGTCTTCCCGTCGACGATGAGCGGCACGCCGAGCCAGATCGCGGAGGGCGCGCCGATGACCTCGACCTCGCCCCGGCCCCGGAGATCCATGTCGGCAACCTCGTCGCAGAGCAGGGACCTGCCGGTCCGGATGATGTACTCCGTCAGGCCCTTGCCCGCTTTCTGAGGCGGCGGGGGGGCGTCCATCTCGTCGACGAAATAGGGGAAGCTGATCGTGTCCCTTGCGTCGTCGTAGAGGGCGATATAGAAATTGCCGGCCGGCATGACGGTGGCCATGGTCTCGTGGACGGACCGGTAAAGATCCTCCAGGCTGGCCGAGCTGTTGGCGGCCTGGGCAATCCGGTAAACGGCGCTCTGGAGGAGCCCGGCCTGTTTGCGGTCCGTGACGTCCTTCATCATGCCGATCATCCGGCGCGTCCGGCCTTCGTTCTCGACCAGGAAGAAGCCCCGGTCGTGGAGCCAGCGGTATCCGCCGTTCTTGTGCCGGAACCGGTAGTCGACGTCGTAGGTCGAGAGCTCCTTTTCCGCGATCTCGAGCAGGCGTAAGGCTTTGGCCCTGTCCTCGGGATGGATCATCCCGGCCCATTCCTCGATGCCGCCCATCTCCTCGCGGGTGTAGCCGAGGACCTGAAGAAGGCTCCCGCTCCACATGATCCGGCCGGTCGTCAGGTCGTAGTCGTAGACGACCTGTCCGGAGGCGGCGATGATCAGCTCGAACCTCTTCTCCCAGCCCGAGATCTCCTCCTCGAATTTGTTCCGCTGGGTGACCTCCCGGATGGCGGTCTCATCGAGGGCGGCGGAGGGAGGCGATGTCCGTTTTTCCGCGGGCCGGGCCGTCCGCGCCGTTTCCAGGAAAACGGTCTCCTCCGGCACACGTGCGGGGGCCGAGGCGTGCCGGGAGGGTGAAGGGCGGGAGGCCGCAACGGCGGGGCAGATCGCGGCCCGGCCTTCCGGGTTGCCGGGGCTCTGTCGGGGTGTCCGGGGAAAGATCCGCAGCATATCTCGCTCGGATCATAGGGGATGAGCGCCGGCGCGGCCATCCTCTTTATGTGTAGTTCGGGGGGTGATATTCGGGGCCGGAACCTCACCGCCGGCGGGGAGGCCGTCCTCAGTACCGCCAGCTCTCGATGTCCGCCCCCGGAGGCGCCGTCTTCAGGATGCGCGGGGCGATCCGGGGGATGAACCTTTCGAACGTGTACGGGAAATGGCCATGGATGATGACCAGCGGGTAGCGGGCCTCGGGATGCTCGTCGAAGCCCCCGGGCAGGAGCAGGTTGGCCCCGAGATGCATGGGGCGGCCCGCCAGGGTACGGCGGCCGGCGAAGGCCCCAAAACGATGAAATATCCTCGCGGCATTCACCCCTTGGGGTGATTGACGGGGAGGAGGGGGGAAGGCGATGATGAGGGCGGAACAGAGGTCTCCGGCCCGGCTTCAAGTCCCTGCCGGAACGTGATATCATCCCGTCGGAACCTCCCCAACGCGAAAGGAGACGGCCGATGGCCAAGATCCTGCTTGTCGATTTCGAGGACAAGGAGCGGGACTATCTCTCTTCCCGGAAATACGACGTCGAGCTCGTTTCGACGGGCTGGAAGACGGGGAGCGAAGAGCCCGTCGCCATTCCCGGGGAAAGCGAGATCGTCTTCTACAAGGTCGACGCCGGCGATCCCCGGGGCCCGTCCGACCTCCATGCCGGCGTCCACGAAGAGCTCGCCGCGCGGGTCACGGCCGGGGTCCGGGTCGTCTGTTTCATCGGCGGGGGGGAGACGCCCCAGCTGACCAACATCATCGGGCCCGTCCCGGGCCTGCGGATCGAGGACGGCACCCGGGCCGAGTCCGTCGTCTTCAACCCCCGGACCCTGTTCCACGTGCCCTTCGAGCGCTTCCGGCCGTTCATCTCCGGCGCCTTCCGTCTCCTCGCCGAGACCCTCGAGGACGGGGTCTGGGAAAAGGAAACGACAGCCAACGGCCGCATCGAGGTCCTGGCCAAGAGCCCGGACGGGGCCCCCGTCGCGCTCCTGCTCCGGAAGGGCAAGGGCTACGTCCTCCTCCTGCCTTCCTTCGGCGCGAAGAACGTCGAGGTCGTCGATCACATCCTGAAGGACAAGCTGTCCTTGGCGGCGGCCATGCCGGAGGAGCCGGCCGTCGATTGGCTCGACGGAGAGGACTATGTCTTCCCCGGGCTCAAGGAGCTGATGCTCAAGAAGGACGAGGAGAAGCGCCGGCACGAAGCTGCCCTGGCCGAGATCGACCGGCGCATCGGCGAGATGAGATCGGCCGGCCAGGAGGAGTTCCACAAGCTGCTCAAGGCCGAGGGGCCCGAGCTGAAGAGCGCCGTCCTCCACGCCCTCCGCGCCCTCGGCTGGCCGAAGGTCGTCGACGTCGACGGGTACTGGAAGAACGTCATCCGGAGCAAGGAGGAGGACGTCTGGCTCCTCGACAACGCCGAACAGAACGTCGAGGTCAGCCTGCGCAAGGAGAGCCTGATCATCGTCCTCGCCCGCGGCAACAGGAACTGGGCCACCGACGACGAGTGCGCGCTGCTCCAGAAATACAAGGGCCGCCGGATGCAGGAGTTCGACAACACCCGGATGAAGGCCGTGCTCATCGGCAACTACTTCTCGAACGTCGAGGCCAAGCTGCGGGACAAGCCATTCTCGGCCGCCCAGATCGAGGAGGCCCAGAAGGACGGCAACGGCCTGCTGACGACCTGGGAGCTGTTCAAGGCCATCAAGGCCGAGAAAGAGAAGAAGGTCAGCAAGGAAGCCCTCCGCAGCCAGATCGCGCTCAAGACCGGACTGATCACCTTCGAGTACTGAGCCCGAGCCGCGTTGACGGCTCCTCTCTCCTTTGGCATAATCGCCTCCTGGACCCGTTCGCGGGCCGGGCGACGCCCGGGCCGTCCGGGAAGACAAGGAGGGATACGATGCCCAAAGCGCTCGTCGGCTATTATTCCCGCACCGGGAACACCCGGAAGATGGCGGAGCGTATCGCCGAGATCCTGGGGGCCGAGGGCCTCGAGGTGGATCTGAAGAAGATCCAGGAGATCGAGGCCCGGGACTTCCTCGGGTACGACGCGCTCGTCCTGGGCTCGCCGACCTATTACGGGACGATGGCCTGGGAGCTCAAGAAGCTCCTCGACGAGAGCGTCAAGTTCCACGGCAAGCTCCGGGGCAAGGTCGGCGGGGCCTTCACGTCCTCGGCCAACATCGGGGGCGGCAACGAGACGACCGTCCTCGACATCCTCAAGGCGCTCCTCATCCACGGGATGGTCGTGCGCGGCGACCACCGGGGCGACCATTACGGGCCGGTCGCCATCGGGCGGCCCGACAAGCGGGCCCTGGACGGGTGCGAGAGCTACGCCAAGAACGTCGCGGCCCTGACCAGGGCCCTCTTTCCCTGACAAGAGGGGGTCAAACCTTAAATCATTAAATTCTCATCCCCTTCCTCTCTGACAAGATGCGGGGATATGCTGGAGAATTTAATGATTTAAGGTTTGACCCCCTCTTCCTGATGTGCTATGAATGGGGGCTGCGACCGCCTGTTCGGGAGAGAGAGAGATGAAGAGAGCGGAGAGGCATCACCTCAAGGAAGACGGCATGGTCCGGGGCCTGAGCCTGGTGGCCGGGTTCTTCAGGACCTACCAGCGGGAATTCCTGATGGCCGCGGGCGCCCTGGCCGTCGCGGCCCTGGTGTTCGCGGCCCTGATGCTCGTCCGGTCCTACAACCAATCCGTTTTCAACAAGGTCGCCGGGGAGGTCCATGAGCTGGCCGCGGACCTCGCGGCCAAGCCGGAGAACCTGGCCGGGCTCGAGCGGCTCGCGGAGAAAGGGCGCTATGCGCGCCCGGCCAACCTCGAGCTGGCCAAGTACTGGTACGGCAAGGGAGACCTGGACAAGGCCGGGTCCTTCCTGGCGCGCATTCCCGCGGGCCGCAAGGACCTGCTCCACTACCAGGCCGAGGATCTCCGGGCCCAGGTCCTCCTCAAGCAGAAGGACTACGACCAGGCCGTTGCCATCTATTCCAAGATCCGGGACGAAAAGCCCAAGGCTTATCCTCTCGATGCCGTCCTCTTCCGTCTGGCGGAGGCCTACGAGCTCAAGGGCGAAAAAAAGCAGGCCTTGGATCTCTTCCAGAAGGTCCAGCAGGAATACGCCCAGACCTACTACGGGTACGAGGCCTCTTTGAAGTCCTCCCGGCTGGCCCTCGCCCGCTAGGAAAAGATTGCCAAATCGGGTCGAAAGACTATAATATCCCTTTGATTTTGCAAGGAGGAAGGACATGGCTTTCATCATCACCGAAGAGTGCATCAACTGCGGCGCCTGCGAACCCGAATGCCCCAACCAGGCCATCTCGGCCGGGGAGGAGCGCTACGTGATCGACCCGGCCAAGTGCACCGAGTGCGTCGGCCATCATGAAACCCAGCAGTGCGCGGCCGTCTGCCCCGTCGATGCCTGCGTCCACGACCCCGACCGCAAGGAGACCCAGGAAGAGCTGATGGCCAGGTACCATAAGCTCACGGGCAACTGACGCCGGACCTGGCGCCTGCCACAGGGCGGGAGTGAGCCTCTTCACTCCTGTCCTTTTTTTCTGACCATGGACGACCTGCGATCCCGGCCCCGCCCCCGGATCTGGCTGAATGCCCTCCTTTTCGGACTGACCCTCCTGTCCACGTTCTTCGTCGGCTTGAGCTGGGGGCTGAGCTACGTTCACGCGGAGGCCCTGTCGTCGGGCGGGCCGCCGGCGCTCGGCCTGCGGGCCTTCATGGAACCTCCCGTCGTCCTCCTCGGCCTTCTCTATGCCGTCGTCCTCATGACGATCCTCACCGGTCATGAGCTCGGCCACTACCTGACCTGCCGCCGGTACGGCCTTTCGGCGACCCTGCCCTATTTCATGCCGTTCCCGACCCTCATCGGCACGTTGGGCGCCTTCATCAAGATCAAGTCCCCCATCCGTTACAAAAGCCACCTGTTCGACATCGGGGCCAACGGCCCTCTGGCCGGGTTCGCCCTGGCCGTTCCCGCCCTGACCGTCGGCCTGGCCTTTTCGAAGCTCGTCCCGTCCCTGCCCGAAGAAGGGGCCATCGTTTTCGGAGAGCCCCTGGCCTTCAACCTGCTGGAGGCTCTCTTCTTCGCCGGCGCCCCGGCCGGGTCGGCCCTCGTCCTTCACCCCGTCGCGTTCGCCGGGTGGGTCGGCCTCCTGGTGACCTCCCTCAATCTGCTGCCCTTCGGCCAGCTCGACGGCGGACACATCGCCTATGCCCTCATCGGGGCCCGCGCCAAGTTCCTGTCCCGGGCCCTCGTCGCCGTTTTTCTCGTCATGGGCTTCTATTGCTGGGCGGGCTGGTTCCTCTGGGCCGCGGTCCTGCTCATCATCGGCCTCAAGCATCCGCGGATCGTCGACGAGGACGAACCTCTGTCCCGAAAACGGCGGGTCCTCGGTCTGGTCATCATCGTCATCTTCGTCCTGTCCTTCATTCCGGACCCCGTCCGGGGTTTCGATCTGCGGGCCGTCCTGAAGAGCTTCGGAATGATCGCGGGATGAGCCCGAAGGGCCCGAAACAACCGCCGTTTTTTTCACAAGAATTGTGGAAAAGCTGTTGAAATCGGCCATTTTCCCGATGCCAATTTCCAGTCCTGATTGAAGTTACGGCTCTTTGCACAAGAATTCGTCAAGGACTATAATATATTTATTTTCAACAGGTTAATAACTGATTGAAAAGACATATATTGTGTGGTAAAAAGGTCCGGAGGCTTGAAGGAGGCCGCCATGGCTGACCGGTTCCGGGAAGTCGAGGAAACGTTCGCCCTCCTCAGGCGGAAATTCCATGACAACCGCATATCCCAGAGGGAGTACATCGACAGCCTGAAGCAGCTCCGGATCAAGGACGAGGACGGCCGCTTCTGGATGATCGGCGCCCAGAGCGGCCGATGGTATTGCTTCGACGGCGGGGGATGGGCCGAGGCCAAACCGCCCTCGCAGCTCGAGCACAGGGCGATCTGCATCTCCTGCGGCTTCGAGAACGACCTCGAGGCCGAATCCTGCGTCCGCTGCGGACGCCGGCCGCACGATGAAAGCCCGGGGCCGGGCGTCCCGGCGGACCAGATCGGCGCGGCCAAGGCCGAGCCCGGCGCCCTCCGCGGCCCCCGGGACCTCGTCGTCCGCTCCTGCCACGTCGGCTCGTTCCTGTGGTTCTTCGGGGCCGTGGGATTGTTCGCCGGCATCCTGGCCGGGCTGGCCGTCGGCGTGACCGCCCTCTTTCCCGGGACCGTCGGCGCCCTGCCCGCGTTCTTCGCCGGCATCCAGGGGACCCTTCCCGGCGGGCTCGTGTTCACCGTCCTCGGCGGCCTCGCCGGCTTCGTCGTCTTCGGGGCCGGAGGCGTGCTCGCGGCGCTCGTCTCGAACGGCGTCATCTCTCTCGTCGGAGGGATACGGATCAGGGCCGAGGAGCTTCCGGCGGAAAGGCCCCCGAGCCCGAAAGATTAGCCTAGCCCCGGCCCTGCGCGAGACGGGCCAGCCCCCATGCGATCTGACCCAGGGACAGGGATTCGTCGCTCGGCGAGTAGGCCAGGGGCCGGAGCACGCGGAAACCCGCCCCGGCGAGCCGTTCCTCCGTCCTTTCGAGCAGCCGCCTGTTGAGGAAAACGCCTCCGGTCAGGACGACGGTGTCCGCGCCGGCCGTCCGGCGCGCCCGTTCGGCGAGGCGCAGGATGAGGACAGCCAGGGACTCGTGGAACATGGCCGAGATCAGCGCAACGGGCGCTCCCCTGACGACGTCGCGGACGACGGCCGCGATGAGCGGCCCGAACGAGACGGTCATCGGCCGGCCCGCCCCCGCCCCGGAGACCGCCACGGGATAGGTCTTGCGGACGCCGGGCGCGGCCGCCGCGGCGGCCTCGAGCCTCATGGCCGCCTCGGCCTCGAACTCCATCCGTTCCGGCGCCAGGCCGCAGAGCCACGAGACCGCGTCGAAGAGCCGGCCGCAGCTCGAGGCCGGAGGGCTCCGGAGGCCCTTGCGGACCATCTCCAGGACCGACGAGACCTTCTCTTTCTTGATCCCCGGGAAGGCCTCTATGCCGCCCAGCCCCGTCCCGAACGCGTCGTGGAGATGGGACAGGGCCATCCGCCAGGGCTCCCGGGCCGCCAGGTCCCCTCCCGGCAAAGGCACGGGCTTGAACCGGGCCAGGCGTTCGTAGGACGCGTAGTCGGCGAGCAGGAACTCCCCGCCCCAGGCGGTCCCGTCCGCCCCGTACCCGTAGCCGTCCAGGGCCACGCCCAGTACGCGGCGCTTCGGAACGATGCCGTGCTCGAGCAGGGGGGCGAGGACGTGAGCGTGGTGATGTTGGACCCGGAAGTGGGGGATGCCCATCCGGGCCGCGAACCGGGTGGTCCGGAAGTCGGGGTGCAGGTCGGTGACGACGGCGGCGGGCCTGACCGCGAACAGCTTGAGGAGATGGGCCAGGGTCTCCTCGAAGTATCCGAGGTTGCGGTAGTCGTCCAGGTCGCCGAGGAACTGGCTGGTGACGACGTATCCGTCCTTATAAACGGAGATGGTGTTTTTGAGCTCGCCGCCCAGGGCGACGATGGACGGGTCGATGCGCAGCGGGCCGGGGACGGGCTGTGGGTACGGGACGTATCCCCGGGCCCTGCGGACGAACAAGGGCCTCCCGCGGACGACCTTGACGACGGAGTCGTCGGCCCGCATGGCGATGGGCCGGTCGTGGGTCAGGATGTGATCGCAGAGGTCCCGGATGCCCTCGTCCTCGCCCTTCATGATCGGGGCGTCCTTGAGGTTCGAGCTCGTGGCCACGATGAGCTCGAGCCGCTCCAGAAGGAGATGGTGGAGGGGCGTATAGGGGAGCATGAAGCCGAGCTCGTCGAGATGCGGGGCGATGGACGGGATGTCGGCCCGCTTCTTGAGGAGAACGACCGGGCGGCGGGGCGAGAGAAGGAGCCGCCGCTCGTCCGGGCCGACAACGGCGTACCGGGCCACGACCGGGACGTCCCGGGCCATGAGGGCCAGGGGCTTGTTGCGCCGGGCCTTGATGCGCCGGAGCCGCCGGACCGCCTTCGGGCTCAGGGGGTCGCAGACGAGATGGAAGCCGCCGAGGCCCTTGACGGCCAGGATGCGCCCGGCCCGGACGAGCTCGGCGGCCTCGGCGAGGCCGCCTTCGGCCGTCCGCCCCGTCCGGGCGTCCTTGAGGACGAGGCGTGGCCCGCAGGCGGGGCAGGCGATGGGCTGGGCGTGGTGACGGCGGTCGAGGGGGTCCTCGTATTCCCGGCGGCAATCCGGGCACATGGCGAACCCGGCCATGGTCGTCTTGGGCCGGTCGTAGGGGAGGCCCCTGACGATCGTGTAGCGCGGGCCGCAGTTCGTGCAGTTCGTGAACGGATATCCGTGGCGCCGCTCTCCGGGCGTGCCGATCTCCTCGAGGCATTCGGCGCAGGTGGCGATGTCGGGCGAGATGAAGACGAAACCTTCGGATTCTCGTGTCTTCCGGATCCGGAAGTCCCCGTATCCGCGGATCGCCGCCGTCCGGACCTCGAGCCTTTCGATCCGGGCCAGGGGAGGCAAACGCCTTCTGAGGTCCTTGAAAAAGCGCGGCCGGAGGTTTGCGGCCCGGCCTTCGACGTGGATATCGACGCCCGACCCGGCGTTCTTGACCCAGCCCTTGAGGCCCAGCTCCCGGGCGAGGCGGAAGACGAATGGCCGGAAGCCGACGCCCTGGACGACGCCGAAGACGACGGCCCTGGCGGCCGCTTCACGTCCCCTTTTCACGCCTCGGCCCTCCGGCTCACGGGCCCTCCCCGCCTTTCGAAGCCCGCAGGCTGTAGAAGCACCCGCAATAGTCCTGGCGGTACAATCCGTGGGCCCGGCCGAGCTCGACGCTTTTCTTGAATCCGTCCTTTTTCTTGAAGTCGGCCTCCAGGAACGGGACCCCGAAGCGGGCGCCGAACTGGCGGCCGATGCGGTTGAGGACAACTGCCTTCTTCCACGGGCTGAGGCTCATGACCGTGGCGAACAGGTCGAATCCTCCGCGGGCCGCCTCTTCGGCCGTCCTGGCCAGCCGCACGGCGTAACAGACGTCACAGCGCCGGCCCTTCTCCGGCTCGTCCTTGAACTTCGCGGTGACCGTGAGCCAGGCGTCCGGGTCGTAAGCGTCCTCGATGAGGGGCACTCCGGACAGGCCGGCGGCCAGCCGGGCATCGGCGAGCCGCCGTTCGTATTCCTCGCGGGGATGGATGTTGGAGTTCGAGAAGAAGAAGGAGACGTCGTGAGCCTCCTTGAGCAGACCGAAGACGAACAGAGCGTCGGGGGCGCAGCAGGCGTGGACGAGGATGCGGGGCCGGGCCGTCATCTGAAGTGTTCGATGCGCGATTCGAGCTCGCCGATGGCCTTGTTGACGCTGTCGATCTGGAAATAGACGACGGCCAAAGCTTCGTTCTCGACCCGGACCTCGTCGAGGGCCCGGCCGGCGCTTTCGAAGAGGGGTTCCATGAGGCGCTTGTCCTCGACGATCCGGTCCTGGAGCCGGTCCTTGTTGTCCCGCCATTCCCGGAGCTCTTTGTCCTGGGCCCGCAGGAGCTCCTTCTGCTCTTCGCCGGCCCGGGAGATCCTGTCGTTCAGGTCCTGAACGCGCTTCTCGACCTCTTCGATCTTGATGTCCAGGTGGCGCCGTTCCTCCTCGAGCCGGGGGATCCTCTCGCGGGAGCCCTTGACCTCGTTAATCAGCGCGGCCGCCTTCTCCCGGGCCTTTTCGATGCGGGCCCCTTTCTCGGGCTCGCTGAGCTTGGCGCTCCCCTCGGCCTGCAGGACCTCCTTGTCGACCGACTTGAGCAGGGCCTCCTGGGCGTCGAGCTCGCGGCGGCCGGACTCGAGGGCCTCGCGGACCTCGTTCCGCTTGGCGAGGAGCGATCTCAGCTCCTCGTCGTGGGGCGCGCGGGCCCTTTCCAGGTCGCCGGTGAGCTCCCGGTATCTCTTGACGGACGCCTCGTGCTCGCGGCCCAGGGCCTCGATCCGGGAGTAGACGTCGTGCCACGTCTTCTGGAGGCGGCCGATGTCCTCCTCGATGGCGGCCAGCTTGTCGAACTCCTTTTCGACGGCGTCCGTCCGGACCTCTTCCTGCCAGGCCGTCTTTCCGAGCTCTTTCCAGAGGGCGGCCTTTTTCTGCTTTTCCTTCTTGAGCCGGGCCTGGAGACGGAGGCAGGCCATGCGGCGGCGGGCTCCCGAGAGGAACGAGCTCATGCGCCGCCGGAGGTCCTTGTCACGCAGGAAAATGAAGGCCGTGAGAAGCAGGATGACCCAGAGGAGAAGCCAGAAGAGCCAGAACGGCAGTCCTTCGGAAGCGTCGGGCGCCGGCTGGAGCAGAAGGAGGGCGTTCACCTTGTCTTATTTATTTCACCGGGAAGGCCGCTGTCAATCCTTCTGAGGAGCGGCGGCCGGGTCGGCAACCGCCGGACGGCTGCGGGGACCCGGGGCCGCCAGTCCCGGACGGGAGAGGCGTCGAAGGCGTAGTTCGCGAGGAAGAGCATAGCCGGAAGGTTCTCCAGGAAGATCGCGTCGATCTCCGCTTCGGCGTTGAAGAACCCGCCTCCGGCGGGGTCCTCGGGGGGCAGCTCGATTGTGAAGGACGGCACGCCGGCGACGCCGAATGTCCAATCCGTAGTGTCGCCGTTGGTCACGTAGAGGGCGGCCGAGGCCCGTCCGGGAGCGTAGACCGTGCCGCGGACGGCGGCGATGAGGGAGGACATCGTCTGGGCCAGCGCCGAAAGCTCGGCCTCCTTGGGCGACGGCTGGTTGACGTATCCCCAGGGATGGAGGATGTACTGCGAGTAGCTGTGGAAGGAGACCACGGCCCGGAAATCCCTGCCGAGGAACAGGCGGCGGACGGCCTCGGTCTCCGGCTCCGAAAAGGGGCCCGTCCCCCGATAGATGCCGGATGCCGGGGTCGGGCTGGACCCGACGTTGTCGTAACCCCACTGGTAGCCGTAGTTGCGGTTGAGGTCGACGCCGAAGGAGCCGTCGGCGTTGGCCCTCCGGTTCTTCCGCCAGTAGCGGTAGAAGTGGATGGAGTATTCCAGGCCGTCGGGGTTGACCAGGGGGACGATCCAGATCTCGCCGCGGTCGACCAGTGCGCGGACCTGCGGGTCCAGGGCGTAGTTGTCGACGAGGCGGCGGGCGAGGAGAAGGGGGACCTCGACGGAGATCCACTCCCGGGCGTGGTGGCAGCCGAGGAACAGGACGGCCGGCTTGGCTTCGTCGAGGCCGGGCTGGTCGCTGATCTTGAGGGCGAAGATCGTCCGGCCTTCGAGGCTCGTCCCGATCTCGCGGAGGCGCACGATCTGGGGGTGGGAGGCGGCCATGAGGCGGAGTTCCGCTTCGACCTCGTAGGCGGAGTGGAAGGCCCCGTTGAGGCCGCCGGCGGCCGAGACGGAGGAGGCGGCGGAGGCGGAGAGGAGCGGGAAGCGGGCCGTCTCGAGGGCGAACGGGACGCCCCGGGCGACGAGCGAGCCCAGCTCTTCGGGCGTCACGACGGCGTAGACGCGGCCGTCCTTCTCGGCGAGCAGGTCGAGGCCGGCACGGGCCAGGCCGCGGGACTCGAAGTGGCGCCGGGAGAAGGAGACGATGTCCTCGGGCCCCGGCGCGGCGGCGAGGAAGGCCGGGCCGAGGGCCAGGCCGATGGCCAGGAGAGGGACAAGGGCCGCGAAGCGCTTCGCCGCTCTTCTCATGGTCACCTCCGGGACGGGCTTATCGGTCATGGGAGAACCAGCTCACGGTCAGGGCGACGCGCCCGGCTTTCAAGGAGCGGCCCGAGCCGTTCTCGCGTCCGCCCCTGCCGGCGAGGTCGACGGCGAGCGGCCCCCACCGCAGGCCCAAGCCGAAGGCGAGGCAGAGATAGGCGGAGCGGGGATCGTCCATGGGCTGGGGGTCGTAAGCCAGGCCCAGGCGGACCGGGAAGCGGGCGGAACGGGACCCCAGCCGGCCCTTCATCGAGTATTCGACGCCGGCCGCGACGGCGACGACGTCCCGGAAAGGCCGGGCCGCGGGCTCGTCGAAATACAGGACGTCGTATCGGGACCAGCCGAAGTAGGCGGCCTCGGCGACGGCGCTCCAGGTTTCCGACCAGCGGGCGTCGAGGCCGGCCCCGACGACGAGGGGCTGGCGGTAGCGGTTGCGGGCTTCGGCCTCGATGCGGATGTCCGTGGCCCCGCCGGCGGCCGTGTAGCGGAGGAGGCTCGCCGCGTCGGCCTTCCGGGGGGAGGGGGCCCGAACGGCGAGGGACGCCGACAGGATGCGGGAGATCGCGACGTGGAGGCCGGCGTTGAGGACGAGGCCGTCGAGCCTCTCGGACCTCGCGTCGGTGATGGTGATGCCGTCGACGGGCCATTCCTCGACGAGGGTGCGGTCGAGGCGGCCCCGGACGTAGGTGAGCCCTGCTCCGAGGGACAGGCGTCCGGCGCGCCGCGACAAGGCGAAGGCATAGCCCCTGAGGAAGCCCGTCTGCTCGTGGCGAATGGCGTAGCGGACGATGCCCTGGACCGAGTAGCTCAGGTCGACGTCCGGTCTTTGAAAGTTCTCCAGGATGCCGGCGGTGAAGCCGGCGGCCCAATCCCCGAAGCGGAAGGAGAGCGATCCCGACTCCAGGGCCGGGTATCCGCTCGAGTAGTTCCCGGCGCTCGAGACGACGCCGGTGTTGACGATGGAGAAGCGGTAGAGGGCGGCGATGGAATAGGCGCCGGTCAGGGCGCCGGAGAGGCGGGGCAGGGACAGGAGGAGGGCCGGGTTCGTCGCGGCGGTCGAAGCGTCCCACGCCCGGGCGATGCGGATGCCGCCGAGCGCGAGGCCGGCCGCCGGGACCGTGCCGAAGACGTTCCAGGAGGCGAGCGGGGCCTCGGTCTCGTACTGGCCGAGGACGAGCTGTCCGGCGGCGGGGGAGGTCAGGCAGAGGCAGGAGAGGGCCAGGGCAACGGCGACCGGCAGGGGCGGCTTGCGCATGGTGCGCCCCGATTCTATCACGCCGGCCCCCGAAGCGAAAGGGACGGGCCGCCCAGGCCCTATTTCGAGTAGCGTTTGAAGAGGCTGATGAGGGTTTCCTCGTCCATCAGGGCCACGTGCCTGTGGCGGATGCGGCCTTGGCGGTCGATGATGATCGTGGCCGGGATATATTGCCCCGGCCGGTAGTCGGCGATGATGCGCTGGGTGGCCATGGCCACGGGGTAGTTGATGCCGGCCTTCTCGCTCCAGGCGCGGACCTGGTCGGCCGGCATCTGATCGACGGAGAGACCGAGGATCTCCAGGCCGTCGGCTTTATGCTTCTTGGTGGCTTCGACGAAATCGGGGATCTCCTCCCGGCAGGGGGGGCACCAGGTGGCCCAGAAGTTCAGCACCAGGACCTTGCCCCTGTAGGCGGCGAGAGTCAGGGAGTTGCCATTGAGGTCGGTGACGGAGAAGTCGGGCGCGGGCGTCGATTCCTCCCGGTTCTGGGCGCAGGCCGGGGAGAAGGACAGGATGAGCGCCGCACAGGCGACGACGGCCGCGGCGGCGCGCTTTCCGGACGGGGCTGTCATGAGATTCTCCTCAATCTCCGATAAACTCGATAGCGATTATAGGGTAAAACGAAGAGGGGGTCAAATCTCCAATCATTAAATATTCTCAGCCGCTGTCGGCCGGGAGCAGAATCAACCGGACGAATATTTAATGAGTGGAGATTTGACCCCTTCTGGCTTTAGCAGGACTTGAGGAGGCGGTCCCAGCGGGCGTCCACCTCGGCCTGCATGGCGGCGATGTCGGCGTCCTTAAGGTGGCGGAAGCGCCCCTGCAGGCGGACGTAGTCGGCGATGGGCTTCTTTTCCTTGAGCTTGAGGCTGAGGGTCACCTTCTCGCCATCCTCGATCTCAAAGAGCGGGAAATAGGCGTTCTGAACGGCCATCCGGGCCAGCTTGACGGAGTCTTCGGGCCGGCTCTTCCAGCCCGTCGGGCAGGGCGCGAACACGTGGAAGAACCGCGTCCCCTTGATGTCTTTGGCCTTCTTCATCTTCTTGACGAAGTCCTCGGGGTGGGAGACGCTGGCCGTGGCGATGTACGGGATGCGGTGGGCGGCCATGATGGCCACGATGTCCTTCTTCGGCCGGTTCTTGAAGTGCTTGACGGGGGTCGTCGTCGTCCACGCCCCGTACGGGGTCGCCGAGCTCCTCTGGATGCCCGTGTTCATATAGGCTTCGTTGTCGTAGCAGACGTAGATGATGTCGTCGTTGCGCTCGGCGGCGCCCGACAGGGCCTGGATGCCGATGTCGAACGTCCCGCCGTCGCCCGCCCAGGCGACGACCGTCGTCTCCGTGTCGCCCGTCATCTCCAGGCCGGCCTTGACCCCCGTGGCCGTCGAGGCGGCCGTCTCGAAGGCGCAATGGTAGATCGGGGAATCCAGGCAGGAGTAGGGATAGGGCCCGTCGATGACCGCCCAGCAGCAGGCCGGGATGCACAGCACGGTCTTCTGCCCGAGGGCCTTCAGCATGTACCGCATGGCCAGCGTCGCGCCGCAGCCCTGGCAGGCCAGGTGGCCGGGGCTCATCAGCTCGTCGGCGGGCAGGGTCAGGGTCATCTTCTTGTCTTTTTTCATCTCTTGACTCCGATCCAGACGATCTCCTCGTCCGCCCCGTCCTTGGCCAGGGCGTGGGCGGCGATCTCCTTGAACGACTCGTGCGTGATGTCCCGGCCCCCGAGACCCGTGATGTAACCAAAGAGAGGGGGCCTGTTGGCCTGGCCGTAGAGGGCCGACTTGACCTCCTGATAGAAGATGCCGTGATGGCCGTAGGAGATGTTGCGGTCGACGACGGCGACCTTCCCGGCCTTGCCGACGATCCTTCGGACGGCCTCGAACGGGAACGGCCGCAGGACCCGCATCCGCAGGTTGCCGGCCTTGACGCCCTCGTCCCTCAACAGATCGACGGCCACGTTGGCCGTGTAGCCCGCCGTACCCGACGTGACGAACAGGAGCTCGGCGTCGTCGCACATGTATTCGTCCACGAGCCCCAGATGGCGGCCGAAGAGCTTCTCGTACTCGCGGCCCGTCTCCTCGATGAGGGCCGGGGCCTTCTCCATGTCCTTCTGGAGCTTGTAGCGGAGCTCGAAGTAGTGCTCGGGCCCCGTCAATCCGCCGAAGGCGTGGGGGTCGCTCGGCGCCAGCCGGATCTCCGGGTCGAACGGCGGCAGGAAGGCGTCGACCTTGTCCTGCTCCGGGATCTCGACGACCTCGTAGGTGTGGGACAGGGCGAAGGCGTCGAGGATGACCATGGCCGGGATCATCAGGGCCTCGCCGACCTTGAAGGCCTGGATGACGGAATCGAGGACCTCCTGGTTCGAGGAGCAGTAGAACTGCATCCAGCCCGTGTCCCGCTCGGACAGGCTGTCGTTCTGGTCCGCCCAGATCGACCAGCCCGGGGCCATGGCGCGGTTGATGTTGCCCAGCACGACCGGGTGCCGGCCGCCCGAGGCCCAGTGGAGCATCTCGTGCATGAGGGCCAGCCCCTGGGCAGAGGTCGCCGTGAAAGTCCGGGCCCCGGCCGCCGAGGCCCCGATGCAGGAGGCCATGGCCGAGTGCTCGGACTCGACCTTGATGAACTTGGCGTCGAGGGTCTTGTCGGCGCACATCTCGGACAGCAGCTCGACGACCTGCGTCTGGGGCGTGATCGGATAGGCCGAGATGACCCTGGCCCGGGCGAGCTTCGCCCCGTAGGACAGGGCGTGGTTGCCCATGATGACCTTTCTCATTTGCGCTCCTCCGCCATGACGATGCACTTGGCCGGGCACTCCTCGGCGCAGATGCCGCATCCCTTGCAGTAGTCGTAATCGATGACGGGCCACTCGTCGACGATCTCGATGGCCGGCTCGGGGCAGAACTTCCAGCAGATGCCGCACTTGAGGCACTTCGCGCGGTCGATCTCCGGCCGGATGTTCCGCCAGGCCCCGGTCAGGTTGTGGGTCTGGGAGCCGACGGAGATGACCATGGCCGGCATCTCGCTCTCGGACCTATAGACGATCTTCTTGGCTCTCTTCTCTTTCATGGCGTGTCCTTCCTCAGGCCCTCTCGTAGGCCTCCCGGGCCGCTTTGACGTTGTCCTCGGGCTTGATGGCGATGGCCTCCCGGATGGCCTGCATCAGGGACTCGAGCTTGGTCAGGCCCAGGACCTTGACGACCGCTCCCGTGATGGCCGTGTTGACGATCGGCGCAGCCAGGTTCCCCAGCCTGTGCTTGACGGCGATCTCGGTGGCGTTGACGGTCCGGACCTTGAATTTGCCGTGGAACGGGAACTCCTCGGGCCGGCGGTCGCTGTTGATGATGATCGTCCCGCCTTCCTTGAGGCCCTCGGTGATGTCGATGGCCTCGACGAGGGTCGGGTCGACGACGACGACGTGGTCGGGCTCGTAGATCCGGCTCTTGTCGTAGATGCGCTTGCTGTCGATGCGGATGAAGGCGACGACCGGCGATCCCCGCCGCTCGACGCCGAACTCGGGGTAGGCCTGGACCCAGTTGCCCTCCCTGGCGATGGCGTCGGCGAGGACCTTGGAGGCGACGACGGTGCCCTGTCCACCGCGCCCGTGGAAACGGATTTCGACCATGTGCCTCTCCTTACCGGTGTTGGACAAGGCGCTATTATAAGCCCCTTAGTGCGGGTGGTCAAACGC
>JBBIGP010000006.1:0-4637 GCA_037447475.1 Candidatus Aminicenantota bacterium
GGCTCCGGAGAAGGGTGGTCCGGAGGGGGAAGGGCTTTCGTTCCCCCTCCGCCCACGGGGGGATGGGTGACGCGGAGGCCGGACGGGGACGCGCCGGGACAGGCCCCGCCGAACCAATAATGCATGTCCAAGTGGATCAGCGGGAGAGCGGCAGCTCGCGGACGCATTCGGGCGGGACCTTGAGCTTGGCCGAGATCTGCTTCTCGCCCTCGAGGCCGTCCCCGGAGACGAAGCGGACGTCGAGCAGTCCCTCCGACCGGAAACCGGTCTTCAGATGGACCATCTCGGCCAGGGCCAGGCTCCAGGCCCGGAGCCAGATCTCGAGCTCCCGGCGGTGCTGCGTGCGGCCGTCGAAGTGGACGGCGAGGCCGATCTCGCTGTCCGGGCCGGCCGTGCCGATGACCGTGCTCCCGAAAGCGTAGACGGCCTTGACGCCCCATCGTTTGGCGTCGCATTGGAGGGCGATCTGCTCGGCCATCCGCAGCCGCCAGCAGGAGTTCTCGTCGGCGTCCATCGAGCAGGCCGTGGCGGACCGCGCCTGGACCCTGGCCGCGGCCCCCGGGTCGCTGAACAGGGCGATGGCCTGCTCGCGCTCCGAGTTCATGAGCACCTGAAGGACCTTGCCGCCGGTCGCCGCGGGCACGTCGATGACCCGGAGGGTGCCGGCCAACCCGGCGTATTCCGGCAGGAGATCGGCCAGCTTGTTGGGCGAGCCGAGGAGGAACGCCTCGTTGAACCGGACGCCGGCGTCGTCGGGGTAGAGGGGCAGGTAGCGGATGCCGGATTCGACGAGGTCCTGGAAGAAATGGGTCCCGAAGGAGACGTCGGGGACGTAGTTGCCCTTCTTGCGGGCGACCTCGATGAGCATCGCGGCGTTGTTGATCTCGGAATAGGTCACCCGGACTCCGAGCTTGATGTCCCCGCGGCTGCCCCACCGCCCCGGCCCCATGAGGATGAACTGGCGCCGGGGGAGGCATTTGTTGAGCCGGCCCACGGCCTGCCCCACGGCCATGAGGTCCGCGAGGCCGGCGATCTCGCCGTAGCTGTCGGGGTCGACGTACACGACGTGTGTGATGTCGGAGACCCGGCCGTTGGAGATGTACCGGTCGGCCGTGAAAAGGACCGACGCGTCCGGAACGCCCGTCGGGATCTCCATGGCCGACTCCTCGAGCGACTGGCTCTGGGGCCGGCACTGGAGGAGATAGAAGTCCTCGCCGTCGTGGGCGAACTCGATGTCCACGGGCACGCCGAGGGCCGTCTCCAGGGTCTTGAGGATGGCCTCGAGCTGGCGCATGAACGGCGTTCCCGAGATGAGGCCGTCGAAGGTCACGATGACGTCGTCCCTCCTGAAGTCGGTGGCCAGGCCCATCGGCCGCTGGAGGAGGCCGTCGCGATAAATGGACAGGGCCTGGTTCAGAGCCGGGTAGTCCGCCCCGACCTCCCGGAGGACGTCCCGGATGGGGAGGGTCGTGAAGCAGTTCCTCTCGAGGTCGATGACGTCGATCTTGGTCGGCGAGTAGCGGATGACCTCGTCGGTCGAGACGTTGACCCGGAGATTGGGCTTCCCGGGGGCGACGAGGATGGGGTAGTCGTCCGAGAGCCGGTCGACGGCCCGCGTCCCGAGGCCCGGCACGAGGCGGAGCAGGCCGTCCTCGCGCCGGATGCGCGGCGACCAGCGGAACTCGTTGCGGCTGAAGGCGACGCCGGCGTAGGCCGGGAAGAAGTACTTCCCGACCTTGCGGCCGACGACGGCCTGGATCATGATGCCCATCTCCTCGTGGAAGTCGAGCAGGCCCCGCTCCGTCCGGTACTGGATGGGATCGGGGCTGAAAATGGACGCGTAGACCTCGGCCACGGCGTCGAGGAGGGCCTCGAGCCGCTCTTTTTTGTCGCCCTGGTTGGCCAGGAAGAGGCTCTTGTACTTGCCGGCGAAGGCCGTCCCCAGGCGGTCCTCGAGGAGGCTCGAGCTGCGGACGATGAGGGGCACGTCCCCGAAATCGTCGAGGGCCACGGACAGGCCCTTGACGATCTCCGGCGGGAAGGTGCAGTTCTTGAAGACCTGGACGAGGTGGGGGTATTCCTGGCGGACATCCTCGATGTCCTTGTACTTCTGCTCGCTGGCTTCCTCGAGGTTGTTGTACTGGGTGAAGACGAGCAGGGTGTCCGAGGTGATGTACCAGGTCTTGGGCTTCTTGACCGTGCCGATGGCCTTGACCCGCCGCGAGGCCTGCCGGAGGACGCGACTGGAGAGGAAGAGCCCCGCCGTCTTGCCCCCGAGCTTGCCGTGGCTGTCGGACGGGAAGACGATCCGGCCGACGAGGTCGAAGAAGTCCTCGAGGTCGAGATACTTCTTGGCGATGTTGATGAATTCGAGCTGCTCGGTGAAGAAGCGCCGGATGAGGGCCA
This sequence comes from Candidatus Aminicenantota bacterium, assembly GCA_037447475.1. Taxonomy (GTDB): domain Bacteria; phylum Acidobacteriota; class Aminicenantia; order Aminicenantales; family Saccharicenantaceae; genus RBG-16-66-30. The sequence goes on from JBBIGP010000006.1 coordinate 2,407, forward strand.
CCCGGACGCTGTTGGCCGTGGCCCGGGGCAGGTCGATGCCCTCCGGCATGATCCTCTTGATGCGGCGCATCGACTCCAGGACGTCGTTGAGCGAGGCGTAGACGTTCTCGAGGACCTTGACAAACGCGCTCGACCGGTCCTCGCTCGTCCACTTCTGGATGCGGTTGAGGATATCCTCGTCGGTCAGGTTGGCCGAGGCGATGCGGAAGGTCTCCTCGCTCAGGTGGAAGAACCGGTCGAGCGTCTCCTTCTCCTGGGGCAGGTTGGATTCGCCGAAGACGCCTTTCGGGTCCCGGTTCTCGACGTAGCGGCGCAGGAGCTGGCGGGCCTCGGGCACGCCCCGCCAGCCCAGGTAGTTCATCATCTTCCGGGAGATGCGGACGAACAGGTTCGGGTCCGTGTTGCGGAGCAGGGCCAGGGCGATGCGCCAGCCCTTGTTGTTGTCGTCCGGGACGTCCCGCTTCTCCCCGCTCATCTCGGAGTACATCAGGCGGAGCCGCTGGTGGAGGATGAACTGGCCCAGGCGCTCGGCCACGGTTTGAATGAGCTTGACCTCGCCATTGAGGAACGGTCCGCAGTCGCTCTCGGGCGCCGGCTTGTTATAGCAGACGGTGATCCGCCCGGCGGAGGTGTCCTGGACCCGGATGTCCGCGGACAGGGCCTGCGGGGTCTCCTCGTAGTCCGGGGACTCGTAGGCTTCCGAGCCGTAGACGATGCGGACCTGGCAGCATTCGGGGAACTGCCAGCCGGGCGGGAGGGCCTCGATGACCCGGCGGAAGACCTCTTCGAGCGGGGTGTCGTAGGAGCTGAGGATCTCCTCGACGCGATAGATGCAGCTCAGCTCCTTGGCCCGCTCATGGAGCGTGGAGAACAGCGTGCTGACGGCCGCCGGGGTCCTCTCGTTGCTCATCGTCTCCTTGTCGGGAGGATCAGGTCCAGCCGCGGTCCTTGCAGGCGCCGGCGACCCGGCTGACGGAGATGACGTAGGCCGCGTCGCGCATGAAGAGCTTGCGCGTGCGGGCCAGCTCGCAGACGGACCGGAAGGCCGAGGTCATCTTCTCGTCGAGCTTGGCCAGGACCTCCTCCTTGGGCCAGAAGTAGTTCATGTTGCACTGGACCTGCTCGAAGTAGCTGCAGGTCACGCCGCCGGCGTTGGCCAGGAAGTCGGGGATGACGAAGATGCCGCGCTCCTTGATGACGGCGTCCGCCTCGGGCGTCGTCGGCCCGTTGGCGCCCTCGCCGATGACCTTGACCCGCGGCGCGATTCTCTTGACCGTCTCGGCGTTGATCTGGTTCTCCAGGGCGCAGGGCAGGAGGATGTCGACGTCCTGCTCGATCCAGGCGCCGCCGTCGAGCCGCTCGTATTCGAGGGCCTTGGCTTTGGCCTTGTCGATGCCGCCGAAGCGGTCGGTGATGGCCAGCAGCTCCTCGAGGTTGACGCCGCCCTTCTTGCGGTAGGTGTAGGAGGTCTGGTCGGCCTGGTCCCAGCAGGAGACGCAGACGACCTTGCCGCCGAGCTGGGTGTACAGCTTGATGGCGTACTGAGCGACGTTGCCGAAGCCCTGGACGGCCGCCTGGGTCTTGGCGATGTCGACGCCCAGCTCCTTGAGGGCCTCGCGGACGGTGAAGATGAGGCCGTACCCGGTGGCCTCGGTCCGCCCGAGCGAGCCGCCCATGCCGACGGGCTTGCCGGTGATGAAGCCGGGGTACTTGGCGCCGTGGACGGCCTCGAACTCGTCGAGCATCCAGAGCATGTGCTGGGGATTGGTCATGACGTCGGGGGCGGGGACGTCGCGCAGGGGGCCGACGTCCTGGGCCACGGCCCGGACCCAGCCGCGGCAGAGCCGCTCCTGCTCGCGGGGGCTGAGGTCGTGGGGATCGCAGACGACGCCGCCCTTCCCGCCGCCGAGGGGAATGTCGACCACGGCGCACTTCCAGGTCATCCACATCGAGAGGGCCCGGACCGTGTCGATCGTCTCTTGGGGGTGGAAGCGTATGCCGCCCTTGCAGGGCCCGCGGGCGTCGTTGTGCTGGCAGCGGAAGCCGCGGAAGATGCGGACGCTGCCGTCGTCCATGCGGACGGGGATCGAGAAATGATATTCCCGGAGGGGCTGCCTCAGAAGGTCTCTCGTCGCCGGATCGAGCTCGAGAAGGTCGGCCACGGAATCGAATTGCTTCTGGGCCATCTCGTACGGGTTGAAGCCTTTGACGGCCATTGATCAAACTCCTTA
>JBBIGP010000006.1:4737-18948 GCA_037447475.1 Candidatus Aminicenantota bacterium
TCTGGGCCATCTCGTACGGGTTGAAGCCTTTGACGGCCATTGATCAAACTCCTTAGTGTTTATGAATTATTGCGGTTCCGCAACAAGAAATGATATCCGAAGACGAGCGAAATAGCAAGGCGGCGCGGGGCGTCCCGGGGGCCGGACCGGCTTGTCTCTCCGCCGGGATTCGGCTAGCATGAGGGGAGGCCGCGAGGCCCCTCGAGGACGTTTGCGGGAGAGACCGGGATGACAAAGCACGCCCTTGACATGAGATCCCTGCGGGACGAGATCGTCGGCATCGACGCCGCAGTCCCGACCCCTTTCGGGGAGCGCCTGATGGTCTATTGCGACTACACGGCCTCGGGGCGCTCGCTCCGGTTCATCGAAGGATACTTGCTGCGGCTCCAGCGCCATTACGCCAACTCCCACACCGAGGACGATATCACGGGACGGAGCATGACCCGAGTCCTCCGTCAGGCCGAGCGGGCCGTCAAAGAGTCGGTCAACGCCGGGCCGGGCGGCCGGATCGTCAGCGTCGGTTTCGGCAGCACGGCGGCCATCGACCGCTTCCAGCGGATCATTGGAACAGCCCTGCCGCCGGCCACGAAAGAGATGCTCCTGTCGCTCCTCCGCGAACACGCCGGGGCTGGGAAGGCCGCCGACTTCGAGCGGTTCGTCGAGGGCCGCCGGCCGGTCGTCTTCGTCGGCCCCTACGAGCACCACTCCAACGAGCTGACTTGGCGGGACGGCTTTTGCGAGGTCGTCGTCGTGCGGATGGGGGCGGACGGCGGCATCGACCGGGCCCGCCTCGAGGAGCTGCTGCGGGACCCGCGTTACCACGGCCGGCCGCGCATCGGCTCCTTCTCCGCGGCCTCTAACGTCACCGGCCTCATCTCGCCCGTCGGCGAGCTGGCCGGGATGCTCCATCGCCACGGCGCCCTGGCCTGCTTCGACTACGCGGCCAGCGCCCCCTACGTCCGGATCGACATGAACCCGCCCCCCGGCCCGGACGGGGAGGACCGCAGCCTCGATGCCGTGTTCATCTCTCCCCACAAGTTCCTCGGCGGGCCCGGCTCGAGCGGCATCCTGGTCTTCAACGAGCGAGTCTACCGCAAGGACCTGGCGCCGTCGGTGAGCGGCGGCGGGACCGTGGCCTATGTCAGCCGCCGGGGCCACGATTTCTTCGACGACGTCGAGGAGCGGGAGAAAGCCGGGACCCCGGGCGTCCTCCAGACCGTCAAGGCCGCCCTGGCCTTCCTGGTCAAGGAGGCCGTCTCGGTCGAGGCCATCGAGCGGCGGGAGCAGGAGCTGCTCGGGCGGGCCTTCGACCGCTGGCGGGCCAACCCCCGCCTCGAGATCATGGGCGACCCGGACCCGGGCAAGCGCATCGGGGTCGTCTCCTTCAACGTCCGGGACGAGGGCGGCCGCTATCTCCATCCGAAGTTCGTGACCGTCCTTCTCAACGATCTCTTCGGCATCCAGTCGCGGGCCGGCTGCTCCTGCGCCGGCCCCTACGGCCACGAGCTGCTGGGCATCGACGAGGCGACGTCCGAGAAGTACCGGGAGGCGATTCGGGAGGGCTACTACGGGATCAAGCCGGGCTGGTGCCGCGTCGGGCTCCACTATACGATGGACGACGCCGACGCCGATTATCTGATCGAGGCCGTCGACCTCGTGGCCCGGGAAGGGCGCCGGTTCCTGCCGCTCTACCTGTTCGACCTCAAGTCGGGGGCCTGGACGCACGAGAAGGACCCGATGGCCTATGAAGACCTTTCGTTGGAGGACGCCTTCCGGGGGGATGAGGAGGCCGTCTGCCGGCCTCTCCCGGTCTCGGTGCGCAAGCGCCTCTACCGGGATTATCTCAAGGAGGCCGGGGACCTGGCCGAAGAGCTCCGCGCGGCCGCCCCGAAGGCGGAGGGGACGCTTCCGGCCAGGTTGGCCGGACTCCAATTCTTCGCCCTTCCCCCGGAAAGCTGACCGAGGACGGATCACCGCCTCAAGCGACGCAAGCTCGGCGATTGATCGTTGACACCCGTCGGGGATCTGAAATACCATTCGCTCGCCTTGGAGAGCCGGAGTTCAAGCTGTCGGGAATGGATTTTCGCTATCCAAGGAATTGATGCGGGAAAAAGGTGAAGAATGCCCAGGAACAGATGGAGCGTCGTAGCCGCCGGAGTGTCGATCCTCATGTGCCTGGGCGTGGCCTATTCCTGGGGCGTTTTCCTGGTTCCCATCGACATGGACATGGGCTGGGGCCGGGCCAAGATATCCTTGGCGGTCTCGATCCTGCTGCTCGTCTTCTCCGTGTTCATGGCCGCGGGCGGCTGGCTCGAAAAACGGATCGGCCCTCATAACACCGCCGGCCTGGGCGGGCTGCTGGTCGGCTCGGGGTGGATACTGGCCTCGCTCGCCCATTCCCCTCTCGCTCTATACCTGTGTTATGGCGGCCTGGCCGGAATGGGCACCGGCTTGAGCTATATGCCGTCCATTTCGAGCGGCATGAAGGCGTTCCCCGAGAAGAAGGGCCTGGTGACGGGCCTGATCGTTTTCGGCTTCGGCTTCGGGACGGCCTTCCTGTCGCCGGCCATGACGCACATGATCGGATCGTACGGATGGCGCAGGACCATGTTGTTTGGCGGCCTGCTCTTCGGCCTGACGATCGCCGTCGCGTCCCGGTTCTTGAGGCCCCCGGCCGCGGCGGCGGACCCGTCCGCGGCCCGGCAACAGGAGGGCCGGGCATCCCTCTTGCCCGCTGAGATGATGAGGACCGGCGCGTTCAAGATCATGTTCCTGACCTACTTCATGGCCATGGTCGCCGGCATGATGGCCATCGGCCACCTCGTCGCGTTCTCCACGGACAAGGGCTTCTCCGGGATGCAGGCCGCCTTCGCCTTGACGGTCCTGTCGATCTTCAACGGCGCGGGCCGGATCCTGGCCGGTTACGCATCGGACCGCTGGGGGGGCCGTCGGACGCTCCTCGTGCTGTTCGGCGTGATCGGCTCGGCGATGTTCGCGTTGTACCACGCCGGGAGCTTGCCGCTAACCTATCTTTTCTCGGCCGTCATCGGTCTGTGTTTCGGAGGGTTCCTGGCCGTCTATCCCCCGTTGACGGCCGACTATTTCGGCCGCCGCGACTTCGCCGTGAACTACGGCCTGATCTTCATCGGCTACGGGTTCGGCTGTTTCCTCGGACCTTTGGCCGGGGGGATGGCCTACGACGCCGCCAGAAGCTATCTCACGGCCTTTTATGCGGCCGGGGCCCTGGCGCTGCTGGGCGGTCTCGTCGTCTTTCTCTTCCTTAAAGCGCCTGGCGAAATAAGCCCCGCCGAGCCCTCACGGATAGGCTGATCACTGTTTCCGGACTTCTCGTCCGGATGGACCAAGCGGTCCGCGCCGGACTGGTCGTAACGGCCTGCCTGCCGGGCTCTTTGACGGTCCAGTTTCGAAATAATGTGTGTTTTCAGGCTAATAAAAGCTATTGACAGAAATAATGACTAGAATATGATAATAGTCAGGAGTCATTGTGGCAAGGATAGCCAAACGGGATGACATCCGGGACCTCATCCTCGACGCCACGGACTTTCTCCTGGCCCATTTCGGGTACAAGAAGATGACCATGGAGGACGTGGCCAAGCAGGTCGGCATCGGCAAAGGCACCGTCTACCTCCATTTTCCCTCCAAAAAGGAGCTCGTCCTGGCCCATATCGACCGGGTCGTCGAGCGGGTCCTGGTCAGTATCAAGGAGATCGCCGGCTCCCGCGATGCGATCGATAGGCGCATCCGGAGAATGCTCGTTTCCCGGGTCCTGGTGCGCTTCGACAGTGTCGTCAATTATTCCCATAGCCTGAGCGATCTCCTGTCCCAGGTCAGGATCGATCTTCTGGCCCGCCGGAAGGCGCATTTCGAGAAGGAAGCGGCTGTTTTCGAAGAGGTCCTCCGCGAGGGGGCCCGGGACGGAGCGCTGGAGTGTACCGATCCCCGGACGGCCTCGTTCGTCCTCATCGAGGCGACGAACTCCCTGCTCCCCTTCAACCTTTCGGCGCGGGAGCTCGGCCGGAGAGAAGAGGTCGAGGACAAGGTTGACCGCATCGCCGACCTGCTCGTCAAGGGCTTGTTGACATGTCCTTCGCGCCCGGCCCACTGGACGCGTTGAAGCCGGCCTGTTTTGAGCTGCGGTCGCCTCGGCTACCGGCCGTACCGGGCCTCGTCCTCTTCGCTGATCCGTTCCAATCGCTTGTCGCTGTCCTTTCGCCGGGCGACACCCAGAATGACGACCTCGTCGCCGGAGATCCTGTTCCGGTTGATCATTCCGTCCATTTCCCACATATCACAAAGAGGGCGACACCCATGAGATTGACTCCCCGTTTCCTGTGTGACATTATAGTGTTCACATTGGACCAAGATTTTGAGATCAAGTGATAATAAAGGAGGAAATATGTTGTCTAAGACGGATTTAGAAGTATTGGAATCAAAAATGAACGAATGTGACTATCAGAAGTTAATCAAAGTAGCCAATCCTAGGGTGCATCGGTTTATTTTTGATTCTTGTGAGCTTTGTAATCCCGAGAGAATATTTATATGCAGTGATTCCCGCGAAGATATCACCTATGTGCGTCAACAGGCGATTGCCAACGGCGAAGAAAAGCCATTGGCAATTTCCGGACATACCTACCACTTTGACGGCATGGAAGATCAGGGCCGAGATCGCGAGGTTACTAAGTATCTTGTGCCCAAGGAGGATTCACTTAACAAGGCTCTTAAGCAGATCGAGCGCGAAGAAGGCTTAGGAGAAGTAAAAGGATTGCTAAAGGGTGCGATGAAGGGACGGACAATGATTGTCCGTTTTCTTTCCTTGGGTCCGACTAACTCTGCGTTCAGCATTCCCTGCGTGCAATGCACCGATTCTTGGTATGTAGCCCACAGCGAAGATCTTCTTTACCGGCCGGCATATGAAATGTTCACCGCAAAAGTAGCAGGCCAAGAGCTTTTCTGCATCCTTCATTCAGCAGGGAAAATGGATAAAGATATGGTAAGTGTAGAGGCAGAGAAAAAGCGCATTTATATTGATTACACCAAGGACACCATTTACAGCGTTAATACCCAGTATGCCGGTAATACCGTTGGGTTGAAGAAACTTGCGCTCCGCCTCACGATTCGCAAAGCAGACCGAGAAGGATGGCTTGCGGAACATATGCTGGTTATGGGGGTACATGGGCCCAAGGGACGCAAAACTTATATAGCCGGAGCTTTTCCCAGTGCGTGCGGCAAGACCTCCACGGCGATGCTTCCTGGAGAGACTATTTTAGGCGATGATATCGCATATTTTCGTAATATTGATGGCGTAGCAAAGGCGGTAAATGCTGAAGCCGGGATATTCGGCATTATCCAGAACGTTAACTCTGCCGACGATCCTTCCATCTATAAAGTGCTCACAGCTCCTGGTGAGGTAATTTTTTCTAATATTTTGGTAGCTCATGGGAAGCCATATTGGTTAGGAATGGAATGTGAGCTTCCAAAAGAGGGAATTAATTTTTCTGGACCTTGGCACGAAGGAAAGAAAGATAGCGCAGGCAACAAGATCCCTCCTGCCCATAAAAATGCCAGGTATGCCGTTGCCTTGCGTGTGCTGGAGAATGTCGATTCGGAGCTGGATAATCCAGGGGGTGTGGCTTTAGGCGGCATAATGTACGGCGGCCGCGACGCCACAAGTTATGTTCCCGTACAACAGGGCTTTAATTGGGAACACGGCATGGTTGCTTATGGGGCTGCGCTGGAAACAGAGACAACGTTCGCTATTATCGGCAAAGAGGGCATTCCAGAGATAAACCTCATGAGCATTCAGGATTTTGTTTCTATATCGCTGGGCAAATATATACAAAACAACCTGGAGTTTGGCAAAAAATTAAAAAAAGCCCCTTTAATCTTTGGGGTTAATTATTTTCTCCGTGATAAAGAAGGGAGATTCTTAAATGCTGTCCGCGATAAGCATGTATGGCTAAAATGGATGGAGCTGCGGATTCATGACGATGCCGGGGCCTTAAAATCTCCCACTGGATTACTTCCTCTGTATGAAGACCTTAAGGAATTATTTACCCGAGTGTTAAACAAGCAGTACTCCAAAGAGGACTATATGAGGCAATTCACCATACGAATCCCTGAAAATTTAGCTAAGTTGGACCGGGTAGAAAGATTTCATAAGGAAAATGTCCCGGGAACGCCGGACATCGTCTTTAAAGTTTTTGAAGAACAACGTGCCCGGCTTTTGGACGCACAGGATAGGTTTGGCGATTACGTTTCTCCGGAAAAACTAGACGTAGGATAACAGGAGGCAGGAAGTCATGGCCGGCCTCACCCGAAAACAGATCCGCTCAGAAGTGGAGTTTTTCGGCTTCTTTCGCTGTCCTTGTATTTAGCCTGAATTATTCATAAAAAAGCTGTTTCCCCTTCTAACGTATTGATCTACAATACGTTTGTAAGAACAAGGAAGGAGGAAACAGCCATGAATGATTTTAGCACCGAACGCCTTCTTTTTGAAGATATCCAGGGAAAAAAGATCGAGGTCGATTTCGACGGCGGTCACCTCCGACGCCGGCGTTCTTCTGCTGCGGGAAGTCGAACGCCGCCTGGGTCTCATTCGCCGGATCGCCAGGATTATCCGCGACCGCCGTCATCCCGGTCGCGCGAGCCCGGTGCCGTCGTCGCCGCCCCTCGTTTCTACGAGGAGCTCCGGCGGGACAAGGAGCAGTTGCGGAGGAAATGCTTATCCTTCGCCGCGGATGAAATAGCCTTATCCTCGCGGCCGGGCCCGGCTTTTTTCGAAAAGTTCCATTCCGACATAGACCATTGCGGCCAGGACCGAGGCCAGGGCGCTGGAGCGGTGAAGCTCGAACATGAGCTTCTGGCCGGGGGTGCGCAGGAGCGGCATCATCGGCAGGAGCGAGCTCGAGGTCAGCAGGAACCCGGCCAGGACAAAGAGCCAGAAAGCGGCCCGCTTGGCCCGGGCGGCCGTCAGGCCCAGTCGCTTGGGATCGAAGAGCTTCAAGGACAGTTCCAGCGGCTCGGAGATGGAGATGAAGTCGCGGCCCTTGAAGACGACGACGAGCGTCAGGCAGACAGCGAAGATGCCGCCGGCCGCGACGTGACCGATGAGAGGGAAGCCGTAGAGCCCGCGGGGGACGAACACGGCGAAGAAAAAGCCGCTCGCCGCAAGATAGAGGAAGCTGCCGTAGAACAGGACGAACAGCCATTTTTCCAGGACCGGCAGGCGCCAGAGCGGCAGGGCCTTGAGGTAATCTCCCCAGGCCTTGACGGACGCCCTGCGGGCGTTCTCTTTTGTCCTGCGCCCGAGCCAGGCCCAGAACTTGCCGAGCAGAGCGGCATAGACGAGGTTCGTCCGGTCCTTGTCGAGCCCCGTCCAGAACCGGTGGAAGGCGAGGGCCAGGAACGTCCCGGCGACGGCCAGCACGGCGATGATCACAAACAGCATGGCGCTCACCTTTTCTCGACGAGGCCGGCCAGCCGGCCCAGGGCCAGCAAGCCGGCCAGGAGGACGAGCGATCCGACGATGACGGCACAGACGGTCAGGACAACCTTCAGCAGCGGCCTGACGATGAAGGTCAGGCCGAAGAACCCCTGGAAGAGCCCGCCCAGCCCCATGAACGAGCTCGAGGCGCGCTTGACGGGCCGTTTCGCCAGCAGGGGGCCGTCGGCTTCGAGCCTCGAGAAGAAGAAATCGGAGCCCGCCGAGTGGCAGTCCGTGCAGCCGGTCCAGCCCAGGGATTGTTGGGCGGGGCGGACATTGTGGGCCAGCGCCCAGGTCACCGGCTCCGCGGCCTGATGCTTTTCCGAGACCAGCTTCCCGGATTTGTCGAGACGGAACATCCGCCCGCCCGAAACATAGACGAATTCGGCGTTCTCCGAGGCCCCGGCCAGGGCCCCCAGAACGAGCTCGACCTCTTCCTCGGTCAGCGTCTTTTCGGTTCCGGCCTTGGCCGTCACGGTCCGGACGTCGAAGCCGGAGGCCAGCGGGACGAGCTTCCCGTCGACGAGCCGGCCCGGGCGGACCGCCTCGCCGAACTCCTCCGGGGCCTCTGAAACATCGAGGACGCCGCCCTCGAACCGGTACAGCGTCCGCCTCACTTGGAAAGCCGCCCGACCGGGCGCGCCGGCGACCGTGTCGAGCGCCTGCAGGAGCTCCTGGAACCGCGGCTCGATATCGGGGTCCTTGTCCTCGGCCGCCGGATCGAAGTCCGGGACGAGCGGGACGATCCCCGGCCCTTTCCGGAGGCCCCAGAACGCCGGCCCTTCATCCGTGGTCCCGGAAGGCCCCAAGACCTCGACCCCGCCGTCGACGTGCGGCCCGAAGACGAAACCGCCCGAAACGAGAACGGGCGTCTCGTCCTCCTCCATGACCTGGGTCAGGCCGATGAGGACCGCGCCGATCCTCTCTTCCGAGCCCAGGATGCCGCCCGCCGCGGCCTCGACCTCCTCCGGCTTGAGAGGGACGAGCTTCGGGCCGTCCTTCCGGGCCCAGAACGCCGGCCAGACGAGCCGGTGCGGAGCGATCTTGCCGTCCCCGCCCTTCATGTAGACGGGTTCGAAGACCGCCGGCAGGTCCGTGGCCCAGGTGGCCGCGCCGTAAATGCCGAGCCGGTTGGCCCGCGAGGTCCGGACCCGCGTGAACCCGTCCCGCGGCGCCGGGCCCGAGTGGCAGACCGTGCAGGACAGCCGCTTGAAGTGGACGAGCGGGATGCCCGTGTGCTTGGGGCGCGGCGCGCCCAGCCGGCCGGGCTCCACGTTGCGCCGTCCCGCGGCGTCCTCGCCGAGATGGCAGCCGCGGCAGGTGAAGGCATCGACGGTCCGGTCGCCCTTGTCGGCGGCCTCTCCCTCGTAGCCGCGGACCATGTCGTGGTCGAGACCGTTGCGATGGCAGTCGGCGCACCGCAGGCCGGCCGCCGAGTGGACGTCGGGGTCGGCCTTCCACTGGACTTCGTCGACGGGCGAGGCGGAATGACAGGCCAGGCAGCGGTCGTCGGCCGGCTGATAGTTCAAGTCGAAGAAATAGCGGTGTTTCGAATCGAAGTCCCCCGTCCGGTACTTGACGTAGGGAGCCACGGCCCACTCCCGGTCGTCGGGATCGGGCCCGTCGTAGATGTCCCAGGTCCCTTTGAGCCGTGCGGCCATGCCTCCGACCTCGCCGACGCCGCCGGCGGCCGTGGCCGCCCACCGGAGGTTTTCGCGCAGGACCTGCTTGGCCCACTCGCCGTCGTCCTGGCGTCCCGACCGGTTGTGGCAGGCCAGGCAGTTGACCTCGGCCAGGCCGGAGACGCTCCAGCGGGCCTCGGGGTCCGAGAGGATGGCTTCCTCGGGAGGCTCGGCCGGCCCGCCGCCGGGGAAGTGGCGGCCGAAGAGGAGCGTGATGTCCCAAGGCGTGAGACCCAGATCGTCCGGAGCGTAGGTCCCGGGCCACGGACGATATGAGACGGGCAGGACCGTCCCCGTCCTCGGGTCCGCCCAGAACCAGGGCTGGGCGGGGCGGCCTTCGGCCCGTCCGGTCAGGGACGAGAAATGGAATCCTCCACGGATCGTGTCGTAGTCGTGACAGGGGCCGCACGTGTACCGGGCCGAGAACGGCAGGGGATTCGTTTCCGTCGGGATGATCGGCTCGCCGTTCTCGTCGTGCAGCGGGATGAGATGGACGGGCGTCGTCCGGCTCCCGTCCCACGCGGGCTGCTGCGGCTCCTGGCGGGCGGGAGCGGACGGGCCCGCGATCATCGGCGCCAGGACGGCCGCGGCCAGGACCAGACCCAGAACGGCGAAGGCGGGGCCTCCGGTGCGGCTCATGCCTTGAACTGCTCCGGCCGGAATTCCAGCACCCGGCGGGCCTTGACGCCCTCGTTGGCGCTGATGACCGCGACGCACGATTCGTAAGCCAGCTCAGCGGGGCAGGTCAAGGGAGTGCCGCGGCGGATGGCGTCGAAGAAGTTCTCGAGATGCGGCTGGTGGGCGGGCTTGGCCAGCTCGACGGGCAGGGGCCAGCGTCCGGCCTCGGCCGTCACCCGGACATCGACGTAGATGTTCTTGGAGGCCGTCTTGCGGACGGGCGCGGTCTCGGACTGCAGCAGCCCGGCCTTGGCCAGCGAGTCCCATTCGGGGGCGTGGGGCTCGCGCATGGCCCAGTTGCCGCGGTCGGGGATCTCGGAGATGACGAGCGAGCCGTTCTCGCCCATGAAGGTCTCGTAAAAGCCGCCGTGCTGGGTCGTCGTCTGGACCTGGTAGAAGGCGCGGGACACGCCCGCGGGCGTGTCGAACTCGTAGATGGCCATGACGTTGTCGTACCACTCCCACCCGTCGTAGAAATCGATGCCGCCGCTCGAGACGACCGACTTGGGGTTCGAGCCGAAGACCCAGCTGAAGAGGTCGATCTGGTGGGAACCGAGATCGACCATCGGGCCGCCGCCGAACTTCTTGAACAGGCGCCAGTTGCGGAACTCGCGCATGGAGCCGTAGCCGTAGCGGTCGAGGGTCGCCTGATCGATGACGTAGCGCTCGGGCCAGCCCAGGAGGTCGGCCTTGGCCCGGTTCCACTGGGCGTAGGCGACCGTGACTCGGCCGAGGAGCCCCTTCTCGCGGATGATTCGGTCGATGGCGTGGATGTAGCGGGGATTGGAGCGGCGCTGGTGGCCGATCTGCAGGAGCTTGCCCGTCTCGCGGGCCGTCCGGACCATGGACCGGGCCCGCTCGAGGGTGTTGGCCATCTCCTTCTCGCAGTAGACGTGGAGGCCGGCCCGCAGGCAGGCGTTGGCCTGCTCGGCGTGGACCCAGTCGGGGGTGGCCACGACCGCGGCCTGGAGGTCCTTCTCCTTGGCCAGCAGCTCGCGGTAGTCCTCGTAGACCGCGGCCAGGTGGCCGTAACGCCTCAGGTAGTTCGTGGCGTAGGTCCGGCTGTAGTTCCAGATGTCGGCGACGGCCGCGACGCGGACGCCCGGGATGCGGAGCATGGACTCGATGAGGATCCGGCCCTGGGCCCCGCAGCCGATGACCGCGACCCGCAGATCGTCGGAGGGCGGGCCGCCCGGCGCCGGGGCCGTCGTCTGAAGCCCGTCGAGGAATCCGCTTGAGAGGGCGCTTCCCCCTAGGGCCGCGCCCAGTCCCGCGGCGGCCGAGGCCCTCAGGAAACGCCGGCGGCTGAGCGGGCCGTCCGGCCGCTTTGTCGTCTCGTTGGCCATGGACATTCTCCTGCCTCACGCGAGGCGCGAACATCATACTATAAAAACGGGACGGAGAAAAAGACGGCGCCTTGACTTACCGCGGTCCCGCGGATACCATTTGGCCACAGGCATCCCCGGGTATCCCATGAGACCTATCCCGGAACCTTATTGAAGGAGAGGGCGGACCATGAAAAGGATCGTCTCGCTGTTCCTTTTGGCTTTTTGCGTCGCCGGCCTCGAGTCCTGCAAGCCGCGGCAGAAGGAGCCGCCGGCCGCCATGGAGCAGGAGTGGTACCGGTACATCAGCGCGTTCACCTCCGGGATCGTCTCCCGGAGGTCCGGCGTAAGGGTCCTGTTCGTCAACAACGTCGCCGAGACCGGGCCGGCGGCGCCCGGCCTCCTCGAGTTCTCGCCGGCGATCGACGGCGCGGCCGAATGGAAGAGCGCCCGCGAGCTCGTCTTCACGCCCAAGGGAGAGCTCAAGCCGGGCGGCGAGTACTCGGCCGTCCTCCACGTCGGCAAGATCCTCGAGCTGCCCAAGGAGTTCGCCCGCTTCGCCTTCAAGTTCGCCGTCATCCGGCCGCAGATGGAGATCTCGGTCGACGGGCTTCATGCCGAGGACCCGGAGCGGCCCTTCACGCAGGTCCTCAAGGGCCGGCTCGAGACCGCCGACGACGAGGACGCCGAGCCCGTCGAGAAGATCCTCCAGGCCGATCAGGAGGGCCGGAAGCTCGAGGTCGAATGGAGCCATTCGATGGGCAGGCGGCTCCACCATTTCATGGTCAAGGGCGTCGAGCGGGGCGACCGGGCCTCGGAAGTCCGGCTCGCCTGGGACGGGGCCCCCATCCGGGTCGACAACCGCGGCTTCCGGGCCGTCGCCGTGCCGGCCTTGAGCGATTTCGAGCTGGTCAGCGCGGAAGCTTCCTCGGAGCGGACCCGGCACGTCCTCCTCCGCTTTTCGGATCCCCTGGCCCGGGGCCAGAGCCTCCAGGGGCTCATCCGGGTCGACGATTACCCGGTGACCTTCGAGATCGAGGGCAACGTCATCCGCGTCTATTCCAGCCGCGAGTTCATGGGCACCGTGCGGGTCACGGTCTCCCCGGGCGTCCGCAACGCCCTCAACCGGCGCCTGGCCCGGGCGGATACGCGCGAGGTCGCCTTCGAGGTCCTGCGGCCGCTAGCCCGGTTCGTCGGCAAGGGCGCCATCCTGCCGCGCAAGGACCGCCTGACCGTGCCCCTCGAGGCCGTCAATCTGAGGTCCGTCCAGGTGACGGCCCTCCAGGTCTTCAGCAGCAACATGGCCCAGTTCCTGCAGGTCAACGAGCTCGGCGGGAGCGAAGAGCTGACCCGAGTCGGGCGCTATCTCTGGCGCAAGACGGTCCCGTTGTCGGATGACCCGGCGGTCACGGGCCGCGTCACGCGCTACGACCTCGACGTGACCGACCTGTTCCGGGAGAACCCGGGCAGCCTCTTCCGCCTCATCCTGACCTTCAACCGGGGCGACTCGACCTATCCCTGCCCCGCGAGCGACAAGCCCGTCGTCAAGGAGGCCCCGCTCCGCAACGAGGAGGGCGAACGATACGACCGCTATTCGCACTGGGATTACGCCCAGGAAGGATATGCCTGGGCTCATGGGGACTGGACCAGCCGCAACAACCCTTGCGACGACGCCTATTACAATCCCCGCTACAACTCCCAGGCCGCCGTCGGCCGCAATTTCCTGGCCTCCAACATCGGGCTGGTCGCCAAGCGCGAGGCGGCCGGCGCGCTGCACGTCGTGACCACCGACATCGGCACGGCCCAGCCCCTGTCCGGGGTCCGGGTGCGGGCCTTCAACTTCCAGAACCAGCCCCTCGGCGAGGCGGTCAGCGACGCCAACGGCTTCGCCGTCCTCAAGCTCGCCGATCCGGCCTACTATGTCTCGGCCCAGTCGGGCGACGACATCGGCTATCTCCGAGTGGGCGACAACACGGCCCTGCCGGTGAGCCATTTCGACGTCGGCGGGGAGGCCGTCGAGAAGGGCCTCAAGGGCGCGATCTACGGCGAGCGCGGCGTCTGGCGCCCCGGCGACACCCTCCACCTGACCTTCGTCCTCTTCGACCGAGACAAGGTCCTGCCGCCGGGCCACCCCGTCAGCATGGAGCTCTATTCGCCGCAGGGCCGGCTCGTGCGGACCCTGCGGCCGGAAAGGACCGTCGAGCCGTTCTACGCGTTCCGGGCCGCGACGGACGAGACCGCCCCGACCGGCAACTGGAAGGCCCGCGTCCTCGTGGGCGGGCTGGCTTTCAGCAAGACCCTCAAGATCGAGACCGTCGTCCCCAACCGGCTCAAGGTCGACTTCCGGATGCCGGGCGAGGTCCTGAGGAGCAAGGACCTGCCCTTCGAGGCCTCCGTCGCCGGCCAGTGGCTCCACGGAGCGCCGGCCTCGAACCTCAAGTTCGACGTCAGCATCCGCCTCTCGCCTCGCCCGACCCGGTTCGAAAAATACCCCGACTTCGTGTTCGACGACCCGGCCACCGAGTACTCCGGAGGGGAGGTCGCGACCGAGGCGGGCCTCCTCGATGCCCAGGGACGCGGACGGCTGAAGCTCGATTTCGACATGGGCGGGGCCAGCCCGGGGATGCTCGACGCGGCCTTCGTCACCCGCGTCTTCGAGGACAGCGGCGATTTCAGCATCGACACCGTCAGCCTGCCGTTCCATCCCTATGATTCCTACGTCGGCCTCAGGGCGCCGCGCGGCGACGACGCCCGCGGCATGCTCCTCACGGACCGCGACCACGCCGTCGACATCGTCACCGTCGACGCCGACGGCCGCCCCGTGTCCCGCGACGGCCTGCAAGTCGCGCTCTACAAGGTCGAGTGGCGCTGGTGGTGGGACCGCAGCGGCGAGTCGTTGGCCCAGTACGTGACGAGCCGCCGCACACAGCCCCTCCTGAGAGGCGAGATCTCGACCCGCGACGGCGTCGGCCGCTGGACGTTCCAGATCAAGTATCCCGATTGGGGGCGGTACCTCGTCCGG
>JBBIGP010000006.1:19048-21908 GCA_037447475.1 Candidatus Aminicenantota bacterium
CGGCCGCTGGACGTTCCAGATCAAGTATCCCGATTGGGGGCGGTACCTCGTCCGGGTCGAGGACCCGGACAGCCGGCACGCTTCCGGCCGGATCATCTACATCGACTGGCCGGGGTGGGCCGGCCGGGCCCGCGACGCATCGGGCCCCGGCGCCACCCGCCTCAATTTCACGGCCGACAAGCCGTCTTACCGGGTCGGCGAAAAGGCCGTCATCTTCCTGCCCGAGGCCGCCCAGGGGCGGGCCCTGGTGTCCGTCGAGAACGGCTCCGCCGTCCTGCAGAAGATGTGGGTCCCGACCCGCAAGGGGGAGAACCGCTTCGAGATCGCCCTGACCCGGGAGATGACGCCCAACATCTACGTCCACGTGACCCTCCTCCAGCCCCACCGCGACAAGGTCAGCGACACGCCCATCCGGCTCTACGGCGTCCTGCCGGTCATGGTCGACGACCCGTCGACCCGGCTCGAGCCCGTCCTCCAGACCGCCGATGAGTTCCGGCCGCGCGAGAATTTCCGGGTCCAGGTCCGCGAGTCGGCGGGCCGGCCCATGACCTACACGGTGGCCGTCGTGGACGAAGGGCTGCTGGGCCTGACGCGTTTCGCGACGCCGGACCTGCGGGCCGAGTTCTACAGGCGCGAGGCGCTGGGGGTCAGCACGTGGGACCTCTTCGACGAGATCGCCGAGGCTTACGGCGCCGAGCTGGCCCGCATCCTGGCCATCGGCGGCGACGAGGCCGCGGCCGGGACGGGCGAAGAGCGGCGGCCGCGGCGCTTCCCGCCGGTCGTCCTGTTTGACGGTCCGTTCGAGCTCAGGGCCGGGGCGACCGCCTCTCACGAGTTCGAGATGCCGCAGTACTTCGGCGCGGTCAGGGTCATGGTTGTCGGCGGCCGCGACGGCGCGTTCGGATCGGCCGGGAGGTCCGTGCCCGTCCGCCGCGATCTCATGGCCCTGCCGACCTTCCCCCGGGTCGTCCGGCCCGGGGAGCGGGTCGAGATGCCGGTCTCGGTCTTCGTCACCAACCCGGCCATCAAGGAGGTCACGGTCGCCCTGGAAACCGACGCCATGTTCCGCATCGAAGGCGAGCGAACGAAGACCGTGGCCTTCGCCGGGCCGGGCGACCAGACCGTCAGCTTCATCTTGACGACGGC
Organism: Candidatus Aminicenantota bacterium; assembly: GCA_037447475.1. Classification (GTDB taxonomy): domain Bacteria; phylum Acidobacteriota; class Aminicenantia; order Aminicenantales; family Saccharicenantaceae; genus RBG-16-66-30. The sequence continues at coordinate 20,195 of JBBIGP010000006.1, forward strand.
CGACGCCGTCGGGCCGGGCCTCGTCCGCTTCCGCGTCCGGGGCGGGTCCGAGACGATCGAGGATTCGATCGCCGTCCCCGTCCTCGGGAGCAATCCCTCCATGACCCGGACGAACCGCCTTGAGGTCAAACCCGGTCAGGACCTGACCTTCGCCGTCAAGCCCTTCGGCCTGGAGAACACGAATTCGGTCGTCGTCGAGGCCTCGACGGTGCCTCCTCTCAACCTCGAAAAGAGGCTCGAGTTCCTCCTCCAGTATCCCCACGGGTGCCTCGAACAGACCCTGTCGATCGCTTTCCCGCAGCTGTATCTCGGGGGCCTTTTCCGGCTCGATCCCGACGAGCAGAAGGCGGTCGAGCAGCATATCCGGGCGGCCGTCGAGAAGATGGGAGGTTTCCAGCTGGCCAACGGCGCCTTCGCCTACTGGCCGGGACAGCGGGACGGCCACGAGTGGACGACGACGTACGCCGGGCTGTTCCTGCTCGAGGCGGCCCGGCTCGGCTATCACGTGCCGGCGGGAATTCTCGACAAGTGGAAGTCCAACCAGAGGATGCTCTCCAACATCTGGACGACGGGCGGCCCCGACCAGCAGCTCATCCAGGCCTTCCGGCTCTACGCGCTGGCTTTGGCCAGGGACCCCGATCTCGGGGCCATGAACCGCCTCCGGGAGGCCGAGGGGCTGAGCAATGCCGCGGCCATCGAGCTGGCCGCGGCCTTCCACGTGACGGGGCAGGCCGAAGCGGCGGCCGACCTGGCCAAGAGGTCCGACCTCAAGGTCCTTTCCTACCGGGACGACTCCTTGACGTTCGGCTCGGAGTTCCGCGACACGGCCATGCTCGTCCGCAGCCTCGTCCGGATCGGGCGGTCCGACAGGGTCAAGCCGCTCGTCGCCGGGATCGTCGATGTTTTCGGGTCGGACCGTTGGCTGTCCACCCAGGAGACGGCCTTTGGGTTGATGGCCCTGGCGGCCTATTACGGCGGCACCGAAGCCAAGCCGTTCCGGTTCCTCATGGGCTGGGACAAGGGGGCGCCCCGGGAAGTCGGATCGGCGACGCTCCTCCACAGGGAGGTCGTCCCGGACTTCCCGGCGGCAGGCCGCATGCTCGTCATCCGCAATCCGGGCGACATGCAGCTCTACGTCAACGTCCATCGGCGCGGCGTCCCTCCAGCGGGAACGGAGGAGCCGTCGGCCGAGGGCCTGTCGATCGACATCCGGTACCGGGACATGAAGATGAACCCGATCGCCGTCGACAAGGTCCCCCAGGGAACGGATATCGTGGCCGAGATCCAGGTCAAGAACACCGCCCCGACGCGGCGATATCACAACAACCTGGCCCTGACCTACATCGCCGCCGCCGGCTTCCAGATCCGCAACCCGCGGTTCCTGGGGGAGAGCGGGGCCGGCCCGGTCATCGACTACCAGGACATCCGCGACGACCGCGTCCTGACCTACTTCCCGGTGGGCCCCGGGGAGACCGAGACGTTCCGGGTCGTGCTGAACGCCTCCTATCGCGGGCGGTTCTACCAGCCCGGCGTCGCCGTCGAGGCCATGTACGACGGCGGGGCCCACGCCAACACGAAAGGACAGTGGATCGAGATCGTCCGATGAACCGCAAGCGGCAAAGGACGGACGGAAAGCCCCCGACTCGTCCGTCCTTGCGGGAGAAGAACCGGAAGGCACGCAAGATAAAATGGATCGTTGCGGCGGGGCTGGCCG
>JBBIGP010000006.1:22008-23341 GCA_037447475.1 Candidatus Aminicenantota bacterium
GAGAAGAACCGGAAGGCACGCAAGATAAAATGGATCGTTGCGGCGGGGCTGGCCGGCGGATTGCTGCTCGCCTTCTGGTTCTCTCTGCCGCGGGAGCTGTTCCCGGATCCGGCGTCGCCGGTGCTGTTCAGCGAGGAGGGCGCCCTGCTCGGCGCCCGTCCGGCGGCCGACGGCCAGTGGCGGTTCCCGCGCGGCGAGCGGGCGCCCGACCGGTTCTTCGAGGCCCTCGTCCGGTACGAGGATCGGCGCTTCCGTCTCCATCCCGGCGTCGACCCGCTGGCCGTCGTCCGGGCGGTCGCGACGAACCTGCGGTCGGGCACGGTCCGCAGCGGGGCCAGCACGCTGACCATGCAGGTCGTCCGGCTGTCGAGGAAGGGGCGGCCGAGGACGGTGCTCGAGAAGCTGCGGGAGGCCGTGCTGGCCGTGCGGCTCGAGGTCCGCTCGTCGAAACGGGAGATCCTGGACATGTTCGCCGCCCACGCGCCGTTCGGCGGCAACGCCGTCGGCATCGACGCCGCGTCGTGGCTGTATTTCGGCCGGAGCCCCGAGCGGCTGAGCTGGGCCGAGGCGGCCTATCTCGCCGTTCTGCCGCAGGAGCCGGGCCTCATCGCGTCGCCGGAGGGGCGGGCCCGCCTGCTCGCGAAAAGGGACGGGCTGCTCGAAAGGCTGAGGCGGAAGGGGCGGCTCTCCGACCTCGAGTTCCGGCTGGCCGCGGCCGAGCCCATGCCGGCGGGCTTCCGTCCGGTGCCGCGCGAGGCCCCGCACCTTCTCGACACGCTGGCCGCCCGCAAGGGAGAGCGGTCCCCGTTCCGCTCGTTCCTGGGGGCCGACCTGCAGAGAGCGGTGACGCGGACCGTCGAGGAGCAGGGGGCGCGGCTCATGGCCCGCGGCGTGCGCAACCTGGCCGCCGTGGTCATCGACAACCGGGCCGCGGCCGTCGTCGCCTATGTCGGGAACGTCGGCCTCGACCGGCCGGGCGACTTCGGCCAGAGCGTCGACATCCTCCAGAGTCCGCGCAGCACGGGCAGCATCCTCAAGCCGTTCCTCTACGCGGCCATGGTCCAGGAGGGGGGACTGACCCCGACGACCTTGGTCGCCGACACGCCCGTCCGCTTCGAGGGCTTCAAGCCCGAGAACTTCGACCGCCGTTTCCGGGGCGCGGTGCCTGCCCGCACGGCCCTGGCCTGGTCGCTCAACGTCCCGGCCGTGCGCGAGCTGCGGGAGTTCGGCATCCCGCGCCTCCAGAACAGGCTCGCGCGCTGGGGGATGACGACGCTCGGCCGGCCGCCTGATGATTACGGCCTGACGCTCGTCCTGGGCGGGGCCGAAGGCC
>JBBIGP010000006.1:23441-71221 GCA_037447475.1 Candidatus Aminicenantota bacterium
GGCCGGCCGCCTGATGATTACGGCCTGACGCTCGTCCTGGGCGGGGCCGAAGGCCGGCTCATCGAGATCGCTTCGCTCTACGCGAAAATGGCCCAGCTGGCGCTCGGGGCCGAGGGCGGCGGGCGCGAGGTCCGCATCCTGCGCGACGAGGCGGACAGGCCGTCGCGGATGAGGGACCTCGGCGAGGGCGCGGCCTATCTGGCCCTCGAGGCCCTGACCGAGGTCAACCGGCCCGACGAGGAAGGGTTCTGGCGCAGCTTCAGCTCGTCGAAGTGGATCGCCTGGAAGACGGGCACGAGCTTCGGGCTGCGGGACGCTTGGGCCGTCGGCGTGACGCCGCATTACACCGTGGGCGTGTGGGCGGGGAACGCCGACGGGCAGGGGCGCCCGGAGCTGACCGGGCTCGCGGCGGCGGCGCCGGTCCTGTTCGACGTGCTGGGAGCGTTCGATACGGGAGGACGCATCGGGCCGCCGCCGCTCGGTCTGAAGCCGGTCGAGGTCTGCCGCGACTCCGGATTCCTGGCCACGGACCTGTGCCCGCGGGAGACGGTGCGGGTGCCGGTCGAGAGCCGCTTCGACCGGATGTGCGCGTTCCATCGTGTCGTCCATCTCGACGCGTCGGGGCGGTTCCGGGTGGACAGCCGCTGCGAGCCCGTGGGCCGGATGAGGAACGAGCCCTGGTTCGTCCTGCCGCCCGCGCTGGAATACTATTACCGGGTCGACCATCCGGAGTACAGGTCGCTGCCTCCCTTCCGGGCGGATTGCGCGGGGGGCGCGGCGGCCGAAGCCGGGGCCCAGGTCATGAGCCTCATCTATCCCCATCCCGACCTGTCCGTTTATGTTCCGGTGGACCTCGACGGGCGGACGGGCGAGGTCGTCTTCGAGGCCGTTCACCGGCAGCCGGACGAGGTCGTCCACTGGCACATCGGCGACCGGTACGTGGCCACGACGAGGCGGTTCCACCAGATCGCGGTCGATCCAAAGCCGGGCGGGCATGTCCTGATCCTCGTGGACGGCGCGGGCCGGCGGTTGGAACGGTGGTTCGAGGTCGTCAGCCCGGCCCGCCGCGGCCGGTGAGCCCTACTTCTTCATGTCCTTGTCGAAGGCGACCTTGGACGGCGAGAAATTCATCCGCCGGACGAACTCGAGGGACTCCTTGGCGCCGAACTCGCGGTCCATGGCGTTGTCCTCCCATTCGACGGAGAGCGGTCCGTCGTAGCCGATGTCGTTGAGCTCGCGGATGACGGCGTCGAAGTCGACGTCGCCGTGGCCGAGGGAGCGGAAATTCCAGCCGCGCCGGACGTCGCCGAAGGGCAGGAAAGAGCCGAGAATGCCGGCCTTGCCGTCGAGGGATACGGCCACGTCCTTCATGTGGACATGGTAGATGCGGTCGGCGAACTCGCGGATGAAGAGGTGCGGCTCGACGCCCTGCCAGACGAGATGTGAGGGGTCGAAGTTGAGGCCCAGGGTCAGGCGGCGCTTGAAGGTCTTGAGAATGGCCTCGGTCGTGTAGAGGTCGAAGGCGATCTCGGTCGGGTGGACCTCGAGGCCGAACTTGACGGACTGCTTGTCGAACTCGTCGAAGATGGGCGTCCAGAGATCGAGGATGCGTCGGTGGGCGGCCTCGACCATCTCCTCGGTCGTCGGCGGGAAGGAATACCAGGCCTTCCAGATGGGCGAGCCCATGAATCCGTTGACGACATAGCAGCCCATGTGGCGGGCGGCCTTGGCCGCGGCCTTCATCTCCTCGACGGCCCATTTGCGAAGGGCGTCGGGCTCGCCCTTGGCCTTGGCCGGGGCGAAGGCGTCGAGGCGGGGGTCGTAGTCGTCGCCGACGCACTGGCCGGCGAGGTGGGCCCCGAGGGCCCAGCAGCCGAGGTTGTATTTTTTGAGAACGCGCTTTTTGTCGCGGACGTAGGCCGGGTCCTTGGCGGCCTTGCGGACGTCCATGTGGTCGCCCCAGCAGGCGATCTCCAGTCCGTCGTAGCCCCAGGCGGCCGCCTTCTTGCAAATCTCCTCGAACGGCAGGTCGGCCCACTGGCCGGTGAATAAAGTCACGGGTCTCGGCATGGTTACCTCCTTGTTAAAGGGGGACACGAACCTGGATGGTCAGTTCATGTCCCCATCTTGATCCAAATCGAGCCCTTGGCCGAGCTCTCGACGCAGGCCTCGATGAAGCGGACGCCGCGCAGGCCGTCGTCGACGGTCGGGAAGTCGAGGTCGGCGGGCGTGAGCGTTTCGCCGCGGAGTGATTTGGCCAGGGTCGTGATATAGATCGAGTAGATGTTGGCGAAGCTTTCGTAATAGCCCTCGGGGTGGCCCGAGGGGATGCGGGAGAGGGCTTGGGCGCGGGGGGACATCGGGTCGCGGCCGCGGGAGAGGGTCGAGGTGGGCCGGTCGAGGAGGGAGAGCCGGGCCGTGTTGGGCGTCTCCTGGAACCATTCGACGGCGCCCTTGGTCCCGTAGATGCGCAGGCGGAGGGCGTTGTCGTGGCCGGCGGCGATCTGCGAGCTCCAGTAGACGCCGCGGGCCCCGCCCTTGTAGTTGACCATGATCGTGGCGTTGTCGTCGAGAGGGCGGCCGGGGCCGAAGCGGTCGAGGCGGGCGCAGAGCGATTCGATCTCGAGGCCGGTCAGGTAAGCGGTCATGAACTCGATGTGGCTGCCGATGTCGCCGACGCAGTTGGAGGCGCCGGCGAGCTTGGGGTCGGTCCGCCAGGCGGCCTGCTTCTGGCCGGTGTCCTCGAGCTTGGTCATCAGCCACTCCTGGGGATATTCGCCGTTGACGAAACGGATGTCGCCGATCTCGCCCGCGGCGATGAGGTCGCGCAGGTGCTTGACCATGGGATAGCCGGAGTAGGCGTAGGCGACGCAGAAAAGAAGGCCCGTCTCGTGGGCGAGGCAGGAAAGCTTCGCGGCGTCGCGGGAGGTCGTGGCCAGCGGCTTCTCGCAGACGACGGGAAAGCCGTGCTCGAGGGCCAGCTTCGCGGCGGGGTAGTGGGCGTTGTTGGTCGTGACGATGACGATGAAGTCGGGCTTGTCGGCCCGCCCGGACTCGGCCCGGATCATCTCGTCGGACGTCCGATAGAGGCGCTCACGAGGCAGGCCGAGCGAGTCTCCCGTGGCCAGGGTGTTGTCGTAGGTCTGCGAGAAGGCCCCGCAGACGAGCTCGGCCTTGCCGTCCATGGCGATGGCCTTGCGGTGGACGTCGCCGATGAAGGCTCCCTGCCCGCCGCCGATCATGCCGTAGCGGAGCTTCGGCGCCTTTCCGCCGGATGCCTGTCCTTCGATCATCTTCGTCCTCCAAGAAGGGGTCAAATCTCCACTTATTAAGTTTTATCCTAAAACAGTCTCGGTTTTGCTAACTATTGAAACAAGCTCAACCATTTAATAAGTGGAGATTTGACCCCTAATGCGGTCGGCGGCCAGCTTGGCCTCGGCGGCCACCGCCGGGTCGGCCTGGAGCGATTCGGCGGTCTTCAGGGAAGCGACGCACGGGAACCGGGCCAGAACGGCGAGGACGAGCTTCCTCTCCTCCGGGCGGGCCGCGAGGGCCAGGGCCTTGAACAGGTCGGCCGTGGCGCCGTCGGGCGACCGGTGGGGCTCGAGGCCGATCATGCGGATATAGGCCCGCAGGGCCAGGACCCGGTTGGTCAAGGACCCCGACGTCCGGGCGATCTCGTAGACGTCGTCCCGGGCCGTCGCCGTCGGCCAATCGATGAGGGCCCGCACGGCGGCGTCGACCACCGCGGCGTCGCTATCGTAAAGGGCGGTCCGGAGCAAGGCGAGCGAGCCGTCCTCGCCGATCTTGCCCAGGACGCCGAGCAGGTCGGCCTTCTTCCGGGCGTCCTTTTCGCCGGCGAGCCGGGCCTTGACCGAGTTGGCCCGCACGGACGGACGGGGGATCCTCATGGCCACAGCGGCCACTGTAGTCCGCATCTCCTCCCGCCCCGCCTCGTCCTCCATCTTCATGAGCGCGTCCAAAAGGACCGGGATGTCGGCCGGCGATGCGATGTCCCTCAGAGCGGCCGCGGCCCGGGCCCGGACGGCCGGCGGGGCCGATACGATGGTTTCCACGAGCGCCGGCTTGGCCTTGACGATGCGACGGCTTCCGGCGGCCCGGACGAGCTCGGCCCGGACCGCGTCGTCCTTTTCGACCGCAAATCGCCCGACGACGGCCCTATCGACCTCCGGCCCCGGGAGCCGCGACAACACCTCTCGGGCCAACGCTTGCTCCTGTCCGACGGCGGCCGCGGCGTGAGCGACAAGATCCCCGACGGCCGAGGCGTCCCCGATCCTCTCGAGCGACCTCAAGGCCTCCATCCTCATCTGGGGCAGCGGGCTCCGAAGAGCCTCGAGAACGGCCGACCTGACGGCCTCGCCGCGGTATCCCCCGAGCACGGACACCAGCTGGACGTTGGCTTCGGCGGGGAGCCCGGCCATCGACCGGATGACGGGCCCGAGCGCGTCCGCTTCGAACACCGTCGGGATCATGGCGATCGCCGGCCTATGAAGCGCGGCATCCTTTCCGGCCAGCGCTTTCAGGACGAGGTCACGGGCCAGCGGCTCTCCCGCCGCGGCGATCCGGCCCCTGAACGCTGCCTGACGAGCGGCCGTCGGGACCCTGGCCGAGAAGACCTTCTCGTAGATCCCGTTCGCCGCCTCCTTCCTGCCCGCGCCGAGGTCCCTGTCCGCGCAGAGAAGGAGCGCGGAGGCGGCCTCGGCCGCAAGAGCGCCCCTCGCTCTCGCCAGAACGCCGGTCAGCGCGGCGGCCGCTTCCGGAGTGCCGATCGCTCCGAGCGCCCGCGTCGCGTGGAGGGCCGTCGCTGCGTCCTTGCCCGCGGCGAGCCGGGCCAGCGGCCCGACGGCCGCCCCCGTTCCTCGCGCTCCGAGCGTAGCGATGATCCCGCGCCGGACGTCGCCCGTCGTCTTTTCGACGGCCGCGACGAGCGCCCGATCGGCCTCCCCGCCGGGGATGCGTTCCAGGGCGAAGCGGGCCATGTCCGTCGTTTCGCGATCGACCAACATCCCTTCGAGGACGGGCACGGAGGCCGCGCTCCCGATGAGCCGCAGGGCCCGGCAGGCCTCCATCTTCCCGCCGGGCCAGGCGTCGGATCGCAGAAAGACGAGGAGCCTGTCCTCGATCCCCCGCCGCGCCCGCGGGTCGTCCTTGCGGGCCTGAACATGGGCCCGGAGCCGCATCGGCGCACCCACGCCTTCGGCGAAGCCGTAGCTCTCGAGGTCCTTGAGGATGGCCTCGAGCGGCTCTTGCGCGCCTTTCGCCTCCGGCCGGACGGCCTGCCCGCCGCGGTCCCCGTCCGCCGTCCGATCCGTCCCGGCGGCGAACGCGGCCGCGCACAGCAGAAGAAGCCCGACCGCCAGGGCCGCGAAAGATCCCGTCGGCGCTTTACACATGACCTTGGTCCCCGCGCACGTCATGGTCCTTCTCCTCACTCCGGCATCTGCCAGGGCTTTCGGTAGGCGCGGCCGAGGAGCCGTTCGGCCTCGGGGTCGCCGATGATGGTCTCGGTCGCCGGGTCCCAGCGGATCTTGCGGCCGACCTCCATGGCGATGACCCCGAGGTGCCCGACGCTCGCCGAGCGGTGGGCCGTCTCGGCCGGGGCGATCGTCTTTCGCCGGCTCCGGACGCAGTCGAGGAAGTTCCGGGCGTGGTCGCGGCTCTTGTAAAGATGCGTCTCGCCCGGCCCGATCGTCTCGCGCTTGAGGCTCTCGGGCTCGGTCATGAACTCGCCGCGGTCGACCCAGATCCAGCCGTGTTCGCCGATCCATTTCGTCCCGCTCCAGATCTCGTCGTGGCCGCCGGCCAGGACCATCGGCGTCCCGTCGGCGTACTTGGCCTTGACATAGTAGCGGGTCGGGCTGTTGTAGATGCCCGACGTCGGGAACTCGCCCGTGGCCTCGATCTCGACCGGGCCGGTGTCGTCCCAGCCCATCCCCCAATGGGCGATGTCGAGATGATGGCCGATCCAGTCCATGTATTGCCCGCCGCCGAAGTCCATGTTCCAGCGCCAGTTCATGTGGACGCGGGCCTTGCAGTAGGGCCACCACGGCGCCGGTCCGACCCAGAAGTCGTAGTCGAGGTTGGGGGGCGGCGGGACGAGGGCCTCCTGGCCGAAGGTCCGGGCGAAATCGTAATGGCCCGAAGGCAGGCCGACTTCGATCTTCCGGACCTTTCCGATGCGGCCGTTGCGGACGAGCTCGCAGGCCTGATGGAAGTTCTCGACCGACCGCTGCCACGAGCCCGTCTGCCAGACCCGGCCGTAGCGCTCGACGGCGTCGCACAGGGCCCGGCCCTCGCGGAGGCTGTGGGTCAGGGGCTTCTCGCCGAAGACGTCGAGCCCGGCCCGCAAGGCGGCGATGCTGAGGATGGCGTGCCAGTGGTCGGGGACGGCGATGGACACGGCGTCGAGGTCGCCGCGGGCGTAGAGCTCGCGGAAATCGTGATAGGCCGCGCAGGCCTTGTTGCCGTACTTCGTGTCGACGATCCCCTTGGCCATGGCCAAAGGCTCCTTGTCGATGTCGCAGACGGCCACCCACTGGACCTCGTCCTTCTCGAGGAAGCTGCGCATGTTGCCCGGGCCCTGCATGCCGAAGCCGATGCCGGCCATGACGATGCGGTTCGAGGGCGCGACGGCCCCGCCCCGGCCGAGGACCGAGGCCCTGACGATGGTCGGGAAGCCGGCCACGACGGCCCCGCCCGCGACGGCCGCAGTCTTAAGAAAACGCCTGCGGTTCATTCTCATGGCCGTTCCTTCAGACGAGAGGCGTCACTCCGGGCACGGCGACCGGGTCGACGGGATTCGGGCCGAACTCGAACGTCTTGGGCGTCAGGTCGAGCTTCGAGGCGTTCATCGCCCAATCCCAGGAGAAGGCCCGGCCGGTGTAGGCGCTCATGCGGCCGATGATGGCGCACATCGTGCTCTCGGCGATCTGCCGTCCTTCGTTGAGGGGCTGGCCCGCCCGGATGCTGGCGATGAGGTCGGCGTGCTCCTGGACGTAGGGGTTGGGCTCGTCGGCCTCGAACTTCCAGGCGTTCGGGCCGTGGATCTCGCCGTAGCCGAAGGCGTGGCCCTTGGTCCCGACGATCCTCTCCTCGACCCGGTCGGCGCAGCCCTTGGTCTGCCGGCACATGCTCATGACCCGGGCCCCGTTCGGATACTCGAACTCGACGGCGAAGTGGTCGAAGATGTTGCCGTACTCGGGGGCCGTCCGGACCTCGCGGCCGCCCATGCCCATGACTTTGACGGGCAGGGCCCCGAAGGCCCAGTTGATGACGTCGATGTTGTGGACGTGCTGCTCGACGATGTGATCGCCCGAGGTCCAGGTGAAGTAGAGCCAGTTGCGGCACTGCCATTCCATGTCGCTCATCTCCGGGGTCTTCTTGATGACCCACAGGTCGCCCTGGTTCCAGTAGCACTGGCCGCCGACGACCTCGCCGATGGCCCCGTCGCGGATGCGCTTCATGAGCTCGAGGTAGCGCTGCTGGTGCCGGCGCTGGGTGCCGGCGACGATGGCCAAGCCCTTCTGGGCCGCAAGTTCCGAGCTTCGGATGACCGAGCGGACGCCGACGGGGTCGACGGCCACCGGCTTTTCCATGAACACGTTCTTGCCGGCCTCGACGATGGCCTTGAAGTGGATAGGCCGGAAGCCCGGCGGGGCGGCTGTGATGATGTAGTTGACGTCCTTGATGGCCAGCAGTTTCTCGTAGCCGTCGAAGCCCGTGAAACAGGCCTCGGGTTTGACCTTGACGGCCGCCGGGACGCGCTCGCGGAGGCGCTTGAGGCAGCTGTCGATGCGGTCCTGGAAGGGGTCGTGGAGGGCCAGGATCTCGACCCCCGGGGAGGAATTGACGGCGTCGATAGCCGCGCCTGTGCCCCGCCCCCCGCAGCCGATGAGGCCGACGCGGATGGCGTCGGAGCCGGAGGCGAACAGGGCCCCCGTCCCCGAAAGCGCCCCCGCCAGCGAGGCTACCGAGGCCGCCGAGGCCGTCTTGAGGAAGTCCCGCCGGGTCAGGTTGTTGTCAGCGTTGTTGTTTTTCGGCATTCTTCCGCTCCTTTTCAAGAAGAGGTCGTTTGATCCCATTTTCGTTAGAAATTGTCGGCGGCGCGGTAGGCCTCGATGAAGGCCTTCTCGCCCTCGAGGCCCGGCTTGCTCCTGCCGTGCTCGCAGCAGAGCACGCCCTGGTAGCCCTTGCCGTGGATGTGCTTGAAGATGTTCCGGTAGTTCATCTCGCCCGTCCCCGGCTCCCGCCGCCCCGGGGAGTCCCCGATGTGGAACGAGGCCAGCTCGTCCCAGCAGGCGTCGATGTGGGGGATGATGTTGCCCTCGGTGATCTGCTGGTGGTACATGTCGTCGAGGATCTTGCAGCTCGGGCTGGCGACGGCCTTGCAGATGAGATAGGCCTGGGCCATCTTGGTCAGGAAGAGGCCTGGGTGGTCCTTGGGGTTGAGGGGCTCGAGGACGATGACGAGGTTGGCAGGCTCGCAGAGGCCGACGGCCCAGCGGAGGTTCTCGACGACGTTGGCCGTCTGGTAGTCGCGGTCGATGTTCTGGTTGTAGCGGCCGGGGACGACGAGCGTCCAGGGACAGCCCGTCCTCTTCGAGGTTTCAATCGCCGTCTTGAAGCGGCCGGCCAGCATCTCCCGGACGGCCGGGTCGCGCCCGACGAAGGATTCGACCTTGAAATCGGCGTAGGCGACGAAGGGCCCGATGGTCATGCCGAGACGGGCCGATTCCCTGGTCATGGCCTCCTGATCGGCGGCCGGGCGGTTCATCAGTCCGTTGTCGAACCAGGCCGGGAAGCCCTGGTCGGCCATGAACTTGATCTGGTCGACGGGATTCTTGCCCGCGTGGCCCTCGAAGGCCCCGATAGAGGGTGCGTACTTGAGCTTGAAGGGCGCCGCGGCAGCGGCTGTTGGGCTTGCCTTGCTCCCGCCGAAAGCGGCTCCCGGCGCCAGCGAGGCCGCCGCAGCCCCGAGCGCCGCCGTCTTAAGGAAATCCCGCCGGGTCGAATGAGATCTTCTGTTGTCCACCGATACCTCCTGACTCGAAGTTCCGGGCGGCGCGAAGACGGACTCCGAGGCAGTGCGGATCAGGCGAAACGGGAACGAAGATCCAGGGAGGGGTCGGGCCGGGGTTCTCGGAGGGTTCTTGCGGCGCCCACGACAGGAAGATTCTATTAGAAGGGCGCCTGTATTTCAACAGCTCAAGAAGACCCTGCAACCGAGCCGATCAACTCCGAAGGCGTGGCGACCGGGCGCAGACAGCGGCCGCCTGAGCAGAGGTAAGCGGCGGCGGCCCCACCGCCCGCGTCCATGCCTTTCGTAAATGGGGCGAGCCGGGCCAGCTTCTCGGCCGCCCCGGGCTTGTCCATCGGCTTGAACAGGACGACCGCGTTCGGAACGTAGATCCCCCGGAGAGCCGCGAGCAGGTCCTCGGTCGCCTTGTCCCCGCGCTTGCCGACGATGACGATCTCGTGCGAGGGCCCCAAGGCGAAGTCCAGGCCCCGCAGGAATTCCGTGTGCGCCCGGGGATGGGCTTCGACCTCGGCGGCGAACGCCTCGGCCTGGCGGCCGGCCAGCGACTCGAGGTCCGCCCTCCCGGTCATCCGGGCGAGCCGCAGGAGGTTCCCCAGCATGACCGAGTTGCCCGAAGGCACGGCCCCGTCGTAGATCTCTTTGCGGCGCACGGCAATGTCCGCGTTCCGGGGGGCGAAGAAGAAGCCGCCGCTCTCTTCATCCCAGAGCCTCCCGACGGCCTGCGGAACGAGCTCCAGGGCCCGTTCCAGCCACCGGAGGTCGAAGCCCGCCTCGTAGAGGTCGACGAGCCCTTTGACGAGGAACGCGTAATCGTCGATGAAGGCCGGCACCCGGGCCTCCCCGCCGGCGAGCATGTGCAGGAGCCGCCCGTCCGGCCCGCGCATCCGTTCGAGGAGCTCGTCCGCGGCTCTCTCCGCCGCCTGCCGATATCCGTTTTGCCTCGTCACGCGGGCCAGTCCGGCCAGGGCCCCGATCATCAGCCCGTTCCAGTCGGTGAGGACCTTGGTGTCCTTGAAGGGGCGGACCCTTTTCCCGCGGGCGGCGAACAGCCGGTCCCTTATCTCCCGCAGCCTTCCGCTCTCCGCCTCGGCGGGGAGTTTCGTCATATGGAGGACATTCCGCCCGTCCGGGCCGTGTCCGGGCTCCGCGAAATTCCCCTCGGGCCGGACGTTGAATATCTTGACCGCGAAGGCCCCATCTTCTTCCCCGAGAACGTCCCGGATCTCATTATCGGTCCAGACATAGAACCGCCCTTCTTCGCCTTCGCTGTCGGCGTCCTCGGCCGTATAGAAAAGGCCTTCCGGCGAGGTCAGGTCCCGGGCGACGTATCCCGCGACCTCTTCCGCCGTCCGGCGGAAAGGCTCCTTTCCCGAAGCCGCATAGGCCTCCGCATAAGCCTCGATGAGCAAGGCTTGGTCGTAAAGCATTTTCTCGAAGTGGGGAAGGAGCCAGCCGGCGTCGGTCGAGTAGCGGTGGAAGCCGAAGCCCAGGTGATCGTAGATGCCGCCGAGCCTCATGGCTTCGAGGGTCCTCTCGGCCATGGCCCGGGCCGATCCGCTCCCCGTCCTCTTCGCGTAGCGCAACAGGAAGCCGATGGTGTGGGGGATGGGGAACTTGGGAGCGTTCCCGAATCCGGCCCGCACCTCGTCGAAATCGGCCTCGAGCTCCCGGAAGGCCCGGTTGAGCGTCTCGGCGTCCGGCTTCCCGCGTTCCCGCCCTTCCGCCGCAATGCCCCCCGCCTTTCGGCCTCCCGCCCGCGGCCTCTCCAGGTTCTCCAGGATCGTCCCGGCGGCCCGCAGGACCTCGTCCCGCTTCGTCTCCCAGGCCTCGCGGAGGCGCGGGACGAGCTCCATCAGCCCGATGCGGCCCCAGGCCCGGGTCTTGGGGAAGTACGTCCCGGCGAAGAACGGCTTCTTGTCCGGGGTCATGGCGACCGTCAGCGGCCAGCCCCCCGAGCCCGTCAGCATCTGGCAGACGGCCATGAAGTGCCCGTCGAGATCCGGCCGCTCCTCCCGGTCGACCTTGATGCAAACGAAGGCCTCGTTGAGGAGCCGGGCGACCTCCGGGTCGGCGAACGACTCCCGCTCCATGACGTGACACCAGTGGCAGGTCGAATACCCGACCGACAGGAACACGGGCTTGTGCTCGCGCTTGGCCCGCGCGAAAGCCTCCTCGCCCCACGGGTACCAATCGACGGGATTGTCGGCGTGCTGCAGGAGATACGGGCTCTTCTCGCGGGCCAGGCGGTTGCGGGCCGTCATTTCGGCACTGGCGCCAGGACGATTTTCTCCAAATTCAGAGCGTGGTTGTTGACGACGCAGGTGATTTTGAACCGCAGCGTGTGCCGGCCCGGGGCCAGATCGACCGTCCCCAGCGAAAAGGCCTTGGGGAAATATACGCTCGGCGAGCTTTCGGTGCGGCCGGGGATCGTGACGTCGTCGATCTCGACTTTGAACGAGGCCTGCCCGCCCCACATGCTGGCGTAGGAGGCCAGGACCTCGTATGTCGCGGCCTTGTCGGTCGTGAACTCCCAGACGGGGTAGTCGTTGACGTTCTGCCAGTTGGCCAGCATGGTCGTCCGGTAGAAGTGATCGAGGAAGGCCCGCTGGCCCATCTCGGACTGCAGGTCGGCGAGATGGACGGGCAGCTCGATGCGGCCCCGGCGGTCCGGGCGGATCTCGTAGGGGTCGACCGCGGGGTCGCCCTTGAGCTCGACGACGACGACGGCCGCGTCGGGGTCGGGGGCGCGCTCCGGGAGATTGACGACGATGTCGCCGCCCGCCCGCCGGAAGCGGAGGGCCTTGCCCGGATCGGCCAGAAGGAAGGCCCTCCGGACATCCGTCCGCAGGCCCGGGAGGACGATCTTGCCGTCCCGCGGCCAGCCCATGACGTGGACGTAGAGCGTCCGGCCCTTGACCGTCACCCGGCCGAAGAACGGCAGCCGCTCAAAAACGCTGGCCGTCGTCCCATAGACGGCCTCGCCGTTTGCGGCCAGCCACTCGCCGATCCGCTCGAGGCGGGCGACGAACTCCGGCTGGATGCGGCCGTCGGGCTGCGGCCCGATGTTGAGCAGGAGGTTGCCGCCCTTGCTGACGACCTCGACGAGCTGGCGGATGAGCTGGCTCGAGCTGCGGAACTCGGTCTCGTAGCGGTTGTAGCCCCAGCCGTTCCAGTTCATCGTCGAGCAGGCTTCCCAGAGGCGCGGCGAGCCGTCGGGGTTGCGCACGCCCGTGGCCGGCACGAAGTTCTCCGGGGTCCCGAAGTCGCCGTGGCCGGGCTCGCGCCGGAAGAGCCGGTCGTTGATGAGCAGGTCCGGCTTGAGGCCGAGGAGGATGCGTTCGATCTCGAAGGCCCGCTGCTCCTCGTTCGAGTGCTCCCACTCGCCGTCGAACCACATGACGGCCGGGTCGTACCTCTCGACGAGCTCCGTGACCTGGGCGACGGCGAAGTCCATGTAGCGGCCGAAGTCCGCGCCTTTCGTGCTCCGGTCCGTCTCCCAGGCGCGCCGGGGGAGGTAGTCGGGGTGGTGCCAGTCCATGATCGAGTAATAGAAGCCGAGCGGGATGCCGGCCTTGCGGCACGATTCCGCAAGCATGGCCAGGATGTCCCGGCCGTACTTGGCGCCCATGATGTCGTAATCGCTCACGGCGCTGTCGTAGATGGCGAAGCCGTCGTGGTGCTTGGACGTGATGACGATGTACTTGACGCCGGCCTCCTTGGCCAGGGCGGCCCACTCGTCGGGGTCGAAATGGACGGGATTGAAGTCTTTCGCGAGCCGCGCGTATTCGTCGCGCGGGATCTGGAGGAGGGTGCGGGCCCACTCCTCGCGGCCGATCATCGAATACACGCCCCAGTGGATGAAAAGGCCGAACTTGGCGTCACGGAACCAGGCCGTCCGGTCGGCGCCGGCTTGGGCCTGCGGAGGAGGGCCGGGAAGGGGATCCCCGGAGGCCGCCGGTCCCGGTTCCGGCGTCGCGACGGCCACGGCCGCGAAGAGCACGGCGGCCAGGGCGACGGCCGATACGGCGAAAAGAACGGCTGTCCCTTTTCTCATGTGATCCACCTCTCTTCCGTCATGAGCGCCCCAAGGGTATCCCGCGGGCGCGGGGCTGTCAACCGGGCCGCAAGAAATCCTGTCCGCGGGTGAGAAAAAGGAGGCCTTTCGAGCGTTTGTAGTGAAGGAAGGGGAAGAGGAAATGAGGACGTGAGGTCCCGCCGATGACCAAGACGCTCCAGGCGCTCTCCCGGGCCGTCGAGACGGTCCTGGCCGAGGTGCCCTCGGACCGTGCCCTGTTCCGGGTCTTCGGCCCGGACGGGGAGGTCGTGGCCGAGGTGGCCAGGGGTTGCAACGGGGCGAACGGCGGGAGAGGTCACGAGAGGGGGGCGGATCTGGCCCTTGCCGGGCGGGTCCTCGAGTTCGGCCGCCCGGCCCTCGTCCCTGATCTGACCGCGGCGCCCGAGTTCGCCGACCTGGAGCCGGGCGGCGACGGCTGGCCGGCGGCCATCCTCTCCTATCCCTGGTTGTCCGAGGGGCGCCCGGCGGGGATAGCCTATCTGGCCAGGGAGCGGGAGAAGCCGGCCTTCGACCGGAGGGACCTCGAATTCCTGGCCATTTCGCTGGCGCCGGTCCTCTATCTTCAGATCAAGAACGGCGGCGGGCGGCCCGTCACGGCCGGGGCCGCGGCGGGGGAGAGCCCCGGGATGAGCCCCTTCCTGGGCGTGTCGCCGGCGGTCCAGAAGACCCGGTTCATGATCGATAAGGTCCGCGACACCGATGCGCCCGTCTTCCTGTGGGGGGAGAGCGGCACGGGCAAGGAGCTCGTGGCCAGGACCATCCACGAGACGGGGCGCCGCAAGGGCCGTCCGTTCGTCGCCGTCAACTGCGGGGCCATCCCCGAATCGCTCCTTGAGAGCGAGCTCTTCGGCCACGCCAGGGGCTCGTTCACAGGCGCCGTCCGGGACAAGGCGGGCCTGATCGAAGAGGCCTCGGGGGGGACCTTCTTCCTCGACGAGATCGGCGACATGCCTCTCGCCCTGCAGCCCAAGCTCCTGCGCGTCCTCGAGGAGAAGAGGATCCGCCGGGTCGGCGAGACCCGGACGAGGCCCGTCGATGTCCGGTTCATCAGCGCCACGAACAAAGACCTCGAGCGCGAGGTGGCCCGGGGCCGGTTCCGTGAGGACCTTTCCTACCGCCTGAGGATCATGACCGTCGAGCTGCCGCCCCTGCGGGAAAGGAAGGACGACGTCCTTCTGCTCCTCGACCACTTCCTCGACGAGCACGCCCGGGCGACGGGCCGGCCCCGGGCGTACTTCTCGCCCGTGGCTCTCGAGATCCTTCTCCGCTATCCCTGGCCGGGCAACGTCCGCGAGCTGCAGAACGAGGTCCAGCGGGCCTTGATCATGGCCGGCGACAGCCCGCTCATCCGGGAGGACTTCCTGTCGGCCAAGGTCAACCCGGGCGGCGAGACCTACACGCCGGCCTCCCACCGCTTCTCCGCGGCCAAGGCGGATTTCGAGCGGCGGTTCCTGCGCGAGGCCCTCGTCCGCTGCGGCTACCACCGGACGCGGACCGCGGCCGAGGTCGGCTTAACGCGCCAAGGCCTGTTCAAGTTGTTGAAGAAACACGGGATTGAAGACAAATGACGGATCATTGACACCCGCCGGCGAGCCATCCCTGGCGGCATCAGCTCTTCGGGAATGGACAGCCCCTTAGAGACCGGAAGTTATTGCTTTGCTAAGAACCGGAAGTATTCACTTTGCCTTTACACAGAAGGCATGGGCCGTTGATGTGACGGGCCGCGTTGTGCTACATTCGGCCCATGACGGACGACAAGGACAGACCCGGCGTCTTCAAGGTGGCCTGCCCCTGCTGCGGCGCCGCGCTCTGGGTGGACGGCGAGGGCCGGGCCGTGCTTCGCTCCGAAAAGGCCCCGAAGAAGAAGGGCTCGCTCGACGAGATGCTGGTCAAGGAGAAGGAGCGCCAGGACGGCTTCGGGCGCAAGTTCGAGGCCACCTTCGAGCTCCAGAAGGAGCGCCACGCCAAGGCCGACGAGCTCTTCAAGCAAGCGTTGGAGAAAGCCGAGAAGGGGGAGAGCGAGGACAATATTAGCTGATATTGCATCCCGCCGTTGCGGGGTCGGCGTCTATTCATAGCCCCCGTAGCGGAGGGGGACCCGCCGGCCGCCGACGGGGGAACCGTCGGGACTGGTTCCCGGGGGCCCGGGGGAGATGAATGGATGCCGTCCCCGCGGAAGAGGCGGGCTTCAGCTTCCGGCCTGGGTCTCGTCCTCGCGGACGCGGGGGGCCATGGTGAACCCGGTCAATCCGAAGACGGCCAGCACGACGACCGAGAGATAGTTCATGAACGCCCACGGCAGGTAGTCGAACGTCGACACGCCGAGCGTCCCCGTGATGTAGACCCCGGCCATGCTCCAGGGCACGAGGGGGACGATGATGCCGCCGCTCTCCTCGATGATCCGCGACAGGTTCTTGGCGGCCAGCCCCTTCTTCTTGTAGATGGGCCCGAGCAGGTCGGCCGGCAGGATCATCGACAGATACGAGCTGCCGGTGATCATGGCCGAGAGCACGGCCGCGCCGATGGTCGTGATGACCAGGCTCCAAACCTTGCGGGTGAAGCGCATGACCCGGTCGAGGATGACGGCCAGGCAGCCCGTCCTCTGCATGATGCCGCCGAAGCTGAAGGCCGTGAAGGCGATGAGCTGGGTCTCCATCATGCTCATCATCCCGCCCTTGGTGAGGAGCCGGTCGACGACCTCGACGCCCGTCCGGGCCGGCAGGCCCGAGTTCATGGCCGTGGCCACGAGGGGGACGGAGGCCTTCTGGAAGACGACGGCCAGAACGCCCGCCGCGAGCGAGGACAGGACCATGGCCGGGATGGTCGGCTTCTTGGCCACGGCGAAATAGAAGATGACGGCCATGGGCAGCAGGAGCCAGACGTTGAAGGTGTAATGGGCCCTCAGGGTCGAGAGGATGAGATCGAGGGTCTCGGACTCGACGGCTTTGGCCCCGTAGCTGAGGCCGGCGAACAAGTAGATGACCAGCCCGGCCAGCCAAGCCGGGACGGCCGACCACATCATGTGCTTGATGTGGTCGAAGAGGTTCGAGCCCGAGATGACCGTGGCCAGGTTGGGGATATCGGACAGGGGCGACATCTTGTCGCCGAAATAGGCGCCGGCGACGATGGCCCCGGCCGCCGGGGCCAGGGGGATGCCGAGGCCCATGGCGATGCCCATGAAGGCCACCCCGACCGTGCCGATCGTCCCCCAGGAGGTGCCAGAGGCCACGGCCACGACCGAGCAGACGACGCAGGCCGTCGGCAGGAAGAACTGGGGCGAGATGAGCTTGAGGCCGTAGTAGATGACCATGGGGATCGTGCCGCTGGCCATCCAGGACCCGATCAGGATGCCGACCGAGAGCATGATGAGGATGGCCGGCATGGCCTTGTGGATGCTCTCCACGATGCCCCGCTCCATGTCCTTCCACCGGAACCCGAGGATGAGGCCGAGCGTCCCGGTGATGAAGGCCGCGCTGACGAGCAGGACCTGGGCCTTGATCTGGTAGACGCCGTAGCCCACCCCGAGCAGGAGGGCCATGGCGATGAGGGGGATGAGGGCGACGCCGAATTTCGGGGGCTTCCCGGAGGACGGCGGCACGGGCACGGGCGGGGCCTCCTGCGGCGCGGCGTGAACCGGCGGCGGTTTCGGGGTCGTGTCGTTCATGGGGGTCCTCTAGTCGCTGAACGTTCCGCGGGCCAGGAGGCGGCCGCCGGCGACCATCCGCCGGCCCCGGGCGAAGACGTCGGTGAGGGCGAGGTCCTTGTCGACCAGGACGAGGTCGGCGTCCGCGCCGGGCGCGATCCTTCCTTTCCCGGCGAGCTTGTAGAAGTCGGCGGCGTTGGTCGAGAACAGGCGGACGGCCCGGTCAAGCGGCAGGATGTCCTTGAGGACGAGATCCTTGAGCTTCCTGGCGAAGTCCTTTTCGGCGGCCACCGTCAGGCGGACGAGGCGGCCCGAGGCGTCGAAGACGGGCAGGCTGCCGTTGCTGTCGGAGCTCGCCATCAGGCGCTCGAGAGGCAGGCCCCGTTCGAGGAACGCCCGGACGCAGTCCTCGACGCCGACGTCGGGGTCGCCGGGGGCCGGGTCGGGCCCGACCGTCACGTCGACGGCCCCGCCGGCCGCGACCCATCGCAGGGCGTCCTCGAAGAGCCCGGCATTGCGGTTGGCGTGGGTCGGGACGAGCTGGGCGGCCGGGATCTCCGTCTCGCCGATGATGCGGAAGAAGAGCTCCAGGCGGCGCTTCCCGTCTCCCAGGTGCAGATGGAGCACGCCGGCCTTGCCGCCCAGCATCCCGCCGACGCGGCACTCGGCGGCCAGGCGGGCGACCTCGTCGAAGGTCGGCTGGGAGGAACGGTGGTCGGAGACGGCGATCTCGCCCGCCCCGATGACCTTGTCGATGAGGACGAGGTCCGAACGGACGCTCCCGGTCAGCGTCCGGACGGGGATCTCGTAGGAGCCCGAGAAGACGAAGGTCGACACGCCCTCGGTCTCGAGGGCCCTGGCCTTGGCCAGGAGCGAGGTCATATGCCGGGTGACGCCGTCCGTGCCGAGGCAGCCGATGACGGTCGTCACCCCGTTCGAGACGATGTCCTCGATGCGGATCTCGGGGGCCCGCGTGGCCGGGCCGCCCTCGCCGCCGCCTCCCAGGATGTGGACGTGGGGATCGATGAGGCCGGGGAGAGCGCGCTTTCCCGCCGCGTCCAGGACCTCGACCTCGAGACCGTCGAGCCGGAGGCGGCCGGGGCCGGCGACGGTCTCGATCTTGCCGCCCGCGAGCAGGATGTCCTTGCGGCCGAGCGGTTCGGGAGCGAAAACCTCCGCGTCGCGGATGAGGGTGGCCATGGACGCCTCCTTCGGTCGGGCTGGGAGCGGGCCTAAGGTAGCACTCTTGTCCGGGCTTGACAAGCGCCGAAATCGATGGGGGCGCCGCCTCCCCCGGCCTTTGATATCGGGAGCGGGATTCAGTAGAATAGCCCCGCGCCATGCCGACCTTCGAAGAGGAATTCCAGCGCATTGAACGGTTCGTCGATCGCGTGACCCGGGGCATGCTCGTCCCCAAGAAGATCGACCTCCGGGGGGGCGACAACTTCGTCCGGGAGGGCCCCAACATCATCGTCGGCAACCACATCGGAAGCTTCAAGGACGTGGCCATCATGTACCAGGTCGTGCCGCGGATGATCTATTTCACGGCCAACAAGATGATCTTCGACCGGAAAGAGGCCAGCGAGCTCGTCCTGCGGCACCTCCACCGCCACATGGGAAAGCTCGGCGGGTTCGTCCATCTCCTCCTGAACCCGTTCTATTCCTACATGGTCCATTTCGTATCGAGCCACGCGGCCAAGATCGGGACCATTCCCGTGGACATCTACGGGAGCAAGCGGGAATCGATCTTCAAGTGCCAGGACCATCTGCGCAAGGGACGGGCCGTCATCGCCCTGCAGGGCCGGGGGCGGGTCCATCCGCGGGACCCCAACCCCTACGTGAGAAGCTTCCGGCGGGGCGTGTCGATCATGGCTTACAATTTGTATAAGGAGGAGGGCCTGTCCGTGCCCGTGACCCCGTTGTCCATTTTCGGGACGCACATCATGTGGGGCGTGCCGGGGCGGATCAAGGTCAACGTCGGGCGGCCGCTGTGGATCAAGGATCTCTGGGGTGGCGGGGAGGAGGCCGAGACCGTGGAACGGTTCCGGACCGCGCTCGAGAGCCGGGTCGCGGGGCTGCTCATTGAGAGCCTGTCGTGGTGAGCGGGCGGGGCGGCCGTCCGCGAACGTGAGTCGAAAGGAGATATGATCATGACCTTCGAAGGCATGCGGATCGGCAAAGGCGAGAAGGACCTGCTCCTGCTGCCGAAGATGGCCAACCGGCACGGGCTGGTGACAGGGGCCACGGGGACGGGGAAGACCGTGACACTCCAGGTCATGGCCGAGAACTTCAGCCGCATCGGGGTGCCGGTCTTCGCCGCCGACGTCAAGGGCGACCTGGCCGGGGTCAGCCAGGCCGGGGCGGCCTCGCCGAAGCTCCAGGAGAGGATCGCCAAGCTCGGCCTCGACGACCACGTTTTCGAGGGCTCGCCGGTGACCCTGTGGGACATCTTCGGCGACCAGGGCCACCCGGTCCGGGCGACGGTTTCCGACATGGGTCCGCTCCTCCTCTCGCGGCTCATGAACCTCAGCGACGTCCAGTCGGGCGTCCTGACGCTCGTGTTCAAGCTGGCCGACGACCACGGGCTCCTGCTGCTCGACCTCAAGGACCTGCGGGCCATGGTCCAGTTCGTCGGGGACCAGGCGGGGGAGTTCGAGACGGAATACGGACGGATGTCGACGGCCAGCATCGGGGCCATCCAGAGGAGCCTGCTCGTCCTCGAGGAGCAGGGCGCCGAGAAGTTCTTCGGCGAGCCGGCCCTCGACCTCCACGACATGATGCAGACCGACGCCCGGGGCCGGGGGATGATCAACGTCCTGGCCGCCGACAAGCTGATGCTGACGCCGCGGGCCTATTCGACGTTCCTCCTGTGGCTCCTCGCGGAGCTCTTCGAGCGGCTCCCGGAGGTCGGGGACGTCGAGAAGCCGCGCCTGGTCTTCTTCTTCGACGAGGCCCACCTCCTGTTCACCGACGCCCCCCGGGTCCTGCTCGAGAAGATCGAGCAGGTCGTCCGCCTCATCCGCTCCAAGGGCGTCGGGGTCTATTTCGTGACCCAGAACCCGCTCGACGTCCCGGACATCGTCCTGGGCCAGCTCGGCAACCGGGTCCAGCACGCCCTGCGGGCGTTCACGCCTCGGGACCAGAAGGCCGTCCGGGCCGCGGCCGGGACGTTCCGGCAGAACCCGAAGATCGACGTCGAGACGGCCATCACCGAGCTGGGCGTCGGCGAGGCCCTGATCTCCTTCCTCGACGAGAAGGGCCATCCGGGGGTCGTCGAACGGGCCTTCGTCCTGCCGCCGCGGAGCCGGATCGGCCTGATCGACGCGCCCGAGCGTCAGGGGATCATCCGCGGCTCCCTCGTTTACGGGCACTACGAGCGGGCGGTCGACCGGCATTCGGCCTACGAGATGCTCAAGGCCCGGGCCGAGAAGGAGGCCGCGGAGCAGGCCGCGCGGGCCGCCCAGCCTCCGCCTCAGGCGCCATACGGATATCCTTACCCGCCGACTCCCGGGCGAGGCGGGGCGCGGGGCCCCCGGACCTCTTCTGGATACCGGACCCCGGCGCCGAAGCAGACGACAGCCCGGCGCCGCGATACCCTGGCCGAGGCCATGGCCAAGAGCGCCGCCCGCACGGTCGGCAGCCAGCTCGGCCGCCAGATCCTGCGCGGGGTCATGGGCTCGATCTTCGGCGGCCGCCGCTAGGGGGTCAAATCTCCATTCATGAAATCTTCCAAAGCTGAAAGGCCGTATCCTTCGAAATTTTAATAAGTGGAGATTTGACCCCCTCTTTGATTTTGATATAATCCGCGGCGCTACCATTTCGAACCCGGAGGTTGAACAATGTTCAAGGAACACCCGAAAGGCCTGATCGTCGCCTTCTTCTCCAATATGGGCGAGAGGTTCGGCTTCTACACGATGATGGCCATCCTGGTGCTCTTCCTCCAGGCCAGGTACGGCCTGTCGGCCCAGAGCGCCAGCAACTACTACAGCTGGTTCTATTTCGCCATCTATGCCCTGGCCCTGTTCGGCGGCCTCCTCGCCGATGCGACGAGCAAGTACAAGCTGGTCATCGGGACCGGCATCGTCGTCATGCTCGCCGGGTACGTCCTGATGGCCGTGCCCGGGATGCCCCTGACCCTGACCCTGACGGGGCTGTTCACGATCGCCTTCGGCAACGGGCTGTTCAAGGGCAACCTCCAGGCGGTCGTCGGCCAGATGTACGACAACCCTCAGTACGCCAAGGTCCGGGACACGGCCTACATGATCTTCTACATGGGCATCAACGTCGGGGCCTTCTTCGCCCCCTACGCCGCCACGGCCATGAGGAACTGGTTCCTGAGGTCCCAGGGCTTCGAGCACGACGGCAGCCTGCCGGCCATCTGCCACGCCTTCCTCGACGGCCGGTTGACGGAGGCCGCGGCCGTCAGCCATTTCGAGACGCTGGCCTCGAGGGTCTCCAACCAGGTCGTCTCCGGCGCCGAGCAGCTGTCCGCCTTCGCCAACAGCTATCTCGACGCCTTCTCCCGGGGCTACAACCGGGCCTTCGCCGTCGCCGGGGCGGCCATGATCGTCTCTCTCCTGGTCTTCGTCATCTTCAACAAGCACCTCCCCAACAAGACCAAGAAAAAGCCCGAGGGCGATCTGAAGCCCGCCGCGGCGAGCGCGATGAAGAGCGCCAGCGGCATCGTCATCGCCGCCGTCATCACCTTGGGCACGGCGTTCCTGTTCCAGACCCTGATGAACGACTTCGCCCTGGGGCTGGCCGTCGGCCTGTTCGTCGGCTTCGTGGCCATGATCGTCCGGGCCTCCACCAAGGAGGAGAAGCCCCGGGTCATGGCCCTCATCATGGTCTTCGTCGTGGTCGTCTTCTTCTGGATGTCGTTCCATCAGAACGGCCTGACCCAGACCTTCTTCGCCCGGGACTACACGGTCAAGGAGGTCGGCCCGTTCACGAACGTCTTCTTCAACCTCAAGTCCATCCTGCCGTTCATCGCCGCCGCGGCCGGGCTGATCCTGCTCTTCACCCGCAAGAAGCCCGTGGAGAAAGCGCTCAGTGCGGCGGCCTTCCTGGGCTTCGGATGGCTGACCTATTATTTCGCCCAAGGCTACGGCACGCTCAATCCCATCGCCCCCGAGATCTTCCAGTCGTTCAATCCCATGTTCATCGTCGTCCTGACCTTCCCGACCATGGGCGTGTTCGCCTGGCTGAGGAACAGGAACCAGGAGCCGTCCACGCCGCGCAAGATCGGCATCGGCATGATCATCGCCTCGGTCGGCTTCGTCATCATGCTCGTCGGCTCCTTGAAGCTCGTCTCCCCGGGGGCCGTCGCCGCCCAGGGCCTGACCGAGTGGGGCAGGGTCTCTCCCTACTGGCTCATCAGCAGCTACCTGACCTTGACCATCGCCGAGCTGTTCCTGAGCCCGATGGGTCTTTCGTTCGTCTCGAAAGTCTCCCCGGAGAGGTTCCAGGGGCTGATGCAGGGCGGCTGGCTGCTGGCCACGGCCGTCGGCAACAAGCTCCTGTTCGTCGGCGGCTATCTCTGGGACCGGGTCGAGCTTTCGGTCGTCTGGGGGATCTTCGTCGCCTGCTGCCTGCTGTCGGCCGCGTTCATCTTCTCGATCATGAAGAAGCTGGAGAAGGCGACGTCCTGATCGCGAGGGCGACCCGTTCAGAGGGCGGCCTTCCCTGCCCTCGCCCCCACGGGGCGGGGGAGGCTATTCTGGCAGCCGGGCCCCGTGTGGGGCCAGTCCGCGTTGAAATGCGGCCCTCCCTGTAATAAAATGGGAATACCGGACAATGGCCCCCGAGACGAACCGCCCCGAGACCGCCCTTAAAGCCCCCGAAGTCCTCCTTTTTCCTCGCCGGGTACGGGCCCCCGAGGTGCCCGGGCTCTTCCGGGATATCCAGAGACGGGCGGCGGAAGGCCCCCTGACGCTCGACCTGCGGGAGGTCGAGGACTTCGACAGTTCGACCCTGGCCCTCATCCATCTTGTCCGGGGCCTGTTCCCGAACGTCGAGACGACCCAGATGAGAGGGACCCTGGCCCGGGCCGCGGAGAGCTTCATCCGCAGACCCCCGCCGGCCGGGCCTCGGCCGGCCGCCCGTCGGGGCCGGCTCGGGCGCTTGTTCCGGGAGTACGCCGAGGCGTTCCTTTTCAACGTCCGGTCGGTCGGGCGGTTCCTGAGCATGTTCGGCGACGAGGTCTATCATCTGGGCGTCTATCTCCGGGAGCGCAGGGGCGTCTATCCCGGCGAGACGTGGAACCAGCTGTTCTTCATGGGCTACCGGTCGTTCCCCATCGTCTGCCTTCTGATCTTCCTCGTCGGGGTCACGATCTCCATCATCTCGGCCGATCAGCTCCAGCTCTTCGGGGCCGACGTCTACATCGCCGACCTGATCGGCCTGGCCATGCTCCGGGAGCTCGTGCCGCTCATGACCGGGATCATCCTCGCCGGAAAGGTCGGGGCGGCCATCACGGCCGAGCTCTCCAGCATGGTCGTTCTCGAGGAGGTCGACGCCCTGAGGACGATGGGCGTCGTCCCCGAGAAGTACCTCATGGTCCCCAGGCTCCTGGCCATCACGCTGGCCGCACCGCTGCTCGCGGCCCTGGCCGACGTCGTCGGGATCTTCGGGGGGGTCCTCGTGGCCCAGGTCAAGTTCGGCATGGCCCCCTCGGCCTTCCTCCGCCAGATGATGAACAGCGTCGGCCTGTCGGACTTCGTCTGGGGCCTCGCCAAGGCCGTCGTCTTCGGCTGGGCCATCGTCGTCGGCAGCGGCTACAAGGGGCTTACGGTCGGCCGCAGCGCCGAGGAGGTCGGACGGGCCACGACGGAATCGGTCGTCCTGTCGGTCACGCTGATCGTCCTGATCGACTGTGTGTTCGCCTTCGTCCTGTATTAAGACCATGCCTATCATCGAAACGCGCGATCTGGCCGTCGGATACGGCGGAGTCCGCGTTCTCGAGGGGGTAGGATTGTCCGTTCCCGAGGGCCGGATCTCCGTCGTTCTGGGCGTCAGCGGCTCCGGCAAGTCGACGCTGCTCAAGACCCTGGCCGGCCTCCTGCCGCCGCTCGGAGGCGATCTCCTCTTCGCCGGCGACCGCGTGGATTTCCGTTCCGAAGCCTGCCTGCGATACCTTTACGGAAGGATCGGCGTCCTCTATCAGGGCGGCGCCCTGCTCAACGGCCTGACCCTGCAGGAGAACGTGGCCCTGCCCGTCAGGATGCAGCATCCGGACATGCCCGACGGCATCCTCCGCGACATGGTCCACTCGGCCCTGTCCCAGGTCGGGCTGGCCGGGAGCGCAGCCAAGTATCCCGCCGAGCTGTCGGGGGGAATGAAGAAACGGGGGGCCCTGGCCCGCGCCCTCATCCTCGACCCGGACGTCGTTCTCTGCGACGAGCCGTCCTCGGGCCTCGACCCCATCACCTCGGCCAGCCTGGACGATCTCCTCCTCAGCGTCAAGGAGACCTTCGGGATGACTCTCGTCGTCGTCACCCATGAGCTCCGATCGATCGAGCGGGTCGCCGATAGGGTCTTCGTCCTCCACGACGGCGGGCTCCATTTCTCGGGGGAATACGCGGACCTGGCCGCGTCGGAGGACGGGTTCATCAAGACATTCTTTCTCAGGAAGGGCAGCCATGATGACGCATGAACAGAAGGTCCGGCTGGGGGTGTTCCTGGTCCTGGCGACGGTCGCCTTCATCGTCGTCACAGGATTCTTCATCGTTCCCAAGCTCCGCGAGCCGGGCGACATCTACACGATCGACTTCCTGGAGACATCGGTCCACGGACTCCTCGTCGGCTCCCCCGTCAAGTACCTGGGCGTCGACGTCGGCAAGGTCACCCGGATCGAGGTCAATCCGGAGAGCCTCGCGTCCGTGCGGGTCACGATCAAGATCCAGAAGGACATTCCCATCAAGACGGACATGACCGCCGTTCTGGCCTACGTCGGGCTCACCGGGCAGAAGTACGTCGAGATCAGCGGAGGGACCCCCGAAGCCGAGAACCTGCGGCCCCACGCCGAGATCCCCATGGGCAGGGGGCTCGGCGAGAAGGCCGAGGACATCGTCACCAACATCGAGGTGGCGGCCAAGCGGATCACCGAGCTGCTGTCCGCCGAGAACCTCGAGAGCTTCAAGGCCGTCCTGACCAACGCCGAACGAAGCTCCGCGGCCCTGGCCTCCGTGCTCGAGTCCCGGCGAAGCTCGCTCGACAACGCCCTGGCCGGGTTCGAGAGGACCTCGGCCGAACTGGCCCGGGTCGCCGAGCGGCTCGGGCCGGTCTCGGAGGACCTCGGGAATCTCGTCCGGAACTTCGACGCAGGCACGCAGTCAGCCTTGGGGAACATCTCCCAACGCTTTTCTGACGATGAGCTGGGGCAGGTCATCCGGGACGTCGGGGCCTTCCTCGACGCGGCCTCGGTCAGCCTCAAGAAGGTCGAAAGCGTCATGCTCGAGCAGCAGGCCGAGCTCCAGCGGAGCTTCACGGCCCTGGGCGTCGCCGTGGAGAACCTGGCCCGCTTCTCCCGGGAGATCTCCGAGGACCCCTCGTCCCTCCTCCGGACGCGAAAGGACAAGAAAAAATGAGGAAACCCGCCCTTCTTCTCCTGGCTTTTTACCTGACGGCCGGATGCATGACGGTCCCGTCCAAGAGGTACTTCCAGATCGCCATCCCTCCCGGGCAGGAAGAGGCGATGCACCCCTGGACCGGCAGGGTCCTTTACGTTGAGCCGGTCCGCATCGACCCCCTCTACGACGATTTCCGCATCCTCTATCGGGTCTCCCTGCACGAGCTCAAGTACTATTCCTATGATTTCTGGGCCAAGAAGCCGGATGCTCTCTTTCGCGAGGCCGCCGGGAGCTATCTCGACAAGAGGCAGGGATTTTCCCGGGTCGTCCTCGACGTCCTCCAGGCCACCCCCGAGCTCGTCCTGCGGTCCGCCATCCGTCTCGTCGAGGAGGTCGATACCCCCCAAGCCTGGTTCGGACGCCTGGCCATGGACCTGGAGTTCCTGGAGTTCAAGTCCGGCCGGACCCTGGCCAAGCACTCCTTCGACAGGCGCCTCCCGCTTGCCGAGCGAAAGGTCCGGTATCTGCCGGTTGCGGTCTCGACGATCCTCAAGGAGGAGTTGGACAAGGCCGTGGCCGCTCTGGCCGAGGCCCTCCAGGAGACCGGCGGGCGACCGGCATCGTAAGCGTCCCGGACCCGCGGCGGGTCATCCGCGGCCGTGATATTCGTCGACGGCCGAGAAGACGGCCGCGATGTTGGCCGCCGGGACGTCGGTTTGGACGTTGTGGACGGCGCTGAAGACGAAGCCGCCGTCCCGGCCGAGGACCTCGCACCGCCGCAGGACCTCAGCCCGGACGTCCCCCGGCGTCCCGAAGGCCAGCGTCCGTTGGGTATCGACGCCGCCCCCCCAGAAGACGAGGTCCCGGCCGAAGTCCGCTTTGAGACCCGCCGGGTCCATGCCGGCGGCCGAGGTCTGGACGGGATTGAGGATGTCGAAGCCGGACTCGATGAACGACGGGATGAGCGGCCGGACGGCCCCGCAGGAGTGCTTGAAGGTCTTCCAAGGGGTGTGCCGGTGGACCCAATCGTTGATGCGCCGGTAATAGGGCATGTAGAGCTCGCGAAAGGCGGCGGCCGAACAGAACGTCGAGGTCTGGGTCCCAAGATCCGTGCCGCAGACGAAGACGGCCTGGACCCGGTCGCCGACCCGGTCGCGGATCCTCTCCAGGTTGCGTAGGGCGATCTCGGTCTGGCCTTCGAAAACGGCATGGATGTAGGGCCTGCGGGTCAGGGTCGAGACGTACCACTCCTCGATGTCGCGGATGCCTTTGGGCCGCTCGAGGCCCGGCCCGGGGACGAGGGCGATATCGCCGAGCCCGGTCCCGCCGAAGCCGGCGATGACCCCCCGGCCGGTCGCGGCGGCCCGGCGGGTCTCGCGGTCGAAATGATCGAGGGCGGCCTCGGTGACGGGGCCGAACTCCTCGAGGTTGTCGGCCGGGTCGAGCCCGGCTTCGTCGAAGGGCTCTTGGCGGATGATGGCATCGAAGAAGTGACCGCCGCGCGGCATCCGGCCCGAGGGGGGCGCGGCGAGGTTGCCCCTGGGGTGGATGAGAGTGTCCCCGTTCTCGTCCCGGGTCGTCCGGAAATGCCGCGAGACGAGGACCTCGGTGCCGTCATCCATCCGCCATGGCGTCCAGTCCTCGTTCGGGAAGCCGAACAGGGTCTCGGGGCCGTAGACTCCCTCGACATCGATTCCCAGGGCCTCCTGGAGGTCCTCGTCAATCCATCCGAGCATCTGGAACGGCTCGTGGACCTTGACCAGTCGTCGCTCGAGCCCGTAGTGCTCCCGCAGGCCGATGACGCACTTGACGTGCATGCCGGTGACGCCCGTGCCGTTGAAGTCCACGGGGATGCGGTCGGGCTGGCGATGGTCGAGCGCGGCGGCCAGACGTTCGCGGCCGGTCATCGCCATGGCGGGCTCAGGCGGGCCGGGGGTGCCTGATGAAGGTCCCGGCCCGGAACTCGCGGAATGCCGTCCGCAGCTCCTCCTGGGTGTTCATGACGATCGGCCCCTGCCAGGCGACCGGCTCGCGGAGAGGGCGGCCGGAGAAGAGCAGGAAGCGGAAGGGCGCATCGCCCGCCGGGACCTCGATCCGGTCGCCGTCGTCGAAGAGGATGACGGAATAGTTCCCCAGGGTAGGGGGGCGCTCGAGGTCGAAGTAGCTGGCCGGCTCGAAGTCGTAGGACGGGGCCCGCTCGCCGCGCGAAAAACATCCCTGACCCTCGATGACGTAGGCGACGACGGTGTGGCCCGGCTTGGTCGGATGCGAGAACGAGGCCCCGGCCGGAACGGAGACGTCGAGATATTCGGGGTCGATGACGATGTCCTTGACCGGTCCGCGCGTTCGGCCGACCCGGCCCGCGATGATCCGGACGGTCGTTCCCCCCGGCAGGGCGACCTCCGGGATGTCGGAGGCCGGGATGTCGCGGTAGCGGGGGTCCATCATCTTTTGCGAGGCCGGCAGGTTGGCCCACAGCTGGAAGCCCCCCATGCGCCCGTCGCGGCCGCCCTTGGGCATCTCCTGGTGGATGATGCCGCTGCCGGCCGTCATCCACTGGACGTCGCCCGGTCCGATGACGCCCTTGTTGCCCAGGCTGTCGCCGTGCTCGGCCGTGCCGCGCAGCATGTAGGTGATGGTCTCGATGCCCCGGTGAGGGTGCCAGGGGAAGCCGGGTAGGAACTTGGCCGGGTCGTCCTGGCGGAAATCGTCGAACAGCAGGAAGGGATCGAACATCGGGACCTCGCGGAACCCGAAGCCGCGCCGGAGATGGACGCCGGCCCCCTCGAGGGTCGGCTGGCTCTTCAGGACCTTGAGGACCTTTCTCGTCCTGGCCATAGGCGCCTCCTTGGGCCGCCCGCGCGCCGGCGGGGAGGAACGCGGGCCGTTGCCGGCCCCATTTTACCACGGGAGGCGATCGCTGTGGGTTTCGAGACCGGCCTGATCATGGGGGAGTCGGAGACACCCGGCGCCGCGAGGGGAGAGCCTGACTTCGCCGAACGGCTTCGCACTTCTGCGGAGGCGCTTGGAACCGGTTCCATGGGACGGGGGGCCGGACCGGGAGGACGCTCCGGGCTAGGGCGGATCGGATGTCACGCCTGAACCGGAGGGAGGGGCGTCCCCGCGGCGCCTGCTGACGGCCCGCATGAGGAGGAAGACGGGGAAGCCGGCGGCGAAGAACAGGGCCCCGAGCAGGGCCTCGCGCGTCTGGGTCAGGAGGACGTTGGCGGCGATGGTCAGCATGAAGACGACGAAGAGGATGGGAAGGACGGGGTAGAGGGGTACCCGGGTGCCGGTGTAGGGCTCGCCCGACCGGCGGGCCTTGCGCCGCAGGATGAAGATCGAGGAGGAGACCAGGGCCAGGGTGATGGTGTCGAGGAACATGACGTAGCTGACGATGTTCTCGAATGTCCCCAGGAGGAAGATCGAGGCGAGGATGAGCCCGCCGAGGAAGAGCAGTCCGAACTCCTGGGTCTGGGTCCGCGGGTTGACGGCCATGAACGGCCGGGGCAGAGTGCGGTCCTCGGCCATGGAATAGTAGACGCGGGGGATCTGCATGAGGGTCACGTTGAGGAAGCCCATGGCCGACAGGAAGATGGCCAGGGAGACGACCAGCCAGCCGGTATCGCCGAAGGTCACGCGGGCCGTGGCGGCCGCGACGAGATCGGCGGCGGCGACGCCGGGGACGCCGAGGGCCTTGACGTAGGCCGCGTTGATCGTCAGGTAGCAGGCGAGGACGATGAGGATGCCGAAGAAGATGGCCCGGGGGACGTTGCGGCGGGCGTCGCGGACGTCGGCCCCGAAGTTGATGGTGTTCTGGTAGCCGCCGTAGGCGTAGAAGACGTAGATGAACGACACGCCCAGGGCGAAAAGCCAAGGCCGTTCGAGCGGGAGAGAGGGCGGTCCCGCGGGGGCCTTGCGCGTCAGGAAGGCGGCGGCGGCCAGGACCCCGATCATGGCGACCTTGAGCAGGCTGAGGACGTTCTGGGCCCAGGCGCCCGTTTTGATGCCCAGGTAGTTGATGACCAGGAGGACGAGGATGAGGGCCACGGCCGTCAGCTGGATGGTCTCCAGGCCTGCCGTCCGGCCGTGGAAAAGGATGGGCGTCAGGTACTCGGCTCCGATAAGGGCCACGGCGGCCGCGCCGGCCCCGTTGAGGACGACGACGTTGGCCCAGTTGAGCATGAAGGCCAGGCCGGAGCCGTAGTTCTCGGCGACGACCTTGTAGTAGCCGCCGGGTTTGGCGAAGCGGCCGCCGATCTCGGCGAAGATGAGGGCCCCGACGAAGCTGATGAGGCCGCCGAGGGCCCAGGCGGCGAAGAAGAGCGCGGGCGTGCGGGCCGACCGGGCGACGAGGGCCGGGGTCCGGAAGATGCCGATGCCGATGATCAGGCTGACGACGATCATCGTCGCGTCGAAGGTCGTCAGCTTGGCCTTGATGCTCACGCGACCTCCTGCCTGCGGCTTTGGACTATTCTATCCTGCCCCGGGCGGTTTTCAAGGGGAAGTTTGCAGGGCGCGGGGAGGCCGGCCGGCTGAGGCCTTAGGTCCGCCCGCCGGACCCGGCGGGGATTTCCGGCAAGGCGTTGACGGCCCGCTCGATGCGCTCGAGGGCCTCGACGACAGCGGGCGGGGCCTCGAAGTCCATGTCGGCGACCCACATGGGGATGACGTCCTCGTCCCCCGGGCGCCCCGCGACGCCCCACTTCATGGACTCCGTCGCCCGGCGGTCGACGACCTTGTCAAAAATCAAATCAGGAACTTGCCGTTGCGGGCGATCGTCCGGCCCTTGGCCGTGATGGTCACCTTGTCGACCAGGGCGTCGAAGTGGAACTTGCTCTTGTTCTTGCCGATGCCGTAGGAGTCGCCGATGGCGAAGTGGACCGTGCCGAAGGCCTTCTCGGCCTCGAGCATGTTGGGGCATATCCGGGCGCCCTTGTTCGTGCCGATGCCGAACTCGCCGATGATGCGGGCCGTCTGGTCGTCGCCGACCGTCCGGATGACCTCGGCGATGCCCGCGCCCTTGAAGTCGACGAGTTTGCCGGCCTTGAAGGTCATGACCCCCCGGCCGAGCTTGTCGTCGATGAGGCTGATGACGATGCGCCCCGTGAAGGTCTCCTCGACGGGCGCCGTATAGCATTCCCCGGCCGGCAGGTTGCCGTGCATGCCCTTCTTGCTGATGTTCCCGTTGTCGTTGTGCCAGGACCGGCCCTTGACGCTGAACTCGACGTGCGTCCCTTCGGGGTTGGTGACGACGACGTGCTCGGCGTCCTTCACGGCCCGGATGACCCTCTTCGTGAACCTGTCCATCTCGGAGAAGTCGATGGCCACCAGGCGCTCCATCATGTCCCGGGTCAGCCCGGGCATCATGCAGATGCGGCCGTGCTTGCCCCCCTCCGCGACCATGAATCCCCGGAAGGGCTTCTCGGCGAACCGGCCTTCGAGGAGATAGGCCGTGGCCGTGGCCTTGCGGATCATGTCCTTGAACAGGGACGTCGGTTCGGTGATCGGCCGCAGCGTCTCGGTCATCAGATAGGTCGTCGTCTCGGCCCCGGCCCTCTTGGCGTAGAAGGCCAGCGCCTCGGCGATCTCGAGCTTCGGCGTGTCCGTCACCAGCAGGAACGAGTCCTTCGGCCCGAGCCTCAGGGCCTGGCTGACGGCCCGCTCGGCCGCCCTGTGCAGCTTGTCGGTTTTCACGTCCGTTCTCCTTTCGAAGGCCATGCGCCGGGGGCGGCCCGGGCGCTACTTGGCCCTCTTGGCGTCGAAATAGATGAAGCCGACGAGGAGGATGAAGGCGACGAGGCTGAAGATCTCCCCGTAGCTGGCGAACCACGGCCAGGGCGCCCCGTCCACCCACTGCCCGTTCTCGAGGACCATCGGGATGCCAAGGCTGACGGCGTGGTCGATCTTGAGCAACTTCATGACGGCCAGGACGATGCCCATGAGGGCCCCGCCGGCGATGAACCCGGACGAGACGAGGGTCCCGCGGTTGTACCGCTTCTCGGCCAGCGCCTTGTCCTTCGTCGAGTTCTTGACGAGATGGGAGATGAACCCGCCGACGAGAAGCGGCGTCGTCAGCTGGAGAGGCAGGTACATCCCCAGGGCGAAGGGCAGCGGGGGGATCTTGGCCAGCTCGGCGACGATGGCCACCGAGGCGCCGATGCCGTAGAGCATCCAGGTCACCGGCTCGCGCGACATAAGGGACTTGATGACCGCGGCCATGAGGTTGGCCTGGGGCGCGGCCAGGGTCCCGCTCTGGAAGGAGAAGGCCCGGTCGAGGATGGCGATGGCGACGCCGACCATGAGGGCCGAGACGAGCACGCCCATGAACTTGAACCGCTCCTGGTTGCGGGGCGTGGCCCCCAGCCAGTAGCCGATCTTGAGGTCGGTGATGAAGCTCCCGGCCAGCGACAGGGCCGTGCAGACGACGGCCCCGATGAGCAGGGCCACGGCCATCCCCTGCTCTCCCGACAGGCCGGCCCCGATGAGGATGACGCTCGAGAGGATGATGGTGATGAGGGTCATCCCCGAGACGGGGTTCGTGCCGACGATGGCGATGGCGTAGGCGGCCACGGTCGTGAACAGGAACGACAGAAGGACGCAGGCCAGCACGCCGATGAGGGCGAACTTGACGTTCGAGATCCACGTGAAGTAGAGGAAAAGCCCCGCCGAGGTGGCCAGCAGGCCGAGGATGATGGTCGACATCTTGATGTCGCGTCCCGTCCTCGGGACCTCGGCCGCCGCGCCCTCCGCCTTGCCCCGGAAGATCTCGCGGAAGCCCAGCGAG
This sequence comes from Candidatus Aminicenantota bacterium, assembly GCA_037447475.1. Taxonomy (GTDB): domain Bacteria; phylum Acidobacteriota; class Aminicenantia; order Aminicenantales; family Saccharicenantaceae; genus RBG-16-66-30. Next base: position 55,575 of record JBBIGP010000006.1, read on the forward strand.
AGGGATTTGATCATGACCGGCATGGACTTGATGATGCCCAGGACGCCGGCCATGAAGATGGCCCCGATGCCGATGTTCCGGACGTAGGAGGTGAAGATCTGGACCTCGGTCATGTCGGCGATGGGTACCGTCCCCGGGTAGAGCGGAGCGGCCAGGTTCTTGCCCAGGAACCAGACGACGGGGATGAAGCCGAAGTGCGAGAGCAGCCCTCCGGCGACGATGATGGCGTTGTAGCGCAGCCCGATGACGTATCCGAGCCCCAGGAACGCCGACAGGGCGTCGACCTTGAGGACCATCTTGGACTTCGCGGCCAGGCTGTCCATGAACGGCAGGAAGCGGAAGGTGATGAGCTCGTTCCAGGCCCGGACCCCAATGGCCAGGAACTCGTAGACGCCGCTGACGGCGATGCCCAGGATGAGGGCCCAGGCCTGCTTGCCGCCGGACTCCCCGGTGACCAGGATCTCGGTCGTCGCCGTGGCCTCGGGGAAGGGCAGCTTGCCGTGCAGGTCCTGGCAGAAGTACTTCCGGAGCGGGATGAGGAAGAGGATGCCCAAGCAGCCGCCGAGGAAGGTCGACAGGAAGATCTTGACGATGTCCGTGGGCAGGCCCAGGATGTAGAGGGCCGGGATGGTGAAGATGGCCCCGGCGACGATGGCCCCCGAGGCCGACCCGATGGACTGGAGGATGACGTTCTCGAGGATCGTGCTCCGCCGCTTGTAGGCGTAGCCGAGGCCCACGGCCAGAATGGCGATAGGGATGGCCGCCTCGGGCACCGTGCCGACCTTGAGGCCGAGGTAGGCGATGGAAAAGGTGAAGAACAGGGCCATGAACAGGCCCCACAGGACGGACCGGGTCGTGACTTCCGGGATGATCCGCTCGGCCGGGACGAGCGGCGTATAGGTCTGTCCGGGCCCGAGCTCCTGGTAGGCCTCGGCCGGCAGGGACGTCTTGGAGGTCTCCATCTCGCTCTCCTTTCGCGTTCCGAGGCCCGCGCGCGCCGGGGGCCCGGAAGGTCTATTGGGATCTCGAGAACCGCGACAGGATGTCGTCGGTCAACCGGAGATAGGCCTGATAGTTGATGCGGACCTTTTTCTCCTCCCGGGCCCTGGCCAGGTAGGAGTGGAGGAACTTGTTCTTCTCCTGCTCGAGGAGGGTCTCTCTCTCGGCGGACTTGACCTCCTCGAACTTCTCCCGGGTCACTTCCTTCCTCTCGAGGACCCGGAAGACGGCGTAGCCGTCCTCGACGTCGACCGGCTCGCTTGTTTCCTTGAGGGGCAGGCCGAAGATGAGCTCGTCGATCTCGGGCCGTTCGCCGATCTGGCTCAGGTACTGATCCCGCTTGTGGGCCTCGACGGACTTGTACTCGAGCTCGGACTTGGAGGCCTCGAGATTCCAATCGTCCTTGAGGCCGGCCCGGACGGCGTTCAGCCTGGCCAAGGCCTGCTGTTCCTTCAGGCTTTCGAGGAGGTCGGCCTCGACGCGGTCCCGGACCTCCTCGAAGGACGCCGGCCGGTCGGTCTCGACGGCCAGGAGCTGGGCCAATCCCATGCCCTGGTAAGAGTGGATGGGGGCCGAGATCTCCTTGACCTCGAGGCCGAACAGGGCCTCGCTGACCTGCCCGGAGGCGTCGGCGTCGCCCAGCGGGTCCCCTCTCTTGAGGAGGCCCGTCGAGCGGACCTTGAGGCCTTCCTTCTGGGCGGCCACGTCGAGGCTCTTGTCCCGCCGGGCCGTCCTCTCGAGCCTCTGGATGCGCTCGGCGGCCATGGCCCGGGCCTTCTGGTCCTCGAGCATGGACTTGATCATCGCGCCGGCCTCGGCGAGGGGCTGGACTTCGGCGGGCTGCTTCTCCGTCACCTTGAGAACGGCCGCCCCTTCGCCGGTCTCGACGACCTCGGAGACGCCGCCCGCTTCGAGCCTGCCGGCCGCCTCGATCTCCGCGGCCGGCAGCGACCGCCACTCGAAAAGGCCCCAGTCCCCGCCCTCGGCGGCCTTGCCGTCCTTGGAGTACGTCCGGGCCAGGCCGGCGAAGTCCTCGCCGGCCTCGGCCCTCTTCCGGACCTCGGCGGCCCGGGCCGTCACGGCCTCCCGGTCGTCTGCGCCGAAGGGGATGAAGACCCGGCTGATGCGGACGCTCTCGGGCCGCTCGAACTGGGCCGTGTTCTCCTTGTAATACTGCTCGATCTCCGCGTCCTTGACCTCAATCTCCTTCTTGAGGTCGTCGGTGGCCAGGAAGAGATAGTCCCCGGACCGCCGTTCGGGGATGCGGTAGGCGGAGGGGTCGGCGTCGAACCGGGCCCGCAGGTCGGTCTCGGACGGCTTCTCGGCGATCTCGGCCTTGGCCCTCGGGGAGACGAGGTACTCGACCTTGGCCGTCTCGTTCTGCTTCCTGTAGCTCGTCCAGACCTCCTCGTCCGTGACGGCCACGCCCGCCGTCAGGACCCGGACGGCCTTGGTGATGAGGACTTCCTTCCTCAGGCCGTCCTCGAACCCGGCGAGCGGGATGCGGTGGTAGTCCAGGATCTGCTTGTAGTCCTGGAAGCCCACGAAGCGGCCGTCCCGCTGGAAGACGGGGTAGGAGACGATTCTCTCGCGGACCTCCCGGTCCGTGGCCTTCAGCCCCATGTTCGCGGCGAGATGGAGGAGGAGCCTCTGCTGAATGAGCTGCTCAAGGGTCTGTTGGGGGATATTGAGCTGCCGGATGAGGTCGGCGTTGAGGTTCCCGAACTGCTTCTCCATGGCCTCGAGCCTCTGGCGGAGGCCCTGGAAGTAATCGTCCGCGGAGATCCTCTCCCGGCCCACTGTGGCCATGAGGTCGTCCTGGGAGCCGCCGCCGAATCCGCCCCCTCCCCAGATGACGAAGAGGCTGAGGACGAAGGTGGCGATGACGATCCACAGGACGGGCTTGAGCGATTTGACGTTCTTTCTGAGTGTCTTGATCATGGTTCACCTCTGGGGGGCTCCCGGCGCACCCGGGCCTTGTCGAACAGGGGCCGCAGCCGCTGGTAAGTCGTGTCGAGGTCCTCGAGGAAGACCCTCGTCCCGCCGATGATGGGCATGAAATGGGCGTCCCCCGTCCAGCGGGGGATGAGATGGAGGTGGTAGTGCCCGGGGACGCCGGCCCCGGCCGGGCGCCCGAGGTTCATGCCGACGTTGAAGCCGCCCGGCTCGAACCGGGCCCTCAGGATGCGGAGGGAGACTTGGAGGAGCTCGGCGAGCTCGTCCCGCTCGTCCGCCCGGGCCCCGGCGAAGTCGGCCAGGTGGCGATTGGGGGCGATCATCAGGTGGCCGGGCGTGTACGGATACCGGTTGAGGAGGACGAAGTTGCGCCGCCCCCGGTAGAGAACGGCCGAGCGGCGGTCGTCGCGGTCCCGGCGGGCCGCGCAGAAGATGCATTCTTTCATCTTGAGATGGTTCCGGACGTATTCCTCTCTCCAGGGAGTGGAGATGTAGCGCATTATTTGTTGATGAGTTCCTTGAGGAGCTTGCTCGGCTTGAAATAGAGGACCCGCTTCGGAGGGACCTTGACCGGCTCGCCGGTCCGGGGATTGCGCCCGGCGCGGGAGGTCCGCTTCCGGAAACGGAAGCTGCCGAACCCCCGGATCTCGATCTCTTCGCCCTGGAGGATGGCCTCGCGGATGGTCTCGAAGAACAGGTTGACCCCTTCCTCGGCCTCCTGCTTGGGGACGTTCATCTCCCGGGAGATCTTGTTGACCAGATCAGCCTTGATCATCGGAACCCTCCTTTTTTTTGGCCCGCTTCTTCGGGGCCCTGATGCCTTTGAGTTGATCCCTCATGATGTCGCCGAACGTCATCCGGTCGTCCTGGGAGTCCATGTAGCGCTGGAACTCCTGCTTCTGGATGTCGTACTGGGCCTGCTTGAAGCTCAGGGAGATCTTCTTGGATTTGGGATTCAGCCGGATGATCTTGGCATTTCGCTCGTCGCCGACGGCGAAGGCGTCGGACGGCTTCTCGATCTTCTTCTCGTCGAGCTCCGAGGTGAAGACGACGCCCTCGATGCCGGGGACGATCTCGACGAAGGCCCCGAAGTCCGTCAGGCGGACGATCTTGACCTTGACGATGTCGCCGGTCCGCTGGCGGCCGAAGAAGTCCTCCCAGATGTCGCCTTCGAGCTGCTTGATGCCCAGGGAGATCTTCTGCCGCTCGACGTCGACGTTGAGGACGATGGCCTCCACCTCGTCACCGGTCTTGAGCTTCGCCGACGGATGCTTGCCCTTCTCCCAGCTGATGTCCGAGACGTGGACGAGGCCCTCGATGCCCTTCTCGACCTCGACGAAGGCCCCGAAGTCCGTTACGCTCGTCACGACGCCCTTGACCCTGGCGCCCGGGCCGTTTTTTTGCCGGAAGACCTCGAGGGGGTGCGGGGAGGCCTGCTTGAGCCCCAGGGAGATCCTCTTCGTCGAGGGGTTGACGTCGAGGATCGTGACGACGACTTCCTGGCCGGGGGTCAGGACCTTCTTGGGATGGACGAGCTTGCGGGACCAGGTCAGGTCCGAGATGTGGACGAGGCCCTCGACGCCTTTCTCGAGCTCGACGAAGGCCCCGAAGTCCGTCAGACTGGAGACTTTGCCCGGGATCTTCTGGCCTGCCTTGTACTTGACCGCGATGTCGGCCCAGGGATCGGGCGTCAGCTGCTTGAGTCCGAGGGAGATCTTCTCGTCCTTCTCGTTGAAATCGAGGACGACGACCTCGACCTCCTGGCCGGCGGCGAGGTGTTCCGAGGGGTGGGCGAGCTTGCCCCAGGAGATGTCGGAGACGTGGATGAGGCCCTCGACGCCGCCGAGGTCGACGAAGGCCCCGAAGCTCGTCAGAGACTTGACCCGGCCGGCGACCTTTTGGCCCTTGGCGATGTGGCTGAAGACCCGCTGCTTCTTCTTCTCCCGCTCGTCCTGCAGGAGGAGACGGCGGGATAGGACGACGTTCTCGTTCTTGCGGTCGAACTTGACGACGACGAACTTGAAGTCCTTCCCGATGAGGGAGGCCGGATCCTTAAGCGGCTTGAGGTCGGCGTGCGATTCGGGCAGGAAGGCCGGGATGCCGACGTCGACGGCGAATCCTCCCCGGGTGCGGCCGGTGATCCGGCCGGCGACCGGCGCGTGGTGGGCGAAGGCTCGTTCCAGGTTCTCCAGGGCCCGCAGGCTGTCGGCCCTCCTCTTGGAGAGGACGAGGTACCCGTCCTTGGGATCGGTCCTCTCGAGCATGGCTTCGACCGCGCTCCCCGGGCGGAGGGAGGCCAGGGCCTTGGGGTCCGTGAAGTCCTCGTTGGGGATGACGCCCTCGGTCTTGAAGCCGATGTCGACGAGGACATGGGTCGGCGTCCTCTTGATGACCCGGCCTTTGAGGATCCGGCCTTGGGCGATCTCCCTATTGCTGAACTGGTAGCTCTCCAGCAGGTGTTCGTAGTCTTCCGACGACATCCCGTCGTCCGGAATGGGCTGCTTGGTCGGGTCGGTCATGACGCGTTACTCCCTCGTTCGAGATTCGTGACTGTCCGGAAAGAGTCACTCATACTATCCGAGAAACCGGTCGTTGTCAACTCTAAGTCGAGGCGGGACCACGACTTAGCCCCGGCCCGGGATCATCCGTCCGCCGCTCTCTCCTCCTGCAGGATGCGGGACATCTCCTCCTCGGAGGGCAGCTCGTCGAGGCTGTTGAGGCCGAGGTAGAGGAGGAACTGCTCGGACGTCCGGTAGACGAGCGGGCTGCCCGGGGCCTTCTTGCGGCCGACGATCTTGATGAGCTTCTTCTCGAGAAGGGTCTTGAGGGTGTAGGTCGAGTCGACGCCGCGGATGGCCGAGACCTCCGATTGGGTCACGGGCTGGTGATAGGCGATCGCGGCCAGGGTCTCGAGCGAGGCCGAGGTCAGCTTGTTCTTGCGCTCGATCTGCAGGAGCCGGCGGACGTCCCGGTCGAAGGCGGGCTTGGTGGCGAAGAGCCAGCCGCCGCCGCTGCGGACGATGTGGATCCCGCGCCCCTCGGCGGCGTGGCCCCGGACCAGCTCTTCGAGGGCCGCCCGGATGTCCTCCTCGGGGACGCCCTCGAGCAATGCGGTCATCCGCTCGAGGCTCAGCGGATCCTGGGAGACGAAGATGAGGGCTTCGAGGGTTGCCTTCAAACCGTCATTCATGGGCCACCGTCCTGGGCGGGTCTTTGCGGAGCCAGACCCTGATCGTCTGGAAGAGCTCGTCCTGGACGGCCACCGCCACCCGGGATTTGACGAGCTCGAGGACGCAGAAGAAGGAAATGAGGGCCTCCTCGAGGGAACCGTGGGCCGCGAAATACTCGAGAAAATCGATCATCCGGCGCTCGCCGAGGAGGCCGACGAGCTCTTTCATCTTGGCCTCGATCGTGACGTCGCGCCCCCGGATGACCCGGGTCGCGTCGGCGGCCCGCCTCTTCATCATCAGGAAAAAGGACTCGGCCAGGTCGAACAAGGAGAGCTCCACGACGTCGAGGTCGCCTTGCCCGGCGAGGGGGGGGAGGAAGTGCCGTCTCCACTGGAGGAGCTGGTCCTCCTCCTTTTCCCGCAGGAGCGAGCAGGCGGCCTTGATCTTCTGATACTCGAGGAGGCGGTCGACGAGGATCCGCCGGGGGTCGTCCTGCTCGGCGAGGTCGGTCTCGCGGGGCAGGAGCATCTGGGACTTGATATAGATGAGGAGGGCGGCGACGAACAGGAACTCGGCCTCCCGGTCGAGGTTGATCTGCTCCTTGCGGTCCAGGTACTCGAGGTAGTGGCGGGTGATCGCGGCGATGGGGATGTCGTGGATGTCGATCTTCTTCTTGCGGATGAGGAACAGGAGGAGGTCGAGCGGGCCCTCGAAGATCTCCAGCCGGACCTGATAGCCGTCCGCGGGGGCCGGGGACGGGGCGGCGTCCGAACGTGGTTCGACGGGCTCGGGGGGGAGGTCGGGGGATTCGGTCATTCTATCTGAAAAGGCTCAGGATGAATCGGTGGACGGGGGAGAAGATAAGGGTCAAGAATCCGCTGTACATGAGGAGGATGAGGATCAGGAAACCGTAGGGCCGAAGCCGCTCGTAGACGGCGGCGTGCCTGGGCGAGAGAAGACCGGCCAGGATGCCGCTGCCGTCGAGAGGCGGGATGGGGATGAGATTGAAGATCGCCAGGGAGATATTGATCAGGGCCATGAAGAGAAGGACCAGGGTCAGCCCTTCGAGTGGCCGGGCGAGAGCCGTGGAGGCCGGGAGGCGGGCCCCGAAGACCTTGATGATCTGGAAGGCGAGGACCGCGGCCGTCGCCGCCAGGATGTTGGCGATCGGGCCGGCGAAGGAGATCCACAGCCCTCCCTTGCGCGGGTCGCGGAGATTGTACGGGTTATAGGGCACCGGCTTGGCCCAGCCGAACACCGGCCCGGCCCCCCTCGACAGGAGGATGAGGGCGAGGGGGAAGAGGATGGTGCCGATGGGATCGATGTGGACGATGGGATTGAGGGACGCCCGGCCCAGGGCGGCCGCCGTGGGATCCCCGAATCTAGAGGCCGTCCAGGCGTGGGCCGCTTCGTGGATGGTGATGGCGAACAGCACGACGAAGATCTGGATGAGGATCATCGGGACATTCATGGCTCTTCCGAACGTCTTTTATAGCACACAAACGGGGCGGAGTAAACAGCCGGGGCCGCTCAGCGGGATCCGGCGACGACGTCGTAGCCCTCGCGGATGGGCGGCGAGGCGTAGAAGGGCAGGAACTTGACGAGCTGTTCCTGATAGTAGCGGTTCTGCTCGTTGGCCACGGCCGCGGCCTCGCTTTCCCAGAAGGTCAGCGCGACGCACCGGCTCGAGCTGCGGTCGGCGAGCAGATAGATGGCCCGGAAGCCGGCTTGGGCCCGCGCGGCGGGCACGACGCTCGTCTCGAACAGGCGGATGCCGTCCTCATATTTGTCGGTGCGGAACGACAGTGTCGTCAGGCGCGCATACATAGCCACCCCCTCTATCGCCGGGGTCCCGATGCCCCGTCGATCCCGGGATCCTTTGTCCCGGCCGCCGGGCCGTCCGGCGGCGCACCGGCCTCGGCCCATGATGTTTTCGAGAATACGATAGGCCATCGAGGCCCGGTTGTCAACCTTCCCGGCCCCCGGCGGCGGTTCGATGGATCACGGACCACCTCGTGGCCGTCGAAGAGCGCCGCCATCAAAGGACCGGGAGGTAGCGCTCGATCTCGTAGCCGCTGACCTGTTTCTCGAACTCGCCCGAGACGTTCCGGTTGTAGTCCTCGATCTCCCGGCGCTTGTTGGCGATGAGGGTGTGGAAGATGTGGTCGCCGAGGGCCTCCCGGACGACGCCGCTTCTCTCCATGAGCCGGACGGCGTCCTCGAGATTGCGGGGCAGGACGCGAATCTCGTACTTCTTCTGGCGCGCCCCGCTCATGTCGTAGATGTTCTCCTCGACGGGCTCAGCGAGCTCATAGCTTTTCACGATGCCCTCGAGGCCCGCGGCCAGCATCACGGCGAAGGCCAGATGGATGTTGCAGGCCGGGTCGGCCGCCCGCAGCTCGATCCGCGTCGCCCGCTCCTTGCCCGGTTGGTATTCCGGGACCCGGATGTAGGCCGACCGATTCCTCTGGCCCCAGGCGATGTAGACGGGGGCCTCGTAGCCCTCGATGAGCCTCTTGTAGGAGTTGACCCACTGGCTGAGGACGGCCGAGATGTCGCGCGCGTGGGTCATGATGCCGGCCATGTACCGGCGGGCGAGGGGCGAGAGGTGGGTCGGCCCGTTCTTCTCGAAGAACAGGTTGCGGCCGCCGCTCCAGAGGGACTGGTGGACGTGCATCCCGCTGCCGTTCTGGCCGTTGATGGGCTTGGGCATGAACGTCCCGTAGAGCCCGTGCATCCGGCAGACCTTCTTGACCATGTAGCGGAAGAGCATGCCGATGTCGGCCATCTCGAGGGCGCTCGCGTAGCGCAGGTCGATCTCGTGCTGGCCGGGGGCGACCTCGTGGTGGTCGTACTCCGTGGCGATGCCCATCCGGTGGAGGAGGAGCTGGACCTCCTTGCGGATCTCGCCGTGACGGCCGCTGAAGAAGTACCCGCCCTGGTCGGACGGGACGGGCTCGCGGCAGGAGGGGAAGATGAAGAACTCGAGCTCGGGCCCGCACTTGAGGTCCTCGACGCCGAATTCCCTCCGGGCTCGGTCCAAGTTCCTCTTGAGGACGGCCCGGCTGTCGCCCTCGTAGGCGCTCCCGTCGGGGTTGAGGATGTCCCCGAACATGACCGCCTCCCGCCAGCGGACGGCCTCGTCGAACCCCCGGTATTCCCAGGGCAGGAGCCGGTAGGTCTTGGGATCGGGCTTGAAGACGAGGTCGCTCTCCTCGATCCGGACGAAGCCGGCGACCGAGGACCCGTCGAATCCCTTGCCGTCCTTGAAGGCCGCGGCCAGCTCGGAGGCCGGGATGGCGAAATCCATGGGGCGGCCGAGGATGTCGGGGAAGAGGAAGCGGACGAACGAGACGCCGCCTGCCCGGCCGCGGACGGCCTCGAGGACGTCCTGCTCGTCCCTCAGGCCGTGAAGTCTCGGGGTCCCGGCGGGGGTTCGGGGCATTTTCGGGCTCCTTTCGATGAGGATCATGATGGCTATGGGATACGACAAGATATTCCATTTGTCAATAATAAATAAAATATTTCTTGCATTTGTCATTAAAATACATAGAATATTTTACAATAGGAGGTGCCGCCCGATGATCGACGACCTCGACAGGAAAATCGTCCGGGCCCTGAACGCCAACGCCCGGAAAAGCTTCAGGGAAGTCGCCAAGGAGCTGCGGGCCTCGGTCCCCGCGGTCATCAACACGGTCAAAAAGCTCGAGGCCGCCGGGGCCATCCGGGGCTACGCTCCGATTGTGGACCCGGAATATTTCGGACTCGGACTGGTGGCCATCGTCGCGGCCCGCATCTCGAAAGGCAAGCTCCTCGAGACCCAGAGGAGGATCTCCCGGGACCGCCACGTGTCCGCTGTCTACGACGTCACCGGCGAGTGGGACTCGTTCATCGTCGGGCATTTCACGGGCCGGGAGGACCTCAACGGTTTCGTCAAGAAGCTCCTGGCCATCCCCTATGTCGACCGGACCGTTACCCATATCGTCCTCAACGTAGTCAAGGATGAGCCCCGGATCGACGTCTGAACCTGCGCCGGAGGGGCTTGACAGGCCCCCTCGTTGTGCCATAATCGGCGTCGAAGACCGAACGAGGAGACGCCCATGGCCAAGATCACCCATTCCCCGATCGGCCATCACTACATCGTCGAAGCCTCCGGGTGCGACCCGAAGGTCATCGGCAACGTCGAGAAGGTCCAGCAGATCCTGGTCAAGGCCGCCGAGATCGCCGGGGCCAGCGTCTGGTCGATCTCCTGCAGCAAGTTCCCCCCCTCCGGCGTGAGCGGCGTCGTCGTCATCTCCGAATCCCACATCTCGACCCACACCTGGCCGGAGATGGGCTACGCGGCCCTCGACATCTACACTTGCGGGACCCGCGTCAAGCCCGAAAAGGGGGTCATTTACGCCATCGAGGCCTTCGGGGCCGAGACGTCCCACATCACGGAGATCACACGGGGCATCGAGGAAGGGGACGCCGTCTTCTATCACAGCTTCATCACCTGGGAGGAGCGCGTGAAAAAGTCCGGTTCGAAGAAGGACCGGGAATAGGGACGGGGAGAGGACGATGGTCGTCGGATTCAGCATCGTGCCCATCGGCCAGGGGGAGGAACTGACGGGCCCGGGACCGCATCCGGGGCAAGGTCGAAGCCGTCGAAAAGGCCCTCGGCCGGTCCCTGAGCAAGTGACCGGACGGGCGTAAAGCAAGTTTACGGCCTGTAAACGGCCGAGGGGGACACGGCCTGGAGAAGGGGATCCGTCCTGTTAACGGCGCCGTTCATCCTGTTGGCACGAAATCGGCTCATTTCCTTATTCAGAGGCACCCTATGGCCTGTCGTGCGCCGTTTCCCTCGCATGATAGAATGGAAGTGACGGTGAAGTCGAAGATCGTTCGGGGCCTGATCCTTTTCGCCTTCCTCTCCGCAGCAACAGTCCTCGGCGCCCGGGTCGACCGGCAGGGGACCGACACCCCGGAAGATTTCATCGCCCGCATGCAGAGAGCCCTTCAAGGCGGGGACCGGGCGGCCTACCTCGATATGCATGCCCCCGGCCTTCGGGCCGGGGAGGAAAGCCGGCTTGACGCCATCTACGACGAGTTCCGGATGGATTCCGCCTCTCTCCGCCTGGCCGGCCGGCGCGCGGGAGAATTTGGGGAGTTGCGCCTCTACGTTCAGGGCTTCTTCCAGAACCTCCACGCGGTCATGATGGAAACCTGGGTGCTGAGCCTGGACCAGGGCGATGCGGGATGGATCGTCTCCCACAAGGAGGTCGCCGGTAACGCCGCCACCTTATACAAGGTCCGCATCCCATCGGACCGGTTCGAGCGCGTCCGGAGGATCGAGGTCGCCCACCAGGACGTCCGGCTTTCCTTCCGGGACGCGGCCGTGTTCTATGACAGCCTTCCGGACCTCGAGACGGCCCTGGTCGTCGTCGGCAGGGGCGAGGTCCGTTTTGCCCCGTCCGACCCCAACGAGAAGCACCAGATGGAGCTCCTCTACAGGAAAAAGCATCTCGAGGACAGGGTCGAGAACCTGTACGTCCGGTGTTCCCCGAGCTTCTTCGCGAGCAACGTGATGATCGACCGGGGCGACGGGCTCCCGGCCGTTACCCCGGCCGAGCAGTCCCGGGCCGCGGCGGTCTTCTCCCGGGCCTATCCCCGCTCGTTCACCATCAAGAGCTCGGTCGACGATGTTACCCTGTCGTTCCTCCCCCAGGGCGAAGAAGCCGTCCTCGAGTTCAAGGGCCGCAAGGCCGGGGAGCTGACCTACATCTATCAGCCCTCTTCGGACGAGGAGGTCAACCTCTATGACCGGGGCAAGGAGCGCGTCGTCAGCCTGTACAGCCCCTCCGGCGACGGCCGCCCGGCCGAGAAGCGGATGTTCGTCAGCTTCGGCGAGAAGTTCAGCATCCGGTCCTACGAGCTCGACCTCAGCTATACTCCCGCCCAATCCTTCCTCTCGGCCAAGGCCCGGATCGAGGTCGGTTCCCGGGCCGGGACGCTCGATATCCTCCAGCTCCGGTTCAACCCCGATCTCGAGATCCTGAGGATCACGGACGGCGAGAAGAGGGCCCTGTTCTACACCCGGGACAGGCTCCGCCGGAACCTCTATGTCCACCTTCTCGTGCCCCCGCGCCGGGGCGAGACCGCGCACGTCGAGATCTTTTACCGGGGGCGGATCGTCCCCCCGGCCCCCTCGTCGGACATCATCGCCCAGACCGTGATCGGCGAGAGATACCGCTTCCAGCCCCGCTACGAGACGCGCTTCTTCTCCCACGCGGGGAACTGGTATCCGGGGCCGACGGGGGAGGACTACTTCCCGGCGCGGATGACGATCCTCGTCCCCCCCGAATACGACGTCGTCGCCAGCGGGGAAATGGTCGGGGCAGAGCGCCGGGACGGCGTCGGGGACGTCGTCGACATCGAGAAGGCCGGCAGCTCCGTCACCACGTTCGAGACGCGGCGCCCGGTGAAATACCTGGCGTTCATCATCGGCCGTTTCGACCGCCGGCGGGAGTTCCCCGGGCGGGTTCCGATCACGATGTCCGTCTCGTCGGAGGTCACGAACGCCCGGTTCCATTTCGCCGACAGGGCCCGGGAGATCCTTGATCACTACGAGCGGTCCTTCGGTCCCTTCCCCTACGAGAGGCTCGGGATCGTCCACCGGCTCTGGCCCGCGACCGGAGGCCACAGCCCGGCCTCCTTCATCGTCCTCAACGAGGTCCCCTGGAGAGGGGAGACGGGCAGCCCGCCCGCCGTCGAAAGCCCCGTCGACCTCTCGCAATGGGACGACTATTTCCTGGCCCACGAGATCGCCCATCAATGGTGGGGGCAGGGCGTTTCGTTCGCGACCTACAGGGATCAGTGGCTGAGCGAGGGCCTGTCCCAGTTCGCGGCCGTCTCCTATCTCCGGAAAAAGTACGGGGAGCGGGCCTTCGCCTCGATCCTGCGGAAGTTCTCGCGCTGGACGGAGAAAAAATCGTTCCGGGGGCCGATCCTCATGGGCTCCCGGTTGAGCTATTTCGATTTCAGCGCTTATCAGGCCATCGTCTACAACAAATCCGCCCTGGCCCTTTTCATGCTCCAGGACATGCTCGGGGAGGACGTCTTCCTGGCGGGCCTCAGGTCGTTCTTCGAAGAGAACAAGTACCGGCCGGCGAGGACGGCGTCTTTCGTCTCGGCGATGGAGACCGTCTCGGGGAAGGAGCTCAAGGATTTCTTCCGGGGCTGGTTCGCCTCCCACGAGCTCCCCGACGTCAAGGTGACCTGGGCCCAGGCGGACGTCACGGGCGGGGCCCGGCTGACGGTCCGGGTGACCCAGCTCAAGGGGCGCTTCGTCTTTCCTCTCTGGATCGAATGGATGCGGGACGGGCTGATCGAACGGGAGATGGTCCTTGTCGAGAGAGCCAACCAGGATTTCGTCCTGACCCTTCCGGGCAGGCCCGGCCAGATCCGCGTCAATCCCCTGAAGGCCGTCCCCGGAAGGTTCCGCTGATCCCCCACCCTCAGGACGGGGGACCTTCCGGGTCGATCCTCAGCCGCTTGAGCATCTCGTTGAGGGTCGTCGGCTTCAGCCCCAGGATCTTGGCCGCCTTGGTCTGGACGCCTTTCGTCCTCTTCAAGGCGGAGAGGATGAGCCGTCTCTGGAACGCCAGGGTCCTCTCGTGGAAGTCGAGGGGTTCCTCGGCGGCGGCGGGCGGCTCGTCCTCCGCGCTGGCCCGCCGGAGGAGGAACGGGGGCAGGGAGTCGCGGGTGACGAGCTTCGCGTTCGACAGCACGACCGCCCTTTCGACGAGGTTCTCCAGCTCGCGGACGTTGCCCGGCCAGTCGTGGGCGTCGAGGATCTCGAGGACGTCCGCCGTCACGCCTTCCATCTCCCTGCCGTTCTCGCGGCCGTAGGTCTCCAGGAAGTGCTTGACGAGAAGGGGGATGTCCTCCTTCCTCTCCCGGAGGGAAGGGATCTCGATCTTGATGACGTTCAGGCGGTAGAACAGGTCCTTGCGGAACAGCTTCTGGCCGATGAGCTCCTCGATGTCGGTGTTCGTCGCGGCGAGGATGCGGACGTCGACCTTGATCGTCTGGGTCCCGCCGAGCCTCATGAACTCCTTCTCCTGGATGACCCGCAGGAGCTTGGCCTGCGTCTCGAGGCCGATCGAGGAGATCTCGTCGAAGAAGATCGTCCCCTTGTCGGCGGCCTCAAAGAGCCCCTTCTTCAGGGCCACGGCCCCCGTGAACGCCCCCTTGACGTGGCCGAAGAGGTGGCTTTCGAGCAGGTCGGGGGGCAGGGAGCCGCTGTTGACGACGATGAAGGGAGCGTCGCACCGGTTCGAGTTCATGTGGATGGCCCGGGCGACGAGCTCCTTGCCAGTGCCGCTCTCGCCCTGGAGGAGGATCGTGCTCCGGGTCGGAGCGGCCGCCTTGATGAGCTCGAAGACGCCCCTCATGGCCGGGCTCTTGCCGATGATGTTCGCGAAGCTGAACTTCTGGCGGAGCTCGTCCCGGAGGCGGACGTTCTCGTCCTGGAGGCGCTTGCGCTCGACGGCCTTCTCGAGGGCAAGGAGCAGGTCGTCGTGCTTGAAGGGCTTCTGGACGTAGTCGAGGGCCCCCATCTTCATGGCCGAGATGGCCGATTCGACGGATCCGTAGGCCGTGATGATGATGACCGGGACCGCCGGATCGATCTTCTTGATCCTCCGGAGGACTTCGATCCCGTCCATGCCGGGCATGAGGAGGTCGAGGAGGACGACGTCGAAGGACGGCGACGGGAATTTCTCGAGGGCCTCCTCGCCCGAGGAAGACAGCTCGACCTCGTATCCTTCCGAGGTCAGGAGCTGTCCGAGGACGTCGTGGATGACGGGTTCGTCGTCGATGATGTGGATGAGGCCTTTTGTCGACATGGATCAATCCCTCGGCGGTGAGATCGGACGGACCGGGGGGCGCCCCGGACCCGACGGCAGCGAGATTGTGAACGTCGAACCCCGGCCGACCTCGCTTTCGACCCGGATGCCCCCCTCGTGCTCCTTGACGATGGCGTAGCTGATGGACAGCCCCAGCCCCGTCCCTTTGCCGATGCCCTTCGTCGTGAAGAACGGGTCGAAGATGTGCGGGAGGTGTTCGGGCCGGATCCCTGTCCCGGTGTCGGAGATCCGGACGACGGCCCGGCCGTCCTCCGCGCTCAAGGCGATCCCGAGAACCCCTCCCTGGGGCATGGCGTCCAGGGCGTTCAGGATGATGTTGATGAACACCTGCTGGAGCCTCTCGCCCTGGGCCTGGACCGGCGGAACGTCATCGAGCCGGAGATCGAGGCGGATGTTCATGTTCTTGAGCTTGTAGTCGATGAGCGAGAGGATCTCGCCGAGGATTCTCTTGAGGTCGACGCGGTGGAACTCCGTGTCCGAGGGATTGCGGGCGAAAGCGAGGAGGTTCTTGATGATCCGGGCGACCCGGTCGGTCTGGGCCTCGATCTTCTCCAGCAGCTGCGCGTAGTGGGTGTCGGCGAGCTTCTTCTGGAGCATCTGGATGTAGCTCGAG
>JBBIGP010000007.1:0-14075 GCA_037447475.1 Candidatus Aminicenantota bacterium
GCCATCAGGCTGCAGATGGCGGCGACGTTGACCATGTCGTCGACCGAGCAGCCCCGGCTGAGGTCGCAGTAGGGTTTGTTGAGGCCCTGGACGATGGGCCCGACGGCCTCGGCCCCGGCCAGCCGCTCGGTCAGCTTGTAGGCGATGTTGCCGGCGTCGAGGTCGGGGAAGACGAGGACGTTGGCCTTGCCCGCGACGGGGCTGCCCTTGCACTTGCGCTCGCCGACCGAGGCGACCAGGGCCGCGTCGGCCTGCAGCTCGCCGTCGAGCAGGAGCTGAGGCGCCTTGTCTCGGGCCATCTTCGTCGCCCGGACGACCTTGTCGACGTCCTCGTGGCTGGCAGAGCCCTTGGTCGAGAACGAGAGCATGGCCACCCGAGGCTCCTCGCCGGTCACGGCCTGGAAGTTCTTGGCCGAGGTCAGGGCGATGTCGGCCAGCTGGGCGTCGGTCGGGTTGGGGACCACGGCGCAGTCGGCGTAGCAGAGGAGCTTGTCCGGGAGGACCATGATGAAGTAGCTCGAGACCGTGGAGATGCCGGGCGCCGTGCCCACGGTGTGGATGGCGGCCCGGACGACGTCGCCGGTCGAGGAGATGTTGCCGCCGACGACGGCCCCGACCCTGCCGGTCGCAAGGAGCAGTCCCGCGTAATAGAGGGGGCTGCGGGCCGCCTCGGCGCTCTGCTCGAGGGTCCAGCCCTTGCCCTTCCTCTTCTCGAAGAGGATGTTGATGAGCTCGTCCTTCGCCTCGTGCGTCCCCGGGTCGACGACGGGGATGCCGGCGATCACGAGCCCGTTGTCCTTGGCGAGCTTGGCGACGGCCGCCGCGCCGCCGACGAGCCACGGCTGGGCGATCTGGCCGTCCCGGAGGGCGAGCGCGGCCCGCAGCGTCCGGACGTCCTCGGCGTCGGGGAAGGCGACCTTGAGGTTCTTCTCGGCGGCCTTGTCCCGAATGTCCCGGATGAAGGCGTTTCCCATATGATGACTCCTTAGGAAGACGATATCGTTCCCTTGACGGCCGCGGCTCCCGGAAGGAGGTCAGCGGCGGAGGTACTTGTCGATCTCGGCGGCCGCGATGCGGGCGTCGCCCATGGCCAGGATGACGGTCGCCCCGCCGCGGATGATGTCCCCGCCGGCGTAGATGCCCGGGAGATTGGTGGCCATGGTCGTCCAATCGACCTCGACGTTGCCCCACTTGCCCATCTTGAGGCCCGGGGTCGTCTGGGGGATGAGGGGGTTGGGGCTCTGGCCGATGGCGCAGACGACGAGGTCGACCTCGGTCGTGTACTCCGAGCCCTCGATGGGCACGGGCCTCCGCCGGCCCGACGCGTCCGGCTCGCCCAGCCCCATCTTCTGGCATTCCATGGCCTTCAGCCGGCCGTGCTCGTCGCCGATGTAGCGGATGGGCGTCGTCAGGAGCTGGAACTCGATGCCTTCCTCTTCGGCGTGGTGGATCTCCTCGATCCGGGCCGGCATCTCGGTCCGCGAGCGGCGGTAGACGATGATGGACCTCTCGGCGCCCAGCCGCTTGGCCGTCCGCACGGAGTCCATGGCCACGTTGCCGCCGCCGATGACGGCCGCCGTCCGGGCCTTGAAGACCGGCGTGTCGTGGTCCGGGAAGTCGTAGGCCCGCATGAGGTTGACCCGGGTCAGATATTCGTTGGCCGAATAGACGCCGACGAGGTTCTCGCCGGGGATCTTCATGAAGTTCGGCAGGCCGGCGCCCGAGCCGATGAAGAAGGCGTCGTAGCCGTCCGCCTTGAGGTCGTCGATGGTCGCCGTCATGCCGACGACGAAGCTCGTCCGGATCTCGACCCCGAGACGCTTGAGGTAGTCGACCTCGGCCTTGAGGATGGCTTTCGGCAGGCGGAACTCGGGGATGCCGTAGATGAGCACGCCGCCCGATTCGTGGAGGGCCTCGAAGATGGTCACCTGATGGCCGAGCTTGGCCAAGTCGCCGGCCACGGTCAGCCCGGCCGGCCCGGCCCCGATGATGGCCGCCTTCTTGCCCGTGGGGGGCGGCAGGGGCGGGATGTTGAGCGAGCCTTCCAGGCGCTCGAAGTCGGAGACGAAGCGCTCGAGGTTGCCGATGGCCACCGGGGCGCCTCCGGTCTTCTTCAGGGTGCAGACCTCCTCGCACTGGGTCTCCTGGGGGCAGACCCGGCCGCAGATGGCCGGCAGGCAGTTCGTCTCCTTGATCTTCCAGGCGGCCTCGACGAAGCGGCCGGCCTCGACCAGCTTGATGAAGCTGGGGATGTCGATATAGACCGGACAGCCGGTGACGCAGGACGGGTTGGCGCAGTCGAGGCAGCGGCGGGCCTCTTCCCGGGCCATCTCGGCCGTCAGGCCGAGGTTGACCTCTTTGAAGTCGCGGTTCCGCTCCTCGGGGGACCGCTCCGGCATCTTCTGCCGGCCGAGCTTCATCCGCTCCTTGGGCGGCACGGACTTGCGCAGCTCCTTGCGCCAGTCCTGGTCGAACTCCGCCTTCAGACGGGCCTTGTCCTCCGGGGATAGTGCCTTCTTTTCCTCAGCCATGTCTCTTTGTCCCTTGCCCTAGGGGAGCTCGGTCTCCTCCCACCGGCAGAGCGACCGGATCTCGTCGTCGAAATAGGACTTCCGGCGCATGAACAGCTCGGCCCAGTCGACCTCGTGCCCGTCGAAGTCCGGCCCGTCGACGCAGGCGAACTTCGTCTTGCCGGCGGCCGTGCAGCGGCAGGCGCCGCACATCCCCGTGCCGTCGACCATGATGGGATTGAGGCTGACGATGGTCTTGATGCCCAAAGGCTTGGTGGCCTGGGCCGTGGCGTACATGAGATAAGTGCAGCCGACGGAGAAGACACGGGCGACGGGGGCCTCGGCCTCGAGGACCCTCTCGAGCTCCTTGTGGACGAAGTCCCCGGAGCCCAGGGCGTGGTCGCGCGAAGAGAAGAGCACCCGGTCGCAAACCGAAAGATAGCGGTCCTTCCAGTAGACGAGGTAGTCGGCCTTGGCGTCGATGACGGCGATGACCTTATTGCCGGCCGCACGCAAGGCCCGGGCCGCCGGCCAGAGGGCCCCGACGCCGAAGCACCCGGCCGTCAACACGACGGTCCCGAACGCCCCGATCTCCGAGGCCCGTCCCAGGGGCCCGACGAAGACCGGGACCTCGTCGCCGGCGTTGAGGGCGGCCAGCTTCCGGGTGCTCGTCCCGACGGAGAGGAAGACGGCCGTGACCGAACCGCGGCCGGAGTCCCAATCGGCGATCGACAGGGGGATGCGCTCGCCCCGCTCGTCGGGCATGATGATGACGAACTGGCCGGGCCGGCATTTGAGGGCCACTTCGGGGGCCTCGATCTCGATGAGGTGGAGGTTGGGGACGAGCCGCTCACGGGTCAGGATCTTGGGCATCATCGTCCTCGCACGAGCCTCAAGCTCTTGCTTTCGAGGGCCAGGTTCAGGCCCTTGTAGTCGTCGGGGTCCCGCGGCGGGGGGGCGGGGGCCCTCGGGGCGGCCGTCTTTCCGGCGCCGGCTCCCGGCCAGGCCGGCTCCTCTTCCACAAAGAGGCCGTCGGCGGGAACGGACCCTTCGGCGAGCCCGCCGAAGGCGGATACGGTCCGGGCCAGCTCCCTGCGGACGTCCCCGGCGGAGGACGGCAGGAGCCCGTCGCGGCCCATCTTCGCCGCCAGACCGGCCAGGATGAGCCAACCCGGGCGGGCCTCTCCGTGCGGTTCGACGGCCCGGGCAGAGAGCTGGGCCCGGCCTTCGATGTTGACGAAGGTCCCGTCCGTTTCGAAGGACGTCGTCTCGGGCAGGACGACGTCGGCGGCGGCCGAGCTCTCGTCCTCGTAGCATCCTTGATGGACGACGAATCCGGCCTCTCCCGGCTCGAGCTTGACGGACGGGCCGGCCAGGTACTGGGCCCGGGCCTTGCGCCGCCGGCCGGTCTCGCCGCCGAAGACCGCGGCGATCTCCAGGGCTCCGCGGACGTTGGCCTCGCCGTCGAGGGGGATGATCCGGCCGCCGGTCAAGGAAGCGAGCTCGAGGAGGCCGGTGAGAGCGCCCGGCCCGCCGAAGGCCTCGAGAAACGCCGGGCCGGCCAGATAGAACACGGGCTTCTTTCCGGTCAAGGCGCCGGCGATCCGGAGCAGGGCGTCCCTGGTGAGGCCGATGGCCTGGAGCTTCTTCGGGCCTCCGGTCCGGGCGTCGGCGCCGGCGGACTTGCGGACGGCGGCCGCAAGAACCTTGAGGAATCCTCGGCCCTGGCCCGCGGAGATGTTGACCTTGAGACCGGGCCCGGCGGCCGCCCCCGCACCCCCGACGTTGACATGTACGAGTTCCGCGCCTCCGCGGACGGCCCGGTGGACCTCGACGCCGACGATGGGCTGGGTCGCCGGCAGGTCCTCGTCGAAATTGACGATCGTCCCGGCCAGTCCGATGTCGGCCATGGCGAAGTTCAGGGGAGCGGGCTGCCCCGCCCGGCGCCCGGCCGCCCGCAGGGCGGCGGCGACGGAACCTGTCCACGGGCCGTCGACCTGATGGGCCTTGAGGACCTCCGCGGCGAACCGGTGGAGAGCGAAGAGATCTTCGCAAGAGCTTTGGGCGGAGCCCGTCACCGCGACCTGTCCTGCTCCGGGCCGGCCGAGCCCTTCGGCGGCGGCCGTCAGGGCCTCGTCCCAGGATGCCTCCTCGAGCCGCCCGTTCCTGCGGACCATCGGCCGGCTCAGGCGCCGGCGGTGGGAGACGGCGCCCTTGACGAGGAACCGCCCTTTGACGCAGGCCTGGCCACGGTTCACCGGGCCCTCGGGATCGGGGACGGTCCCGACGATCCGTCCGTCCCACAGCCCGATCTTCAGCCGGCAGCCCTGGCCGCAGAAGGGGCAGAGGGCCCGAGTCTCGGCGGCGGGCAGACGCTCGTAGCGGGCGCTCCGGTCGGCCAGGGAGCCCGTCGGGCAGACGTCGACGCAGGCCCCGCAGAAGCGGCACCCGGAGTCGACGAGCCGCCGGTCCATGGCCGTGCCGACGACCGTCTCGGAGCCGCGGGCGACGAAGGTCAGGACGGAGGCCCCGCGGAGCTCGGAACAGATCCGGACGCACCGGCCGCAGAGGATGCAGAGGCTGTTGTCGCGGTCGATGAACGGATCGTCCCGCCGGATCTCGCCCTCCCGGCGCAAGGCGGGGTAGGGGATCCGCTTGAGGCCGACGGCCTCGACGACCTTCTGCAGCTCGCAGCGCCCGTTGGCCGAACAGAGGACGCAGCCCGTCGGCTCGCCGGTCTTGCGGATCGTGGACTTGTAGTCGTCGCAGGAGGATTTCTCGTCGCAGACGAGACAGGCGTGAGGGTGTTCGGCCAGGATGAGCTCGAGGATCCCCCGGCGCAGCGACCGGAGCTCCTCGGATCCCGTGCGGACCTCGAGGCCCTCTTCGGCGGCCGTCGTGCAGGCCGGGACATATCCCTTCCGGCCCTTGACCTCGACGAGGCAGAGCCGGCAGGCGCCGTAGGGCTCGAGAGCGGGGTGCTCGCAGAGCGACGGGATGTCGATCCCGTTGGCCTTGGCGACCTCGAGGACGGTCGGGCGGCCCTCGAAGGCGAGGGGGCGGCCGTCGATGATGATGGTCATGACCGTCCTTCCTCCCCCGTGGTCTTCGAAACGGCCCGGACCTTGGGCGGGCAGACGTTGAAGCAGGCCCCGCACTTGATGCAGGCGGCCTGGTCGATGACGTGGACTTGTTTCCGCTCGCCGCTGACGGCGTTGACGGGGCAGGCCTTGAGGCAGAGCAGGCAGCCGACGCACTTGTCGGGCTCGATGAAGTACGTGATGAGGCTCTTGCAGACGAGGGCCGGGCAGCGGCGATCCCGGATGTGGGCCTCGTATTCGTCGCGGAAATACTGCAGCGTCGACAGGACGGGATTGGGGGCCGTCTGCCCCAGGCCGCAGAGGGCGCCCTGCTTGACGGTCACGGCCAGCTCCTCGAGCTTGCGGAGGTCGTCGTCCGTGCCCTCCCCAGCGGCGATCCGGGCCAGGATGCCGGCCATCTGCCGCGTCCCGAGCCGGCATGGGGCGCACTTGCCGCAGGATTCCTCCTGGGTGAAGCGGAGGAAGTAGAGGGCGATGTCGACCATGCACGTGTCCTCGTCCATGACGATCATGCCGCCCGAGCCCATCATGGCCCCGGCGCCGGTCAGGCTCTCGTAATCGACGGCGAGGTCCAGGAGGTCGCGGGGGATGCAGCCGCCCGAGGGCCCGCCGATCTGGATGGCCTTGAACTCCCGGCCGCCGGGGATGCCCCCGCCGATGCCGTAGATGATCTCCCGCAGGCTGATGCCCATGGGGACCTCGACGAGGCCGGTGTTGTTGATCTTGCCGACGAGCGAGAAGACCTTGGTCCCCTTGCTCGTCTCCGTGCCCAGGCCGGCGAACCAGGCCGCCCCTCGGCGAACGATGGACGGGACGTTGGCCCAGGTCTCGACGTTGTTGATGACCGTCGGCTGCCCCCACAGCCCGTGCTGGGCGGGGTAGGGGGGCCGCTGCCGCGGGTAGGCCCGCTGGCCCTCGATGGACGCGATGAGGGCGGTCTCTTCGCCCGAGACGAAGGCCCCGGCGCCGCGGACGATCTCGAGGTCGAAGTCGAATCCGGTCCCGAGGATGTCCGTGCCGAGCAGCCCGAGCTCGCGGGCCTGGCCGAGGGCGATGCCCATGCGCTGGACGGCCAGGGGGTACTCGTCGCGGATATAGAGGAAGCCCTTCCCGGCCCCGATGGCCCGGGCCCCGATGACCATGCCCTCGATGACGGCGTGGGGATCGGCTTCGAGGATGGATCGGTCCATGAAGGCCCCGGGATCGCCCTCGTCGCCGTTGCAGATGATGTACTTGGGGGACGCCTTCTCCTGGCTACAGAGGGCCCATTTCCGGCCCGTCGGGAACCCGGCCCCGCCCCGGCCCCGCAGGCCCGAGTCCGCGATCTCGGTGATGATGGCCTCCGGGGTCATCTCCGCGAGGGCCTTGGCCAGGCCCTCGTAGCCGTCATAGGCGATGTATTCCTCGATCCTCTCGGGATCGATACGTCCCCTGTTGCGAAGGGCGATGAGCCGTTGGTGCTTGAAGAAATCGATGTCGGCCATCTTCGGGACGGGCGTGGCTTCGGCCGGCGGGACGTACATGAACTTCTTGACCGGGCGCCCTTTGAGGAAGTGCTCCTCGACGAGGAAGGGGACGTCCTCGGGAGTCAGGCGCTGATAGAAGATGCCTTCCGGATGGACCATGACGATGGGGCCCCGCTCGCAGAACCCGTTGCAGCCCGTGGCCACGACGAGGGCCTCGTCCTGAAGGCCGCGCCCGACGATCTCCTTTTCGAGGGCCTCCTTGAGGGCGAAGGCGCCGCAGGAAACGCACCCCGTCCCGGCGCAGACGAGCAGGTGTGTGCGGGCGTGTTTCAATCTCGTCCTTCAGTACATGGTTTCGCTGCCGACGGCCAGCGCGTATTCGGCGACGACACGGCCTTCGAGCACGTGCTCGGCCAGGATCCGACGCATCTTCTCGGGCGTGAGCTGGACGTACTTGACGGGCGGCCGGTCCTTGATCTCGACCGTGGCCATGGGCTCCCGGTTGCATAAACCGGCGCAGCCGGAGGTCGTGACGATGACGTCCGGAACGCCCCGGCTCTCGATCTCCTGGAGGAGAGCGTCCATGATTCCGCGGGCCCCGGCGGCGATGCCGCAAGTCCCCATGTGGACCGTGACCTTGGCCCGGCCGGCGCCTTCGCGCAGGACGGTCAGGGCCTTGGTCCTCTCGCGGATCCTGGCCAGCTCCTGGACAGTCAGCTTCTTAGTCGTCAATCGCCCTCTCCCGTCCCGTCGTTCATGTCGCGCCGATGCTTTCGAGTCCGGACCGGAGCGTCCATCGGACGGCCTTGATGAGCTCCGGCCCGGCCGCGGACCCCCCGCCCGCCCGGGCGAAGAACGCATGGCTGGAGAACCTGAAGGTCCGTCCATCCCGCCGATGGCGGTATCGAAAATCGACCTCGGGATGTCCGAGAGCCAACATTATCATCGTTTCGGCCATGTTCGTCAAGGGCTGACGGTCGATATGCCGGAGACGGAAGCGGGCCGCGACCCGTGTGCCCTTTCCCGGCGCCGAGCGGACGGTCACGTCCCCGCCGCCTTGCCGGGCCGCCTGGGCCAGGAGCGGCAGGCCCAGCCCCGTCCTCTTCGGGCCGGTCGTGAAGAACGGATCGAGGGCCCGGCGTCGGACCTCCTCGGTCATCCCCCGGCCGTTGTCCGCGACCCGGATGGTCAGGACGCCGCGGGCGGCGTTCTCGTTGATGAGGATCGTCACCCGCGTCGCCCCGGCGTTCACCGCGTTCTCGGCCAGATCGAGGACGTGGAGGGACAGGTCTTCCATCATGGGGCGAGAACCCTGCGGCCGCCTGCGCCCGCCAGGGCCTTGCGGATCTCTTCCAGGGTGGGGGAGGCAAGGAGGAAGTCGGTCCGGGGGGCCCCGATCTCCTCGGGACGGTGGGCGTCGGAGAAGCGGACCAGGGGGAAGCCGGACGGCGGCGGGCCGGGGAAGGGGGGCCCGGCCCCGGCCGGCGTGAAGACCTCGAGGGCGTCGAACGCGAGGCCCGGTGGGATGAAGCCGAGCTGGGAGAGGACGCTGAAGGACCCGCGGTCGTAGTGGGCGGCCACGGCCAGGCCCCCGTGGGCGTGGACGAGGCCGACGACCTCGTGGACCGGGAGCCGCGTGGCTCCCATCAGGAAAAAGGGGTGGAAGCCGGTCACTTCGTCGTTCTCATCGACGAGGACCTGGTCCTCGACATAGGCCGTCTTCGGGCCGCCGTCGGGGAGGCTCCGCTCGACGGCCTCGAGGACGGGCCGGGCGCCGTCCATCGCCGCGAACAGGGCCAGGACATGGACCTCCTCCGCTGAGACGATCTCCATCCCGGGCAGGACCGCGAGGCCCGTTCCTGCGGCCGCCCGGACGGCCGCCTCGGCGTTGCCGGCGGCGTTATGGTCGCAGAGCGCGATGATGTCCAGGCCCGCCTTCCGTGCCCGGTCGACGATGGCCCGGGGCGACATCGTCAGCTCGCCGCACGGCGAAAGGCAGGAGTGGATGTGGAGGTCGGCCCGGAAGACGCGGAGGGCCATTACGCTCCGCGGAGGCCGAGAGCGTGCAGTCTTCCGGCCAGCTCGAAGGCCCCGAGGGACGATCCGGCGAGCGGCAGTTTCTGTTCCTCGGCCTGACGGACCGTGTCCTCGGACGGCTCCCGGCCGTTGGCGATGATGACCCCGGCCAGGTCCTTGAGGACGGATACGGCGACGACGTTGGGGTGGATCTGGATGGTGATCCACACCTCGTCCTTGCGGCCGTGGGCCATGACGTCGCTCATCAGGTCCCCGATGTAGGCCCCCTGGACCGGGCGGTCGAGGCCGCCGCGGCCGGCGTGGACCTTGAGGTCGAGTTGCCGGACGATGTCGGAGAAGGTCATGGGGCCTCCTTTCGGATGAGGGGGCAGTCGGCGATGTCGGCCAGCCCGCGGACGACGTCCTCGGCCAGGGTCAGGCAGCCGGGCGCGCCGCAGGCCCCGCAGTCCTTGCCGGGCAGGAGCCTCAGGAGCTCGTCCCGGCGGGCGGCCTTGCGGAGGGCCTCGAGGGGATCGCTGTCGAGCAGAGGCACCTCGGCCGGCCGGACCGGGTGCTGGAAGAGAAGAAAGCTCTCGCGGACGAAGGGACCGAAGTCGGACCTCTCGACGCCCAGCCGCTCGCCGGCCATGGACATCAGGCGCAGGATGCGGCTCTTGGCGACGAAGCGGTTCTCGACGGCCAGCGGGCCGCCGACGCAGCCGTCCGGGCAGACCATGCATTCGAGGTAGTCGACGTCCTTGAGCTGGCCGGCCTCGACCTGGTCGAGGACCCGGATCGTATCCCGGACCCCCGAGACGGCGATCGTCCGGTGTTTCTTGAGGCCGCGGGTTTCCCCCCCGGAGAGCGACCAGCCGAGGCCGAGTCCGCTGAAGACGTTGGCCGGGAAAAGGTGGTGCATGATCGTGCTGTCGTCGATCTTTTTCAGGGCCTGGACGAGCCGGGGAAAGATGTCGCGGATGGAGATGGCCCCGTCCAAGTAGGACTTGGCCATCGTCGCCGGCCGGTTGATGGAGACGATCTTGGCCGGGCAGGGCGTGATGTGGATGATGCCGATCTCCTCGGGCCGCAGCTTCAGGACGCCGGGCAGGGTGGCCCGGAGGATCTTGGCGGCGATCTCCCGGGGCGGTTCGATGGGAACGATGAGCTCGCAGAGGGACGGATAGCGCCGCTGGATGAGCCGGACGACGACCGGGCAGGTCGTCGAGATCAGCGGCCGGGGCCGGGGGTGGGAGGCCAGGTATTCCTCGACGGCCGAGGCGTAAAGCTCGCAGATCGAGCTGAGCTCGAAGACCTGGTCGAAGCCCTCGTGGCGGAGGGCGGACAGGACCTCGTTGGGCGAAGTGTCGTGGCCGAACTGCCCGTAGAGCACGGTGGCCGGGATGGCGACCTTGAACCTGAAGGCCTTCAGATCGGAAAAGGAGGTCGTTCGCGACTCGATGGCGTCGTTGGGGCAGTAGCGGATGCAGGCCCCGCAGTCGATGCACAGGTCGCCGATGACCCGGGCCTTGTTATCCTTGACCCGGATGGCCCGCGTCGGGCAGGCCGTCAGGCAGTGGACGCAGCCGCCGCACTTCTCGAGGTTGATGCGGATGGGGTGGTCGGGGGCGCGGGTCACGACGGCCTCCCGTCCCGGGCGAAGGTCATCTCCAGCCGCGTGCCCCGGCCCGGCTCGGAGGCGATGCGGAAGACGTCGGCGTTCTTCTTGATGTTGGGCAGGCCCATCCCGGCCCCGAAGCCGAGCTCGCGCATCTCCTTGGTCGCCGTCGAATAGCCTTCGGTCATGGCCAGCTCGATATCGAGGATGCCGGGACCCCGGTCGTCGACGACGATCGTGACGTCCGCGGGCGTCACGGCCAGACGGACCGTGCCGTGGAACGCGTACATGATGACGTTCATCTCCGCCTCGAAAGAGGCGATGGCCGCCCTGCGGATGACTTGGGCGTCGATCCCCAGCTCCTTGAGGAGGTTCTTGATTCGCCGGGAGACCTCACCCGCGCGGGCGAACTCCCCGCCCTTGAGGGAGTACTCCTGGCGGAAGCAGAGGTCCTGTTCCATCACTCACGCGCCCGCCCGAAGCGATCCGATCCGGGCGCAGGCCTCGAACATCGGCAAGGGCGTCGAGATGAGGGGCAGTCCGCTCTCCCGGGCCTCGTCGACGACCACGGCCGACGGTCTCTTTCCCTGGACGAAGACGATGGCCGCGATGTCGGCCACCTCGGCCGTGCTGACGACGTGGCCGTTGACGAGGCCGGTGATCAGCAGCTCCCCCGGGCCCGTGAACGCCAGGACGTCGCTCATGAGGTCGGAGGCGAAGACCTTCGTCACCTCGAGGCCGAGGTCGATCCCCGGGGTCAACAGCTCCCCGTCGAGATGTCCCAGGACATCCCGAAGGTTCATCCGCCGCCCTTCGCCGGCGCCGCGGCCCGTCCGAGGGTCTCCAGCACGGCGTTGGCCTTGGTCTCGTTCACCTGGCCGTAGTAGCGGCCGTCGATGACGACGAGCGGCGCCAAGGCGCAGGCTCCCAGGCAGTTCACCCGCTCCAGCGTAACCTCGCCGTCGGCCGAGGTCTGGCCGGCCGCGATGCCGAGCTTGCGCTCGAAGTGCTCGAGGACCGTCCCCCCGCCGCGGACGTGGCAGGCCGTCCCCATGCAGACCGTGCAGATGTGGCGCCCGCGGGGGCTCAGGCTGAAAGATCTATAGAACGTGGCCACGCTGTAGACGTGGGCCGGGGAGATGTCCAACTCCCGGGCCACGTCGTCGAGCGTGCCAGGTGACAGCCAGCGGAACCGGTCCTGGACGTCCTGGAGGATGGGGATCAGGGCCCGTTTCTCGCCGTGATACCGGGCGACGACATCCCGGACGACGGTTGCTTCCGCGCTCATCTTCGACTCCTTCTTCGGCTCGCGCGTCTTCTCTTTCCGGCGCCCCGCGGCGGGGGCCCGGCGGATATGGAGGTCAGCGGCAGCGCTGCCAGTCCGATTCGCTGAACATCCGGTCCAGCTGCTTCCAGAGCTGCTTGACGTCGCAGGTCATGACGATGAGATCCTGGGATTCGCCCTTGATGTCCTTGACGAAATCTGGCATCAGGGAATCGTCACGGAAGCCCAGGCGGCGGAGGATCTTCTGGGCCCCGACCTGGGGCCGCATCATCTTGGCGACGATCGTCTCAAGGTTGTTTTGGACGGCGATGAAGTAGAGCTCGCGGATCATGATGGCGCCCAGGCCCCGCTGCTGGAAGGGCCGGGCGACGATCAAGCGGATCTCGCCCTGGTGCTTGCTCCAGGCCTCTCCCGAGAGCTCCAGCGCACCGCTGGCGATGATCAGGCCGCCGTGGACGGCGACGATCCGGATGTCGTCGCCGCTCTCGGTCCGGCGCAGGCGGCGCTGGACGGCCTTGCGGTCGGTGACGTCGAACTTGAGGTACTTGCGGTCCTCCAGAGGGAGGGCCAGATAGAACTCCATCAGCAGGTCGAGGTCGTCCATATTCAGCCGCCGGATGGTGACCTCCGTGCCATCCTTCAGCTTTTCGATCTTCTCCATGCGCGCCGTGCCTCTCTTCCAGGATTTCGGGCGTTTTACCGCTAACACTTTATGACCTCGCCAGGGAATTGTCAAGACGGGCGGAGATTGACAGGCGTCCGGCGGCGGTGGTATCGTGAGCCGAAGAACGACGATGTCACGGCGGGGACTGAACAAGAGATTCCACGACCTTCCCCTGCGGCGCAAGCTCATCTTGAGCTTCCTCGTCGTCATCGCCGTCGGCGGGCTCATCGCCCTCTTCGTCGGGACGCGTCTCGAGCACCGGACGATCATCTCCCTGGCCGAAGCCAAGGTCCGGCACGACCTCGCCTCGGCCCGGATGGTCTACGACGAGAGGCTGGCCTCCATACGGGACACCGTCCGCCTCAGCGCCGACCGCGATTTCATCCGTGAGACCATCCTGACCGGCCGGCTCAACGACATCGACGTCCGCCTGGACCGCATCCGCCGGGACCTGGGGCTGGACGTCCTGACGCTGACCGACGGGAAGGGCCGGGTCGTCGTCCGGTCCCGAAGCCCCGGGGTCTCGGGGGACGACCAATCCGGGGACCCGTTCGTCGCCCGGGCCCTCGAGGGAGAGAGCCCGGCCGGCACCCAGATCGTCCCCCGGGCCGAGCTCCTCAAGGAGGGGCCCGACCTCGCGGCCCGGGCCTATTTCGATTTCGTCCCGACACCCATGGCCGCCGTCAGGGAGGAGACGTCCGAGGAGGACGGGATGATGCTCAAGGCGGCGGCGCCCGTCGTCGGCCCGGACGGAGGGACGATCGGCGTGCTCACCGGCGGCCTCCTCTTCAACCGGGACTATACGATCGTCGACAAGGTCAAGGAGATCGTTTTCAAGGGAGAGAAGTACAAGGGCCACGACATCGGCACGGTGACCCTGTTCCAGGACGACCTGCGCATCTCGACGAACGTCATGGACGTCACGGGGAGCCGGGCCGTGGGGACCCGCGTTTCGCGGGAGGTCAAGGAGGCCGTCCTCGAGCGGGGGGAGCCCTATCTCGGCCGGGCCTTCGTCGTCACGGCCTGGTACATCACGGCCTATGAGCCGATCGCCGACCTCGACGGCCGCATCGTCGGCATGCTCTACGTGGGCATGCTGGAACGCCCCTACATCGACCTCCGCAACAGGGTCATCGGCACGTTCTCCGCGATCGCCGGCCTGTGCATCCTGTTCCTCTTGGGCCTGCTGGCCTTCATCGCCGGCCGGGTCACCCGGCCCCTCGGGATCATGGTCGAGGCCACGGACAGGATCGCCCGGGGGGACCTCAGCGGCCGTCTCGAGATCGAGGGGCACGACGAGATCGGCCAGCTTGCCCAGGCCTTCAACCGGATGACGGAGGACCTCCGCACGGCCCGCGAGGACCTGACCCAGTGGGGGCGGACCCTGGAACAGCGGGTCGAGGAGCGGACCCGCCAGC
>JBBIGP010000007.1:14175-66961 GCA_037447475.1 Candidatus Aminicenantota bacterium
CTGACCCAGTGGGGGCGGACCCTGGAACAGCGGGTCGAGGAGCGGACCCGCCAGCTCCGCGAGGCCCAGGACCAGCTCATCCAGTCGGAGAAGCTGGCCTCCCTGGGCAAGATGGCGGCCGGCGTCGCCCACGAGATCAACAACCCCCTGACCTCGATCCTCATCAACGCCCACCTCCTGCTCGAGCGGTGCCAGGACCACGAAGGGGAGCGGGAGCAGCTATCGATGATCGCCGACGAGACGACCCGCTGCGCCCAGATCGTCGGGGGCCTCCTCGATTTCGCCAGGCAGCGGCCGTCCGTCGTGGTCCGGACCGACATCGACGACATCGTCGACCGGACGGTCGCGCTCATGGAGATGCAGGCCGCGGTCCGCAACATCCGGATCGAGAAGGCCCTCGACCGGTCGCTGCCGCCGATCGCCGTCGACAAGAACAAGGTCCAGCAGGTCTTCTCGAACCTCGTCATCAACGCCTGCGAGGCCATGCCCGAGGGCGGGACCCTGGCCGTCACGAGCCGCTTGAGCCGCGACGGGACGCACATCGAGATCATATTTTCCGATACCGGGGTGGGCATCCCCCCCGAGAACTTCCCCCGGCTGTTCGACCCGTTCTTCACGACCAAGAAGTTCGGGACGGGTTTGGGCCTGGCCGTCAGCTACGGCATCGTCCGCCAGCGGGGCGGGACGATCGATGTCCGGAGCGCGGTCGGCCGGGGGTCGGTGTTCACGGTCCGCATCCCCCTGGAGGAAAAACCCGAGGAAACCGGACGAGAGGAGAGCTGATCATGACAGACAAGGGAAAGAAGGCCATCCTGGTCGTCGACGACGAGATCACGGTCTGCAAGAGCATCCGGAGCGCGCTCGTCCAGGAGGACTACGACATCGACATGGCCCTCAGCGGGGAGGAAGCCCTGCGGATGGAGCAGGCCAAGAGGTACGACGTGATGATCGTCGACCTCATGATGCCGGGCATCAGCGGTCTCGACCTCCTGCGCTCGATCATGACGACCAATCCCTCGGTCCGGGTCATCATGGTCACGGGGTATCCGACGATGAAGAACACCCTCCAGGCCATGCAGATCGGGGCCTTCGATTTCCTGCCGAAGCCCTTCCTGCCGGCCGATCTCCGCAGCCTCGTCGCCAAGGCCGTGGCCGCGGACGACGAGAAGGCCGAAGGGTCAGGACGCGCCTGACAAAGCTTCCCGCAGCTTGTCCCCGATCTCGGCCGGGCTGACGGCGACATGGGCCCCGGCGGCCCGCAGAGCGTCCATCTTCTCCTTGGCCGTCCCCTTGCCCCCGGCGATGATCGCCCCGGCGTGGCCCATCCGGCGGCCGGGGGGCGCGGTCTGTCCGGCGATGAAGCCGACGACCGGCTTGGGGAACTCGCCGGCGACATAGGCCGCGGCCTCTTCCTCGGCCGTGCCGCCGATCTCGCCGATGAGGATGACGGCCTCGGTCTCGGGGTCCTCGCGGAAAAGCTCCAGGAGCTCGACGAACTTCAGCCCGACGATCGGGTCCCCGCCGATGCCGACGGCCGTCGACTGCCCGAGCCCCTGTCGGGAGACCTGCTGGACGGCTTCATAGGTCAATGTGCCGGAGCGGGAGATGATGCCGACGGTCCCGCGCTTGTGGATGTGCCCGGGCATGATGCCGATCTTGGACTTGCCGGGGGAGATGATGCCGGGCGTGTTCGGCCCGATGAGCGCCGCCCCCCGCTCCTTGAGGAAGGGCTTGACCTTGATCATGTCGAAGGTCGGGATGCCCTCGGTGATGCAGACGACCAGGCGGACGCCGGCATCGGCGGCCTCCAGGATGGCGTCGGCGGCGGCGAACGGCGGGACGAAGATGGCCGCCGCGTCCGCGCCCTCGGCCCGGACGGCCTCGGCCACGGTGTTGAAGACGGGCACCCCGAGGTGGGTCGTCCCGCCCTTGCCGGGCGTCGCCCCGGCCACGACCCGGGTCCCGTACTCGATCATCCGCTGGGCGTGGAAGGTGCCCTCGCCGCCCGTGATGCCCTGGACGACGACCTTGGTTTTTTCGTCGATGAGAATGCTCATGGGGGTCTCCTTGCCCGGCCCTTACTTGACCAGGGCCACGATCTTGGCCGCGGCTTCCTTCATGCTGTCGGCCGGCTGGAAGGCCAGCCCCGATCCCCGGAGGATGTCCTTGCCCCGCTCGACGTTCGTCCCCTCGAGCCGGATGACGACGGGGATCTTCGTCCCCAACTCCCGGGCCGCCTTGACGACGCCGCCGGCGATCATGTCGCAGCGGACGATGCCGCCGAAGATGTTGATGAGGGCCCCGCGGACGTCGGGATCGGAGACGAGGATGCGGAAGGCGTTGGTCACGGCCTCCTCGGTGACGCCGCCGCCGACGTCGAGGAAGTTGGCCGGCGTCCCGCCCGCGTACTTGATGATGTCCATGGTCGCCATGGCCAGGCCGGCGCCGTTGACCATGCAGCCGACGTTGCCGTCGAGCTTGATGTAGTTGAGGTTGTACTTCGAGGCCTCGACCTCGAGGGGCGACTCCTCGGCCAGGTCGCGCATGGCCAGGATGTCGGCGTGGCGGTAGAGGGCGTTGTCGTCGAAGTTCATCTTGGCGTCGAGGGCCAGGACGTCGCCCTGCCGGGTGACGAGCAGGGGGTTGATCTCGGCCAGCGAGGCGTCCGTGCCCTCGAAGGCCCTGTAAAGGCCGAGGATGAACTTGACGGCCTGCTTGTGGGTCTCGCCGGCCAGGCCGAGGCGGAAGGCCAGGGACCGGGCCTGGTAGGACTGGAGGCCCGTGGCCGGATGGACGTGCTCCTTGAAGATGGCCTCGGGCTTCTCGGCGGCGACCTTCTCGATCTCCATGCCGCCCTCGGTCGAGGCCATGAGGACCGGGGCTTCCCGGGCCCGGTCGATGACGATGCCGAGATAGAGCTCGCGCTCGATGTCCAGGGCCTCCTCGACGAGGAGCCGCTGGACGACCCGCCCTTCCGGTCCGGTCTGGGGCGTGACGAGAGTCATGCCGATCATGTCCTTGGCCAGGCGCCCGGCCTCCTCCGGGGTGCCGGCCAGCTTGATGCCGCCGCCCTTGCCGCGGCCGCCGGCGTGGATCTGGGCCTTGAGGACGACCCGGGAGCCGAGCTTCCCGGCGACGGCCCGGGCCGCCTCCGGGGTCTCGGCCGTCTCCCCGCGGGGGATCCGCACGCCGTAGCGCGCCAGGACCTCTTTGGCCTGATACTCGTGGATCTTCATTTCTTCCTTCCTTAATATAATAGGATCTCGGTGTTGAGGGACGCTCCCGGCGGCCTGCAAGACCCGCTCCGGCCGGGCGCCCTTTATAACAAAAGGCCCGCGCCGTTGTCAATTCGCACGGTGGTTTCCGCGCGATATTCAGGCCGCCTTTGGCTTGACAGTTCTCGTGAAAAAACGCTATAGTACTTTTTCATGCATCGCCCTCTGTCCGGTCCACGGTCCCCGATAAATGACTCCCTCCTCATCCGATTAAC
Organism: Candidatus Aminicenantota bacterium; assembly: GCA_037447475.1. Lineage (GTDB taxonomy): Bacteria > Acidobacteriota > Aminicenantia > Aminicenantales > Saccharicenantaceae > RBG-16-66-30. Next base: position 17,666 of record JBBIGP010000007.1, read on the forward strand.
CCCCGAAAGGATGACCCATGGCTAAGCCGAAATTCGCGATGTACTGGGCGGCCAGCTGCGGCGGCTGCGAGATCGCCTTCCTCGACATCCGCGAGAAGATCCTGGACTTCGACGCGGCGGCGGAGCTCATCTTCTGTCCCTGCGTCATGGACACGAAGTACAAGGACATCGAGGCCATGCCGGACGGGGCCATCGACGTGACCCTCTTCAACGGCGGCATCCGCAACGAGGAGAACCTCCACATCGCCAAGCTCCTCCGCCAGAAATCCAAGGTCCTGGTCGCCTTCGGCTCCTGCGCCACCGAAGGGTGCATCCCCGGGCTGGCCAACCTGACGACCAAGGACGAGATCATGGATTACGTCTATCGCCGGTCGCCCTCCGTGGAGGCCGGCAACCAGGTCCTGCCGCAGCTCGCGACGGAGACCCCGTCAGGGGCCCTGACCCTGCCGGACATGTTCGAGACCCTGCGGACCCTGGAGCAGGTCGTCGACGTCGATTACCGGATGCCCGGCTGCCCCCCTGTCGCCGAGCAGATCTGGGCCGTGGCCGAGGCCGTCCTGACCGGGAAGCTGCCCCCCAAGGGCTCTCTCGTCGGGGTCAACCCGAAGACCGTGTGTGACGAATGCCCGCGGACCAAGGAAGAGAAGAAGATCAAGGCCTTCCGCCGCCCCCACCTCGTCGATCCAAGGGACATCGACCCGAAGAAATGCCTATTGGAACAGGGCATCGTCTGCAACGGGCCGGCCGTCCATGCTGGTTGCGGAGCCCTCTGTCCCCAGGTGAACCTGGGTTGCCGCGGGTGTTACGGCCCGGCCGCCGGGATCCAGGACGTCGGGGCCAAGCTGGCCGGGGCCATCGCCTCGGTCATCGACAGCGACGACCCGGCCGAGATCGAGAGGATCGCCGGCGAGATCCTCGATCCGGTCGGCACGTTCTACCGGTTCGGCCTGGCCGGTTCCATCGTCGGGAGGCGCATCAGATGAAGACCATCACCATCGACCCGATCACCCGGCTCGAGGGCCACGGCAAGATCGCCATCTTCCTGGACGACGCCGGCAACGTCGCCGACGCCTACCTCCAGGTGCCGGAGCTGCGCGGCTTCGAGAAGTTCTGCGTCGGCCGCCCCGTCGAGGAGATGCCGCGCATCACGACCCGGATCTGCGGGGTCTGCCCCGAGGCCCACATGATGGCCGCGGCCAAGGCCTGCGACGCCGTCTATCACGTCGAGCTGCCGCGCACGGCGAAGATGCTGCGGGAGCTCCTCTACGTCATCTTCTACGTGACCGACCACGCCACGCACTTCTACGCCCTGGGCGGCCCGGACTTCGTCCTGGGGCCCGAGGCGCCGCCGGCCCAGCGCAACATCCTCGGGGTCGTCCACAAGGTCGGCGTCGAGATCGGCCGCAAGGTCATTGGCATGCGCGGCGCCTGCCACGAGCTCATCAAGATGATGGGCGGCAAGGCCGTCCATCCCGTCGGGGCCCTGCCCGGGGGGATGAGCAAGGGGTTGAACAAGGAGGAGCGAGACGAGGTCCTGCGGGTCGGAAAGGAAGCCGTCGAGTTCGGCAAGTTCAGCATCGGCATCCTCAACCAGATCGTCCTGGGCAACAAGGAGTACGTCGACCTCATCCTGAGCGACAGCTTCGCCCACCGGACCTACAACATGGGCCTCGTCGACGAGAAGAACCATGTCAATTTCTACGAAGGCAAGGTCCGTGTGACCGGGCCGGACGGCCGGGAGATGGCCAAGTTCGAGGCCTCGGAGTACCTCGACCACATCGTCGAGCACGTCGAGCCCTGGTCCTACCTCAAGTTCCCCTTCCTCCGCAAGGTCGGCTGGAAAGGGCTCGTGGACGGGCCCGAGAGCGGCATCTACAAGGCGACGCCCCTGTCCCGGCTCAACGTCTCGGAGGGCATGGCCACCCCCCTGGCCAACGAAGAGCACGACCGGATGTACAAGACCCTGGGCGGCAAGCCCGTCCACCAGACCCTGGCCACCCATTGGGCCCGGCTGGTGGAGCTGCTCTATGCCGCGGAGCGCTGGGTCGAGCTGGCCTCCGATCCCGAGATCATCGGGCCCGAGTACCGGGTCGTCCCGACCGCGACGCCCGACGAGGGTATGGGCGTCGTCGAGGCCCCCCGGGGGACGCTGTTCCATCACTACAAGACGGACCGGAACGGGATCCTCCAGGAGGCGAACCTGATCGTCGGCACGACCAACAACAACGCGGCCATCAACCTGTCGGTCAAGAAGGCCGCCATGGGCTTCATCAAGGACGGCCAGGTCCGGGAAGGGCTCCTGAACATCGTCGAGATGGCCTTCCGGGCCTACGACCCCTGCTTCGGGTGCGCGACCCACGCCTGGCCCGGCCGGGCGGCGCTCCACGTCCGCGTCCTCGACCCGCAGGGGAACATCGTCCACGACCTGAGGAGATAGCGCCGGCCATGAAAGTCCTCGTGCTCAACAGCGGCAGCTCGTCGGTCAAGTTCCAGTTCATCCGCATGGAGGACGAGGACCTCCTGGCCAAGGGCATCGTCGAGAAGATCGGCTCGAGCGACGCCATCGTCACCTACCAGCCGGCCGGACGGAACAGGATCCGGGAGATCCGCGAGGTCCTCAACCACGGCGCGGCTATCGAGATCGTCCTGTCGCTCCTCATTCACCCCCAGCACGGCGTCATCCGGGACAAGAGCGAGATCGACGGCCTCGGTCACCGCGTCGTCCACGGCGGCGAGGACTTCGCCGATTCCGTGCTCATCACGGACAAGGTCAGGGCGACCATCCACAAGTGCATCCAGTTCGCGCCCTTGCACAACCCCCACAACCTCAAGGGCATCGACGCCTGCGAAGCGCTCCTGCCGGGGGTTCCCCAGGTCGCCGTCTTCGATACGGCCTTCCATCAGACGATCCCCGCCCGGGCCTTCATCTACGCGTTGCCCTACGCCCTGTATCGCAAGCTCGGCGTCCGCCGCTACGGCTTCCACGGCACCTCCCACAGCTATGTCGCCCACAAGGCCGCCGAGTTCCTCGGCCGGCCCATCGAGAAGCTCAAGCTCATCACCTGCCATTTGGGCAACGGGGCCAGCATCACGGCCGTCGACGGCGGAAAATCCGTCGACACGTCGATGGGCTTCACCCCCCTCGAAGGCCTGGTCATGGGCACGCGCTGCGGGAGCATTGACCCGGCCCTCGTCCCCTACATCATGGACCGGGAGAAGCTGGGGACCAAAGAGATCGACTCCATCATGAACAAGAACAGCGGCATGCTGGGGCTGACCGAGACCTCCAACGACATGCGCGAGATCGAGCAGGAGGCGGCCCTCGGCAGCGAACGCCATCAGATGGCCCTCGAGATCTACTGCCATCACGTCAAGAAATACATCGGGGCCTACATGGCCGAGATGGGCGGCGTCGACGCCGTCGTCTTCACCGGCGGGATCGGGGAGAACTCCCGCCTCGTCCGACGGATGGTCACGGAGGGGCTCGAGGAGTTCGGAATCCGGCTGGACGCCGCCAGGAACGAGGCCAACGAGACTATCGTCTCCTCCGGGCGGGTCAAGCTCATGGTCGTCCCGACCAACGAGGAGCTGGCCATCGCCCGGGACACGCGGCGGATCCTCGAGAGCCGGCTGTCCGCGGAGGCCCTCCCGGCGGCCGAGCCCGCGCCGGCGCGCCCGGCGGCCCTGCCGCCCGCCGACGTGGCCCGCCTCGTCCTCCTGTGGGCCCGCGATCCGGGGCAGAGTGCCGAATCCCTGGCCCGGAAATGGGGCCGGGCGCTCGGCCGCCCGGTCGGCGCCGGCCTCGTCGCCGAGGAGCTGGCGAGGCTCAACCTGGCGTCCGTCGCCGGCGCCGTCAAAGGACCGGCCAAGAAAAGGAAAAGGTAAAGGATCACGCCATGGACAAGATCGACCGCGAAGAAGCCGGCTGGCTGGTCGCTCTCTCGTGGCTGAGCGCCCTGGAGGAGACGGCCCGCGATTTCCACGGGACGCGGCCGTGGGTCTTCAGCGCCCGGGCCTACGAGCACGCCGTCCAGTATTACCTCCATCTCCTCGGCGACGAGTACGGGATGCAGATCAAGAAATCCGGGTCCATCCGGGCCGCCGTCGAGAACTACATCGAGATCGGCATCGCCGGAGGCCTGTTCCGGGACGCGAACACCTTCGAGCTGGTCGACGTCAATCCCTTCCATCTGGAGATCACGGTCCACGACTGCGTCTATCTCAAGAGCTGCCAGGCCCTCATCGACCAGGGCTTCTCCGTCCGCGACCTGACCTGCGCCCGGATCGGGTCTTTCCGGGCGGCCGTCAAGGCGCTGGCCAACATCGACTGCGAGTACCAGGTGACGTCGTTCAACATCGAAGGGGACTGCAAGGGCTTCATCGAGAGGACCTGAGGTGCAGAAAGCGATCGCCTCCCCGCTGGGCAACCTGTTCCGCATCGCGCGGGAGAGCGAGGACGCCTCGGCCGTGCGGACGGCGATCATGCAGCTCGGGTACCAGAAGGGGCCGGGCGTCTACGACCTGCTCGTCGAGAAGCTCGACGACCCCAACCCCGCCGTCCAGCACGCAGCCGTCGTGGCCCTGGGACGTCTGGGCCGGGCCGAAGCCATCGAGGAGCTCCTCAAGCCGAAGGTCTTCCGCTCCAAGCACCACCAGATCCGCTGGGCGGCGGTCGCCGCCGTGTCCCGCCTCGGCGACTACCGGGTCATCGACATCCTCCTCAAGGCCGCCGAGGACCCGGAGTGGATCGTCCGGACCGAGGCCGTGACCGGGCTGATGGGCAAGGTCAAGGACGTCGTGACCGGCAAGGACGTCCGGCTGGCCCGCATCCTCATCCACATGTTCTCCCTGGACAACGAGGAGATCATCGAGCTGGCCATGGATGGATTCCGGGAGATCGGGCCCGAGAGCCTCCGCTGGCTCCACGACGCCCTGGACATCTCCTCGGAAACGATCCGCGCCAACGCGGCCCTGGCCCTGGGCAGGATGAAATCCCACACGTCCACGCCGTATCTCCTCGAGCTGCTCAAGGACGAGAGCGCCGCCGTCAGGGCCAGCGCCTGCCGGGCTCTCGGAGAGATGGGCGACAAAGTCAGCATCGAGCCACTCGTCCTGATGGTCCAGGACAACGTGGAACGGGTCCAGGCGGAGGCCGTGGAGGCCATCGTCCGGTTCGGCAAGCTGGCCGTCGTCCCCTTGCTCAACGCTTTGACCAGGGAGCGGGACAAGTTCGCCCAGCGGGCGTTCCTCCGGGGCTTGGGCCGGATCGGGGACCCCAAGTCCGTGCCCGCACTGATCAGCTATCTCCGGAGCAGCTACTTCATCGTCCGCCAGGCAGCCGTCTCCGCCCTCGTCCGTCTCGGGCCGATGGCCATTCCCCACCTCCTGGCCACCCTGTCGTTCAACACCTCCGACATCGAGAAGCTGAAACGGGACGCCTGCGACAAGGAGCGCCCCGAGCTCCAGATGAGGGCCATCAAGGCCCTCGGCGGATTGGAGGACCACCGGGCCGTCCCCCTGCTCAAGGAACTCGTCGACCAGGGACTGCCCGACGTCCAGGAAGCCGCCTCCCACGCCCTGTTCCAGATCGGATGCGCCGCGTGGGGCCGCTGCTGCGCCCTGCGGGTCCTGGGCGAGATCGCCGACGCGTCCTTCGTCCCGAGGGTCCTCCCTTCGCTCAAGGACGACTCGGAGAACGCCCGGTTCGAGGCCGTCGTCGCCCTGGGCCGGCTGGGCGGCCCGGCCGCCGTCCGGCACCTCGTCCGGATCGCCGGCAAGGATCGCGCCCCGTTCATCCGCCGGGAAGCCCTTCGCCACCTGAGGACGGTCGGATTGGGGGATCCCTCCGTCCTGGACGTGGGCCGCCGATGTCTTAAGGACCCGGCGAGAGAGGTCCGGGTCCAAGCGGCCCGCCTCCTGGGAAACTTCCAGGACTGCCGGTCCATCCTCCCCCTGCTCAAGGTCATGGCCGATTCCCACTGGAGCGTCCGGGAGAGCTCCGAGCTGGCCCTCTTGAATTTCGGCCGGGACGCCGTGGACCCGCTGGCGGAAGCCCTGAAAAGCCCCTCGTGGACGACCCGTTTCCGGGCTGCCCGGCTGCTCGGGGAGATCGGCGACGCGCGGGCCGTCCCCTGCTTGAAGGCCGCCCTGAAGAGGAAAAGGGAGCGCAAGGACGTCCGGGAGGTCATCGAGGCCTCGCTCCTGAAGCTCGAGAAGCCGATCACGGCGTCAATGTCATCGTAGAGGAGAGACCATGAGAGTCAAGCTCAAGGCCGGTCCCGAACAGAAGACGTTCATCGAAAGGATCGAGGAGCTGTCCGGCGAGAACGTCTATGCCTGCTATCAGTGCGGGCGTTGCTCCGCCGGCTGCCCCGTGGCCTCGGAGATGGACCTGCTGCCGAACCAGGTCATCCGCATGGTCCAGATGGGGCTTGTCGACGAGGTCATAAAATCCAAGACCCTCTTCCTGTGCGCCTCCTGCTTCACCTGCGAATCGCGCTGTCCCAAGGGCATCGACATGGCGCGGGTCATGGAAGCCGTCCGCCACGTCCTGGACCCCAAGGGCAAGGACGCTTTCGGCCCGGGCGAGATCCCTCCGGAGCTGGCCAAGGACCTGCCCCAGCAGGTCATGGTCGCCGTCTGCCGCAAATTCGCCAAATAAGGGGAGCCCATGAAACTCCACTACTATCCGGGATGCACGCTCAAGGAGAAGGCGACGGCGCTCGACAACTCCACGAGAGAGGCCATGAAGCGCCTCGACGTCGAGCTCGTCGAGCCCGAGGATTGGACCTGCTGCGGCGCCGAATACCCGCTGACCGAAGAGAAGATCGTCGGACTGGCCGCTCCGGTCCGGGTCCTGCGCCAGGTCCGTGACGAAGGCGGGGACATCCTCGTGACGACCTGCTCGTTCTGCTACGCCGTACTCAAGCGGGCCAACAAGGCCGTCCAGGACGACCCTCTCAAGCACAAGCGCATCAACGCCTTCCTGCGGGACGACATCAAGATCGACCCGCTGACCAAGGACAGGACGACCGACTTCGAGGATTACAACGGCGAGGTCCAGGTCGTCCACCTCCTCGAATACCTCCGCGACAAGGTCGGGTACCCCAAGATCCGCTCGCGGCTCAAACGAGATCTCCGGGGCCTGGCCGTCGCCCCCTACTACGGGTGCCGCCTCCTCCGGCCTCAGGAGGAGATGGCCTTCGACGAGCCCGATGCGCCGCGCGTCTTCGAGGATTTCCTGGAGGCCGTCGGATGCGCGGCCGTCGACTACGCGTTCAAGCAGGAGTGCTGCGGCTCCTATCTCTCCGTCTCCCTGCCCGACGCGGCGACCGAGGCCTCCTACCGCGTCCTGCGGTCGGCCCTGATGGACGGGGCCAAGGCCGTCGCCGTGACCTGCCCCCTGTGCTTCTACAACATGGACGGCCGCCAGGCGGCCGTCAAGGAGAAGTTCCTGGACTTCGGGGGACTGCCCGTCCTGTACTTCACCCAGCTACTGGCCTGGGCCCTGGGGGTCGACCGCGAGGCCCTCGGCCTTGGGGAACACGCCGTTCCCGCCGACGGCCTGTTCGAGGAAGTTCCGATGACCGAGGTGAGGACATGACCGAAAAGCCCAAGAAGAAAGAGGACAAGCGCATCGGCCTGTTCGTCTGCCACTGCGGGGTCAACATCGCCGGCGTCGTCGACGTCAAGAAGGTCGCCGAATCCCTGAAAGACATTCCCGGCGTGACGGTATCCACGGACTACGTCTACATGTGCTCCGACCCCGGCCAGCAGATGATCATCGACACCATCAAGGAGAAGCACCTCGACGGGATCATCGTCGCCGCCTGCTCGCCGACGCTCCACGAGAAGACCTTCCAGGAGGCGGCCAAGCTGGCCGGCCTGAACCCCTACCAGATCGAGATCGCAAATATCCGCGAGCAGAACTCCTGGGTCCATTCCGACAAGGACAAGGCCACCAAGAAGGCCGTCAAGATCTGCAAGTCGCACGTCGCCAAGGCCTTGCAGAACGAGAACCTGGAGCCCATCAAGGTCGATGTGACAAGGCGGGCCCTGGTCATCGGCGGAGGGGTCAGCGGCCTGCAGGCCGCCCTGGACATCGCCGACCACGGGTACGAGGTCATCCTGGTCGAAAAGAACCCCTCGATCGGCGGCAAGATGATCCAGCTGTCCGAGACCTTCCCGACCCTCGACTGCTCCCAGTGCATCCTGACCCCCAAGATGGTCGAGGTCTCCCGGCACCCGCGGATCAAGCTCCTGACCTGCCACGAGGTCGACTCCGTGTCGGGCTTCATCGGCAACTTCAAGGTCCGCATCAAGAAGAAGCCCCGGTTCGTCGACGAGAAGCTCTGCAACCTCTGCGGCGAGTGCGAGAAGGTCTGCCCCCAGATCGTCCCCGACGAGTTCAACATGGGCCTGTCCTTCCGCAAGGCCATCTACATGCCCTTCCCCCAGGCCATCCCGGGGACCTACACCCTCGACGCCGAGCACTGCCTCGGCCTGTCGCCGGTGCGATGCGGCAAGTGCAAGGACGTCTGCGAGCCGCGGGCCATCGACTTCGACATGAAGGAGACGATCATCGAGGAGGAGGTCGGGGCCATCGTCGTGGCCACCGGCTACGACCTCTACACGATGCAGGCCCTGGGCGAGTTCGGGGGCGAGAAGTACGAGGACGCCATCAACGGCCTGGAGTTCGAGCGCATCCTGTCGGCCTCGGGCCCGACGGGCGGCGTCGTCCGCCGGCCCTCCGACGGCAAGATCCCGAAATCCGTCGTCTTCGTCCAGTGCTGCGGCTCCCGCGACACGGAGAAGCACCTCCCGTACTGCTCCAAGATCTGCTGCATGTACACGGCCAAGCACGCCATGCTCTACAAGCACCGCGTCCCCGACGGCCAGGCCACGGTCTTCTACATCGACGTCCGGACGGGCGGCAAGGCCTTCGACGAGTTCTACCAGCGGACCGTCGAGGAGGACAAGGTCCTCTACATCCGGGGCAAGGTCTCCAAGATCTTCAAGGAAGGCGACAAGCTCGTCGTCTGGGGCGTCGACACCCTGACCGGGAAGAAGGTCGAGATCGAGGCCGACATGGTCGTCCTGGCCATGGCCATGGTCAAGACCGAGGGCGTCCAGGACCTGCTGAAGAAGCTCAAGATCGCGACCGACATCCACGGCTTCGTCGCCGAGGCCCACCCCAAGCTGCGGCCCGTCGAGAGCCTCAACGCCGGCTTCTTTCTGGCCGGCTGCGCCCACGGGCCCAAGGACATCCCGGAGGCCGTCTCCCAGGCCTCGGCCGCGGCGGCCAAGGTCGGCGACCTGTTCGCCCAGAAGGAGCTCAGCCACGAACCGACCGTCGTGCCGGTCAACGACGAGCTCTGCTCGGGCTGCGGCATCTGCATCACGATGTGCCCTTACGGGGCCCGGACACTCGATCCGTCCAAGGGGGTCGTCGTCGTCAACGAGATCCTCTGCGAGGGCTGCGGGGCCTGCGCGGCCGCCTGCCCGAGCGGGGCCGCCCAGCAGCGCAACCAGACCGACGACCAGATCTTTTCCATGCTTCGAGCCATGCTGAGGGAGTGACGATGTTCGAACCGCAAATCATGTGCTTCCTGTGCAAGTGGTGCACGAGCGCCGCGGCCGACCTGGCCGGCACATCCCGGCTCCACCACGCCACCAACACGATCAACATGCGGGTCATGTGCTCCAGCCGGGTCGACCCCCAACACATCCTCTACGCCTTCAAGGAGGGGGCCGACGGGGTCTTCCTCGGCGGCTGCCATCCCGGCGATTGTCACTACGTCGAGGGCAACTACAAGACCCTCCGCCGGATCGCCCTCTTCAAGAAGATGCTGCCGGACCTGGGCATCGATCCGCGGCGGCTTCGCCTCGAGTGGATCTCGGCCGCCGAGGGCAAGAAATACGCCGAGACGATGAACGAGTTCACCGAGCAGATCCGGGCCCTGGGGCCCCTCGACCTGAACGATAAAGCTTTAGTCCGAGAGGTGGTCAAAGATGAGTAAAACGGCATCCAAACCGAAAAAGGCGGCTGCCAAGGCCAAGGAGGCCAAGGCCCCCGAGGCCGGCTTCGTCCCCATCTTCGTCATGGGCAAGCGCTACGAGGTCCCGGCCTCCCTGACCATCCAGAAGGCGCTCGAGTACGCCGGCTACCAGCTCGTCCGGGGCTGCGGCTGCCGGGGCGGCATCTGCGGCGCCTGCGGCACGGTCTACAGGTTCCCCGATTCCTACCGGATCGAGGTCGGCCTGGCCTGCCAGACCGTGGTCCAGCCCGACATGTACATCGCCCAGCTGCCGTTCTTCCCGGGCAACAAGGCCCTCTACGACATCGAGACGCTGCCCGCGGCCGGGGGGACGATCGCCGCCCTCTACCCCGAGGTCTTCAAGTGCGTCGGCTGCGGGACCTGCACCCGGAGCTGTCCCATGGACATCGACGTCATGGGCTACGTCTCCAAGGCCATCCAAGGGGATGTCAAGGCCGTCGCCGAGAGCTCCTTCGATTGCGTCATGTGCGGGCTGTGCGCGGCCCGCTGCCCGGCCGAGGAGGTCCAGTACAACATCGGCATCCTGGCCCGACGCCTCTACGCCCGGCACCTGGCCCCCAAGGCCGAGCATCTGGCCAAGGCCGTCAAGGCGGTCGAGGCCAAGACATTCGACAAGGCCCTCGAGGAGCTCAAAAAAAAGGACCTGGCCGAGCTCCAGAAGCTCTACAAAGCCCTGGAGATCGAGCCGGACATGGCCGACGAGTCCTGGACGCCGACCGACAAGTCCTGCTTGGGAGAATGAACCATGCCGTACACGCCTGAACTCAAGGAGCTCATCAAGAAGGTCGAGAAGACCCGGCCGGCCCGCGTCGAGAAGAAGCGGAGAGGGGAGGAGTTCCCGGCCATGTCCCTCGAGGAGCGCAAGGCCATCCTCAAGTACCACCCCGACTTCAAGGAGGAGGGCCGCGCCGAGATCCTCGTAGGGCCCGACAAGGGCTACCGGATCGCCAAGGAGATGGTCGCTCTCATCCACGCCAAGAGCCGCCTCGACCCCGACGCGGTGGACATCTCCAAGATCGATCACGAGACCGACATCCTGGTCATCGGCGGCGGCGGGGCCGGGGCCTCGGCGGCCCTCCTGGCCCGCGAGAACGGCGCCAAGGTCCTCATCGCCACCAAGCTCCGGCTCGGCGACGCCAACACGATGATGGCCGAGGGCGGCATCCAGGCCGCGATCAAGACCGACAAGGACTCGCCCTATTATCACTACCTGGACGCCATGGGAGGCGGCCACTTCAAGAACGACCCCGAGCTCGTCCAGACCCTGGTCGTCGAGGCCCCCAAGGTCATGGCCTGGCTCGAAAGACAGGGGACGATGTTCTCCAAGTTCGAGGACGGCCGGCTCAAGGCCATGCACGGCGGGGGCACCTCGCGCAAGCGGATGCACTATGCCGGCGACATCACCGGGGCCGAGATCATGCGGACCCTGCGCGACGAGGTCAAGAACCACCCCGACGACATCCAGGTCCTCGAGTTCTCGCCGGCCGTCGAGCTCCTCCTCAACGGCCGCGGGGCCTGCGCCGGGGCGGTCCTCTTCAACCTCGAGACCGAGGAGTACGTCGTCGTCAAGGCCAAGGCCGTCGTCATGGCCACGGGCGGCTCGGGCCGCCTCCACATCCAGGACTTCATGACGACGAACCACTACGGGGCCACGGGCGACGGTCTCATCATGGGCTATCGCGCCGGGGTCCCCCTGAGGTTCCTCCACACCGTCCAGTACCACCCGACAGGGGCCGTCTTCCCCGAGCAGGCCGAGGGGCTGCTCATCACCGAGAAGGTCCGCGGGGCCGGGGCCAACGTCCTCAACATCGACGGCGAGCAGTTCGTCTACGAGCGCGAGCCCCGGGACGTCGAGGCCTCGGCCTTCATCCGGGAGTGCCTGGAGCGAAGCAAGGGCGTGCCGACGCCGACAGGGAAGTTCGGCGTCTGGCTCGACTCGCCGATGATCGACGTCCTCAAGGGCGAGGGCACGGTCCGCAAGGAGTTCCCCGGGAAGTGGATCCTGTTCCACCGCTACGGGATCGACATCACCAAGGAGCCGATGCTCGTCTACCCGACCCTCCACTACCAGAACGGGGGCCTGCAGATCAACCGGAGGACCGAGACCGTCGTCCCGGGCCTGTTCGTCGCCGGCGAGGCCAGCGGAGGCATCCACGGCGAGAACCGCCTGATGGGCAACTCCCTGCTCGACGTCGTCGTCTTCGGCCGGATCGCCGGCTGCAGCGCGGCCGAGTACGCCAAGTCGGCCTTCAAGGACGGGGCCCTGTCCCTGGACCACGTCCGGGAGTACCACCGGGCCCTCGAGAAGGCCGGCGTGCCGGTCGACGGCCGCGTTGCGCCGATGCTCCTGCCCGACTACTCCAATCCCGAGGTCCGGAAGAAGCAGCTGACGACGAAATACCACGGGACGCTGCGGTAATCCATGAACGAGGTTCAGCCATGCCGGTAAGGCGAAGAGAAAAACCGTTCGGCTTCCCCAAGCCGGAGACCCCTCACGGCGAGGTCGTCATCCTCGAGGAGCGCTGCAAGGGCTGCGGCTTCTGCATCGAGTACTGCCCGCACCAAATCCTCGTCCTCTCGAAGAAGTTCAACCTCAAGGGCTACCACCCGCCGGAGATCGACAAGCCCGAGCTCTGCGTCAACTGCGGCTTCTGCCGGATGATCTGCCCCGAGTTCGCCATCTACACCTACGAGCTCAAGACGGGAGAAAAGCCATGAAAGCCGACCCCAAGGGAGTCCTGACCGGCTCCCACTACATCGACGGCGACCACGCCTGCTGCGAGGGCGCCCTGGCGGCCGGCTGCCGGTTCGTCGGCGGCTACCCCATCACGCCCTCGACGGAGGTCGTCGAGCGCTTCGCCCGCAGGGCCCCGCTCGTCGAAGGCGCGATCTTCATCCAGATGGAGGACGAGCTGGCGGCCTCGATCGCCATCCAGGGGGCCGTCTGGGCCGGCAAGAAGGCCATGACCGTCACGAGCGGCCCCGGTTTCTCGCTGATGATGGAGCACATCGGCCTGGCGGCCATGACCGAGTCGCCCTGCGTCTTCGTCGACGTCCAGCGCGGCGGCCCGTCGACGGGCCTGCCGACGCTCCCCGGCCAGGCCGACATGATGCAGGCCCGCTGGGGGTCCCACGGCGACTACGAGATCATCGCCATCTCGCCCAACTCCCCCCAGGAGTGCTTCGACCTGACCATCGACGCCTTCAACCTCTCCGAGCAGTATCGCGTGCCGGTCATGTTCATGATGGACGAGTGCGTCGGGCACATGATGGAACGGGTCGTCATCCCGCCGGCCGACAAGATCGAGATCGTCCCCCGGCGGTTCACGAAGCTCCCGCCCGGCGAGTACCTGCCCTTCAAGCCCGGCGAGGACATGATCCCCGAAATGTTCAAGGCCGGCGACGGCTACCGCCTGCACGTCACCGGCCTGACCCACGACTTCCGCGGCTATCCCGTCATGAGCGCCGACGTCCAGGAGCAGCTCGTCCGGCGCCTCGTCGACAAGATCCGGCTCAACGAGCCCAAGATCCGGCGCTACGAGGAAAACGGGGTCGAGGACGCCGACGTCGTCGTCGTCACCTACGGCATCACTTCGCGGGTCGCCGTCGAAGCCATCGAGGCGGCCCGCAAGAAGGGCATCAAGGTCGGCATGCTCCGGCTCGTCGTCGTCTGGCCCTTCCCCGAACCGCGGATCTTCGAGCTGGCCTGCCGGGGCAAGGCGTTCGTCATGGCCGAGATGAACTACGGCCAGATCTTCTACGAGGTCGAGCGATCGGCCCGCGGGAAAGCCCCGGTCATCCTGGCCGGCCATGGCGGGGGCACGGTCCACGAGATCGAAGCCATCGTCACCAAGATCGAGGAGGCCCACCGGTGTCTGTCCTGAGCGAACTCCAAAAAGCGTCATTGAGCCCGACCCCGGATTTCCACCCGGAAAGCCATCCCATGGACGATTTCCTGAGGATGGACCGCATGCCCCACATCTGGTGCTCGACCTGCGGCATCGGCGTCAGCGTCAACTGCTTCGCCAAGGCCCTCGAGAAATGCCAGATCCCCCTCGACCAGGTCGTCGTCGTCTCGGGCATCGGCTGCACGGGGCGGGTCGCCGGCTACGTCAAGGTCGACTCCTTCCACACGACCCACGGCCGGGCCATCCCCTTCGCCACGGGGATGAAGCTGGCCAATCCCAAGCTCAAGGTCGTCGTCTTCAGCGGCGACGGGGACATTATCGCCATCGGCGGCAACCACTTCATCAACGCCGCCCGGCGGAACATCGACATGACGGTCATCTGCGTCAACAACTTCAACTACGCCATGACGGGCGGGCAGCTGGCCTCGACGACCCCGGAAGGGTCCGTCCTGTCGACCTCGCCCTTCGGCAGCTACGAGTTCCCGTTCAACCTGCCGTTCCTGGCCGAGTCGGTCGGCGCGGTCTACGTCGCCCGATGGACCTCCCTCCATGTCTATAACCAGACCGTCTCCATGGTCGAAGCTCTCAAGAAGCCGGGCTTCTCGTTCGTCGAAGTCATCGCTCCCTGTCCGACCATCTTCGAGCGCCAGCAGAAGATGGGGGACGGCCTGGACCGCCTGCGGTGGTACTGCGAGAACAGCGACATCCGCAACGGGGCCAGCACCAAGGATGTCGACATCCGGCTTCGGGATAGGATCGTCGTCGGCAAGTTCGTCGACGTCGAGCGGCCGACCTACATCGACGCGATGAACGCCCATTACCGGGAGCGGCTGGGCGCCAAGTACAAGGACTACGAGGGATAACATGGCCAAGACGGAGATCAAGATCGGCGGGTTCGGCGGCCAGGGGGTCATCCTGACCGGCTTCATCATCGGCAAGGCCGCCTCCATCTTCGACGGCCAGAACGCGACCATGACCCAGGCGTTCGGCCCCGAGGCCCGCGGCAGCGCCTGCAGCGCCCAGGTCATCGTCTCCGGCGAGACCATCCTCTATCCGTACGTCAAGCGGCCGCAGGTCATGGTCATCATGAGCCAGGAGGCGTTCACGAAGTTCTCCCCCCAGCTCGACCCGGGCGGCATGATCCTCATCGAGGAGGAGCTCGTCAATCCCAAGGGCCTGCCGCCGACGGTCAAGGTCTTCGGCATCCCGGCGACGCGGATCGCCGAGGAGCTCGGGCGCAAGATCGTCCTCAACATCGTCATGGCCGGGTTCTTCACGGCCGTGACCGGGATCGTCTCCAAGGACGCCATGCGCAAGGCCATCGAGAGCTCGGTGCCGAAGGGGACGGAGGGCCTGAACCTGCTGGCTTTCGAGAAAGGCTACGAGTACGGCCTGGGCAAGGCCCAGGCCCATTAGCCCGGCGCCCGGACGCCGGACCGACGGAGGAGGGACCATGCCGGATTTCGTCTATACGCCCATGTTCTCCCCCGGGACGGACGCGACCGAATACGAGCCGATCTCCCGGGACCACGTCAAGGCCGGCGAATGCGGGGGGCGCCCGGTCCTCGAGGTGGCTTCGCAGGGCCTGACCCTGCTTGCCGAACGGGCCTTCCATGATGCGGCCTTCTTTCTGCGGACCTCCCACCTGGAGCAGCTCGCAGCCATCCTGACCGACCCCGAGAGCTCGGCCAACGACCGGGCCGTGGCCCTGGAGCTGATCAAGAACGCCGTCATCTCGGCCGACGGCGTCCTGCCGATGTGCCAGGACACCGGCACGGCCATCATCAACGCCAAGAAAGGCCAGGGCGTGCTGACGGACGGCCGCGACGAGGAGGCCCTGTCGCGGGGCGTTTTCAACGCCTATGTCGGCAACTTCATGCGCTATTCCCAGAACGCCCCGCTGACGATGTACGAGGAGAAGAACACGGGCACGAACCTGCCGGCCCAGATCGACATCTCCGCCGTCGACGGCGACGAGTACCGCTTCCTGTTCGTCGCCAAGGGCGGCGGCTCGGCCAACAAGACCTATCTCTTCCAGGAGACCAAGGCCGTCCTCAATCCCGTCTCCCTGCCGAAGTTCCTCGTCGGCAAGATCAAGGCCATCGGCACCGCGGCCTGTCCGCCCTATCACCTGGCGGTCGTCGTCGGCGGGACCTCGGCCGAGCTCGTCCTCAAGACCGTCAAGCTGGCCTCGGCCCGCTATCTCGACGGCCTGCCGACGACGGGCGGTCCGGGCGGCCACGCCTTCCGCGACCTCGAGCTCGAGGCCGTCCTCCTCGAGGCCTCCCGGAAGCTGGGCCTCGGGGCCCAGTTCGGCGGCAAGCATTTCTGCCTCGACGTCCGCGTCGTCCGCCTGCCCCGCCACGGCGCCTCCTGCCCCATCGGCATGGGCGTCAGCTGCAACGCCGACCGCAACGTCAAGGCCAAGATCACCCGCGAAGGGATCCTCCTCGAGCGGCTGGAAAAGGACCCGGCCCGGTTCCTGCCCGTCCCGGCGGGCGGCGGCGAGGACGCCGTCCGCGTCGACCTCAACCGTCCGATGGCCGAGATCCGGGCGACCCTCAGCAAGCACCCCGTGGCGACCCGACTGTCCCTCGACGGGCCGATCATCGTCGCCCGCGACATCGCCCACGCCCGGCTCAAGGAGAAGGTCGACAAGGGCGAGGACCTGCCGGCCTATTTCAAGGACCACATCGTATACTACGCCGGACCGGCCAAGACTCCGCCCGGCTACGCCTCGGGCTCCCTCGGGCCGACGACGGCCGGCCGCATGGACGATTACGTCCCCCTCTTCCAGAGAATGGGCGGTTCTCTGGTCATGCTGGCCAAGGGCAACCGCTCCAAAGGCGTCACCGAGTCCTGCCAGGCCCACGGCGGCTTCTACCTGGGCTCGATCGGCGGCCCGGCCGCCCGGCTGGCCAAGGACTGCATCACGAGTCAGGAGATCGTGGCCTACCCCGAGCTGGGCATGGAGGCCATCTATAAGATCACGGTCAAGGACTTCCCGGCCTTCATCATCGTCGACGACAAAGGGAACGATTTCTACGAGAAGATCCTGGCCTGACGGAGGGACATGAAAGGGTTCTGGGGCCGGCTCCTGCGGGTCGATCTCGACCGGGGGGACTGGCGTACGGAACCCCTCCCCGACGAGCTCCTGGCCCGGACCCTGGGCGGCAAAGGCCTGGGCGCGGCCCTGCTCCTCGCCGAGAACCCTCCCGGCGTCGACGCCCTCTCTCCCGGGAACCGCTTCATCCTGACGACCGGCCCGGTCACCGGGACCGCGATGTGGGGCCAGTCCCGTTTCGCCGCCTTCGCCAAGAGCCCGGCCACGGGCGGTTACGCCGAGTCCTACTGCGGAGGCACCCTGGCCCCCAAGATCAAGGGCTGCGGCCTCGACGCCGTCGTCCTGGAGGGCCGCCGCCCGGGCCTGACCTTCCTCGTCGTCGACGAGCAAGGCGTCGCCTTCCACGACGCCCGGCCGTTCAAGGGCTGGACGACGGACCGGGCCGAGGACGCCCTGCTGGCCCTCTCGCCTCCGGGGGCCGGGGCCATGACCATCGGGCCGGCCGGGGAGAACGGGGTCCGCTTCGCCTGCATCAAATCCGACCGCTGGCGGAGCCTGGGCCGCTGCGGGCTGGGGGCCGTCCTCGGCGCCAAGAACATCAAGGGGATCGCCTTCGCCGGCGCCCGGCGGGCGGAGGTCGCCGATCCGGCCGGGATGCGCAGGATCGTCTCCGCCGTCGCCCGCAGGGGCCGGGAGAACCCCGTCTCGGCCCTCTATCGGAAATACGGGACGCCCATGCAGGTCGCCCTGACCAACGCCCAGAACTGCTTCCCGACCCGCTACTGGAGCTCGGGGCGTTTCGCGAAGTGGGAGGCGATCTCGGCGGACTACATGATCGAGAACTTCGACGTCGTCAACCACCCCTGCCCGCACTGCTTTCTCCAGTGCACGAAGTTCTGCCGGGTCCGCCGCGGCCGGCACGCCGGGCTGGAGCTCGAGGGGCCCGAGTACGAGACGATCTACGCCCTGGGCGGGCTCAACGAGGTCGACAGCCTCGAGGAGATCGCCTGGCTCAACGACCTCTGCGACAAGCTCGGGCTGGACACGATGAGCGCCGGCAACATCTCGGCGCTGGCCGCCGAAGCCCGGACGCGGGGGCGGTTCCCCTGGGACATCGGCTACAACCAGCCCGACCGGATGGCCGAGCTCTTCATGCACATCGCCGAGGGCCGGGACATCGGGGCGGTCCTGGGGCAGGGCATCGAGCGGGCCGCCGCCGAGCTCGGCCTCGAGGACCTGGCCGTCCACGTCAAGGGCCTCGAGCCGGCCGGCTTCGAGCCGCGCGTCCTGAAGGGCATGGGGCTCGCCTATGCCACAGCGGCCCGCGGGGCCTGCCACCTGCGGGGGACCTTCTACAAGGCCGAGCTCGCCGGTCTGGTCGATAAAGCGTCCGTCGCCGGCAAGGCCGCCCAGGTCATTGATTACGAGGACCGGGCGGCGCTCTTCGACTCCCTGATCCTCTGCCGGTTCTTCCGGGACCTCATCCTGTGGGACGAGCTGGGGGCGCTCATCGCCGCGGCGACGGGCCTGGCCATGACGCGGGAGGAGCTCGAGGGCCTGGCCAACGACATCACCCTTGCGACCCGCCGCTTCAATCGCCGGGAGGGCCTGACCGCGGCCGACGATACGCTGCCCCCGAGGCTTCTCAGGGAAAGCACGGCCGAAGGGGCCTCGCTCCGGCCCGGCGAGCTGGCCGTGATGATCGACGAATACAGCGCGATCCGGGAACGCCGGCGCCGGGGGTCCTCCTGACGGGGAACCGCGTCAGTTGTCGTCGACCGCGCTCTCCGGCCGCTCGTAATCGATGATCGTCTGGACGAGCAGCCTGCGGACGGCCGCCAGCCGGTTGCTGACGCGTTGAACGAGACGCCTCATGAGAACGAACCCGGCCGCGGTGTCCCGGGACAGGTAATCCACCAGCTCCCGGCCGCGGACGGCCAGGATCCGGACCTGCGAGGCGGCCTCGGCCGAGCTGTTGTGGTGCCCGCTCCCGACGATCGACGAGAAGCCGAAGGCCTGACCCGGCGTCGCCAGGACGGTGACCGTCACGGGGCTGGAGAGGGGGGAGACGAAGACCGTCAAGCGGACCGATCCCTCGAGGAGCACGTACAGATGATCGGCCGCCTTCTCGGGGGAGAAGATGACCGTTTCGGAGGCCAGGGACATCTCCCGGGACATGGCGCCGATGGCGCCGAGGGCCTCGTCGGTCAGCCCCTCGAAGAGACTGAGCTTGGCCAGCGTTTCCTTGGCGACCACGGCGACCTCCTTGGACAAGCTGTCGAAGATCCTATGATACCCGTACGGCCCGCTTTTTTCACCTGTTTTCTTTTGCCGGGGTTTTGGCTATCATGATGAGGACAGGCGGCCTCGTGGACAAGACGAAGTTCCTCAAGTTCGGGATCGGCGTCGTCGTCCTGTTCCTGCTGGGGTTCTTCCTGCGGGCGGCCAAGCCCGTCCTCGTCCCGTTCAGCATGGCTCTCCTGCTGTCCTTCGCCGTCTCCCCGGCCCTGGACTTCCTGGTCCGGAGGAAGATCGCCAAGTCCCTGTCCCTGGCCGTCGTCCTGCTCCTGTCCTTCGCCGTCCTCTACCTCTTGGGGACCGTCTTCTATACGAGCGGCAAGTCGTTCGCCGCCGAGCTTCCCTCCTACCACGACCTCATGCAGTCGTTCCTGGAGGGCATCGAGGACAGCGTCCCGGACGAGCGTCTCCGGCTCGGGCTCATGGAATGGGTCCGGGCCCTCAACATCGCCAAGGCCGGACCTCTCGTCCTCTCGTCCCTCGGCCCGTTCCTGTCCTTCATGTCCCAGCTGATGCTCGTCTTCATCTTCATGATCTTCATCCTCTCCGGGCGGGGCCGGCTGGAGAAGAAGATCGTCCAGGCCTTCCCGCCGGACGAGGCCGCGACGCTGACCCGGACGGTCGGCCGGATCCACTGCGAGATCACGCGATACCTGGGCGTCAAGACCCTGGTCAACATCGGGATCGGCCTTCTCACGGGGGCCGTGCTGGCCCTCTTCGGGGTCCCCTTCGCCGTCCTCTTCGGAGTCCTGGCCCTTCTTCTCAACTACGTGCCGAAGCTCGGGGCCGTCGTCGCCGTCGCCTTGCCCGTGCTGATCGCCGCGTTCCTCGACGGCGCGTTCAGCCTGTCCGTCTGGATCATCCTCGGCCTCCTCGTCCTCGCCCACGTCGGCCTGAACGGCTTCCTCGAGCCCCGGCTGATGGGCAAGGAATCGAGCCTGCCGCCCCTCCTCGTCCTCTTCTCCCTGTTCTTCTGGGCCTGGCTGTGGGGCATTCCCGGCATGATCCTGGCCGTGCCCATCCTGTCGGTCTTCAAGATCGTTTTCGCCAACGTCCCGTCCCTGAGCTTCCTCGAAGCGATGATGGACAAGTAGGGACGGGGAGCCCCCCGGGCCCGCTCAGTCGAAGCCGATCGAGGCCAGGAACTGGTCGAGACGGCGCTCGATCTTGCGCGCCGTTTCCTTATAGGCGTCGTACCCCAGCCCCAGCGGATCTTCGATGTCCCAGCCGCAGAGCTTGGCCCCGGGCACGCCCCAGATGTCCCGCAGGTGGTTGTGGATGGAGATGTCCATGGCCACGACGTGGTCGAAGGACTTGAGATCGTAGGCGCCGACGGGCCGGGCCACATGGCCGGAGATGTCCGTCCGATAGACGAGCTTCATGACCAGGACGGCCTCGACGGAGGCCGGCCCGCCGGCCGCGGCGATGCCGGCGCTGGCCGTCTCCGCCCTCGGCCCGAGCCGGAGGCGGGCGATCCCCTCGGCCATGGGGCTGCGGCAAATGTTGCCGTAGCAGACGAAAAGGATCCGCGCTGTTATCATGCGTCGATGTCCGCCGGCCCCCCGTTGTATCACAAACGGGAGCCCGTTTCCAGACGGCCGGCCGCCCCGGGATCACTCCCGGCCGGCCCCGGCGCTCTCAAGGGCTCTCAAGCATCAGCGGTTGCGCGGGCGGGAGGCCCCCACGCCGCTCGATCACCGCCCTTCGCCCATCAAAGGCCTTTACCCTGACCTATTCATGAAAATGCCGATGTGTTCTCTAAGTGCTGCGATATCTGCAGGATCTCCAGCTTTCCAATTTTTCCAGGGCTTTTTACAAGCGCCTCTCGGAAAGACCGGCATTTTCACCCTCCGGGCGAGCCGATCCGGCGTTCCCTTGATCTCGGGATCGGAAAGAAGAGCCTATTCAGCAGGCGGGCGCGGCGCCCGGGCCAGGGCCGCCGGGTCGTCCCCGGGCTTGAGAGGCCGGAGGTGGAACGTGTAGGAATAGGCTGCGGCCGGGATCGTGTATTGCGGGTGGACGCGCGCTCCCCAGGAATCGTCGCCGCCGACGCCCATCTGGGCATGATCGAGCGTCAGGCAGGTGAAGTCCCGCCGGATGATCTCGTGCGGATGCTTCGAGCCCCGGGAGTCCAGGGTCAGGTCCTCGGGCCAGTGGGGGACAGCCGAGAATTCGAAAAGGGGCTCGCCGGCGATGAGCAGGCCGTACCCACGGCCGTCGCGAACGGCGGCCCAGCGGACCTCCGTGCGGTTGCCGTACTCCTGGGGGGACACATAGGGCAGGACCTCGGCCGCGACCGATGTCCCGTAGAGGCCGACGAAGGCCGCCGTCTTGCGGTCCCGGTAGTTCTCCCAAGGACCGCGGCCGAGCCAGCGGACGGCGTCGAAGCCCTTGGGCATGGCCATCCTTACGCCGACCCGGGGCATCTCGGGCAGCTTGGCCTCCGAACGGGGCGCGAACTCGTGGGTCATCGTCATCCAGCCGTCACCGAGGATGGTGAAGCGGACGATGTGCGTCGCCGGGACGTCGGGCAGGAAATATTCGGCCTCGACGACGGCCCGTCCCGCCCCGGCCTCGCGGGCTTCGATCGACATCAGGTCGCGGCGCAGGCTGGCCCTTCTCCAGACGGCCAGGCGGCGCGGCATCTGGTTGCCGAAATCGTTGTCCGTGGGCGCCCGCCAGAAGTTCGGCTCGGGCCCGGACTCGACGAGCTCGCGCCCGTGGTAGACGAACGAATCGAGCAGGCCCGTCATCCGGTCGAAGCGGACCGCGACATCCCGGCCGTCGATCCGGATGAAGCGAGGTCCGGGATCGATGCGAAGGGCCGGCGGCGGGGCTTCCCGAACGGAGGACGGGGCCGCCGCCGTCAAGGGGAACTGCTCCGCGGCGACCGTGTGGCCCTTGGGGACGCCGGGGCCGGCCTCGCGGGTCCGTAGGGAAACGTTGAGGAACGCTTCCTGCCCTGGCTCGAGACGCGGTCGAGGAGGCGGCAACCGGACGATGCGGTGCCCATGGGGCGGGACCCGCGGCCTCTCGATCTTCCCGGACGTCCGGACCTGGCCGTCCACGGCGACCTCCCAGTGGAGATCGAAGACGTCCAGAGGGGTGAAATCGTAGCGGTTGCGGAGGTCGATCTTGCCGGCGGCGGCATCGACGGCCGCGAACTTGACGGACTGATAGACCTTCTTCACTTCCCAGAGGGCCGGGTGGGGGGTCCGATCGGGCGCGACGAGGCCGTTGCAGCAGAAGTTCGCGTCGCTCGGGACGTCGGCCGGGCCGAAATCGCCGCCGAAGGCCCAGAAGGCGCGGCCGTCGGCGCTCTTGGCGGCCAGCCCTTGGTCGACCCAATCCCAGATGAACCCGCCCTGGAGCTGGTCGCGGCTTTCGATGAGGTCCCAGTAGTCCTGGAGATTGCCCGTGGAGTTGCCCATCGAGTGGGCGTACTCGCACAGGATGAGCGGGCGGTCCTGTCTTTCCGACGAGTACTTGTCGAGGTGCTCGATGGAGGCGTACATCGGGCAATAGATGTCGGTGTGGGGCCGCAGCCCCGCCCGCTCGTACTGGACGGGCCGGGACGGGTCCCGGTCCTTGATCCAGCGGACGGCGTCCTCGAAGTTGACGCCGTCGCCGGCCTCGTTGCCCAAGGACCAGATGATGACCGACGGATGGTTCTTGTCCCGCTCGACCATTCGCACGATGCGGTCGATGTGGGCCGGGCCCCACTCGGGGTCCTTGGCCAGGCTCCGGGCCCCGTAGCCCATGCCGTGGGACTCGATGTTGGCCTCGTCGACGAGGTAGAGGCCGTATTCGTCGCACAATTCGTACCACCGGGGGTCGTTGGGGTAATGGGAGGTCCGGACGGCGTTGATGTTCGACCGCTTCATGAGCTCGATGTCCTGCCGCATGGACGCCTCGGAGATGACGTGCCCCGTCACGGGATCGTGCTCGTGGCGGTTGACGCCCTTGAGCAGGACAGTCACGCCGTTGACGAGCAGCCGGCCGTCCTTGATCTCCGAGGTCCGGAAGCCGATCCTCGTCGCGACGGCTTCGAGCGTCCGGCCTCTCCCGTCCCGCAATTCGAGGACGAGCCGGTACAGGGACGGCGTCTCGGCGCTCCATCTCTTCGGCTCGGCGACGATGTCCTCGAAGCGCACGGACGCCGTTCCTTCGACGGCGGGGCCGGCCGTCCCGGCCCTCGAAAGGACCTTCCCCCCCGCGCCGTCGAGAAGGGACAGGGCCACGGAGTAGGGCCCTTGCGGGCCGCCCCGGCCGTGGTCCCGGAGCTCGACCTCGACGGCCAGCGCGCCGTTCCGGTACTTGCCGTCGAGCCCGGCGCGCACGAAGACGTCGCGGATCCGGACGGGGGGCGACGCGGTGAGATAGACGTCCCGCTCGATGCCGCTCATCCGCCAGAAGTCCTGGCACTCGAGGTAGGAGCCGTCCGACCAGCGATAGACCTCGGCGGCCAGGACGTTCGTCCCCGGCTTGAGGAACCGGGTGATGTTCCATTCGGCGGGGGTCTTGGCGTCCTGGCTGTAGCCGACCTTCTCGCCGTTGACCCAGACATAGAAGGCGGACTTGACCGCGCCGAAGACGAGGAAGACCTCCAGGCCCTCCCACTCCGGAGGGACCGTGAAGCTCCGCCGGTAGGAGCCGACGGGATTGTCGGCGTGGGGAACGAAGGGCGGCTGGGGGTTCCGGGTGAACTCATAGGGGATGTTGACGTAGATGGGCACGTCGTGGCCGTGGAGGTCCCAGTTGGCGGGGACCGGGATGTCGTCCCAGCCGCCGACATCGGCCTCCGGCTTCCAGAAATCCAGGGGTCGGTCCGCGGGCCGCGGGGACCAACGGAACTTCCAGGTCCCGTTCAGGGAGAGGTGCCGGGGGGACTCCGTCCGGGCCAGGCGCACGGCCGCCGCGGCGTCCGGGAAGGGCACGAAAGTGGCGCGAGGGGCCTCCTTGCCGATCCCGAACACCCGGGGATTCTCCCAATCCTCCGGACCGTCGGCGGCCGGCAGGACGGCAAACACCAGGAGAGCAAGACAGATCGTTCTGGTGAATGACTCTCTCATCGGACCTCTCTCTTCGCCGGATCAGCCGCCCGGCCACAGCGTGCGCGGATAGGCGCCCCGCGCGACAAGGTCGAGGACCGCGGCTTGGAACGCGGGCCGGTCCTCGGGATAGGTGACGCCGAACCATCGCTCCTGCGTCGGCAGGATCTTGACCCGGGCCCGGCCTTCCCTCACGAGCTCCCCGACGACCTCCGGGATGAGGAACTCGGCTTTCGGGTCGGACATCCCGCGGCTCGCGAGGAACCGCGGGAAGCGGGCCTCGAGCTCGCCGAACAGGCTGACGTCGAACCCCCAGCAGTTCATGGACGTCCAGCTGTCCTCGTCCAGAGGCGCCCAGTCGACGCCGTTCTCGGTGTGCTTGACGCCCTCCGGGAACCTTTGGACCTTGAGCAGCTCGCGGATGCCGACGAGGTAGCCGTCGTCCGTGGCCGTGCAGACGCCCCGGGCGACGTGGCCGTGCTCGGAAAGCGTGTTGGCCAGCCGGTAGCCGATCATGGCGTACTCGGGGACGCCGGCCGCGGCCCTCATGCTCGGCAGGTGCCCGGCCATGGTCTCGAAGGCCGTCCGCCCGTAGAAATCGTCGGCGTTGATGGCCATGAACGGGGTCCGGACGGCCTCGCGGCAGACCAGGAGGGCCTGGGCCGTTCCCCAGGGCTTCGTTCTTTCCGGGGGGACCCGGAATCCCGCCGGGACCTGGTCGAGGGACTGGAAGACGTAGGACGTATCCGCGAGACGCTCTACCCGCCGGCCGATCCTGTCCCGGAAGGCGGGCTCGAAATCCTTCCGGATGATGAACGCGACGCGGT
This sequence comes from Candidatus Aminicenantota bacterium, assembly GCA_037447475.1. Taxonomy (GTDB): domain Bacteria; phylum Acidobacteriota; class Aminicenantia; order Aminicenantales; family Saccharicenantaceae; genus RBG-16-66-30. The sequence goes on from JBBIGP010000007.1 coordinate 42,872, forward strand.
CGAAGCCGGCCCGGAGGGCGTCATGGACCGAATAGTCCATGACGGTCTCGCCGCCGGGGCCGACCGGATCGATCTGCTTGAGCCCGCCGTACCGGCTGCCGATGCCGGCGGCCATGACGACCAATGTCAGAGATGGCACAAGGTCTTCCTCCCTTCGGTCGTTCCGCCCGGGCCTTCATCTTAAACCAGGGGCCGGGAGAGGTCAACGCCGGGCGGCCCGCTTTACTTGTCCCCCCCTATCTTATATCATTGAAAAGAATGAATACGGAAGGTGCGACCATGATCCGCTCGACGACCGTCATCTGCGTCCGGCGCCACGGGCGCGTGGCCATGGCCGGCGACGGCCAGGTGTCGATGGGACAGACCATCCTCAAGAGCAAGGCCCGCAAGCTCCGCCGGCTCGGGAAGGGGAACGTCCTGGCCGGGTTCGCCGGGGCGACATCGGACGCTTTCGCCCTGTTCACGCGGTTCGAGGGCAAGCTCGAAGAGTTCCGCGGCAACCTGTCGCGGGCGGCCATCGAGCTGGCCAAGGACTGGCGTCTCGAGAAATCCCTGCGCCAGCTGGACGCGTTGCTCGTTGTGGCCGACGCCGAAAGCACCTTCCTCATCTCCGGAACGGGGGACGTCGTCGAGCCCGACGACGGGATCGTCGCCGTCGGCTCCGGAGGGCCCTTCGCCTTGGCCGCGGCCCGGGCCCTCGCGGCCCACACCGACCTGCCGGCCAGGGCGATCGCCGAGGAAGCTCTCAGGACGAGCGCCGGCATCTGCGTCTACACGAACCTCGAGATCACCGTCGAGGAGCTCTGAATGCCCATCGCCCTGCCCGAGACCATGGAGACCAGTCCCGCCGAGGTCCCGGCCGCCGAGCTCACGCCCCAGGAGATCGTCGCCGAGCTCGACAAGTACATCATCGGCCAGAGGGCGGCCAAGAAGGCCGTGGCCATCGCCCTCCGGAACCGGTTCCGCCGCCGCAAGCTTCCGCCCGACCTGGCCGACGAGATCGCCCCCAAGAACATTCTCATGATCGGCCCCACGGGGGTCGGCAAGACCGAGATCTCCCGGCGCCTGGCCCGGCTGACCTCCTCTCCCTTCCTCAAGATCGAGGCCAGCAAGTTCACCGAGGTCGGCTACGTCGGCCGGGACGTCGAATCCATGATCCGCGACCTCGTCCGCATCTCGGTGGACCTCGTCAAGCAGGAGAAGGTCGCCGAGATCGAGGAGAAGGCCCGGGCGGCGGTCACGGAAAGGATCCTGGACATCCTCCTGCCTCCCCTGAGGAAGCGCGAGGACGCGGCCGCCCCGGACGAGGACGAGAGGTTCCGCGATACGCGGGAGAAGCTCCGGAGACAGCTCCTGGAGGGCCTCCTCGACGAGCGCATGATCGAGGTCGAGGTCAAGGAGAGGACGACCCCGCCGCTGGAAGTCATCTCCAATTCGGGCGTCGAGGAGATCGGCTTCCAGATCCAGGAGCTCCTGCCCGGCTTCCTGGGCGGCCGCTCCAAGCGCCGCCGGGTCAAGGTCAAGGAGGCCCGCGAGCTCCTCCTCGAGGAGGAGGAGAAGCGGCTCGTCGACATGGACCAGGTCTCGCGGCTGGCCATCGAGCGCGTCGAGCAGTCGGGCATCATCTTCCTCGACGAGGTCGACAAGATCGCCGGGCGGGAGTCCGGGCGCGGCCCGGACGTCAGCCGCGAGGGCGTCCAGCGCGACCTCCTGCCGATCATCGAGGGCACGACCGTCAACACCCGGTTCGGCCTCGTCCGGACCGACCACATTTTATTCATCGGCGCGGGCGCCTTCCACGTCTCCAAGCCCGCCGACCTCATCCCCGAGCTCCAGGGCCGCTTCCCGATCCGGGTCGAGCTGACGTCGCTCGACAAGAACGACTTCGTCCGCATCCTGACCGAGCCCGAGAACGCCCTGACCCGTCAGGTCGAGGCCCTCATGGGCACGGAGGACGTCCGGGTCGAGTTCACGGCCGACGCCGTCGAAGAGATCGCCGAGGTCGCCGAGAAGATCAACGCGGAGGCCGAGAACATCGGGGCCCGTCGCCTCCACACGGTCATGGAAAAGGTCATCGAGGACATCTCCTTCGAGGCCCCGACGATCGCCGGGCAATCCATTCGGATCGACAGGGAGTATGTCCGGAACCACCTGAAGGACGTCCTCCAAAGCCAGGACCTGCGGCGCTTCATCCTCTGATGACGAGATCGGCCGGAACGCTCTTCCTCGGGCTGGCGATCCTCGCCGCTCCCGCCTGCGGGCGGAAAGGGCCGCTCGTGCTGCCGCCGGGCCGGGAGCCGATGCCCGCGAAGCGGGTCTCGGCGATCCTCGAGGAGAGGGCCATCGTTCTCGCCTGGACCAATCCCGACAAGACCGTATCCGGGAAGCTCCTCGGGCCTCTCGAGGCGATCGAGATCTGGGTCTTCGAGAAGGACGTGCCGGCTTCGGGTGCGGTCCTCGCCCCGCAAGAGGTCACACAAAGAGGACGGCTCCTCCTCACGAGCTCCCCGGACGGCGGCGCGGCGACGATGAGCCGGTCCGTGCCTGTTCCCGAAGGCGCGAAGGCCCTGGCCTTCACGATCCGCGTACGCGACCGCCGAGGCCGGGTCTCCGGGTTCTCGCCCCTCGTCGTCGTGGACATCGCCCGGACGCCCGCGGGGGCCGCCGGTCCGGACAGGGAGGGACCTTGAAGATCTACCGCGTCCGGTACCGGAAGAGGATCTTCGTGGGGGTCCTCAAAGAAGAGTTCCTCTTCCCCGTCAAAGGCTCGATCTTCGGGGACTTCCGGATCGAGCCCAGCCCCGTGCCGATCGGCGAGACCAAGCTCCTGCCGCCCGTCGTGCCCTCGAAGATCATCGGCATCGGGGCCAACTACCGCGATCACGCCCGGGAGATGGGCCGCCCCCTGCCCGCGGAGCCCCTGCTCTTCATGAAGCCTTCGACGGCCGTCATCGGGCCCCTCGAGGCCGTCGTGCTCCCCGGGATGTCGGAGAGGGTCGATTACGAGGGGGAGCTGGCCGTCGTCATAAGGAAGAAGACGCGCATGCTCCGGGACGAGGACCCCGTATCCGACCGGATCCTCGGTTACGCCTGTTTCAACGACGTCACGGCCCGGGACCTGCAGAAGAAGGACGGCCAGTTCACGAGGGCCAAGTCCTTCGACACCTTCGCCGCCCTCGGCCCCTGCATCGCCACCGATGTCGACCCCGGCGGGCTGCGGCTCAAGACCTTCCTCAACGGCCAGCTCGTCCAGTCGGGCCACACGGGCGATCTCGTCTTTTCCGTGCCGTTCCTCGTCCGCTTCCTGTCCCGGATCATGACCCTGAACCCGGGCGACGTCATCGCGACGGGAACGCCCGAGGGCGTCGGCCCCCTGGCCCCGGGGGACCGCGTCGACGTCCAGATCGAGGGCATCGGGACGCTGTCCAACACGGTCACGCGTCCGTCACCATAAGGAGGAACCATGAAGCTGTTCTTAGACACGGCCAACCTGGAGGAGATCCGGGAGGTCGCCGGGTGGGGAGTGCTCGACGGGGTGACCACGAACCCGTCCCTGTGCTCGAAGGAAAACATCAAGTTCGAGGACAATATCCGCGAGATCTGCGCCCTCGTCAAAGGGCCGGTCAGCGCCGAGTGCGTCTCGCTGCGGGCCGAGGAGATCGTTCCCGAGGCCCGGGCCTTGGCCAAGATCGCTCCCAACGTCGCCGTCAAGATCCCGATCGGCGTCGAAGGCCTGAAGGCGGCCAGGGCCCTGTCCGCGGAGAAGATCGCCGTCAACATGACCCTCGTCTTCTCCTCGAGTCAGGCGCTGCTTGCGGCCAAGGCCGGGGCCAGGTTCGTCAGCCCGTTCATCGGCCGGCTCGATGACTGCTCGGAGGACGGCATGGCCCTCATCGAGGAGATCATCGGGATCTTCGAGAACTACCGGTTCGAGACCGAGATCATCGTCGCCAGCGTCCGCCACCCGAGGCATGTCGTGGAAGCCGCCCTTCTCGGCGCGGACATCGCGACCGTGCCGTTCGGGGTCCTCGAGAAGCTCGTCCGCCACCCGCTCACCGACGCCGGCGTCGAGCGCTTTCTCAGCGACTGGAAGAAGGTCAGGAAGTGAGGATCCAGGCGGTCTTCCGGATCCGCGAGCTCGTCCGGCGGCTCGTCAAGAAGATCCGGAGGATCGCCGTCTCGCTCCTCGTGGTCGGCTTCCTGGCCGGGAGCCTCGTCGTCGGGCGTTCCATTCTCGGGGGGGAGATCCGCAGGGAGATCCGCAAGACGTTCGCGTACGCCGAGCTGCGGGTCCACTCCCTGCCTCCCGCGCTCGTCCTCGAGGGCGTCCGGACCCTGGCCGATCCGCCCCTTTTCCGGGCCCGGTCGGTCCGGGTGGAAATACCTCTGCTGTCCCTGCTCCGCAACCGCAAGGCCGTCTCCATCACCTTCGACTCTCCCGAGATCCGCATCGGGCCCGACTCCCTGCGGCCGAGACCGGGACGGGCCAGGGCCGCCCTGTCTCTCCCGTTCACGATCGACAGGGGGATCATCCGGGACGGATCGGTCATCTTCGAGAGCGGCGGGAGGAGCTTCGCAGCCCGAGGCCTCCAGGCCCGGTTCACGCAGAGAGGGGAGCAATTCACCCTCCGGGCCGAAGCGGACAGGGCGGAGTATTCATCGCCGGCCGACGAGGTCGCCCTCGCCGCAGGCCTCGAGATCCTGCTCTCGGGCCGGGGCGACGATGTCACGGTCCAGGGCCTGAAGGTCGAAGGACCCGCGATCCGCTTCGAGGGCCGGGGGCGGGTCCGGAACTACCGCGATCCCGAGATCGAGCTCCAAACGCGCTTCGACCTCGGGACAGGCGAGCTGGCCGCGCTCCTCGACCTTCCGTTCGAATGGCAGGGGAGGGCGGGAGGGGAGGGGACGTTCCGGCGGGAGGCCGGAGAGATCTCTCTCGAGACGACCGTCGCGGCCGACGATCTCGTCCTGTGCGACGTCCCCATGGGCCGTGTCCGGGGCGGCATCCGCCTAGAGCCGGGCCGGGACGCGGAGCTCGATCTCGTCATCCAGAAGCCCGGGCTGCCGGCCGAGACCCTGGCCCTGTCCTTCGGAGGAGGGCGGGTCGAAGGCCGCGCGGGCCGGGTCTTCGTCGACCCGGTCTTCAACGAGATCGAGGTCCCCTGGCCCGTCCGGTCACCCGTTTGGGGGACGTTCGTTCTCCAGGACCGGAAGCTCGAGGTGTCCGCGGAATTCCGGGACCCGTCCCTCGACCGGGTCGGGGACAAGTTCGCCTTCCTGGGAAAGGTCGACGTCTCCGTCGATTTCCGGACCCGCGAGGTCCTCATCTCGACCGCCGACCTGCAATCCCATTTCGCCCGCCTCGAGGCCCGGTCGACGATCGAGCTCGACGGCGACATCGACACGAGGATCCGCGGCTCGGTCCTCGACGTCAAGCAGGCCCGGGAGTTCGTCTCTTTGATCCTCGACGAGAGCTTCGAATTCGACGAGATCCGGGGAGCGGGATATGCGGACGTCCGTCTGAGCGGCCGTTCCGCGGACCCCGTCGTCGAGATCCGGGGGACGTTCTCTCCGGGCGGATTCGGCCCGCTCGACGCGGCCTTCGTCGAAGCCGACACGCGGATCGACGAACGGGGCTTCGCCGGGACCTTCGGGATCGACGATCCCGAGGCCCGGGGCGAGGTCCGGGTGACGGCCGGGCCGGAGGCGACCGAGGTCGAGATCAGGGGCGGCGAGGGGGAGCTGAGCAGGATCTTCCCGGCCCTCGACATTCCCGTCGCGCTCCGGGGGCGGGCGTCCGGGGACTTCAAGATCGTGCTTGCGGCCTCGGGCGAGGAGGCCTATGCGGGGACCTTCTCGAGCCCCGAGCTCAGCGGCTACGGCCACGTCGCCGGCGGCGTTTCGGGGCGTCTCGAGTTCAAGGACGGGGCCCTGTCCTTCCCGGAGATCGCCTTGGGCCTCTACGGGGGCCTGTTCGAGGGCCGGTTCCTCGTCGGCCTCGACAGCGGCGAGTTCGATGTCGACCTGCGCGGGACGGGGGTCGACCTCTCCCGCCTGAGCCCCGACGCGGCCGGGGCCCTGTCCCTCAGGCTTGAAGGCCGGGGCGTATTCGGGACGGACACGTTGGGCGGCGCGTTCGACGTCAAGGACCTCCTCTTCTCGCCCCTCGAGAGGACGGACGCCGCCGGCCGGATCGAGCTCGGCACGGAAGACGGGCTGGCCATCCTGGGCCTCGGAGGCCGTCTGTCCCCCGGAGAGAACCCTTTCGAGGCCCGGATCGCCATCCCCCTGTCCGGAGAGCCGTTCACCGGGACCGTCAAGGGCACTCTCGGCCATCTCGATCTTCTCCTGCCGTGGGACGGGGCCCGCGGCCGCGTGGACTATACGGCCGACATCGTCGGGACGGACGGTCCGGCCCGGGTCACGGTGTCTACGAATTTCCAGGGCCCCCTCCTTCCCATGGCCGGCTTTCCCTACGCTCTGACCGATTTCTCCGGGGCGGCCAGCTATGCGGAAGGCAGGTTGACCGTCACCACGTTTTCGGGGCAACTGGGCGGCGGGGCCGTTCGAGGGTCGGGCGAATTGGGCACGGGGCCGGACGGCCTCGAGACGATCGACATGAGGGCCGAGGCCGCGGACATGAACCTGTCCCCGGCCGAGAGGGTCCGGGCCCTCGTCGACGGGACCCTCCGCATGCTCAAGGACAAGCAGCGGTTCGTCCTCGAGGGGGACCTCCTGATCAAGCGGCTGAGCTGGCGGCGGGAGATCGACGAAGGCTTGGCCCTCTTCTCGACGGCCGGCCCCGACGAGGACACCGGGCCGTCGTTCTTCGACGGCCTGTCCCTCAACCTCCGTCTCCGGGGCGACGACAACATCCTCCTGGAGAATTCGCTGGGCCGGTTCCCGGCCCGTTTCAATCTGTCCATGACGGGGAACATCCAAAGCCCCGTCCTGATGGGGGACATCGACATCCGCAGCGGCGACCTTTACTTCCAGGACCGGACCTTCCGGGTCCTCAACGGCCGCTTGAGCTTCACCGACCCGCTCAACGCCGAGCCCTACCTGGATTTCCGGGGCGAGACCTACGTCAAGGACTACCGGGTGACCTTGACCATGAACGGCCCCCTCAGCCGGCTGAGGCCCGAGTTCCTGTCCTCTCCGCCGCTGCCTCCCGACGAGATCATGTCCCTCCTGGCCCTGGGTGAGGCATTCCGGAGGACCTACTATACATATTCCATGGACCGGAGCACGGCCATGAGCACGGCCTCCCTCCTGACCTACCAGATCGCCGATCAGGCCAAGAGACGAACGAGCGGCCTGTTCGCCCTGGACCGCTTCCGGATCGATCCGTATTTCCCCGAAAGCGCTCCGGGATCCATCGCCGCCCGTCTGACGGTCGGGAAAAAGCTGGCCGGCAACCTCCTGCTCATCTATTCCACGGTTTTGGCGAATTCCTCCGTCCAAGCCGAGAAAGAGGAGGTCCCGATCTTCCGCATGGAATGGGATATCAGCCGGCGGTTCTCGCTGGTCGGCGGGCGGGACGACCGGGGGAAATTGAGCTTCGATGTCAAATACCGGAGACGGTTCTAGCGAACGACGGCCGCGCCGGATGGGCGGGCCGAGGGGCCTGTCCGTCCTTTTCGCCTTTCTCCTCGGGTTCGGACCGCTTGTCGCGCCGGCCCAGGAGCCCGGCCCGCCGGTCGTCGAGCGGATCGCCGTCGAGGTCGACGGCCGGCCGGGCGAGGCGGCCCTCCTGGACCTCATCCCCGTCAAGCCCGGCGACCCGTTCTCGGCGATGGCCGTGGACCAGGCCGTCAAGACGATCTTCCGGACCGGGCTCTTTTCCGACGTCCGGGTCCTGAGATCGGGCGACGACGGCGTTGTGCTGACCTTCGTCCTGGTCAGGAACCTGTTCGTCGATGACGTGAGGTTCCGCGGCGCCCGGGTCCCTTCCGCCAGGCTCATGGACGGCCTGACGGCCCTCCGGCCGGGGAGCGTGTTCTCCGAGGACCGCGTCCCGGCTGCGATCGAGGACCTCCGGAAGGCCCTCCGGAGCGAGGGCCTCTTCGATGCCGACGTCCAGGTAGAGGCCAGGACGGACCCGCGGTCGTCCTCGGCCCGGATCGTTTTCCGGGTCGATTCCTGGAAGACCGTCCGCGTCCGTTCGGTCGCCTTCGAAGGGGACGTGGTCGGCAGCCGCGAGACCCTGCTGCGACGGCTCGGATTCCGCCCGGGGGACGCCTATGTCCCGGCCAGGCTCGAGCGCGGGCTCCAGGCCCTCGCCGGCCATTACGCCTCGGAGGGATACCGGCGGGCGGACGTCCGGTTGGGCGAGGAAGCCTTCGGCGGGGACGGACACGGCGTGGACCTCCGCATCGACATCGAGGCCCGCGAAAGGATCCGCGTCGAGATCAAGGGGGCCCGGGTCCCCGCCCGGCTCGTCGAGCCGATCTGGGACGAACGGATCTTCGAGCAGTGGGGCCTCGACGAGGGCGAAGCCCGGATCCTCAACCACCTCCGGAGGCGGGGCTACCTCCTGGCGGATGTCGACAGCCGGATCGACAAGACGGACGAGGAGCTCCTCGTCATCCACGATGTCGCCCGGGGGGAGAAGATACGGATCGAGAAGGTCGAGTTCACGGGGCTCTCGGCCTTTTCATCCGACGACCTGAAGGTCTTGCTGGCGGTCCGTCAAGGCGTGCCCATGTTCGAGTTCCTCGGCTACGACCGCCTGTTCTCCCTTCCGAGGGATATCGAGGCCCTGTACAAGGAAAGCGGCTTCGCCGAGGCCCAGGTCCGGCTCGACTTCGTCCGCAACGGCGCCGGGTTCAAAGCGGTCTTCGCCGTAAGGGAGGGCCCCCAGCGGCGGGTGAGCGCCATCCGCCTCGAAGGGGTCCGGTCCTTGGACCCGGACGCGCTGCTGGCCGGACTGGTCAACCAGGAGGGCGGGCCCTTTTTCCCCCCCAACGTCCAGCGGGATGTCGGCCAGATCGAGAACGTCTATCTCAACCGGGGCCTGCGGGGGACCGAGGTCCAGCCCCGGGTGGAGATGGACGAGGACAACCGGGTCTCCCTGGTCTACGAGATCACCGAGGGCGAGCCTTTCGTGGTCTCGAACATCCTCGTCACCGGCCACCGGGAAACGAGGCCCCGGGTCATCGGCCGGGAGATCCAGGTCCGCAAGGGGGAGGTCGCCGACCAGTCCCGGATCCTGGAGTCGCGGAGAAGGCTGGAACGGCTGGGCATCTTTTCCGAGGTCCGGATCGAGCAGGTCCCCACCGGGCCCGGGAAAGAGGTCCTCGTCGTCAGCGTGCGCGAAGGCGAGAAGAACTATGCGGGCGTCGGCCTGGGCTTCGAGTCCCGCAACCGGCTGAGCGGGTCCCTCGCTTCCTGGCCCGACGAGTTCCGCCCCCGAGGGACGGCCGAATACATCCGGAGCAACGTTCTCGGTCTCGGGGCCCAGGCCGGGATCGTCGGCCAGCTCAGCACCATCGAGAGGCGGGCCGTCGCCTCCTGGAGCCAGCCATACCTTTTCGGCCTGTCCATGCCGACGACCCTGCTTGCCTGGGCCGAGAGGGAGGACCGGGTCAGCTTCAAGTTCGACCGCCGCGGCGTCAGCCTCAACACCTTCAAGCCGTTCGGTTCGGGGCGGCTCCTGCTGGCCTCCTTGAGCCTGACCCGGACGGCGATCTTCGACGTCAGCCTCGAGGACCCGCCCGAGGATATCGACCGGCGTTACCTGCCCTATTCCGCGGCCATGGCCTCGGTCAGCATGAGCTGGGACAGGAGGGACGATACCCTGAATCCCGTCCGGGGCCACTATTTCAGCCTGGTCGGGGAGTGGGGCTTCCCGGTCTTCGGGATGGAGTCGGATTATCAGAAGATCTACCTCAAGTCCCAGGTGTTCCGGCCCCTGTCCTCGAGCTTGAACCTGGGATTGACGGCCCGCTTGGGCCTCGGCCGCAGCCTGAGGAACCTCCCCGAACGCTTCTTCGCGGGCGGCAGCAACACCTTCCGCGGCGAGGAGTTCGATATGCTCGGGCCGCTCGACCCGGCCGCGCTGAAGCCGCTGGGCGGGGAAGCCGTGTTCCTCGTCAACACGGAGCTCGTCTTCCCGCTCGTCCGGTCGTGGCGGGAGCTGAGGATCGCGGCCTTTTTCGACCTCGGGAACGTCTACGGCCGGATCACGGACTTCCGGCCGTTCGAGCTCCGGGGCGCCGCGGGCGCGGGCATCCGCTACCGGACGCCGCTGGGTCCCGTGCGCCTGGAGGTCGCCTGGAAGCTTTGGGGGCTCGACGCCACGGACCGCAAGGGGAGGCCCCTGTTCTTCCTGACCATCGGCAACATCTTCTAGAGGATTGGCCATGAGGATCGTCCGAGTCGCCTGTCTGTGTCTCCTGGCGGCCGTCGCCCTCCGCGGGCAGACCGTCAGCTGCCTGGTCGCCGTCGTCAATGGACATCTCATCACCCTCGTCGACGTCGAGATCGTGGTCGAATTCGGCCTGGCCGGAAGGCCGCTCGAAGGCGAGGTGAAGGATCCGCGATCCGCGGCCCTCGACGCGCTCATCGACCGCAAGGTCGTCCTGGGCTTGACCCGGGAGACGCGGGCCGTGGACGGAGAGGCCGCGGCGGCCGCCCTCGGGGACGTTCGCGGGCGCTTGGGGGAGGTCGAGTTCGAACGGCGGCTGCGGACATTCGGTCTCGGGGAGAGGGACCTCCGGCCCTACATCGAGGAGAGGCTGCGCTTCGAAACGGCCCTGGCCCTGAGGTTCAGCCGCAGCCTGCCCGTCCCGCGCACGGACGTCGAGACCTATTACCGGGAGGTCTATGCCCCGGGTGAGGCCCGCCGGGGCCTGGAGCCCCAGCCCTTGGAGAGGGTGACGGAGCTCATCGAAGCCCGGCTTCGGGAAAGGGCTTTGAAGGACCAGACGAGCGCCTGGATCAAGGACCTCCGGCGTCGGGCCGACATCCGGATCAATAAGGACTGCTTGAAATAGGGGAGAGGAGCCGGGACCATGGAACGCATCGCCTATCTTTTCCCGGGGCAGGGATCCCAAGCCGTCGGCATGGGCAAGGACCTGTTCGACAGGTCCCCGGAAGCCCGGGACGTGTTCGAGCGGGCCGACCGGGTCCTCGGGTACGGCCTGTCGCGCCTGTGCTTCGAAGGCCCCGAGGATGAGCTCCGCCTGACTAGGAATACCCAGCCGGCCCTGCTCGTCGTGAGCACGGCGGCCGGCCTCCTTCTCGGCCGCGATCCGGTCGTCGCGGCGGGGCACAGTCTCGGGGAATACTCGGCCCTCGTCGCGGCCGGGGCCCTGGGCTTCGAGGATGCCGTCCTGCTCGTCCACAAGAGAGGGTGTTATATGCAGGAGGCCGTCCCCGTCGGGACCGGGGCCATGGCGGCCGTCCTGGGCGTCCCGGGGGCCGAGATCGAACGGCTCTTGGCCGGCCTCGCTGGCGGCGTCGTCGAGATCGCCAATTGGAACAGCGAAGACCAGACCGTCATCGCCGGCGAGAAGGGGGCGGTCGAGGCGGCCCTGGCCGCCCTCAAGCCGCCCCGGTCCGTCATGCTGCCGGTCAGCGCGCCCTTCCACACCCGGCTGATGAAGCCGGCCGAGGACAGGCTGGCCGCGGACCTCGACGCCGTGACCTTCGCCGACCCGCGGGTCCCGATCGTCTGCAACGTGGAGGCCCGGGCCGTCCGGACGGGGGCCGAGGCCAGGGAGGCCCTCAAGCGCCAGGTCAGCCGGGCCGTCCTCTGGACCAAGTCCATGGACGCCCTCAAGGGCTTCGACCTCGACGCCTGCGTCGAGGTCGGGGCCGGCAAGGTCCTCACCGGGCTCCTCAAGCGCGCGATCCGCGGCTGGCCCAAGGCGCCCGTCCTGCTGAACGTGGAGAACGGGGAGAGCCTGGAGAGAACGAGGGCGGCCCTTTCAGGGCCTCTGTGAGAGGACCCGGGGCCCGAAGCGGACGAAGTATTCGACGGCCGACAGAACGGCCAGGACCACGGCGATCCAGAGCCCGACCTGGGCGACGACATAATATTTCCCTAGGTAGAGGGGCCCCAGGACCAGGGCCCCGACGATCCACGACTCGCTGCCCATCTTGGCCTTGCCGAGGATCGAGGCCGGGATGTTGACCCCCTTGGACGAGGCCATGGCCCGGAACCCCGAAACGGCGATCTCCCGGCCGATGATGAGCACGGCGACCCAGGCCGGGACCCGCCCGAGCTCCACAAGACAGATGAGAGTCGAGGCGATGAGCAGCTTGTCGGCCGTCGGATCGAGGAGCTGGCCGAGGACCGTGACCAGCTTCTTTTTCCTGGCCAGCCAGCCGTCGAGCCAGTCCGTGAGCGAGGCCAGGGTGAAGATGACGACGGCCACGAGGTCGTGGCCGCGGAAATCGGTGACCATGACGGCCACCAGGGCGGGGATGGCCAGGATGCGGACGAGGCTCAGCGTGTTGGGGACGTTCACGGCCCCGAGATTACATCACGCCTCAATGAGTGTCAACTTACCTTTCTAGCGAAGAGCCCGCTCCCTGTCGTCGGCTCCCGTCCCGGCGCGTCCCCGTCCGGCCTCCGCGTCACCCATCTCCCCGAGCCTTTGGAGGGGGGCCAGCGCCCCCCTTCCAACGCTCGCTGCGCTCACTGCCTCCCCTTCTCAGACGCTGAGCGTCTAGCGATTCAGGGGAGATGTCCCCTTGGATCCCCTTCCCAAGTCATGGGCGGAGGGGGAACGCAAAAGGTTGAAGGGTTCGCTGACAGCTGCCGTCCGGTTGCAAAAACCGGGGGCCGTGGGTATAGTGAGGAGGTTCCCCGATGGCCAAAGACGACTCCCTGACCCCGATGATGGAGCAGTACTTCCGGATCAAGGAGCTCCATCGCGACGCCCTGCTCTTCTTCCGGCTCGGCGATTTCTACGAGATGTTCTACGAGGACGCCAAGGCCGCGGCCCCCCTGCTCGGCATCGCCCTGACCTCCCGTCAGCGGGTCCCGATGTGCGGCGTCCCCCACCACGCCATGGCGACGTATGTGCCGAAGCTCCTGCGGGCCGGCCTCAAGGTCGCCATCTGCGAGCAGGTCGAGGACCCCAAGGCGTCCAAGGGCGTCGTCAAGCGCGAGGTGGTCAGGGTCCTCACGCCCGGCACGGCCCTCGAGGTCGAGACCGAGGACGCCGGCGAGGGCCTGACGACCGCCTCGCTGGCCCTCGAAGCCGGCGGCTGGGGGCTGGCCCTGCTCGACCTCGTCGCCGGCGAGATCCGCACCCTTCAGGGGACATGGCCGGGGTCCAAGGCCCTAACCGACGAGCTCTTCAAGTCGGCCCCGCGGGAGGTCGTCTTCGCCGAGGGCGCCGGGGAGGACCTGGACCGGGTCCTGTCCTCGAACGGGCTCGGCGCGGTCGCCCGCAGCCCCCTCGAAGGCTGGCTGTTCGACTTTCCCCAGGCGAGCCGGGCCCTGCTCGAGCATTTCGGGGCGCGCTCGCTGGCCGGCTTCGGGCTTGAGGACAAACCCCTGGCCGTCTCGGCGGCCGGCGCCCTCCTCCAATACGTCAAGAAGGTCCGGCAGGACTCCCTGTCCATTGTCCACCGCATCTCCTATCTTCACGCCGCGAGCCATCTCGTTCTCGACGCCGCCACGGTCCGCAACCTCGAGCTCGTCCGCGATCTCCGGGACGGAAAGGTCAAAGGCTCGCTCCTCGGCGTCGTCGACTTCACGGTCGGCGCGGCGGGCGGCCGCCTGCTCCGGTCCTGGCTCCTGCGGCCCCTGTTCGACAAGGCGGCCATCGAGGACCGGCTGGGGGCCGTCGGCGAGGCCCTCCGGGCGACCATCGGCCGCCGGGAGATGAGGGACGTCCTGAAGGAGGTCCATGACCTGGAGCGGCTCGTCGGCAAGGTCTCTCTCGGCGTCGCCCACCCGCGGGACCTGGTGGCCCTCAAGGCCTCGCTATTGGTCCTTCCCCGGCTGAGGGAAGAGCTGCGGGCCTTCACCTCGCCGCTCTTCGCCGGGCTTTACGACCGCTGGGACGACGCCGCCGACATCGCCGTTCTCATCGAGGGGGCCCTCCTTGACGAGCCCGCCTTCCTCCTGACGGAAGGCGGCATCATCAAGGACGGCTGGAACGCCGAGCTCGACGAGCTGCGCGCGGTCAGCCGGTCGGGCAAGACCCTGATCGCCCAGATCGAGAAGCGCGAGCGGGAGCGGACGGGCATCGGCTCACTCAAGGTCCGCTACAACAAGGTCTTCGGCTATTATATCGAGGTCACCCGGCCCAACCTGCCCCAGGTCCCCGCCGATTATGTCCGGAAGCAGACGCTCGTCAACTCCGAGCGCTTCCTGACGCCCGAGCTCAAGGACCACGAGGAGAAGGTCCTGCACGCCGAGGAGCGCATCGGCCTGCTCGAGAACCGCCTGTTCCTCGAGGTCCGGGAGGCCGTGGCCCGCGAGACCCGCCGCCTGCAGGGGATCGCGGCCGCCGTCGCGACCGTCGACGTCCTCCTGGCCTTGGCCGAGTGCGCGGCCCGCAGGGGCTACGTGCGGCCCGCGATCGACGAGGGGGACGCCCTCAGGATCGAGGACGGGCGCCACCCCGTGATCGAGACGAGCCAGGCGGAGCCGTTCATCCCCAACGACCTGGAGATGGACGGAGGGGAGAACCAGATCCTGATCATCACCGGTCCGAACATGGGCGGCAAGTCGACCTTCCTGCGGCAGGCCGCGCTCATCGCGATCCTGGCCCAGGCGGGCTCCTTCGTCCCGGCCAAGTCGGCCTCGCTCGGCCTCATCGACCGCATTTTCACCCGCATCGGGGCCACGGATCTCCTGAGCGCAGGCCAATCCACGTTCATGGTCGAGATGCTGGAGACGGCCGCGATCCTCCACAACGCCACGTCCCGGAGCCTCATCCTCCTCGACGAGGTCGGCCGCGGGACGAGCACCTTCGACGGCCTGAGCATCGCCTGGGCCGTCGCCGAATACCTCCACGAGCGCGAGGGCCTGCGGCCCAAGACGCTCTTCGCCACCCATTACCACGAGCTGACGGAGCTGGCCCTGACCCTCGGCCGGATCAAGAACCACCATGTGTCGGTCAAGGAGTGGAGGGACGAGGTCATCTTCCTGCGCAAGATCCTGCCGGGCCCCTCGGACCGCAGCTACGGGATCCACGTCGCCAAGCTGGCGGGCATCCCCCGCGACGTCATCGACCGGGCCCGGGAGATCCTCCTCAATCTCGAACGGCAGGAGTTCGACGACACGGGGCTTCCCCGCCTGGCCCATCGGGGACGGAAAACGGCCGACCGGGACCAGCTCCTGCTCTTCGCCGAGGACCGGGAGGCGGCCCTCCTCCGCGAACTGAGGGACGAGATCGGCTCGCTCGACCTTGCGTCCCTGACCCCCCTCGAAGCGCTGAACGTCCTGGCCGGGCTCCAGGACCGGCTCAAGCCCGGCGGCTCATCTCAATAGCTTTCCGATTCGTCCTCGATCGAGAAGCCCTCGGCCGTCTCCTCTTCGTCCTCCTCGTCCTCGTCGGGATCGCGGTCCTCGGGCTCCTCGTACGGCGTCTCGCCGACCTCTTCCTTGCGTTCCTCGAGGGCCGCCTCGAATTCGTCGCGGTCCTCGTAGCGGCGCAGATAGTTGGCGGCCAAGTCGCTGTAGCAGAGCTCGAGAAAGTCGTCCTCGATGACGCAGAATACGGACATGCAATGACCCGTCTGAAGGTTGCCGACCGATTCGATGATGTCGGCGGACCTCGATCTCTTGATGGCGTCGAGCGTCATCCAGCTGGTGATCTCCATCTCTTCCATGGTGCGCCTCAAGACAATAAATATTCTTTTTCTTTGAATTGTCAAGCGGGAAAAACGCCTCGACGCAGGAGGCATTCGGAGCCTTGACAGCCCCCTCTTCCGGGTCTTAAATAGAGAGGAGACATCGCGCGAGGAGGCGTTCGCCATGCGGTGGGACCATTTCACGGTCATGTCCCAGGAGGCCGTCCAGAAGGCCCAGGCCAAGGCTTCGGAGATGGGCCATCAGGAGATTCGGCCCGAGCACGTCCTGTGGAGCTTCCTGGCCCAGGACGAGAACATCGTCAACGCGGTCCTGGTCAAGATAGGGGCCCCGGCGGCCCGGATCCGGGCCGCGCTCGAAGCCGCGCTGGAGAGATCGCCCAAGGTCAGCGGCGGCGCCGAGACCTCTCTTTCGCCGGCGCTGCGGCAGGTCCTGGAGAGGGCCGGAAAGGTCGCCGACGAGCTCAAGGACGAGTACATCTCCACGGAGCATATCTTCCTGGCCGTTCTCAAGGACAAGGGCGGGGACGCGGCCCGGATCCTTCGCGACAACGGGGTCACGGAGGAGGCCGTGCTCAAGGCCCTGGCCGCCGTCCGCGGCTCCCAGCGGGTCACAGACCCCCAGCCCGAGGGCAAATACCAAGTCCTCGAGAAGTACGCCCGCGACCTGACGGCCCTGGCCCGCCAGGGCAAGCTCGACCCGGTCATCGGCCGGGAGGACGAGATCCGGCGGGTCATCCAGGTCCTGTCGCGGCGGACCAAGAACAACCCCGTCCTCATCGGCGAGGCCGGGGTCGGCAAGACGGCCGTCGTCGAGGGCCTTGCCCAGCGCATCGCCAACGGCGACGTCCCCCAGTCGCTCAAGAACAAGCGGCTCCTGGCCCTCGACATCGGCTCGCTCGTCGCCGGGACCAAGTTCCGGGGGGAGTTCGAGGACCGGCTCAAGGCCGTCCTCAAGGAGATCGGCGAGGCCGGCGGCGAGATCGTCCTGTTCATCGACGAGCTGCACACGATCATGGGGGCCGGCGCGGCCGAGGGCGCCGTCGACGCCTCGAACATGCTCAAGCCGGCCCTGGCCCGCGGCGAGCTGCGCTGCGTCGGGGCGACGACCCTCAACGAATACAAGAAGCACATCGAGAGGGACGCCGCCCTCGAGCGCCGCTTCCAGCAGGTCTACGTCGACGAGCCGACGGTCGAGGAGACCATTTCCATCCTCCGCGGGCTCAAGGAGAAATACGAGGTCCACCACGGCGTCCGCATCAAGGACTCGGCGCTGGTCGCCGCGGCGACCCTGTCCTCGCGCTACATCACGAGCCGCTTCCTGCCGGACAAGGCCATCGACCTCGTCGACGAGGCCGCCTCCCGCATCCGCATCCAGATCGACAGCCTGCCCGAGGAGATCGACGAGCTCGACCGCCGGACCCTCCAGCTCGAGATCGAGCGCCAGGCCTTGAAGAAGGAAAAGGACGCGGCCTCCAAGGACCGGCTGGACAGGATCGAGGAGGAGCTGGCCAACCTCAAGGAGAAGGCCGGCGCCCTGCGCGGCCGCTGGCAGAAGGAGAAGGAGACGATCGAGGCCGCCGGCAGGCTCAAGGAGCGGCAGGACGCCCTCAAGGTCGAGGAGCAGAACGCCGAGCGTCGCGGGGACCTCGAGAAAGCGGCCGAGATCCGCTACGGGAAGCTCGTCGAGCTCCAGAAGGAGATGGGCAAGGCCGCCGCCGAGCTGGCCGCTCTCCAGACGCGGGGCCGGATGCTCAAGGAGGAGGTCGACGAGGAGGACGTGGCCCAAGTCGTCTCCAAGTGGACGGGCATCCCCGTCTCCAAGATGCTCGAGGGCGAGGTCGACCGGCTCATCCGGATGGAGGAGATCCTCGGGAAGCGGGTCATCGGCCAGGAGGCGGCCATCCGGGCCGTGGCGGCCACGGTGCGGCGGTCGCGGGCCGGCATCCAGGACGCCGCCCGGCCCATCGGCTCGTTCATCTTCCTGGGACCGACGGGCGTCGGCAAGACCGAGCTGGCCCGGGCCCTCGCCGAGTTCCTGTTCGACGACGAGAAGGCCATGGTCCGGCTGGACATGTCCGAGTACATGGAAAAGCACACGGTCAGCCGGCTCATCGGCGCGCCGCCGGGATATGTCGGTTACGAGGAGGGAGGACAGCTGACCGAGGCTATCAAGCGCCGGCCCTACTCGCTCGTCCTGCTCGACGAGATAGAGAAAGCCCACGCCGACGTCTTCAACGTCCTGCTCCAGATCCTCGAGGACGGCCGCCTGACGGACGGCAAGGGGCGGACCGTCGACTTCAAGAGCACCCTGGTCATCATGACCTCGAACCTCGCGAGCCAAGTCATCAAGGAGCTCAGCGGCGACTACGCCGCCATGGAGATGGAGGTCCGGGCCGTCCTCGAGTCCCACTTCCGGCCGGAGTTCCTCAACCGCATCGACGAGGTCATCATCTTCCGGCCGTTGGGCAAGGAGGCCCTGCTCGAGATCGTCGGCCTGCAGCTCGCGCTCCTCGGAAAAAGGCTGGCCGACCGCAAGATCGGCCTCGAGATCACGAAGGAGGCCAGGGGGCTCCTCGCCGAGCGGGGCTTCGACCCGATCTACGGCGCCCGGCCGCTCAAGCGGATCATCCAGCGCGACGTCCAGAACCCCTTGGCCATGGAGATCCTGGCCGGCGAGTTCGGCGAGGGGGACACGGTCGAGATCGCCGTCGATAAAAAAGGAGAGCTGGCCTTCAAGAAGGCCTGACGGCCGCGAAGGCGAACGTCGGCCGGCGCCTTGCTTTTTCCCGCTGTTTGCGCGATTATTGGAGGCATGGAGTTCAGGGGGCAGAAGTGGCTCGCGCATTGAAAGCGGCGCTGGGGCTCATCGTGATCGCCTGGCCCTTGGGCCTGGCTCTGGACAGGCTGGGAACGGACGCCGCTCACAGCCTGGTCGCGGAGCCGTTCCGCCCGCCCCCGCTCTTCGTCAGGAACGCCGGGCAGGTCGACAGCTGTATCGCTTATTATCTCGCGGGAAGGGACAAGAGCGTCTTCTTCGGTCCCGGGGGAGTCTTCATCGTCATCACCGAACGGAACGGGTCGAAGAACGGCTCCCGGGACGCGGGCGAGGCGGAGCGGCCGCCGCGCCGATGGACCGTTGGACTGACCTTCGAAGGGAAAGCCCCGGGCGCTGCCCCCGTCGGCGAGGCGCCGACGCCGGCCGTGTTCTCGTATTTCAAAGGGAAGCCGGAGGAATGGGTCGCGGGCGCCGAGACCTTTTCCCAGGTCGCCTACCGGGACCTATGGCCCGGGATCGATCTCGTCTATGCGGGGGCGGCCGACCGTTTGAAATACGACCTCGTCATTCAACCCGGCGCCGATCCCTCGAGGATCAGGTTCACCTGCGAAGGGGCGACGTCCGTTTCGATCGACGAGCGCGGCCGTTTGGAGATCGTGACGCCGGCCGGCACGTTCCATGACGACGCACCGGCCGCTTTCCAGGTCAAGGCGGGAAGGATCACGGACGTCCCGGCGGCCTTCGTGGTGCAGGAGCGGCCGGGAGACGGGACGGGGCCGAGATCCTGGACCTACGGCTTCGCCCTAGGCGACCATGACCCGGCCCTGCCCCTCGTCCTGGACCCGGCGATCCTCGTCTATTGCGGCTTCATCGGAGGATATGCCGACGATCAAGGCGCGGCCATCGCCCGGGACGCGTCGGGGAATGTCTATATCGCCGGCCGGACGGAATCCGTGAACTTCCCCGCCGCCGTGGGCCCGGACCTGACCTTCAACAGCACCCTGGGCGGGACCGACGCCTTCGTCGCCAAGGTCAACGCTTCGGGGACCGGGCTCGTCTACTGCGGGTTCATCGGCGGGGCCTCGGCCGATGCGGGGACGGGCATCGCGGTCGACGCCCAGGGGAACGCCTATGTCGCCGGCTGGACGCGCTCCGCGGATTTCCCGGCTCTCGTCGGGCCCAAGCTGGCGCCCAGCGGCAATCCCGCCCTGACCAGCGAAGGCTTCCTGGCCAAGGTCAACGCCGCCGGCACGGGACTCGTGTACTCCGGCTTCATCGGCGGTTCCTCCGATGACGAGGTCGCCGGCGTCGCCGTCGACAGCGCGTCGAACGCATATGTCACGGGATGGACGACATCGAGCGATTTCCCGCGCTTGTCCGGTCCGGACCTGACCTTCAACGGGGCCAGGGACGCGTTCGTGGCCAAGGTCGCCGCAGCGGGAGCGGGCTTTCTCTACTCCGGCTTCATCGGCGGGTCGGCTTCCGACGCCGGAACGGGGATCGCGGTCGACGGCTCGGGCCGGGCTTTGGTCACGGGGTACGCCGAATCCCGGCCCTCCGAATGGTTCCCCGTGACGGTGGGACCGTTCCTGAGCCACCGGGGCGGCCAGGACGCGTTCGTGGCCAGGGTCAACGCCGCCGGGACGGGGCTCGATTTCTGCGGCTACATCGGCGGCAGCGGCGACGACCTCGGCTCGGCGATCGCCGTGGGTCCGGCCGGGAACGCCTACGTCGCCGGGACGACTTCTTCGCCCTCCCAATTCCCCGTGACGGTCGGCCCGTTCCTCACGCATCGGGGCGGGCAGGACGCGTTCGTGGCCAAGGTCAACGCCGCCGGGACGGGGCTCGATTTCTGCGGATTCATCGGCGGATACGGCGACGACCGGGCGACGGGGATCGCGGTGGATCCGGCGGGTAACGTCTACGCCGCGGGCCGCACGGATTCCCAGAGCGGCTTCCCCGTCTTGCGCGGGCCCTTCCTCGTTCCCGCGGGAATGAGCGACGCCTTCGTCGTCACGGTCAAGCCCGGAGGCGACGGGCTCTTCTACGGAGGGTACCTCGGGGGGTCCCACGACGACGGCGCCTGCGGCGTGGCCGCCGACGGCCAGGGGAAAGTCTGGGTCACGGGATCCACCCGTTCCGCGGACTTTCCCGCGGCCGTCGGGCCCTTCCTCCTGCCGGGGGCGGGACACGGAATTGCCGACGACGCCTTCGTCGCCATGATCTTCGAGAAGCTGCCGCCCGCGGCCCCGTCCGGCCTGAAATCCTCGGCGGTCGCCGTCAGCTCGATCGACCTGGCTTGGACCGACGAGTCCGCGAACGAGGACGGCTTCGAGGTCGAACGGAAAAGCGGCCAAGGAGCCGTCTGGTCGCGCCTCGCCCTGGTCGGGGCCGGCGTGACGGCATATCGGGACGACGGCTTGCCCGAAGCGACGACCTACTTCTACCGTGTCCGGGCCGCCAACGACATCGGCGAATCCGCGTATTCCAATGAGGCCGCCCTGACGACCCTTCCCGCCGCCCCAACGGGCCTTGCCGCGACGGCTGTCAATTCGAGGCGGGTCGACCTGATCTGGACCGACCGGTCGAACGGCGAGACCGGTTTCAAGATCGAGCGGCGCACGGACCCAGTTGCCCCATGGGAACGGATCGGGACGACGATCGCCAACGTCACCGCTTTCCAGGACCGACAGGTCCGCGGGGAGACGACGTATTTCTATCGTGTCTTCGCCTACAACGACGCGGGGGATTCGGGGCCGTCCAATGTCGCTTCGGCGACGACACCCGTGCTGACCATACCGGCGGCGCCGACGGATCTCCAGGCGGCCGCCGTCTCGCCGTTCGACGTCGATCTCACGTGGGCGGACAACTCGTATGATGAGGACGGCTTCCGGGTCGAGCGGAAGACCGGGGCCGATGGGTCGTGGGCCCTGATCATCACCGTCGGCCCTGACGTGTCCGGTTTCCGTGACGCCGGGCTGTCGGCCGGCGCATTTTATGTTTACCGGGTACGGGCCTACAACAATGCCGGCGAGTCGGCCTATTCCAACGAAGCCGGGGTCGCGACGCCGGAATACCGCCCCCGGCTGCGGGTCCCCATCGCCGGGATCACCTTCGGCAACGTCAACATCTGCAGCACGGCCGTCCGGACGACGACGCTTTACAACGACGGGACGGCGCCCCTGACCGTGACGGCGGTCACCCGGACGTCCGGGCCAGGAGAATGGACCACTGCAGGGCCCGCGACGCCGTTCGTCGTGCCGGCGGCCGGATCGCGGACGGTCGCGGTCCGCTTCGCGCCGCTGGACGCCGGCCCGTTCGACGCGGAATTCACGGTCGCGTCGGACGATCCCGATGCGCCCGCCGCGCCGTTCGTCATGAACGGCACGGGATTCCTGCCGGAGATCACGCTGACGCTCGCTGTCCAAAGATTGACCGAGAGGGCCTGGATCGTCCGCCGCGACTATGCCAGGATCGAGGCCACGGTCGTCAAGTCGGCGCCTTTCACGGCCGCCTCCTACCGGCTGTTCAGGAAGGCCGGCAGCGGGCCTTACCAAGCGATCGCGGAGTTCACGGAGGCCGACTTCACGGCCGGCCGCCTGGTTCACAGCGACGCCTTCCTTGCTGAGGGAACGGCCTATCTCTACAGGATGGACGCCCTGGATTGCCGGGGGAGGACGATCGCCGCCTCGAGCGAGAGCGGGCCGCCCGCCCGGCCGGCCGAACCGGCAAGAAAGATCAGGACGCTCATCAAGAGAGGGCCATGAAGAGAGCCGCCGCCTTCCTGATGATCATGCTGTCGGCCGGTGCCGCGCAGGCCGCCGACCGCTTGATGGTTTCGTTGGGGATCAGCTACCTCCAGCCGGCCGATGCCGCATACCGGGAAATATACGGCTCCAAGGTCTTCTTTCCCGAAGCGGCGGCGGCCATGCGGTTCGCCGGGAACCTTTATGTCATGGGCGGCTATGGATGGTTCGCGAGGACGGGGAAGACGCCCGACCTCGGCCTGGACGCCAGGTCCAGTCAGCGCTTCCTGTGGGCCGGGCTCGGCTTCGTCGGCCCCGTCGCGAAGGGCCTCGAGTTCAAGATCGAGGCGGGCGCGGCCGGGATCTTCTTCAAGGAAGAGGCGATGGAGATCATCGTCTCCGGCTCCCGGCTCGGCTTCCGGGCCGGGGCCGGCCTGCTCGTCTCGAGGGGGCCGTTCTTCGCGGGCTTGGACATGGGCTATGTCGCCGGGGCGGGGACGGTGGAGGACGTGAAGATCAAGCTCGGCGGCCCTAAGGCCTCTTTCAGCCTCGGCTTTCGGGCCGGGCGGTAGGAAAAAAAGAATGGCTAGGGACGGAATCGAACCGCCGACGCAAGGATTTTCAGTCCTTCGCTCTACCGACTGAGCTACCTAGCCATCTCACGATCGCTCTCAGCGATTTGTGATCAACAGCCTATGACCACGAAGGCCCTCTTTAGAGCCTCCGAGGACGGACGGATTATAGCAAAACACCCGGCGCCTTTCAATCCCTTTGTCATTTGAAGAAGCCCGTCGGAAGTTCCTCCGGCGCCGTGCTGGTGTCCAATAATGATGAGGAGGGAGGGGGCGGGCGATCAGGCCTGCGCGGACTGTGGCGAGTACGGCCTGATCTTCTTCAGGTCCTTCTCCATCTCCGCCTTCTTCTGCACCAGGTCGTAATGGGCCTGGAGATTGAGCCAGAACTCCGGCGAGTTGCCGAAGAAGCGCGCCAAGCGAAGAGCGGTGTCCGCCGTGATACTGCGCTTGCCCCGGATGATCTCGCTCGTCCTCGTCTGGTCGATGTTCGCCCCCTTCGAAAGCCGGTAAGCCGAGATGCCCATCGGCTTGAGGAAATCCTCGGAGAGGATCTCTCCGGGGTGGATATTCGGGTTCCTGTTCATCGCTCGCTCCTTCTAATCATGGTAGTCCGTGATTTCGACGTTGGCCGCGTTACCGCTCCGCCATTCGAAACAGATCCTCCATTGATCGTTGATCGAGATGCTCCACTGGCCTTTGCGGTCACCCGACAACGCATGAAGCCGGTTCCCTGGCGGGACCCTGAGGTCTTCGAGGCTGATAGCCGCATGGAGGACGAGCAGCCTGCGCCTGGCCGTGCGCAGGATGTAGGGCGGGAGCCGCCTGGGAACTTCGCCTTGCCATATCTTCTCTGTATCCCTGTCCCTGAACGACACAATCACATGACAATACTATTACAACAGAATAGTATTGTCAAGCAATATTATGGCCGGTACGGGGGGTGCGGCCAATGGTCGATCCGGTGGCGGTGGAGGCGGCGGCTACGGCTACAGTGGCGGGGCTGGCGGGACCGGATTCGCCAGGATCTGGTATCTGGGATAGATTAAGCAAAGTAATCAGCAACCGACCAGGTTCGTAGATCCGATTGATCGGACGATAACTCCTGTTTGACGCAGATTTTAACGAACTTAAGAAGCTCGATTTCATTGATATGTCAGTGACCTGCCCCCTAGCATTGTGCCAGCCCTAGAGTGAACGTTCCGAACACATG